>DASXEG010000125.1:0-4274 GCA_036490235.1 Candidatus Sulfotelmatobacter sp. | reverse complement strand
AAGGAAGGATATTTGGCGGCTCTTGCAGAAAACAATAAGAGTTCCGAGGTGGTGTTGTGTCCGTTCGTCTCGGCCAGTAGCTCGCGTTAGACCCTCGCTCGACCTGCGGTTGCAGCTTCCCTTGCGGGATGCCGCGTTTGCGATCTTTCGCTCGGGCTCCGGGCTTACCGCCAACCGGAAAAACCTACTCAACGCCTCGGAACTCTATCCTGCCTTTAACATTTCTTCTTGTTCTCCTCAACCAGCGCTTAGCTATTGACCCTTGCTCGCCTTCCCTCGTCATTTGCATGTCGAGAGTGACTTTGCTTGAGTCCCGGACGCTGCACCAATCGGAAAAACTTTAGAAGTTGTCAAAGAACGATTATGTTTTTACTCCTTTTATTTTTTGAGTCAACGAAAAATTGGTGTTTGCAAGATGCTTGTTTTCAGTGAAGTGCATGGCCTCCACAGGGCACTGACAGGAATTTGTGCACGTAGCACGGCGAGATTGATCGGATCCGGCAGTCCAAAGCTTTTCCGCAGGGAAAATCAGCGCGATCCATGTTCGGTCGGTGTCGACCTCATGGACTGATCGTTGTGAAAAATGGGCAAGTGCCTTGCGGAGCGCGGCTTTTCGCGACGCGAAACCGGGTAGTCTCTGATTAGGATTCAACCGACCTTTATCGTCTCATCCAGGAGCTTCTTGTCGTCCTCACTTGTTCCCGAAAGTTCAAACGAATTCGTGATCACAGCGTTGCCTTTTTCCACACTGGTAATCACATATGAGCAACCGATCCAATGCGCTTCCGCGAAATCGGTTTGCGACCATTGGGCGGGATGATCGGGATGGGAGTGATAGAAGCCGACAATGTCCTCACCGCGCTCTCGTCCCTCGCGCTGGATGCGCACGAGCTCGCGGGGATCGATGTTGTAGCGGTTGTGCGCGGAATCGGTACGAGTGTTGCCGCAGCGGGCAGTCGATCTAACGGTACGTGATCCCTCATCACCGAACGTTCCGAGCAATACTCCGCAGCACTCGTGGGGGTAAGTCTCCTCCCCGTGGCGGCGGATAGCTTCATGGTCTTTCGCTGTAATTTTCAGCATCGGCGTACTAAGTTTTATTTTTCCGTCCAGAACCTTTCACTTAAATACTTGTCGCCGGAATCGCACAGGATGGTAACGATGACAGCTTTCTCTTCCTTTATTCGTTCGGCAACCTTCAGGCTGCCAAACACGCCCGCCGCGGCGGAAATTCCCAACAGCATTCCATTCTCCCGAGCCACTCGGCGCGCCATCGCATAAGCGTCCTCGGTTGCGATCTCGAGATTTTCATCAGCAAGCGAAGGATCGTAAATTTTCGGCACCAGCGCGCTCGGCATGTGCTTGGCGCCTTCGATGCCGTGGAAGGCAGAATCCGGTTGCAGCGAAATGCAGCGGATGGAGGGATTGAGCTCCTTCAACCGCCGCGTGGTCCCCATGAAAGTCCCGCTGGTGCCGAGCATGGCAACGAAGTGAGTGACCGTGCCCTGTGTCTGCTGCCAGATTTCGTTGGCAGTGCCGTAATAATGTGCCTGCCAATTCGCATCGTTCGAGTACTGATCGGCGTAGAAATATAAATCCGGATCTTTGGCCGCGAGTTCGCGAGCCAGACGAATGGCGCCATCGGAACCTTCGCCCGGATCCGTATATAGAATATTCGCACCGTACACAGAAAGGATTTTCTTCCGCTCCATCGAAACGTTCTGCGGCATGCAAAGCGTCACTGCAAATCCCTCGGCAGCGCCCAGCATGGCATAAGCAATACCCGTATTTCCGCTGGTAGCGTCGAGCAAAGTTTTGCCCGCGGCGAAGCTCCCGCTGCGCCGTCCTTCGGCCACAATATTGACGGCGGCGCGATCTTTTACCGAGCCTCCGGGATTGTGCCATTCGGCCTTGCCCAAAAGTGTAATTCTGGGCAGGTGTGAGCTGAATTGGTCGAAGCGCAGTAGAGGCGTGTTGCCGATGCGCTCCGTCAGAGTCTGGCCTGGACGCGCGAGTTCGCCCTGCGGCGGATGTTCTGCCGTCTCCGCGGGAAAATGATTCAAATCCTGTTGCATGTGGAACTATCTCGCCCGTGACCATCGTAATATGCAACAGTCGTGAAAACAGGCTATGTAGTATGGTGTCGTTAGATGAGAGGAACCGCAAGTCTGATGCAGACTTAAAAAACGCTCACATTCATCGGGTGGCTGCATCTAATTGAGAAGATTGGAAAAGGAGAAATGGCAAACGCAATAGAAGCACGGACTTATGAGGAAGCGCTCTCTTGGCTGCGCGACCACGGATTTGACGTGACCGAAGCGCCGGGAACAAATGGGCGCGTTTTCCTGCGGAAGTACAACGTCTCAGCGGCGATTCAGAAAGACGGCGACGACGGCGTGAAAATTTTCGCCTATCCCGGTTATCTGGTTGGCAGCGAGATCTCGAAACTGGTGAATCGCGGTTATCAGCAGTTCCTGAAGACCTCGAAGGCCGAGATTCCCGCCACGGCCGAACACTTGAAAGCTTTGCAGTCGTTCTCGGAAGAATTGAAGCTGGGGCTGGGACTGCCAAGTCTCTACAACGAGTCTCTTGGCACCGTGAGCGAATCGTACCACTACGATCGTATCCAGGATCGTGACAAGCCCGCGGCGGAGCAACCGAAGCGTCCATGGGAGGTTGCCGGCAAGGCGGTGGCCGCAAAGGCGGTCGCTGTTAAGAAGGGACGCTCTTAAGCACTGCGAGCGCAGCGGTGTAGTTCTTCAGAAGTTCCCTGATCTATTTCTTCTTCAGAAGATCTTCCAACGAGGTTTTCAGTTCGCGAAAGCGGAAGGGGTATCCGCTCGAGACCAACCTGCCCGGCTCAACCTTCTCGCTCGAGAGCAAGACATCTTCAGCCATTTCTCCAAAGACCGCTTTTGCGGCAAATGCAGGCATGGGAAAAATTGCCGGCCGTGAAAGAACGGCGGCGAGTATTTGGACGAACTCCGCATTCCTCGCCGGTTTCGGACCAACCATATTCACGGGACCCTGGATCAGATCGTTTTTGAGCATGTGGTGAACCGCGCCTACCCAGTCCCGAATATGGATCCAGCTCATCCATTGCTGCCCATCGCCGGTGCGTCCGCCCAATCCCAGCTTGAGTGGCAACAACATCGCCTTCAACGCGCCGCCCTCAGCGCTAAGAACAATCCCCGTACGAACGTGGACGGTGCGAATATCCGCTTGCACCGCGGGCGTGGTGGCTTCCTCCCACTCCTGACAAACCTGCGCCAGAAATCCTGTGCCGGGACCGCTTTCCTCGCGTAGCGCCTCATCACCACGATTACCGTAATATCCAATCGCCGAGCCGCAGATGAAAACTTTGGGTTTGCTTTCTGTTTCGGCAAGGGCAGTGGCTAGGTTCGACGTTCCGATGACGCGGCTATCGCGAATCTTCTTCTTTTTTGCGTCAGACCAGCGTCCGAAGATGCTCTCCCCGGCAAGATGGATGACGGCGTCGAAGCCGGAGACGCTTTGAGGAGCCATGGGTTTCGAAGGATCCCATGAAATCTCTTCCACATTTTTTGCGGGCCCGCGCACCAGGCGGATCACTGTGCAGCCATTCGTCTTCAACGACTGCAACAGCGCCGCACCAATCGTTCCAGAGGCTCCGCTGATGAGAACTCGATTCATAATTCGTAATTTGCACTCTATCAGTTCGGCAAAGGGCCAAACAAATGCCGGCGGGCGCTGTCGCAGAGGACAACTCAGACCGACAGGCTATAATTTTATATGGCGACTCTGCGCCAACAGATAGCTACCACCGCCCTCACGCTGACCAAATTCCGCGAGCTTCTGCGGAGTATTCAGGAAAATCGTCCCCAGGACGACCTCGCCATTGTCAAAAAAGCCTACGATTTTTCGCTGAAATATCACGAAGGCCAGACCCGCGCTTCGGGCGAGCCTTATCTTGTACATCCCCTGGAAGTGGCGCTGGTGCTGGCCGAGATGAAGATGGATCCGGTGGCGATTGCTGCCGGGCTGCTGCACGATTCGGTGGAAGACACCTCGATCACGATCGTCGACATCCGCAAAGAGTTCGGCGAGCAAGTGGCGCACATCGTCGAAGGCGTAACAAAAATCAGCAAAATCGATTTCGCAACCCGCGAAGAAGCGCAAGCGGAAAATCTGCGCAAGATGATGCTCGCGATGGTGGATGACATTCGCGTGGTGCTCATCAAGCTTGCCGACCGCCTGCACAATATGCGCACGCTAGAGCATCTCGATCCCGAGCG
>DASXEG010000119.1:0-5498 GCA_036490235.1 Candidatus Sulfotelmatobacter sp. | reverse complement strand
CGCGCTCTGCTCCGCATCGACATGTCCGAGTATATGGAGAAGCACTCGGTCTCGCGTCTCATCGGCGCACCTCCCGGATACGTTGGCTACGACGAAGGCGGCCAACTCACCGAGCAAGTCCGCCGCCGTCCCTACGCGGTCGTGCTCTTCGACGAAATCGAAAAAGCGCATCCGGACGTGTTCAACATCATGCTGCAGATTATGGACGATGGCCGGCTCACAGACGGCAAAGGCCGCGTAGTCGATTTCAAAAACACCATATTGATCATGACGTCGAACCTGGGATCGAATTACCTGCAGGCCGAAAACCTGCGGACGCCGGAGGATTTCGAAAAAGCCAGTGAGCAGGTGATGAACGCTTTGCACGGCCACTTCCGTCCAGAGTTTCTAAATCGTGTCGATGACATCATTGTCTTCGGTCCGCTAGGCAAAGAGCAGTTAGTGAAGATCGTTGATCTGCGCCTGGAAGACGTCCGCCGACTGCTGGCCGATCGCAAGATCTCGATCGAGTTAACAGAAGCGGCAAAAGACCTGCTCTTCACGCAGGGCTACGACGCAAATTTCGGCGCGCGTCCGCTGAAACGGGCCATCCAGAAGCTGGTGCAGGATCCGTTGGCGCTGAAGATTCTCGACGGAGAAATTCTGCATGGAGACCACGTGGTCATCGATGCCAACAAGAAAGCTGGCAAGATGACCTTCGAAGTCAGCAAGCGCGTGGGGGAGAAGGAAAGAGTGAAGACGAAATAACCCTCCTTTGTTATTCCGAACGCGCGCCAAGCGCGGGTGAGGAACCTGCTTCACTCCGGCAGCACCAGTGCTGCAAACGAAAGCAGATTCGTCCCTTCGGTCGGAATGACAACGTTCTAATCTCACTGCCAAGCCCCAACTCAGTTCGTCATTGTCATCCGCCTGTAATTCTTCAATAATGGTCGCCCGGAAAGGAATTCTCCGTGCGCCCACATCTTTTTCTGATTGCCATTCTTTTCGCCGTTATGTGCCCGCCACATTCAGCCAACCAGCAAGCCAAGTCGACCGCCAGTCCTGAGAACCCGAAGGATCACCAACTTCAATCCCTTCTTGACGAAGAATGGCAGTACGAACTGCGCACGTCCCCTGAGTTCGCCACTGCCATCGGCGACAAACGCTACAACGACCGCTTTTCCGATCAGTCGCCGCAAGCGAATCAAGCCGACATCGATCACCGCCGCGACTTCCTGAAAAAGTTCGAAGCATTGAGCCCGTCGGGCCTCTCCACGCAGGATGCGTTAAGTCTCAGCCTGATGACCCGCAAGCTGCGTCAGGAGATCGAAGGCGCGCAATTCAAGCCGTGGGAGATGCCCGTCAATCAATATTCCGGCCCGCACACGGATCTCATCGAACTGGTATCCGTTACGCCCTTCGACGACGTGCACGACTACGAGAATTACATTACACGCCTGCATCTGGTGCCAAAGATGTTCGAGCAGGTCACCGCGAACATGCGGCAGGGCATGCGCGACCACCTCATGCAGCCGCGTTATCTACTCGAGAAAGCTGCCAAGCAGGCTCAGGACATCGCCAACACGAAGGCAGAAGCCAGCCCGTTCATAAAACCCGCCGAAAAATTCCCAGCAACCATCTCAACGGCAGATCAGGAACGGTTGCGATCTGAGATTGCAGAAGCAGTAAACCACGACGTGATCCCCGCCTATCACAAGCTGGCAGATTTTCTGCGCGACGACTACGCGCCGCATGGACGAAGTGATCCGGGCGTATGGGCGCTTCCCGACGGCGACGCCCGCTATCGCTTCGCGGTCCGCGAGATGACGACCACCGATCTCACGCCAGATCAAATTCACGAACTCGGCCTCAAGCAGTTGGCCGAAACTGAAGCCGAAATGCTCGCCCTGGCGCACAAGCTCGGTTACAACGATCTCGCCAGCCTGAACGATCACATCAAGAAAGACCACCAGTTCTACGCGACTTCAGGGCAGCAATTGCTCGATCTCTATTCGAAGTACGCGCAGCAAATGGAGACGAAG
The DNA here is from genome assembly GCA_036490235.1 of Candidatus Sulfotelmatobacter sp. GTDB lineage: Bacteria > Acidobacteriota > Terriglobia > Terriglobales > Acidobacteriaceae > Sulfotelmatobacter. Next base: position 3,477 of record DASXEG010000119.1, on the reverse strand, counting down.
CTGCCTGACTTATTCGGCAGGCTTCCCAAGAACAAATTGATCATCGTTCCCATGGATTCATTTCGCGCGAAAGATTCCGTACCTGCCGATTACACCCCCGGCGCATCGGACTCCTCGCGCCCCGGCCGCATCAACGTGAATGAATATGACCCGGAACATCGTTTGTTGTTGAACGTCGAAGCAATCGCATATCACGAAGGCGTGCCCGGACATCATCTGCAATTTTCCATCGCGCAAGAGTTGCCCGGCATTCCTCCATTCCGCCGCTACGGCGAGTACAACGCTTTCACCGAAGGCTGGGCGTTCTACGCCGAGCGCCTGGGCAAAGAAATCGGCTTCTATCAAGACCCGTACAGCGACTACGGCCGTCTGGAAAATGAAATGTGGCGCGACATCCGCCTGGTCGTCGACACAGGCGTTCATTCGAAACACTGGACACGGAATCAAATGGTCGACTACTTTCATCGCTACACCGCGATGGACGATCAAAACGTGAATACCGAAGTCGACCGTTACATCGCATGGCCGGCACAGGCGCTGGCCTACAAGCTGGGCCAGTTGGAGATTTTGAAACTGCGCGAGGAAGCGAAAAGCAAGCTCGGCGCGAAATTCGATCTGCGCGCTTTCCACGATGAAGTCGTCGGCTACGGCCCGATCCCGCTGGATGTGTTGGATCAACAGGTAGAAGCGTGGATTGCGGTACAAGAAAAAGGCTGAATGGATTTCAGCGGAGGCTCGGATGCATTGGTCCGGCAAACGGGCAGTGTCTTAGGTTAACCACGAAGGCCACAAAGGGACAGGAAGGAACCCTACGGGCATTCCTTGGTGCGCCTTCGCGCCCTTAGTGGTTTTGAACTAGGACACTACCAGCCTATGGCACACTGTTTTTATGCCCACTCTCACCCTTGGAGATTTCGAACTCAATATCTTTTCTGACGGCACTTACCGGCTCGACGGCGGCGCATTCTTCGGCGTCATTCCTAAAACCATGTGGTCGCGCAGAGTGACAGCCAATGAACAAAATTACGTCACTGCTGGTCTGAACTCGTTGCTGATCCGCACAGGCAAACAAACCGTACTAGTCGAAACCGGCATGGGCAACAAGCTCTCCGACCGGATGATCAAGTTCTACGGCCAGCCGGCGCAACTGCTGAACAATCTTTCCGTCGCCGGAATCGCACCCGAAGACATCGACATCGTAATCAATTCACATCTGCATTTCGACCACTGCGGCTGGAACACGACCCGCGACAAGAATGGAACAATCGTCCCCACATTTCCGCGCGCGAAATACTACGCGCCCGAAGGCGAGTGGCAATACGCCCGCCATCCCAGCGAGCGCGACTCGATCAGCTACATTTCAGATAATTATGATCCGCTGGTCGCCAGCGGCCAGATGACGCTGCTCAAAGGCGGGGAAGAAATTGTCCCCGGAATCTCCGTAAAGACTTTTCCCGGACACACGGCGAGCATGCAAGGTGTCATCGTTACGAGTAAAGGAAGAACCGCCTGCTACATCTCCGACCTCATCCCCACGACAGCCCATATCGACCTCGCCTGGGGAATGAGCTTCGATCTTTACCCGCTGCAAACAATCGAGAGCAAGAAGGAGTACTACGCAAAGTCGATTCCGGAGAAATGGCTGACGGTGCTTACGCATGATCCAAAGACGCCGTGGGCGTACATAGGGAAAGATGAGGACGGGAAGATCACGCCGAGAGAGGTCTCGTAATTTAGGAACTTTTCGGTGACCACGGAGAGCAAACCAGAAAAGAACGACTTACTCGAAGGCAAACCCTGCCCCGCGTGGATTTTCTCAACGTTGCAGACCAGAGATTCACAAGAGGTGACCCCGCACTCAAAACTCCTGGGGCGGCCTGCGGGCCAAACTGGCGAAGAAGTTTAAATATCAAGATTCTTCACATCCAGCGCGTTCTCTTCAATAAACTTGCGTCGCGCTTCCACGTCTTCGCCCATCAACGTGGTGAAGATGGTTTCGCATTCGGCGATGTCTTCGAGTTTCACCGAGAGCAGCGTGCGCCGGTCGGGGTCCATGGTCGTCTCCCAAAGCTGCGGAGCTGTCATCTCGCCCAGGCCCTTGTAGCGCTGCACATCATAGCCGCGGCCGCCTTCCTTTTTCACGTACTCGAAGAGTTCACGCGGCGTAGTCTTCTCCACCGGCTCGGCGGCTGCACGCATTTTAGGCGTAGGCTTCACGATTTTCTTGTCGGACTTGTCGTTCCCTCCCGCATCAACGCCCGTGGATTCGTCGTCCGCCTCTTCGTTTCCGTTGCTCGAAGATGCACCGGCCTTGGCAATGGCTTCCACGACAAAGGGCGGCTCAAGATACGGCTCGATCTGCTTGAACTTTGAAATCAACTGCCGGCACTCCGCACTAGAAGCCAGCTCCCAGTTGATGACATGCTCCGATCCCTGTGAGTTGACGAACCGCACCTCCCAAAGATTGTGCTCTTCGTCAAACCGGCTTTCGACCTCCTTGAACTTGCGGTCCTTCTGCAATCGCTTGAGTTCTCTCTCCAGCTTCTCTATTTTCTTAGGCGGATTTTTCTTATCACCTTCGAAATCCGCGTGCTTCGAAAGATCGAGCTTGGGCAGCAACTCGGTTACAGCTTCGTCGCGCAAGCGTTTGTTTGTCTTGTCGAAAAAAACCAGATACTCCTTGAGCACACCCATGAACTTCGTCAGGTTCGAGCCCTCGAGCTTGGCTGCGCCGTCACCGTAGCGCACAATCAGGCCATCGGCCGCGCGCTTCAGCATGATCTTGTCAAACGCTTCATCATCTTTCACATACTGGATCGACTTACCCTTCTTGATCGAATAGAGCGGCGGCTGCGCAATAAATACATTGTTCCGCTTAATCAGCTCCTGCATGTGACGAAAGAAGAAGGTGAGTAATAGTGTGCGGATGTGCGAGCCATCGACATCCGCGTCGGTCATCAGGATGATTTTGCCGTAGCGGACTTTGGTGGGATCGAAATCATCTTTGGCTATGCCGGTGCCGAGCGCGGTGATCATGGCGCGAATTTCTTCGTGGGCGAGCATCTTGTCATAACGCGCTTTTTCTACGTTGAGAATTTTCCCTTTTAGCGGCAGGATTGCCTGAAAGCGGCGATCGCGGCCCTGTTTGGCGGTTCCGCCTGCGGACTCGCCCTCGACTAAAAATAATTCACAGCGGTTGGGATCTCTTTCCGAACAATCCGCAAGCTTTCCGGGTAAACCTCCAGAGTCCAGCGCGCCCTTGCGGCGTGTAAGGTCGCGGGCCTTGCGCGCGGCTTCGCGGGCGCGGGCTGCGTCGATGGCTTTGTTAATAATCTTGCGCGCGACGGTGGAGTTCTGCTCGAAGAATGCTCCCAGGCGCTCGTTGATAAACGCCTGCACTACGCCGGCGATATCGGAATTCAGTTTGCCTTTCGTCTGACCTTCGAACTGCGGCTGCGGCAGCTTCACGCTGATCAC
>DASXEG010000108.1:0-41901 GCA_036490235.1 Candidatus Sulfotelmatobacter sp. | reverse complement strand
CGTGGTGCGCACCTTCACCGGCGACAGCCAGTTCACGTTGATGTGCGCGATGACTTTCTCCGGGAAGTACAGGGTAATGAAAGCCACGTCCTCATGCCCGTTCAGGTGAGTTTGACCGGTTGCCGAAATCGCTTCGGGAGTCATGTGAATCAGGTGATCGATGATCGAAAGATCGTGCGGCGCGAGGTCCCAAACCACGTTGACGTCGTGCTGAAACAAGCCGAGGTTGACCCGTGTGGAATCGTAGTAATAAAGCTTGCCGAGCGCGCCTTCCTGCAACAGCTTCTTGATTTTCTGCACCGCTCCGGTGAACAGGAAGGTGTGATCCACCATGATCTTCAAGTTCTTGCGGGCGGCCAGTTCGATCAATTCTTCCGCCTGGGCGGCGGTGCTGGTGAACGGTTTTTCGACGAACACATGCTTGCCGTTCAGCAGCGCAGCCTTCGCCAGTTCGTAGTGCGTCCACACCGGCGTGACCACAGCGATGGCGTCGATCTCGGGCGAGGCCAGCAATTCTGCCGGGTCGGCGGTGACATGCACATCGGGATAGGCCTTCACGGCCTTGCGGCGAGCCGTGGGAGTCTTGTCACAGATGGCAACCAGTTCGGCCGCGTCCAGGTGATCGAGATTGCGAACTACGTTCGGCCCCCAGTAGCCGTATCCGATCACACCAAATTTCACGACAGCTTCATCCCCGGATTGTGGCAGTGCCTTTGATTGCAGTGGTCCAGTCAGTATTGTGGCCATTTTTGGCTCCTCTTTTCGGGGGAGGAACGGATTAAGTAAGGGGAAAGACTCGATGCTGCGGGGGAAAAGAATTTAATGTGCGCCTTCGCCCAGCACAACCGCGCCGGGCGTACGGGCAAGAATCTTGAGGTCCATCCAGGGGGACCAGGTACGGGCGTAGTGCAGATCGAGACGAACCATGTCGTCGAACTTGACGCGGCTGCGTCCGCAAACCTGCCACAGCCCGGTAATGCCGGGCTTGGCTTCGAGCAGGCGGCGGCGGTGCCAAATGTCGTAGGCCTCGACCTCATAGGGAACTGGAGGCCGCGGACCAACCAGCGACATTTCGCCTTTCAGCACGTTAACGAACTGAGGAATTTCGTCCAGGCTGGTCTTGCGCAGAAAAGCTCCGACAGTAGTGATTCGCGGGTCCTTGGTCAGCTTGTAAACACCGTCTCCGTTGCCATCCGAGTTCTTCGCTGCATTGCCCGCAATCAACTGCTTCACGTATTCGCGATGCACTCCGGCGTCATTGTTGACGTACATGGAACGGAACTTGAGAAACACGAACGACTTGCCGTACTGCCCCACGCGCCGCTGGCGGAAGAACACCGGGCCTTGCGAGGTCATCTTGATGGCCGCGGCGATGATCAGGAAAACCGGGGCCAGCAGAACCAGCGCCATGCCACTGAGCGCGATGTCCATCATCCGTTTCATGACCCGGAAAGACTTGCGGCCGTCGTCGCGTTGCGAGAGGTCCGGGTACAGCGTCGGATTGCTGGGCCGGTCGTTGTCGTCGATGTCCCAGTCTTCCGGAAAAACGTGGAACGAAATGTTCAGCTGGTTGAACTGCTCCCACATCAGGCTGCCGCGCAAAGTGTCGGTGACTCGCGTGATGATGGTCGTGGAAACGGTGTTGCCCTCATCCATGCCGATCTCGGTGAAGACCACCCCGATCACGCACCCGTCGGCGTACCAGCCGGTAATATCGGTTTCGCGCGTCGAAAGCGCGAGCGCCGCCAGGATCTTGTCGAGGGTCTTGCCGTTTTTCTCGGACGAAAGGTTCGCGCCCAGATCGAGCAGCATCAGCATGAACGGCTTGCGCGACCGCTCACTGCGCTTTCTTTCGAGCGCGATGGTGCGGCGGAAAGCTTCGCCCTTCAGAATGCAATACTCCCGGGGAGACGAAGCCTCGGGAACTGGATTTAACGTGGCGATGTTACTGGAACGTCTTGCGTGCACAGTTTCCTCCGCTAGTTCTGCTTGCGGGGAGGAGCATCAAGCGAACTGCTATTGACTAGTGATTACAAAGGGGAGTGCCGTATCGTTCAGAGCCGGTTTTCTTGTCTTCAGCCCTTCTTGGAGCGATCACCGTAGTAGCCGTAGCGCTGGTAGTAATCGCTGTGGGAAACGTTGACGCTGCTGTTGACCAGTGCTCCCAGCAGCTTGGATTTTTCGATGGCCTCGAGGCCACGTTTGAGTTGCCGTTTTTCGCTGACACCCTTGCGGGTCACAAGCAGAATGCCGTCGGCCAGACGCGACCAGATGCTGGTATCGGCCAGCGGCAGCACCGGAGGAGAATCGATGACGATCCAGTCAAACCAGGTGCTGAGCCGCTCCATCAGAGGGGCAAGCTTGCCTGCCTGCATCAGTTCGAGCGGGTTCTGCGGGGCCGCGCCGGCAGGAAGAATCCACATGCCTAAATTTTCCAGCCGGTAAAGGCTGGCTTCTTCCGTCTCCCCGCTTAGCCATTCGCAGAGCCCGGCAACGTTGCCGATGCCGAACTGCGCCGACTCGGTGGGGCGGCGCAAATCGCCGTCGATCAGAAGCACCTTGTGGGGCTTCCTCCGGGCGAGCGTGCAGGCGAGGTTCGCGGCAACCGTGCTCTTGCCTTCCTCGGGGATGGTGCTGGTGATCAGAATCTTTTTGAGCGGACGCATCTGGCGCATCTGGCGCAGGCGAACCGCGAGGAAGCGGAATTTTTCCGCGCCCAGGCTCTCTTCTTTGCCGGTGGCCACCAGGCGGTTTTCCGTTGGAATCGAGGGGGTCAGCAGCGGACAATTCTGCAGCTGTTCATCGACGTCGGGCAGGAGGTAGTCGCTCGCCTCGGCCTTGGCGTGGGGCTTGCCCAGCGCGCCTGGACGCCGCATCTTTTCTTCCGCGTGCTGCAGCAGTTCCGTAGCCACGGAGAACGAGGAGCGATCTGTCCCCTCGCGCTCCGATTCCGATCGTTGTAAGGCGTCAAATATATGGCTCATTGTTTGATCACTCGAATAGGCATGCGGGCCGCGAGGTCTTCTTCGTGGGCCTTCTCGTTTTGCAAGTGGGCGTAGAGATCGAGCAAGGCCTTGGCCGCCTTGCGCAAATCCGCTTCCTCGGAGTTCTTCCGTTCGACCGCGACGGTTTGCACTCCCAGGCGGAAATCGGCGGCAATGGTATCAATCATCTCGGGAGTCACGCTGGCCGACTGCCGCGCATAGGCTGCGATCAACCCGTTCTCGCAAACCGTGTTGATAAGACGGGGAAACCCGCGCGAGTGGCGATGTATCGCCGCTACCGTTTCCGCGGGGAAGATCTGTCCGGGCTCAGTGCTTCCCGCCAGTTGCAAGCGGCACTCGATGTAACCCTTGGTCTCATTGGTATCGAGCGGCGACAAATGCGAGCGCACCGCGATGCGCTGCTTGAGCTGACGCAGATCGACCGAATCGAGTTTGTCGTCGAGTTCCGGCTGGCCGACGAGAAGAATCTGCAACAGTTTTTCTTCCGCGGTCTCAAGATTGGTCAGCAGACGGATTTCCTCGAGAATCTCGGCGGACAAGTGATGCGCTTCGTCGACTACCAGCACGGTGGTGAGCTTGCGCTCCCCGCGCGCCACGACGTAGGCGGCCAGCTGCAGCAGAAGTTCGCTTTTGTTCTTGCCCGCAGAAGGCAATCCGAGATCGCCGGCAATATATTGCAGGAATTCGAGCGGTGTCAGGCGTCCGTTGAAAACGTACGCGTACTTGACGTCTGCGCTCTGCTTAAGCAACTGCAGCAGGCAGCGCAACAGCAGTGTCTTGCCCGTGCCGACTTCGCCGGTGAGCACGACAAATCCTTTGTGCCGCCGGACTCCGTAGTAAAGCGCAGCCAGGGCTTCGTTGTGCCTCCCGGTGGGAAACAAGAACGATGGGTCGGGCGTAATCTCAAAAGGATTGCGCTTCAGATTGAAAAATGCTTTGTACATAGCTTCGGACTTTTGTCTAATCGCAATTCGCTAGCCGCGAAGGAAGCTGAAGGCGGAACCGAGCAAAATCGTAACCGTAACGACCGCCGCCGTGGCCCATCCCAGCCAGAAACGTCTGCGCTCGCGCTGCTGCTCAGAGGCAACCGCAATTGCGGGAATCTCCGAAATCACGGCAACCGGCAGCATCCTTTGCAGGGCCTTCTCATCGTAGATGCGGTCATCGATAAATTCGGAAGCGCCCGCCACCCCGACCCCGAGCGCCAGGCCCACAGCCAGCCCCATGCCACAGAACTTCAGGCGGTTGGGAAAATCAGGTTTGGTGGGCAGACTCGGCGGATCGATAATGCTGAAGCGCTCGCCCTGCTGCAGTTTCTCCATGTCTGTGGCCATGGACGACTCGTTCTTTCTCTTGAGCAGGTCGTCGTAGTTGGCCTTGGACTGATCGTAGCCACGGGTTAGGTCAGCAAGTTGTTGCTCGCGAACCGGTTCGGTATTCAAGCGGGACTGATAATCGGCGATCTTCGCTGTGAGCGTCGTAATCGACTGTTCGCGATTGACGATCTCGACTTGATTTGAGCGCAGCTGGCTTTGCACCTGCGCCAGCATGGAGGCGCGGTTTGGATCCGTAGCCGCAAGATCGTCGGTGGCCTCAGTTGGCGTACTTTTGTCTTTTCCGCTGGCCAGCAGTTGCGCGCGCATTTTCTCGGTTTTGGCGATCTGTTCCTTCAGCTTGCGCACATCCGGGTGGCGCTCCGTGTAACGTGAGCTGAGATCGGCAAGCTGCGCCCGCAGTCTTTCGAGTTCCGCGTCAATCGCGGGTAGACCGACGGATCCGGTTCCGTCGGCAGACTTCAAAGACCCCTGCAATGCGCGGTACTGATCAGCCAGAGACTGCAGATAAACATGCTGCTGTTTGGCGGAATTGAGCGCATCCTGTTCGCTCTGCAGCTGCGCTTGCAGGCCGCTCAGGATTTGCAGGTTGCTCTGCAGCTGGCCGGGCATTTCCCCGACGTGCTGGCCCTTGAACTCGCGGATTTTTTCTTCCTGGTCCGCCAGCGCCTTACGCGCATCTTCCAGCTGGTCTCCGAGGAACTTGGTGGTGTCCTCGGACTGCTGCTGGCGCGCCTCCAGATTTTCGTTGATGAACAGATTGGTCAGTTCGCTGGTGACTTGCTGCGCGAGATGCGGATCGTGAGCCTGGTAGCTGACGTTGAAGGCATTGATGCGGCCCATTCCGTCGCGCACCATATCGATTTCAATGTCCTTGCGCATCTTCTCGACCTTGTCGTCCGCCGTGAGCCGTCCGTGAGGGTCAGGGTACAGCCTGAGCTGATCGATAATATGCAGCAGCCGGCTGCGGCTCAGAATCTGCTGGGTCAGGCTCTGCATTCGATTCTGCAGGTCATCGTTGACATTGGGGGTGACGTAGTCGCGCGGCATGGTGGGCTGCTCGACCAGGATCGCCATGCTCGAGTTGTAGCGCGACGGCAGAATCCAGCTTGCGCCCCACACCAGAAGCCACCCAGCGAGCAGCGGGATCAAGAACTGCAGGTGGCGGCGGCGAACGATGCCGAAATAATGCTGCAAATCGAAGCTTTCCGAACTTTTCTCGTCTTCTTCTAATTCATCAACCATGATTTTCTCTTTTTGCTAGCGATCGATCCTCGCTTGCGATCAGTCCTCTGAGGACTTTCTTGCCGGCAACTTATCTTCCTAAGGGCCGGCTAAATTGATACGAGACCGAGACCCACTCCCGGTTGGTGTCGGGGTTGGCTGAGAAAAACGTGTAGTCCTGGTGCAGCCGCGTGTACCCTGCCTGTGCGTTGAAATGCACACCCACCTGCTGCTGGAGCGCGGCACTCGCGATGATGGAATGCCCACCGAGAGAGTTGGCCGTTAGGATGCTGTTATTGGCATAGGCTCCGCCGATCTCCCCGCTAAGACTACGCGTGAGTTGCTGCCGCAGGGTCAGGGTTGCGCTATCCAGTTGCACCGCGCCTACGAGTCCGCTTCCTCCGCTGACCGAGTGGAAATAGCTGGCGGCGACGCTGGTCCGCTGCAACTGGTAGTTCACGCTGGCACCCGCGGCCGGAGTCCAAGCCTGGCTGGGGGTCGCGATCAGCGTTCCCGCAGGAGCGAACTGCGACCCTGCGCTGTAGTACTGCGGCCCGCCGAACAGTGAAAATGAAACTCGTACTGACGGATGGAATGTATAGAAAAACAGCACCGCATGCGCCTGGGTCTCGTTGGTCGCCTGCGCGGGATAGGCGAGCAAGTCTTGATACTGATAAGTCACGCCAATGTAATGCTGCGGCGTAATGCGGACGGCATAGAACGCCATCCCTTCCCGCGATGCTCCGTCATAAAGCCCAGGCACTTGGCTGGAGTTCGAGTAATGGAGATTCAGAAACGTCCCGCTCGCCCCCACCATGGCATTCGCACTGAACTGATAGGTAATTCCTAGATTCCCGTTATTGCCGAGCTGGTCCGCCAAGGGAGAGATAATGGTGTTGCTCAAAGCCTCGGGCGAGCCTGACACAGAAATATCGAGCCCCTGTTCCGGGGAATTGAATACGTTCGAAGTCTTCTGGAACGTATCGCGCACCCAGGCCGTCACATGCGGGCTCAGGCGATAGCTCAGATTCGCCGAGAGATTCTGGTCTGCCTGATTGTAGGCGCTGGTGCGCTGATAGAACGTGAAGCCGGGAGCGTAGGTCAAGGTGGTGTGCAGACGCGTCGTAGTCTCATCGAGCGCAATCGTCGGCCAGACGGAGTAGCTGATGTCGCTGACGGGCGCGAAGGTCGTCGATCCAAGCACATTGTCGGAGTAGGCGGCGTTGAAGGTGACGCCACCGAGAAGGTAGTTGGAACGCTCCTCAGAAACGGTCGCCATCGGATAGCTCTGTCCGCTGACCGGAGGTGGGGTCAGCATGCGATCGCCGGTATTGTTGGCTGTATCGGCAACGTCATTGGAGTCGGAGTTAGCGGAGGCAGTAATGACAGGAGAACTGACTGCCGGCGCGGGAACCGCAGGGGCATTCTGCTGATCTGCCTGAGCGCCAGCGTGGAGTGGGCGCATGGCCGCGACTACCAGCAGAATCAACCCCAGCCGCGTTTTGTTCGAGAGGGTCATGAAAACAATGACGACTTACGGAACAATGATCGTGTCGCCCGGCTCCAGCCTGACGTTCTGCGTCATGTTCTTGCCCTGGCTGACATCCTTGTAATTGAACGGCAGGCGCGACTCACCGCCCGGACTCTGGCGCAGAACGTAAATCGACTTCTTCTTGGCAAAATCGCGGAACCCGCCGGCAAGCGCGATGGCATCGAGCACCGTCGGAGAGTTCGTCAGCAGGTAGGAGCCAGGCTTCGCCACTTGTCCCAGAATGTTGAATTTCTGGCTGTTGACCTGCTGCACCATGACGGTGACTTCCGGCTCGGAGATGTAATTCTTCAGCCGGGTGGCGATTTCTTTTTCCAGCTTCGCCGGAGTCAGTCCCGCGGCCTGCACCTCGCCGACCAGCGGCAGCGAAATCCTGCCATCGGAGCGTACCGGGATCGAGCGGGAAATATCGGGCTCTTTCCATACGTTGATGGCGAGGACATCGTCATTGCCAATCACGAAAGTGTCATCGTGCGGCTTAGCGGTGGAGTTCGCAGCCGGCGCGGGAGCGGCGGCTTGCGCCGAGGCTGGAAGTACAGATAAAAGACAGGCAAGCGCAAGTAGCACCAGCTGCTTGTTCCAGTGATCGCCGAAATTTCTTTTCATTCTCATTTTCGCGTCGCCTTTAGAAGTTCAGGCGGGGACGGCGTCAACTCGCCTTCCCGTTGCCCTTGACTTCTTCATAGCTTAAGAGTTCTTCGCTGCGAAACGAAGAGAGAAAAGGTTCGGGGGCGCGCATCTGGTATTGTTCGATCTTGTACAGCAGGGTGCGGTAACTCACGCGCAGCAATCGCGCCGCCGCCTTCCGGTTCCAGCCGGTGGTCTTGAGCGCGGCGCCGATGGCGTTTTTTTCCGCCTCAGACTTGATGTTCTGAATCATTGACTTAAGCGACTCTGGACGCAGCTCGCGGGAATCGATGGCATTTTCGTCCGCCTCGGCCGCATCGCCCGTCCAAACGCTCTTCTGCATCGAGCCGTCATCTTCAGAGAAGCTCGCACCCGACATCTCGCGCAGCCAGGATCCCTGGTCGCCGGCAACCAGATAACGCTTCACGAAAATTTCCATTTCTTTCAGATTGCCCGGCCATGAATAGCGCTGGCAGGCATCGAGCACAGACGCCGAGTAGGTCCGCGGCGGCAGGCTGTAGTGTTTCGCGAGCTTGTGCATGAAGTAGCGCAACAGGGTGGGGATCTCGTCTTTTCGTTGCCGTACCGGCGGCACATGTACGGTGAAGGCGCTCAAGCGATAGTACAGATCTTCGCGCAGCCATTTTTCCGCCAGCGCCCGCTCAACATTGATACTGCTGGCAGCCAGAATCCTCACCGGAGCCGACATGCCGCTTCCGTCCGCCGCACTGCGCAATTCGTGATTCTGCAGAATCTGAAGCAGCCGCGCCTGCAACGGGCTGGATAAAGCTGTGATTTCATCGAGGAAGATGATCCCTTTTTCGCTCGAGGCGAATTTTCCCGTGTTCTGACCTCCGCCCGTCGGCTCGCCATTGAACTCGCTTTCGAGCACCGACTCGGGCATCTGGGCGCAGTGGATGCGGTGCAGCTTGAAACCGGAGCGCACGGAAAGACTGTGGATCAGGCTGGCAACCGTGTATTTTCCCGATCCGCGCTCACCCAGGATCAGTACCGGCACATCGGTCTTCGCCATCAACGCCGCTTGTGCCTGGAGCTTCTGCATCACCAGGCTGGCGCCGACAAACACCGTTTCTTGGCCGAGTGGGTCGACTTCTTTCGTCACCGTACTACTGACCATGTGCTCCTCCGCTTCCACGGCTGGCTCGAGCTGCCGCCGGACCACGTACTCCAACTGCTTCGTATCGAAGGGCCGGACGAGGATCTCTCCTCTGCCCTGGCGCAATTCTTCTCTCGCCTGCGCTGTCTCGTCGGAATGGCACAGAATCACGACGGCAAGGTCGCCATGCAGCCGGCGCACCCAGCGCAGGAAGTGCAAGCCGTCGCTTTCACCACGCTGCACATCGAGCAGCAACAGACGGGGCGCGGCCTCGGACTGCAATCGTTCCATCACATCCCAGCCGCTGGCTGCCGTATCCACGCGCCATGGATTCGACTCTTCCAGCGGCCATATCAGCCGCAACACGGACGAGTCGCGGCTGACTGCGAGCAGCGAAACCAGCTCGCGGTTTTCCGCCAGGCTTTTACTTGAGTAGTGAATTGCCAAGGTTGGATCGTTCAGATTTCGATTTGACGCCAGGACTTGTATCCATCGGGCCGGACGTGATTGCAGGGAAAATGCCGAGGTTAGACCGGCTCGACTTCGTAACCTTCGACCCGCACCGCCAGCGAACGCTGAATGGCGTCAATTGAAATTACCAGCGTGCGGTCGCCATTGCGGGAGACCAGTAGGCCTTCCAGTCCATCGAGCGCGCCGCTACGAATGCGCACCCGCTGCCCGATTTTGAGGAAAGGATGGCAAGACCAGGGAATTTCGCCTTCCACCAGGTTGCGCACAGATTCGATCTGGTCGTCGGGAATCGGCGAACCTTCCCCGTGGGCGCCCACCAAGCCGAAAACCCCATCCACGCGCAAAACCCGCAGTCGTTCCGTGCGATTCGGGGCGAATTTTGCGAACACATAACAACTGAATAGCGGCAACTGTACGGATTTCTTTCGATCACTCCAGCGATGGACTTCGGTGATAAGGGGCAGGTAAGTCGTCACCCCGCGGTCCTGCAAGCGCTGTGCGACCATTTTTTCGTGCCGCGGCCGGGTGTGAAGGCTATACCAAGTCTCCGCCTGCGGCTCCGTGCCGCACGCCGGAAGAACACCCTGTTGTACAACCGCAAGTGATACCCCGCTGCTGGCCATAGCTTCGCCCTCTAAGTCACGCCTTCCGGGTGACTTCAAAGTGATTGCACAGAAATTTCTCTTATCGGGATCTCAACCGCGAGATCCAGGGGGGACCTACCGGGGAAAGGTTACCTCTGCAAAACAGCAATCAAGGCACGACCGGACTGCCTTACTCCGTGTCATCCGGGATTACCAAAAGCAGAATCAGGGGAGGAAACAATTACGCCAACTAGAAGTCTTAAAGCTTATGTGTATTTGTGATCCAAACGCGCTCTTCGTATCACGCGCCGTGGATCAAAGTGCAAATCTGATGCCAAAAGATCGCAATGAACGTCTGCTCTTTTTCGAGTCACGCCTGCCTGGCTTGATTTGGATATCGCTACAACGCAACTCTTTATCACAACCGATCGCGGAATTTGAGAAGCGATACAACCGGTCAACATAGCATGTCACTAGCAGATCGGATCTTCAATTGCCCTGCTTCGCGCATCTCCCTAAAATCATTAGGTTTCGCCGTCTTGAATTTCTAGGTGCCCAGCGAAGAGCTCGGGATGTGATCAAGTTACATGCGATTGCAGAACGTTGCAAGGGCACTTCGAGTCTATTGACATGGTACTTCAGTGCCAGGAACTTTGACGGGGCTAAGGCGAAGTCGCCAGAGACTCCTGCACCCGGTCTGATTCTATGTAAGCGCCTGTAGAATTAATATCTTAGCTGCATTACGAGGGCTGGTAAGCTGTTCCCGATGACAGATTGTTTTCCACAGGCGAGAATGCAACTTATTGCACTTTATATCCATCTCTTGCGACTTTTGTCGGCAACCATGGGACTCGCCTGTTGCAACGGGTTGCACACCGGCAAGACTACCTTGAAGGTCTTACCGGAACAGTTTCGGAAGGCTCCAGGGCCTGCAACGACCCTGTAACGACAACAAAGCCCGCCCAAAATGGGCGGGCTCTTTGCTAAATCTGGTCTATCTGGATTTATTGAACCTCGGACATTACATTCTGCCGACGAGCACGGTAAGCCATCGCACCGATGCACGCGAGCGCGCCAATCATCAGATACCCGACTGGGCTTCCGCCCTCGGGCACGCCACAACCACCGCTGCCGCCGTTCCCACCACCGCCCCAGCCACCGCCTCCGTTACCGCTGCCGCCCCAGCCATTATTGCCGCCATTTCCACCCTGGCCGCAACCGCCGCCGCCACCATTGCCGCCGCCACCCCAGCCGCTATTTTGCGGCTTCGAGTGTTGTAGATTACCTCCGGGCGCAAATGCGAATGTCAGCAGACTTGCTGGCAGGTTTAAACCAGCGCCGACATAGGCCGACTGGTTATGCTGGGGACTCGCGCCGAATGCGAAGGATGCGCAACACAGCAGCGTCAATAAAACTATCCCAGTCCATAATTTAGCTGATTTCATCAGGCTTCTCCTCAAACTTACCATCACGGGGGAAGGCGGAAGGCAGTTCTATGCTACTTCAACAGATACAGTAGCCATCTTTAGCGCGAACTGGAAAAGTGTCAAGACTGATAATTTCTGCGACTTTGTTTGCAGACGATTGCAACCGCATCCCACGCGAATCGCGGATTGCGGATTGCGGATTCCGTTGTCCAGCGGCAGAATCAGCTGCCGCAGAGATTTTCAGGGGGCGCCTACGGCGGAGGAATCACGGCTTGTACCGCCGTGGAACGCGCGCTTTCCTCGCCGCTGGAATTGACCGCCGTCGTCTCATAATAATAGGTGGTCCCATCGCTTACGGAGGTGTCCGTGTAGGCCGTGGCGGCAATCAACGAGGAATTGATTTTCGCATATGTCCCCGAGCTGCCTGTGCTGCGGTACACGTTATATCCGGTTACATTCGGTGAGCCGTCCGCATTCCAGGAAAGGTTGACTGAGTGCGACGGTGCGGCCACGCCGGTGCCGGTAAGGGTCGCCTTAGAGGGGGAGTTGGAAGCGTTGCTTACAAACGAAACACTGGTAGAAGCAGTCCCGCTCGATTGGGGTGTGAAGGTGACCGTGAAAGTTACGCTCTGACCTGCGGACAAGGTCAGTGGCAATGAAAACCCGCTGATAGAGAACTCTGAGCTGCCGACATCCACTGACGAGACGACCACGCTTGCGCCCGTTGCAGTCAGGGTTCCCGTCTGCGATCCGCTGGTCCCAACCGTGACATTGCCAACATTAATCGTGGATGGGCTGACGTTCAGCTGCCCGGAAGAAGCTGCGATTGCGGACCCGCTCAACGCGACGTTGAGAGTTGGGTTCGAGGCATTGGACGTTATGGCCACGTTTCCGCTGAAACTGCCCGTAGACTGCGGCTCAAAGCTTACCGAAAAAGATGTTGTCTGTCCGGGGGCGAGCGTGAGCGGAGTGCTGATGCCCGAGACGCTGAAACCCGCGCCGCTCGCCGTAACTTGAGAGATCGATGCGCTGGCTCCGCCAGTGTTCTGGATGGTTTCGGTTTGGACCTCACTCTTGCCGGTCTGGATGTCTTGGAAGGTCAAGCTCACCGGGATTGCAGCCAGAGTCGCGCCAGTCGTTCCTGAAGTTCCGGTTCCGGATAGGGCTATATCCAAAGTCGTGCTGAAACCGCTAACTGTAATCGAGAACTGGCCATCGCTCGCGCCAGCGCTCGCGGGCGCGAAAGTGAGCCCAAAAGTTGTGCTCTGATTCGGAGCCAGCGTCAGCGGCAAGCTCAGCCCTGTGTAGTTGAAACCTGCACCACTGATGCTCGCTTGCGAGATGGTGAGACTCTGAGTAGCGGAATTCGTGAGAGTCTCGGTTTGGTTCTGAGTGCTGCCCACTGCTGCGCTACCGAAATTGATGCTCGCAGGATTGGCCGTGATACCGTCCCCACTTACTGCAGTTCCAGAAAGCGCGATGCTCAGTGGACTGCCGGAGCCGTCGCTGGTAAGGATAAGAGTGCCGGTGGTGCTGCCCGCAGTTTGGGGCGCAAACACAATACTAAAAGTCGCGCTCTGCCCCGCCGGCAGAGTCAGAGGCAGGCTCAATCCACTCGTGCTGAATGCAGATGTCGAAACGGTAGACTGCGAAATGGTGAGGTCGCTTCCCCCGGTGTTAGTCACGGTGTCGGAGAGCGTTTGAGTCGTACCGACCTGAACATTGCCAAAACTGACGGTCGCCGGAGCAGCCGTTAAATCCCCCGGCTGTTGGTTCTGTGAATTATTTTGCGTCCCTGGACTGGACGAGCTAAATCCCTGGCATCCGGCTAGAAGCGCCAGATAACCTAAAGCCAGCAGAAGGATGGGGAACCTCCGGGCGGGGAAATGGCTCATATTGGGTTTTTGGGGAAACGGTGTCTGTCAGTCCCTCAGGCTGAAAGGCTAGTGTGCCTTTTGTGCCTTTGAGCCGTAAGGTCACAAAAGGACATGGTGAGGGAATATAAAGGACATGGTTGCAATGCCGCTAGAACACAAAGGAGTTAGGCCGGTGGTATTAGGCCCTTTAAACCCGGTATCGCAATCTCTGGATGGGACCAGTCAGTACAATGGCAACGGTCGAAAGAACCGGAAAGACGCGCCGGAAATTCCACTGGAAGTGTCCCCCCCAGCGAAAATCATGCACACTTTCTTCAGGCCGCTCCCGGATACGCAATGGTACTCAGTAGTGCATTCGCATTCTGACGAGAGTCGAGGCGAGTATGCTGCGCCACGATCGGCACGTTGGAGCGAATGACGCTTGAAAAATCAGTGCCGCGCGGAATCATTTCAGGATCGCGAAGATCGTTGAAACGAACATGTTGGGTCCGCCGTGCTCCCACCTTGACCCGATAAGGCCCCACCGGTTCGCGGTCGGAGTAGTAAATCGTGATTTCAACGTTCGCATTCTGATCCGAGGTATTTAGAATGCACACCGTTTCGTGGCTCGTCATCTCGGGCTCCGGACCCTGGCTTCCAGCAGGAATGTAGCCTTCAGCGATCACCCATTCTTTTTTTCCGATGGCATCCGCCATATTTCCACCTCACAGTTTCTTTGCCAATTTTGTAAGCGCCACCGCTCCTAAGCCAATCGCAGCCAGCGTAATTAGAGCGCTGAAGCGAGCCCTGCGTCTCGAGTCTTTGCGCCGCTTCACAATCTCGGACTCTGCATAGCTGCCCGGGGCGATGTGATAGCCGGCTGGCCCCAGTTCAATCACTTCTGCAAGATGCAGTGCCTCTCTTTTCGTTTCCTGCGCGATCTGCTCGCGGCAACTGAATCCGTCCGCCACAATAATGGTGTCAGGTGCGGCATCGCGTACTGCGGGGAGAAGTACCCGCTCGCCAATATCGACGGAAATCTTGTATTTGTCAGCTTCAAAGCCGAACGACCCCGCCATACCGCAGCAACCGGAAGTGAGTGGTTTGTGATCGAGGCCAAGCTTTTGCATGATCTTGTTCTCTGAGCCGAATCCCAGCACGGATTTGTGATGGCAATGGCCCTGCACCAGAGCCTGGCGCTCAATCTTCGGAGCTTGCCATTTTTCAGCTTTCTGGTCGAGGAATTCGCTAAGCAGGAAAGTTTGCCCTGCCAGTTTTTTCGCGAGTGGGTCTTCGGGAAAGAGATTGTGCAATTCGTCGCGAAAAACGGAGGCGCAACTGGGTTCTAGCACAACAACAGGGAGCTCCATTTCAATCTGCGGCTTGAGTGTGTCCAGAATTTTCCGCAGATATTGTTTTGCCAGGTCCAGAAAACCATAGTCGTAGAGTGGCCTGCCGCAACACAAGTGCATCATCGGCACACTCACTTTGAACCCTGCGTCTTCGAGCACGTGAGTCGCTGCCTGCGCAGTTTCAGGGAAGAAATAATTGTTGAACGTGTCCGCCCAGAGAATCACGTGCCGGTATTCGTCGTTCGAGCTCGCCTCATGTTTCTTGAACCAATCTCGAAATGTTTGCGGCGCAAACTCAGGAATACGCCGCTGGAGCGGCATGCCCGCCATCAGTTTCGCGGCATGACTTAAACCCGGCGTTTGCGTTACAAGATTCACAAGTCCCGGCCACAGCGATGCGGCACGCGACCACTGATCGATCAGACCAAAAGCGTAAGCCTGCCTTGGCCGAACACGTTCATCCCAGTAGTGAGAAAGAAATTCAGCTTTGTAGGTGGCCATATCGACATTGACTGGGCAATCGCCCTTGCATCCCTTGCAGGCAAGGCAAAGATCGAGCGCCTCTTTGACACTGTCATCGCGCCATCCTTGCGTGATGACATCGCCGTGCAGCATCTCCCAAAGGTGATGGGCACGGCCGCGAGTTGTGTCACGCTCTTCATGCGTCACCATGAAACTGGGACACATGGTGTCGTCGTCCGGTTTTTCGCCTTCTTTGCGGCGGCATTTGCCGATTCCCACGCAGCGAAGTGCGGCGTGAGCAAAACTGCCATTGTCGTCCGGAAATTGAAAGTGGGTTGGCGGATCCCACGGGTGATAATCGGCGCCGAGACGTAAATTCTCATCCACGCGATGCGGATCGATCACTTTTCCGGGATTCATCTTCCAGTCCGGGTCCCAAATGGACTTGAATTCTCTAAAAGCCTGAATCAGCTCTTTCCCAAACATTTTGTAGAGAAATTCGGCGCGTGCCTGTCCATCCCCGTGCTCTCCGCTCAAACTTCCGCCGTATTTGACGCAAAGGTCGGTGGCCTCTTCAAGAAATAATCGCCAGGTCCGAATTCCCTGCGCGCTTGTCAGATCGAAATTCACGCGGCAGTGCACGCAGCCCTGCCCGAAATGGCCATAGAGCGATGGATCGTAGCGATACTTCTGAAATAACTCTCGAAGTTCGCGCAGATATCCACCCAGCACTTCTGGAGCTACGGCGGAATCCTCCCATCCCGGCCAGGTATCAGGTTCTCCCGGAACGAATGCGGTCGCACCGAGCCCGGCTTCGCGCACGCCCCAGAGGTGTTGCACATCTGCAGAATCGTCGAACAACTTCATGCTCGGCGCGTCTTTTTTCTTCTTCAGTGCGTCCATCACATCATGCGCAATGCCAATCGCATCTTCTTTCTTGTCGGCGCCAAACTCAGCCATGAGCCAGCCCTTACCTTCAGGCAGTAAGCCGAGATATTTCTGGCCGCGTGTGTGTTTCCTCTCGATGTTTTCGTACAGCCGGTAATCGACGCCTTCGAGCGCGGTCGGTTGATGAGGGACTATATCCATCACGTGGTCGGCGGCGGTATAAACGTCCGGATAGCCGAGCATCACGATCACTCGCTCAGCTTTAGCGGGAATGAGCCGGCATTTTGCTTCCAGCAGGGTGACCAGCGTGCCTTCGCTACCTACCAGAGCACGGGCTATGTTGACCCTGCCGTCTTCGCCGGGAAGGAGTTCATTGAGGTTGTAGCCGGAAACACGGCGAGGAATCTTGGGATATCTTTTTTGGATCAGATCGGCATAGCGAGTACGAATGGACTTCAACCCGCGATAAATCTCACCCGTCCTGCCGCCATTCAGAATCTGGCTCTCCAACTCTGCCTCAGTCATCCATCCCACGTTCAGGCGCGTGCCGTCATAAAGAAGAACTTCGAGTTCGTCGATATTGTCTTCGGCCTTGCCTGCCATCTGCGCATGAGCGCCGCAAGAATTGTTCCCGATCATGCCGCCGAACGTGCAGTGGTCGTGGGTGGCAGGATCGGGCCCCCAGGTCAGCCGCTTGTCAGATTCGTGCATGGCTTTCTTGCGCAACTCATCGCAAGTCGTTCCGGGAAGCACCTTCGCCCACTTCTCATTCAAATGTAGTTCCTGTACGCCATGCATGTACTTTGTCCAGTCAATTACGACCGCGACATTGCAGCACTGCCCCGCAAGGCTTGTCCCCCCGCCACGCGAAAGCAAAGGCGCTCCATACTTTCTGCACGCAGCAACGGTTTGCACCACGTCTTCTTTTGATCGAGGAATGACCACCGCAATCGGCACTTGCCGATAGTTCGACGCATCGACGGCATACATGGCGCGGCTGCCGGCGTCGAAGCGCACCTCTCCTTCAACATTCTTCTCCAGTTCGGATTTGAGGGAAGGTATATCGATTTCGGACGCGCTCGCGGTGCCTTTAAGCTCTTCAGCCGGAATGAATGGAACTCTATTAACAGCCATCAACTCTCCTTCAAGCAGCAAATTTCTCGGCGTCAGATCGTTTTATCTCGAGTCCGGTACCGGGACGCGACAAGTCCGGACGCAATTCTCCATCGATCAATTGAGGCAAGCCATCGAACAACATTTGCTCAATTCGTACGTGGTCGTGAAAATATTCAAGGTTTCTGAACGGAGGCGCCGCACAGGCGACATGCGTGTGCAGCGCGGGCGAGGTGTGGCAGGAAAGCGGAATATTAAAACTTTGGCAGAGGGTTGCAACCTGCATAAAACCGGTTACACCCCCACAACGAGTGATATCGGCCTGTTGCACATCCACGGCTTGGGCGGCGAGCATCCGTTGAAAATAGAAGATGTCGTAACCATATTCGCCGGCGGCAATGTCCATTCGAACGGGCGCATGATCGCGGAGCCAGCGAAGACCATCGAGATCATCGGATGAAACGGGTTCTTCGAACCAGCTGACGTCGAACTCATCGAATATCGACGCCTGCCTCAACGCCTCCCGGCGGGTGTACGCGCCGTTCGCATCGACGAAGAGCTGAGCATCTTTCCCAATCGCTTCTCGCGCCACCCGGACTCGGTCCCGGTCTCGACCTCTATCGCGCCCGACTTTCATCTTTACGCTCGGGATGCCGCGGTCGATCCATCCGGCAAGCTGATTAACCAGTTGCTTGTCCGAATACGAAGTAAATCCCCCGCTGCCGTAAATTGCCGCGCCCTGGCGAACTTGCCCTAACAATGTGACCAGCGGAGCGCCCAACAGCCGCGCTTTAAGATCCCAGACGGCGCAATCCACGGCAGAGATTGCCATCGAGCAAATCCCCGGACGGCCAAGATTTCGGATGCGCCGCCAACATGCCATGTAGATGGCGCTCGGGGAAAGTGCGTCTGCGCCGCAGACAATTGGCCGCAAGGTATCGTGAATGAGACTGGCCGTGGCATTGTCAGCGTACGTGTATCCAACTCCCTGTTGGTTGCCGCCACTGACTATGACAATCACGATTGTGGTGCGGTCCCATTCCAAAGTCCCGTCGGATTCGGCGAAATCGGTCGGAATTGCATAAGTCGACACGTCCATTTGTTTGATGGGAACGCTGCTGGAAGACAATGGCATAGCGGGCACACGGCAACTCGCTCAGTCTCATCTTGAACTGAGCCCAGCAACCGATATGCTTTCGATGTAACGCAGGAGAGAGTGGTTTACTCTTAATCGGCCTGGATTGCCGGCAATATATCGTGCGGCGATATAAGGTCGTTATCTCGGCCGGCTCATCCCTGAGAATCGGGCAGGGAGCGCGGAAATTGTTCGGAAGGGATGACCATTTCGGCTTTCACTCCCTGCCCAGGCAGACAGTCGACTTCCACGCGCAACCGGAGAGTTGAATCTCGCGGTTCGGTCGAATCAGCGAGACACATTGGCGCCTGTTCGGCCTTTGCGGTATTCGATTTGCGGCCAGACATTGTCAAACGATACCCTGCAGCGAAGCTACATTTGCGGAGCCGACCGTGCAAGCGCCAGGATGCGCCAGCTTAGGAAATTAAGAGAGCACCGGGAAGAAAATCAGAGAAGAGCCAAGTCACCGGCGAAGCATAAGACCGAGAAATACAAGCACAGTCTTCTACTCGTCAATTCCATTCAAGACCAGGGTCAAATCTCAGGTACAAAATAAGGTTAAATGCAAACTCCACATGATTTGCGAGCTGCGGCAACTCGGCGCAGATTTCATCTCGCTAAACTCTCAGGTTGGATGCGCTTCCTGGGACTTCTTGTGTTTCTCTCCCATGTACTGCTTGTGGCCGCACAAAATGCAACCGCGTCCTTCGGCGATCCGGCAGTCTGGCAACACCCACCCGTCCGAAAATTTCACGTGATTCATTACAAACTGGAGATCAATCTCGATATCGACAACGGAGTGATATCCGGATTCGATCTCATCACCTTCAAACCGCTGGCGCCGCGCCTCCGATCGCTTTCGCTTGACAGCGCAGAGTTGAACATCGACTCTGTCAGCCTTATCGGTAAGGAAGGTTCGGCGCGCCCCTTGACGCACTCAACCGAGGCAGAGAAGCTCCGAATCAGGCTCGACCGCGATTACAACTCTGCGCAGACGCTGGTGCTGCGCATTGCATATCACGGTGCGCCGCGTACGGGTCTTTTCTTTGTGCATCCGTCGGCACAATCTCCGGACCTTCCGCATGAAGCGTTCACTCAGGGTGAACCCTCGTTCAACCATTTCTGGTTTCCCTGCTGGGACTATCCCAACGACATGGCAACGAGCGAAACGATTGTGACCGTTCCCGAAGGCGAGGTTGTCGTTTCGAACGGAAGGCTCATCTCCGTCCAGCACGAGGGTAGTAAAAGCGTCTATGACTGGAAGGAGAGTGTCCCGCACAGCTCGTATCTGATTTCGTTGGCAGTCGGCCCGTGGAAAATGCTCCACGATTCCTATCACAACATTCCCGTGGATTACTACGTCAACCGCCAAGTAGACGATGCGACCGCGAGGAGATCGTTTCATCTCACACCCGATATGATCGGGCTCTTTTCGCGAGCAACGGGTATTGAGTATCCCTATGAGCAATACGCTCAGGTTGCCGTCACCAACTATCCGTTCGGCGGACAAGAAAACGTGAGCGCGACGACCCTGACCGACACTACGCTGCACGATGCGCGTGCAGACTTCGACTTTCCGAGCACGAACCTCGTCTCGCATGAACTGGGACAGCACTGGTTTGGCGACTACGTTCAGGGACGCGACTGGGCAAACATCTGGCTCAATGAAGGGTTCGCCACCTATATGGAGGCTTTGTATACGCAGTATCGCGAAGGGGAGGACGCATACCGGCTGGCGATGCGCGAGGATCAACTTGCCGCGCAGATTGAAGAACATGAGTACGTGCGGCCGATTGTCGATCCTCATTACGACGATGCTTTCGATATGTTCGACGCGACGACGCACGAGAAGGGCGCTGCGGTGCTCGACATGCTTCGCTACGTGCTGGATGGATCGCAAGCAAGCCTCCAGACCGCTTCGCAGAAGGAAGAGTTTTTTCACGCGCTGCACGCGTATCTCGCAACTTATAAAACACGCAGCGTGGCAACTTCCGATTTGATCGCAGCCTTAAACCGCGCGACCGGGAAAGATCTGAATTGGTTTTTCAAGGAATGGGTCTATCAGGCAGGACATCCGGATTATCGCGTGACGGCGAACTGGGACTCGGACCGGAAATCTGAGATCATCACTATCACCCAAACCCAGAAAACGCAGGGTGTCCCCGCGGTCTTCACCATGCCGGTCGAGCTTATGGCATTCGGCGCACACGGAGAGCAGATCGATAAAACCTTGTGGAACAATCAGCGCAACCAGCAGTTCACCATCCCGCTGACCTTCGAGCCGGTATGGATCGATTTTGATCCTTACGGCTTTCTCGATAAGACCCTCCAGTTTGACCAACCATTCGCAGCCATGCAGGCTGCGGCGCAGCATGATCCATCCGTGCTCGCACGTCTATGGGCAGTGAACCGGATGGCGGCCATGACAGTGCCTCCCGAAGAAGACCGCGTCCGTGCACTGCGGGCGATTCTTGATAGTGACGCGTGTTACGCGGTGCGCGCAGAAGCGGCGACGTCTCTCGGAAAGCTTGGGGTGGCGCAGGCCCGCGATGCTTTGTTGGAAGCCTTTAAACAGCCCGACAGCCGGGTGCGCAGTGCGGCAGTTGAAGCTCTTGGCGCCTGGGGAAAAGACACCGGCGTGTATACGGCCCGGGTAAACGCGCTTGAGCATGATGACAGCTATGCGGTACAAGCGGCGGCCGCGCGTGCCATTGGAGGGATCGCCAGCGCACGTTCTTTCCAGGTATTGGCAGACAGGTTAGCCGAGAATCCCGATGTACACGTCCGATCTGCAATTCTGGCCGCATTGCCAGGCACGGGTGATGACCGTGTTCTGGACGTGTTACTGGAGAATGCAAAGCCTGGAAACCTGGTGCGGCTCAGGCAAGCCGCGCTCAGAGCTCTGGCAACCGTTTCTGTGAATGCCGGCGACGAACAGTCGGCCCACCTGCATCAGACTCTGACCGATGCACTCAGTGACGGATACTTTCCACTGCAATTAGTGGCCGATGATGTCATCGCCCATTTCTCGAGGGTCGAATTTAAACCCCAGCTTGCAAAGCTTGCCGCCAGTGCTCCGCTGGCAATGCAGCGGAAGGCAGCAGCAAAGGCCCTGGCACAATTGACCAAGGCCCAATAGCTGGAGAGTGTGCACGATGGCTGAATGGGAGACTCTCATGGCGGCAAATAATCCAACTCGCGAAGAGGCGAGAAAATCTCCATTCATCATTCGCGCCCCTAAGCGCGAGGACTACGAACTCGTGGCATCTCTGGCGACGGAGCTCGGATATCCGAGCAACTCGGTCGAGATCGGGAGACGCATTGCCACGATGCGGGACGAGAGTAAGTTCGCCGTCTATGTTGCCGAAGACGAAAACGGCGCGGTCATCGGCTGGATCAGCGCCTTCGTATTTATTGCGGTTGAACTGGATCCGTGCGCGGAGATAAACGGGCTAGTAGTCGCTCAGGGTGCGCGGTCACGCGGAGCAGGCGCAGAACTGCTAAAGGCCGTGGAAACATGGGCGCGTGGTCTTGGGCTAGCGTCCATCTGCGTGCGTTCGAACGTACTGCGCGAGCGTGCACACCATTTTTATAGGCAACATGGATACGATCCGGTGAAGGATCAGCGACTGTTTTTGAAAAGCTGGAAAAAGATCTGACGGTCTTCGCTGTACGGTCACGCTTCTCGTGTCGAGATGCGGCTGGGTGCATGAATTTTCGATATTTTCCAGCGATGATGCCTCCATCTTTGGGGCGATTCGCCTGTGATCCGCTGAATCCAGCGCGTCATGTGCGCCTGGTCGGCGAAGCCGGTTTCTGCTGCGATCATCGCGAGTTCATCGCCGCATGTCGTAATCCGCAGCCAAGCCCTGCGTGCACGCGACTCGGCCTTGAATACTTCTGCCGAAACTCCGTACGCGAGGGCAAAGCCGCGTGAGACGGTTTCCGGAGCAAGCCGGTGCGAACGCGCCCACTCGCCGATGCGCATCCTCGCGCCGGAGTGGAGGTCTTTTGCAAGTAGGTCGGGCCAGTCATTGCGCAGCTGTGGAGAGGCGGCGATGCGCTGCCGCAGTAGTTCGCTGAGTAGCGATGCAGCCTGGGTCGAATCTTTCTCTGCGGCGCGCACTATCTCTCCGACGTCATCGACATGATAAATACCGGACAATATTTCCGGATCCGTCCACGGCAGCCGCACCATGCGAAGGCCGGCGAAAACTCCGGGGTTCGCGTGACAGTCGAGTTGCGGATGGATAAGAACATCGCCTGCTCCGGCTCGAATCCGGCCGTTATATCCGGCCTCCTCAAGGCAACCCTCCACGACCACGGTGGCGTAGGGCTCCAGATGCCGATGGCGCGGCAGGCTAAAACTGGATTTCAGCGTTTCGATCCCATGCCTGATGTTACGAAAGCGGAAATCTTGATTCATCGAAGGGACAACCGTAGCAAATATTACCGGGGCATTCAACGTTCATTGGGATCTCATGGCCTCTTCTGCGGCCGGACATTCTGATTCAGGCAGAAGAAGTTGCCGGGATCATATTGCGTTTTGACCGCGACCATGCGGTCCCATCGTTGTTGATAAGCCTCCGATACCCGGTCCTGCTCGTCGCCACTCATGAAATTCACATAGACGCCCGACGTCATCGACGGGCGCAGTTTTTCAAACAGTGAGCGGATCCAGGAAAGATGCAATGCGTCGCCAGCGGGGTCCGTCCAATTGGCCAGTAGATTGGTGATGAACGGAGCGTCGCGGCTCCCGAACGCGGTTTCATCGGCGGCAATCTGCCCCGCTGCACCGCCTAGATAAGTAAGTTCGATCTGTGTTTCTGGCGACGGAATCGAAACCAGCGCCTCTAGGAAGCGGTCGATCGTGGCATCGTCGAGGCGCGTAAAGTACCCTGACTTCGTGTAGTATCGCCGCCCATGCGGAAAATCGGAATCAGCCATGGTTTGCAGATTCAGAAAAGAAACAGTCTGGCTCCGCACGGAATCCGGGTGGCAGAAAGAGAAAGCGCGCTCGAAATATGGTTGCGCCTCATCAGGCGAGCCGGTCCAAATCAAAGAACTGGCGGCCACTGGGTGCCCGCGAAGCGGCGGTGGAATTTTCTCCGTATTCGGAGCAAGGCGAAGGTCGAGATTCCATTTCAAGTCGAACGGGGCATCGGCCATGAAGTCCCGCCAGAACTCGAGCAGTTGGCGAATGCCGGCCTCGGGGGTCAGTCCCTCAGCAAGCGCGACCGATTTCAGCGGATGAAGTTTCAGTTCGAATTCGGTCACGACTCCGAAGTTGCCGCCGCCGCCGCGCAGAGCCCAAAACAGATCGACATTCTCTTTGCAGTTGGCACGGACGATAGAGCCATCGGCGGTGACGAGAGTAAAAGCTTCGACATTGTCGCAGGACAAACCGAAGCGGCGCGTGAGCCAGCCTGTGCCACCCCCGAGAATTAGTCCCGAAGCGCCAGTGTGTGAAACGACTCCCGAGGGAAATACCAGCCCTGCTTTCTGCGTCGCCGTGTCGATCGAACCCAGTAGGCAGCCTCCGGCAACGCGGGCCCGGTGCGCATCGGGATCAACGGACACATAGCGCATTCTCGAAAGGTCGATGACTAACCCTCCATCGCAGGTGCTGAAACCCGCGAGACTGTGCCCGCCGCAGCGGACGGCGGTAAGAATGCCTGTGTCAGTTGCACTTCGGATCGCAGCCTGAATATCGCTCACATCGGCGCAACGCGCGATGAGTCCAGGCCGGCGGGCAACCATGCCATTCCAGATTGTCCGAGCGTCTTCATATCCGGGATCGTCCGGGCGCAAGAGATCACCTTTGAACTGGCGATCAAGGGCAGAATACGTCTCCCGACAGGCGCGGGCGTGTACACGGCTGTCTTGCGTTGAGCTGTTCTGGCTCACCATGAGCTTCGGAAAACTATTCCGCGATCCTGCCTTCCCGGCGACGGAAATACAGCGTGATCAACCCCAGAAAAACGGCAAATGCGGGCACCGACCATTGCAGCCCGTCCACAAAGAAGGTCGTCATCGCAATTGCCAGAAGCAACGCAATGCCAGCGACGGTAAAAAAAGGATGCGCTCGCAAGCGCATCGGCAAACTTAACAGGCGCTCGCGAGCAATGGCTTTGCGAAAACGCAGATGGCTGCTTAGAATCACCAGCCAGACGAAGAGCATCCCCGCGATTGCCACTCCGTAAAGCATCAGGAAAGCATTCTTCGGGGCGAAGATGGCGAGCAAAATGGCGGCAATAATTCCCGCGGTCGAAGCCAGCAGAGCAAGATGCGGCACGCCGTTGCGGCTCACCTTTCCCATCCACCCAGGAGCATAACCTTCCTGTCCGAGGGAGAACAGCATGCGGGTCGAAAGATACAGGTCGGTATTAACGCTCGAGAGCGCCGCGGTGAGCACAACAAAATTCATGATTGCGGCTGCGAAGGGCACGTGCGCTGCCGAGAATGCGATGACGAAAGGGCTGCCGGAAAGGCTCGACGAACTGGTGCTCTCGTTCCACGGCACCATCGCAACCATAATCGCAATCGCCAGCACATAAAAGAGGATCAGCCGCCAGACAATGCTCCGCATGGCTCGGGGTATGGTGACCTCAGGGCGTTCAGCCTCCCCCGCGGTCACGGCCAGGACTTCCACACCCATATAGCTGGTGATCGTGATGGTGAGTGAAAGCCAAACTCCTTTCCATCCAGCCGGGAGAAAGCCTCCGTGCTGCGTCAGATTGGCCCATGCATTGGTCCCATGAGACCCGCGGCCGAAAATCAAGATCAGTCCGACGGCGATGAAAGCGATGATGGCTGTGACCTTAATCATTGAAAACCAATATTCAAACTCACCCAGGCGATTCACCTGCATGGAATTGAGTGCTACCAGCGCAGCTGAAACCAGCACCACCCAAATCCACTGCGGGACATTCGGAAACCAGTAGGCCATGTATATCCCTGCGGCGGTGACCTCGGCGCCTACGGCGATAATTTGCGCCACCCCGTAAGTCGCGCGAACCGAAAATCCCGACCACGGGTTGAGGTAGATTTCCGCATAAGCGCCAAATGCTCCCGCGACTGGATGCACGACCGCCATCTCCGCCACAACGTACGAGACAACTAATGCAATTCCGGCGCCGAGAAGATAAGAGAGAATCACCGCCGGGCCAGCCAATCGAATCGTAACGCTACTGCCCAGAAACAAACCAACGCCGATGGCCCCTCCGATGGCCATCATCGTGAGCTGTCTTTGGCTGAGCGCGCGGTGCAGACCCGTTGTCTCTTGCGTTGGAGATTTTTCCGGCGGCAGCAGCGTGGCGCCGCTCGCAACTGGCTGATCAGTCATGGCTGGCAACGCTGGCAGGGGCAACGGACAGGAGATGCATGTTCTTCTTGAGAACCTCGACCACCGCTTCCGCGTCATCGAGCGTGTTATAGACGTGAAACGAGATTCGCAGGCCGTCGAAGCGGTTCGAGGCGACGATGCCATCCTGGGCTAATTTCTGCAGCATCTGTGCTGAATCGTGACACTGCAACACCACCAGCGGCCCCGATGTCCCCGCTGAAGTTTTCGCAAGAATGCCCAGATCGCGCGCGCGATTCAAAAGCGATCGCGCTAGACTCTCGACGTGACCGCCTACTTCGTCCATGCCGATTTCTTCGAGCATCTGGAATCCGGGCATCGCCGCATACACATTTGGGATTGACGGAGACCCCGATTCGAATCTTCGCGCTGTCGGCGACAACTCGAAATGCTGCGGATCGTATGCAAACGGGTTCGTCTGGCCAAACCATCCCGTAATCGTCGGTGACAATGACGGAATTAGTTCCTTGCGAACGTACAAAAAAGCGAGGCCGGGAGGGCCGAGAAGATATTTTAGAGTTCCGGTCACGTAGAAATCCAAATTCATCGCCTTCACATCAACCGGACGAGTGCCGCAGTCCTGATAATCGTCGAGCATCACCAGCGCACCGGCGCTGTGAGCCATTTTCTCGATCTCCCTGACCTGAGTACGGAATCCGTTCTTGAAACAGACATGCGTCATGGGCACAATCAGCGTTCTACCGTCGACGAGCTTTTCGTAATTCGTTGCCGGAATCGAATTGCCTTCCGCTTTCGCGAATTGCACGTCAGCCCCACGAACCCGCTGACCGAGCCAGACGTGCCCCATGGTGGGAAACTCGAACTCCCCCATCACGACTTTGTTCCGTTCACGGAAGTTTAAGGCGCTGGCAATTCCGTTGATGCCTGCGGAAACGCTGGTGACAATGGCCACTTCGTCCGGGCTCGCGTGGATGAACCTGGCAAAAGCTGTTCGGGCTGCCTCGTAATGCTCTACCCACGTTTCCCACGGCGAGCCTTGCTCATGCCAGCTTGCGATGAACTCGTTGAGACCATTTTCAACCGCACGGGACAGCGCGCCTTGCGAACAGGTGTTGAGATAAATCTTGCGCTGAAAAATTTTGAAGTGGGAGCGAATGTCTCGAACTTGCTTGTCGGTCAGCATGAGCGGGCAACTTCGGCCAGTGCGTCGCCGAACTCGCGTACTTCCTCGCGCGTATTGTAATGGACCAGGGAAGCCCGCACTGCGCCGCTCTCTACGGCAAGACCAAGGCGCTTCATCAGGCGAGGCGCATACATGTGGCCGTCGCGTACGCCGATATTTCTCCGGGCAAGTTCTTCGGTGACTCTTGCGGGAGCGATTTTCGGCAGATTGAAGCACAGCGTAGGCACGCGCTGACGAATACGCGCTCTATCGACGATGCCGTAGACTGTCGCGCCACAACGATTCAGCACATCGAGCATTTCGAGCGTAAGTCCTTGCTCATAGGCCTGGATCTCTGCCATCGCTTTTTGCAGGGCGGCCCGGCGCGAGAGAGTTTTGTCAGCGATGTGAAGTCCGTTGCCGAGGTCTTCGAGATAGCGCACAGCCGCATCCATGCCGGCGACATTCTCATAAATAAATGTGCCCGCTTCGATCTTTCCTGGTGGCTCATCTGGTATGAAGTCTTCGCGGAAGGTCGGCAATGCCTTGAGCAAATGCCGGCGACCCCAGAGAAATCCCATGTGAGGCGCGAAAATCTTGTAGCCGGAGCACGCCAGATAGTCGCAATCGAACGCCTGCACGTCGATTAATCCGTGCGGCCCGTAGTGCACCGCATCGAGAAAAATTTCTGCGCCAGCCCGGTGCGCAACCTCGGCCGCGGCCGCGACGTCCACAATCGAGCCGAGGGCATTCGACGTAAGCGTACAGGCCACGAGACGTGTCTTCGAGGTGAGCAGTGGAACCAGATCGTCGACATGCAGCAGGCCATCCTCGCGCATCTTCCACCAAAGGAATTTGGCCCCGTTGCGCTCCAATGCCAGCCATGTTGCCACGTTGGCTTCGTGGTCCATCTCCGTCACGATGATCTCATTTCGCGCTGCGAGAGTCTGGCCAACTGCCAGGCTTACCATGCGAATGAAAGAAGTGGCGTTCATGCCGAACGCGATTTCATCGGGATCGCGAGCATTCACCAGGTCGGCCACACTCTGCCTGGCTCGAACAATGGTCTCGTCCACCTCGCGACTCTTGGCGTAGCGTCCACCGCGTTGCACGTTGCAATCGAGCAGGTGATGGTTCACGGCGTCGAGGACGACCTTCGGAACCTGCGCGCCCGCAGCATTGTCAAAGAAGATGAACTCCGGGGGCCGATTCAGTGCTGGAAAAGCCGCCCGAACGCGGGCGATCGGAAAGCTGCCTACTGCTGTCGCGCTCTCGGGATTCAGAATGCCTTCGCCTGGCAAGCAATTGCCTCCTCGGCCTCGGAAAAACACAGCGCCTTCCGTCGCTGTGGGCTAGAATATCTGTTTTCGTTTTCTGAGTAAAAGCCGCTCTTTCCGACATCGCCTAATATGCCAGTATCCGTAGCCAGTTCGAAAGTCATTTTCGATGCTCTGAAAAGGTGTGACATCCGGATGCTCTCGGCTCTGCCGGAGACCTGGCTCGTTCATCTCATTCGCATGGCGGACGACGACCCGGAAATGATTCTTGTCCGACTGGCAAAAGAAGAGGAAGGAGTGGGCATTTCGGCGGGAGCGCACTTCGCCGGCGTCAAGTCCGCCATGCTGATGCAGAACCACGGCTTCCTGGCGTCGATCAACGGTATCGTTTCATTCGCTCATCTGTACAAAATTCCCTTGTTGATGCTCATCAGCTACCGTGGGAGCTTTGGCGAGCGTGATCCGTGGCAAACCCAGGGTGGGAACGTTACGGAATCCTTATTGCGCGCCATGGGCATTCCTTACTCTTTTCTCGACCGGGTCGAGAACGTCGAGAAACGCATTCGCCATGCGCAAACGCTGGCCGAAAGCAGCCTTCAACCCGTTGCGCTTTTGCTTACGCGCGATCTGATGTGGGAGGAGTAATGCTGCGCCTCGAATGTCTCCGAGCTATTTATCCCGAACTGGAGAACTGTCTGGTCGTTACGATTATGGGCGCGACTGCGGCCGAACTGCATTCGCTCGGTCACCGGCCAAATTTCTTTTATCTGCAACACGCCATGGGCCTCGCCTCTTCTACCGGATTAGGCTTAGCGCTATCTCTGCCGGAGCAAAAAATCATTGTTTTCGATGGCGACGGGTCGCTCCTGATGAATCTAGGCACTCTCAGCACCATGGCGCGGTACAAACCTCGCAATCTGGTCCATGTTGTTTTTGACAACGAGAGCTTGTTGTCGGTCGGAGGCTTTCCTACCGCAACCGGTACAGGAACCGATTTGGAAGGAATCGCCCGCGCATCCGGAGTTCCGGAATCGCTCACGGTGCGCACGGTGGAGGATTTCACCAGCTCAGTGAAAGACGCGTTGCGCGGCAACCAACTGACCACCATTGTGGCAAAGGTGGAGGCAACCGGCCCAGCCGGCTATATCACCGATCTCTCTTTGCTGGAAAATCGCTTTGAGTTCCGGCGTCACATCCAATCGCTCAAGCGGCGGTGATTCTCTGCACAACTCCGGCAGGGAAAACAACGGCCAGCCGTACGAACGACGAATACTAATAAGGAGGGGCGAATGTCTCATGTCCTGGCTCAATTGCTTGAAGAACTAGCAGCCGGCCACCTGCGTGTGGTGGATCTCACTCAGCCTTTGAGTCCACAGACACCGTTACTGCCTCTGCCGCCGCAGTTCAACAACACCCCTGCTTTCAAAATCTGGGAGCTGTCCCACTATGATGAGCGTGGTCCCGCCTGGTATTGGAACGGATTTGAAACCGGCGAACACACCGGAACCCACTTCGACGCACCAATCCACTGGGTTTCAGGAAAGGATCTCCCTGACAATTCGGTCGACCGCATACCGCCGAAAAAATTTATTGGCCCGGCTTGCGTGATGGATATCACGGTCGAATGTGCTCGCGACCCGGACTATCTTCTGCCTGCCGAGCGCATCCGGGAGTGGGAGGAAGAGCACGGCCGCATCCCAGCAGGCGCATGGGTTCTCTTGCGCACCGACTGGTCGAAGCGCAAAGACCCGAAGGATTACATCAACGCGAAGGAAAGTGGTCCGCACACTCCAGGGTTAGCCCGCGAAAGTTCGGCGCTACTAGCCCAAGAAAGAGAAGTGCTTGGCGTGGGCGTGGAAACTGTCGGGACTGATGCCGGTCAGGCATTCACCTTCGATCCTCCATTCCCCAATCACTACCTGATGCACGGCAGCGGCAAGTTCGGCTTGGCCAGCTTGTGCAATCTGGATCAGCTTCCGGCGACCGGAGCCGTCGTCATCGCCGCGCCGTTGAAAATCGCTGGCGGTTCGGGCAGCCCACTCCGCGTCATCGCGATCACCGCTTGACTCGAGCTCCAACCAGTAGAGAATGAATTTGCTACCATAGCAAAGCTGTGAGGTGCCTATGCCTGAATATGTAATCGAGCGTGATATCCCGGGAGCAGGAAATCTGTCGGACGCGGAACTCCAGGAAATTGCCAAGAAATCAGTAGGCGTTCTCAACGACATGGGTCCAAAGATTAAGTGGCTGCACAGCTACGTGACTGGCGACAAGGTTTATTGCGTGTACCAGGCGCCGGATGAGGAAAGCGTCCGTGAACATGGGCGTCGTGGCGGATTCCCCGTGAACCGAGTGTCAGCGGTACGTCGATTGATCGACCCCAAGACAGCAGGTTAACCGCTGGCAGAACCATGACCTGTGCCCGAATCGCCCTTCGAGCCCAGGATCTCGTGCACCGCTTCCTCTGGCGACATCTCCCAGCCGGACGACCAGGCCTGCAGGCTGGCGGTGTTTGTAAGCTGGTTGCGCGCAGGTTCCAGCTTCCTTTCCAACCCGGCCTGTTCGGCGGGAATGAGGGGCGCACCGACGCGCTGGCGTAATGCGGCAGCGGCTCCTGCGAGGCGCAAGGCCTGCTCCGGTCTGGACTGTGCCGCTGCACTGACCGCGAAACACTCGAGCACCCTCGCGATTCCACGTTTATGTCCGAGATCCTGGAACATCTTGACGCTCTCGCCGTAAAGATGCTCCGCATCGTCATGCTTACCCTCTGCCGCACCAAGCCGAGCCAAGTCGCATAAGGCGCTCGCGACGCCCCACCCATCCGCTAGTTGCCTGAACGATGAAAGACTCTGCTCGTAATACGAGCGAGCAGCGCTGGCATCAACCGACTCGCGCATGAGATCGCCTTGGTAGTTCAGTGTCCAAGCCACACCGGAGTGGTCGCCGGTCTGGCGAAAAATGGCCAGACACTCTTCATAAAGCGCCGAAGCACGGGCAAGGTCACCCTGCAACCTGACCACATTGGCCAGGTTGCTAAGTGCACGAGCAGTATCAACAGAAGAACCCAGCTCTCTCCAGGTCGCGGCACACTGCTCGAAGAGTGAACACGCTTCTTTGAGATCGCCACGATCGCGGGCCGTGACCCCTAATGCGTTGAGCGCCACGGCGGCCCCGCGGTGGTCGTGCAGTTCGCGGCAGGCCTCCAGACTTTCCTCCTGCAATTTCTGAGCGGATGGGAAATCTCCCTGTGCGACGGCGAGAACCGCGGCGTAGAACAAAGGGCGAGCGCGCATTTTGGGCTGGCCTGCTCCCGGCAACTTCAGGAGTCTCTCCAATAACGCGCGGCCTTCCGAGAAGTGCTCACGCGTCTCCCAGAAGTGAAAAAGTGCGGAGCCGAGGCGCATGCCCCATTCTGCATCGCCGGTTTTAATCAGAAATTCCAATGCTTCGCGAAAATTATTCTGCTCGAGATCGAAACGCTCAAGCCACTCGGGATGGGTGGCCAGTTCACCGCCGCATTCCTCGGCAAGCACAAGGTAATACGCAGCATGAGCGCGCCGAGTTGCTAACTCCTCGCCACTTCCCGCCAAACGTTCCAAAGCATATTCTCGAATCGCCGAGAGCATCACAAAGCGCGTCTCTGCTCCGGAGTGCTCGAGTTGCTGCGCCAGGCTCTTGTCGACCATCGACGCCATGCCATCGAGCACATCCAAGCCAAGGTCGGCCTTGGTGTCGCACACGGCTTCAACAGCTTCCAACGTGCAGCCGCCGACGAACACGGAAAGCCGCCGAAAGAGGCTTTGCTCCGCGGCATTAAGCAGGCTGTAACTCCAATCCACGGTCCCGCGAAGCGTTTGCTGGCGCACGGGCAGATCACGCGCCCCGCCTGTGAGCAAAGTCAGCGAGGAGTCCAGGCGTGTCAACATGGCGGCAGGCGAAAGCATTTTGACGCGGGACGCGGCCAGTTCGATCGAAAGGGGCAATCCGTCCAGCCGCACACAGATGGCGGCAATGGCTGCTGCATTTTCCTTTGTTAGCCTGAAATCGTTCTTTGCAGCTTTGGCGCGCTCCAGAAAAAGCGCGACCGCGGGGAAATGTAAAAGGGATTCCGGCGCGATGGCCCCGGATTTCGCATCAGGCACTGGTAGAGGTGGGACGGGAAATTCGTGCTCCCCGTAAATGTGAAGCAATGCCTGGCTGGTTACGACCACTTTCAGATTAGGGCTTAGAGTGAGCAACTCCGCGACATCAGAACTTGCGGAGAGTAGATGTTCAAAGTTGTCGAGTAACAGAAGCAATGGCTGGGTGAGCCCGCTAACGTACTCTCTCAGGGTCTCGTCTGCCGACTGACCCGGTATTTCACGCAGTCCAACCCCCCGCGCCATCGCCGCAGTCAGCGACTCGGTTTTGCCGACGGCCGAAAGGGAAACGAAACAAACGCCGCCGGCGAAGCCTCCCGTCATTTCAGCAACTACCTGTAGGGCGAGCCGGGTCTTTCCGATCCCACCGGGCCCCGTTAGCGTGATCAGCCGGACATCGTCCCTTTCGACGAGATGCCGAAGAGCAGCGACTTCCCGTTCGCGTCCTACAAGCGCCGTGCGTTGGACGGGAATGCTGCTTGAACTGGGGAGCGCGTCCCGAGTGCCGGGATCAATGCGCAGGTCGCGAATCCTCGTGAGATCGCGAACGAGATCTCGAGTCGATGCGTAACGCTGATTCGGGTCCTTGGCCAGGCACCGCTCCAGAATCCAGAAGAAAGGTGCTGGCACCTGAAGCTTGATCGAAGTCAGCCGCTCCGGCTGGTCGCGGAGAATGGCAGCCATGATTTCCGCTCTGGTTCTTCCTGGAAACGCCGGACGCCCGTTAACCATTTCATGGAGCACTGCGCCGAAAGAGAACTGATCTGAACGAAAGTCTACGATGCCGCCATTCATCTGTTCAGGAGACATATAGCCGATCGTTCCCATCACTGTTCCCGGCTCGCTGATCGAACTCACCAAAGTGGAGGCGTCAGAATCCAGGTTTTGATCGGGTCCGCGGAGCTTTGCCAAACCGAAGTCGAGAATCTTGGCGGTACCATCCTCGGCAACCATTAGGTTCTCAGGTTTCAGATCACGATGGACCAGACCGGTTTCATGAGCTTTGGCAAGGGCATCGGCAACCTGAGTGGCGATGGCGATGGCCTTGCGAAAGGGAACCGGCTGAGAAGCGATCAGCGAACGGAGAGTCTCGCCGGAAACCATTTCCATTGCGATATAGTGCGTTCCGTCGACATTTCCAAGTTCGTAAATGGTGACAATGTTGGGGTGGTTCAGTCCCGATGCGGCTTTGGCTTCGCGCTGAAACCGGCTGAGAGCCTGCGAGTCGCGCGCTATATCGTCGGCTAAGAATTTCAGAGCTACGAGACGACCGAGATTGGTGTCTTCCGCCTTGTAGACTACGCCCATCCCTCCGGCACCCAGCTTGTCGATCACGCGATAATGTGAAACCGTGCTTCCAACGATGCTCTTCACGTTTTCCTTGCTGTTCGCGTTGGCCAGGGCTTTTCCCGCGACCTCCAGAGCGGAAGTTTCCATAAGATGCTCGATATTTTTCTCATGAGTCAAGAACGACTCCATCTTATGACCCAACCGGGGGCGTCACCTTGGCAAGCGGAGCGGAGAAACGTCGGCGCGGCCGCTTTCATCGAGTTCCAAAGCTCGGCGGCAAAGTTCTTCCACCTGACGCCAAAACCTTAGCTTTCTGATTCGTTCCTTGGCTCATCTCTCGCTCGAGCCAAATTTTTGCCAATTTCCAGCCCATGGCTTGGTCGTCCAAATCTTGCTGCTTCTATAGATGACCGTCGGCTTTGAGACTAAGACCATCCAGACATATCAGAGACCATCCGCCCCGCCGCTTGCTGCATACAACTATATAATGAGCCGCATTCATACGAACGTGTGCCGGACACGGTATAGCAACGTCATACAGTAGCTCGATTGACTTGCCCCGAGCTGTTACCGAGTTCTACGCACCGGAATCAGAATCTGCTTTCCTTCACGCTCGCGCTAGCTGGCGCAACTTGGCGCTCTGCGGCGTACTCGTTCGGTGCTAGGCTCTTCCAGCAGGTTTTCGTGCATACGCTTTCGACAAAACCGCAGCGTGATCTCAGCTTCTCCGACCTGGAGAACGACAAGGCTGTGATTGCGTTTTGTGGCGCGTGTGGAAAGAAATTCGAATCGAGGCCCCAGGCAGGCAAGCTGATCGACGATCAATTGCTTGCGGTGCGCGCCGAGTTCGACGCCCACGATTGCTACCTATGACCCAAGGCACCCCGACCCACTCCACCGTTCCCATCCCCGCTCCAATCTGTTCTCTCTGCGAAAAGCCCTGCCCGTCGGACGAGCTTGTACAGGATGCAAAGGGCCGATCGGTTCACAAGGACTGTTACCGCCGCGCCATCATTGATGGGAGCGAGTCACTGTAAAGTCAAAATTAGTTCCTATGGAGAGCACGTAGTTTGAATGTTACGGACGTGTCCCCTTGCGTTCTTCGGCGGTTCGGGTCGGCCATGACATCTCAGCCATACATCCCCTTATATATCGTCTAACGATATAAAGAAAACAATACAAGTGTGCCCGGCTCGCAGCTAACCGGACTTCGCCGACCATTGATCTAGAATGGATGGTAATGCGAAATCTGGTTTCAACTCTTGTCATCACCCTGCTGCTTGTCAACTTCGCGCGAGCGAGCGACCAAAAACTGCAAAAGGCGCCAAACTTCACCCCCGATGCGCAATGGGTTGACGCTGGGGTTGGGGCAAAGAACGTTCCGCACTCGATCAAAGGTTATCGAGGACACGTTCTGCTGATCGATTTCTGGGAGTTCACCTGCATTAATTGCATCCGTGACTTCGCCGTGCTCAAACGCTGGTACGCCAAATATCACTCCGACGGTTTCGATATAGTTGGCGTGCATTACGGTGAGTTTGCCATCGGCTTCAGCGTCGATAATGTTCGCGAAGCCGCCAAGCGTTTTCAACTGCCCTGGCCCGTCGTTGCCGATACTCACGGCTCCATCTGGAACGCTTACCATTCCGACGTTTGGCCAAACCGATACCTCATCGATCAAGAAGGCAATATTGTGCTGCACCTCGAAGGTGAAGGAAATAACCAGCCGATGGAGGAAAAGATTCGCGCGTTGCTCGCGCCTGCACATCCCGGGGTAACCAAGCTTCCACTCGATCCGCCGGAAGATACGTTTGCTGCTTCGTGCGGGGTTTGCACCGACGAAACTTACGTGGGGGATTGGTTCGGACGCGGCGCCATCGCCAATCCCAAAGGCTACAAGAATAATGGCGAGGCCACTGATTTTCATGCGGATGGAGCCCCTGCCGACGGCAAGGTCCTGCTTTCGGGAAGATGGATCACGCAACAGGACGGTATTACCTCGGACGATAAGCACGACCTCGCGCAACTGCGCTACCACGCCCGCTCGGTTTATGCCGTCCTCAGTGTCACCGATCCTAAGAAGCCAGTGCGCGTTTATCTGCTGCAGGACGGGAAGCCGATCGATC
Source organism: Candidatus Sulfotelmatobacter sp. (assembly GCA_036490235.1). Taxonomy (GTDB): domain Bacteria; phylum Acidobacteriota; class Terriglobia; order Terriglobales; family Acidobacteriaceae; genus Sulfotelmatobacter. The sequence goes on along the minus strand of DASXEG010000108.1, from coordinate 6,439 downwards.
AGAGCGACGCTGGAGTGGATTTGCACTTCGACACTCAGGGGTCGTATCTGGAAGTGAGTGAACCGCGAATGTATTATCTGGTCAAGAACGCGGCTTTCGGTTCGCATCTGCTCGTTCTCAAGCCGGAGCGCAACGATTTCATCCTGCATTCGTTCACTTATGGAAACAACTGCCAGCAGGAGTTCGAACAGAAGTGAACAGAGCAGGTTTAGAAAAGGCGGTATTGATTGCACACTAAGAACGCTGAAGGCGGCTACGTCTCCACGAAACAATCGGAAGAAGAAATTGAAGTTGGTTTATTGGAGGCGCAGCGTAAGGCGAGTGCGCTGTTCGCGGACGTCGAGTCGAACAAACTCATCCGTCCCGGCCTTTCGGAGATGGAAATCAATGAGGCCATCTACGCGCTCGCTGAGCAAAAATACGGAATCTCGCGCTACTGGCACAAACGCATTGTTCGCGCTGGGCGTAATACGCTAGCTCCTTACGACGAGAACCCTCCCAACCTGACCGTCGGTGAGGACGACATTGTTTTCCTTGACCTCGGACCTGTATTCGAAGAATGGGAAACGGACTTTGGGAGAACCTTCGTGGTGGGCGATGACCCGTTAAAACACAAGCTCTGCCGGGATATCGAAGCGGCTTTTGTCAAAGGGAAAGCGTATTTTCATCACCATCCTGATATTACCTGCGCCGAACTCTACGGGTACGCTCAAACGCTGGCTTCAGAGATGGGCTGGGAGTACGGCGGCCCGATTGCCGGTCATCTCATTGGAATATTCCCGCACGAAAAAATCTCCGACGACAAGATCACGCTCTACGTTCACCCCCAAAATCCCAATCGGATGAAAACGTTGGATGCGAACGGACGGAAGCGCCACTGGATTTTGGAAATCCACTTTGTAGACCGAGTACGGCAAATCGGTGGGTTTTACGAAGAACTGCTGACGCTCGGTTAATCTCGCAGTTCCAGAATCTATCATGACTGCGAGCCTTCCTGAAGTCCGCGGCGTGGGGCTCGACGCACAGACACGTTGCGCTCATTATCACAGTCCCGCGGATGTTGTCGCGATCAAGATGAGGTGTTGCGGAGTGTATTACGCGTGCAAGGACTGTCACGCAGAACTGGCCCATCATCCGATCGAAGTTTGGCCGGAATCGGAGTGGGAACAAAAAGCAATTCTATGCGGCGCCTGCAGGTCGGAACTTAGCATCTTTGAATATTTGCAGAGCGGATACCGCTGCCCGATCTGCGGCACCGATTTCAACCCTCGGTGCCAGAATCATCATCGCTATTATTTTGCGCAGAGGCAGTGAACGGGCATGAGTTCCTGGCTTAATATCGCGGCCGCCGAACCTAGGCGGCGGAGCGCTGCTGTCCGACATCTTTGGCTCTGGGTGGCCTTACGACCAGCGGCAAAATCAATGACACCACCATCACTCCCAGAATGATGTGGAACGCCGTGGTGTATTGCCCGGTGGCCTGGCGAAGGTGCGCAATCATCAGCGGTGAAACCACTCCACCCACACCCCACGCCAGCAAAATCCAGCCGTAGATGCCGCCCATGTGCCTGGCGCCAAAGTAATCGGCGGTAAAGGAAGGCATCACGCCGAAGCCGCCGCCATAGCATAGATAAATGCCGGCGAAGGCAATGAACAACGAAGTTTGCGAAGTGATTCTCGGCAGTACAAAGAAAATCGCCGCGAAAATCAGATAGAGAAGGAAGTAAACCCGTGCCCGGCCGACGTAATCGGAGATCCATGCCCAGAAAAACCGCCCGGCGGCATTGAAAATTCCCAGCAAGCCCACCATGGTTCCTGCTGCAAGTGCGGTCATGTGCGCCTGCTGTTGCGCAATCGGCGAGGCCTGGCTGATGATCATGATGCCCGCCGTGACGCTCAGAAACAGTAGCAGCCACAGTGCCCACATCTGCCAGGTTGCAGATGCTTCTTTCACCGTGTAGTCGTACGTGCCGGCCGCTTTTGCCACAGCAGTTTTCGGCACCCACCCGGCGGGTTTCCATCCAGCAGGAGGGTTGGAATAAAACTGTGCGGTGATCACAACCCCGATCAGATATGCGATCCCGAAGATCAAAAAGGTTGTGGGCACTCCTGCAGAGACAATCTCGCGCGCTGCAATGGGCCCCATCAATAAAGCGCCAGCTCCGTATCCAGTGACGGCAAGTCCGGTCATCACTCCGCGCTTATCGGGAAACCACTTGGCGATCGTCGCCACCGGGCAGATGTAGCCCATGCCTCCGCCGGTTCCGGCCAACACGCCGTAGCAGAGATAGAGCATCGGCAACGTTTGATGCCCGGCTGCGTAGGACGACAGTATGTAGCCCAGGCCATAGATAATTCCGCCGGCTGTGGCCACCTTTCGCGGACCGGCGCTATCCATCCACAAGCCGCCGATCACCGTGCCCACGCCGATGAAGAAAACGTTGATGGTGAAGCAGAGCGAGACCTGTGTGAGCGTCCAGTGCTCCAGAGCGACCAGCGGTTTGACGAACACGCTCCAGGCGTAGACCGCCCCGAGGCAAATCTGCATGATCACCGCGGCAACTGCAATTCCCCATCGATTCGGAAGATGCTGTTCCGCCATTGTCGTTCCCTTTCTGACTCGCCTCAGGCAATACCTTATCGTGTGTCGCGATACGTATAGCCCCAGCGCTAAAGGGTGTCAAGCAACATTCGTCGCAGACTGAAAACTGTAACACTGCATTAATATTTCGTTTTTGGTGGAAACTACACACCGTTTTGGAGCATCCTCTTTCCAGGCTCGTTTCCTGAAAGTTGCCATCCATGATTAAAGAAATGGCGCTGCGCTGGCCGCTGATCCGCCAGATATTACATGGCGGCGACGGCACAGGCGCGGAAGTGATGAGCGCGGCGACCCGGAATCTCCTTCCCAAGAATCATGGTGCGGAAGTTGCTCGCTCGGTTTGTCCTTATTGCGCCGTCGGTTGCGGCCAGCTTGCGTTTCACAAGAACGGCAAGTTGATCTCGATTGAAGGCGATCCTGAATCGCCTCTGTCTCGTGGGCGTCTTTGCCCCAAAGGTTCGGCCAGTTACGAACTGCTGACTCATTCGCATCGCTTAACCAAAGTGAAATACCGCCGGCCATTCTCGCGGGAGTGGGAAGATCTCGAATTAAGCAAGGCAATGGAGATGATTGCCGACCGGCTCTGGGAAAGCAGAGAACGTTCTTTCGTCGAAAGCCGCGACGGACAGACGCTGATGCAAACTACTGCGATCGGCCACCTCGGTGGCGCCACGCTCGACAACGAAGAAAATTACCTCATCAAGAAATTGTTCACCGCGGGCCTGGGAATGGTTTGTGTCAGCAACCAGGCCCGGATATGACACAGCTCTACTGTGCCCGGTCTGGGCACAAGCTTCGGACGCGGCGGAGCCACGACCGCGCCCAAAGACATGCTCAATTCCGATGCGATCCTGATCATGGGATCGAACATGGCGGAGAATCACCCGGTTGGGTTCCAGTGGGTTATGGAAGCGAAGGAAAAAGGTTCGACAGTCATCCACGTCGATCCCCGCTTTAGCCGGACTTCGGCGGTCTCGAATATCTGGCTTCCTTTGCGCGCCGGTTCGGACATTATTTTTCTCGGTGCTTTGATCCGGCATGCGATCGAGAATGAGCTATTCTTCCGCGAATATCTCGTTCACTACACAAATGCCCCGGTCATCATTTCGGAAAAATTCAAAGACACGGAAGACCTGGAAGGAATATTTTCCGGCTGGAAGCCGGAAGAAAAATCGTACGATCCTGCGAGTTGGTTGTATGAGGGCGCTGATGCCCGGGAAGCGCCGGCAAGCTCCGGCGACGAAGCGAAGGGAGGCCATGGACAACACGGAGCGGGAGTTAAACCAGATCTGAACTGTTATCGAACCGACAAGACCTTGCAGCATCCGCGATGCGTCTTCCAACTCTTGAAACGGCACTTCGCACGCTATACCCCAGAACTGGTCCAAAAATACTGCGGCGTTTCGAAAGAATCGTTCCTTCGCGTCGCGGATATTTACTGCAAGGCGTCTGGGCCGGAGAAGACTGGAGGCATCTGCTACGCCGTCGGCTGGACGCAACATTCTTCCGGCGTGCAGATCATTCGCTGCGCGGCGATTTTGCAACTTCTGCTCGGGAACATGGGACGTCCCGGCGGCGGGATCATGGCGCTTCGCGGCCATGCTTCGATCCAGGGCAGCACAGACATTCCGACCCTTTACGATATTCTCCCTGGATATTTGAATATGCCGAAGTTCGGCGAATCCGCGAAGAGCCTCGCGAAATACATCGAGCAGAACACGCCGCGGACTGGTTGGTGGAGAAATTTCGACAAATATATCGTCAGTCTGCTGAAGGCCTATTACGGAGATGCCGCGAAGTCCGAGAATGAGTTCGGCTTCCATTGGCTGCCGCGCCTCACGGGCGATCACTCTCATCAGGGGTATTGGCTCGACATGATGGATGGAAAGATGGATGGAATGTTCATCATGGGCGAGAATCCAGCCGTAGCCGGCCCCAACTCCGGCATGGAGCGGCGAGCGCTTTCGAAGTTGAAATGGCTCGTGGTGCGCGATCTGGTGGATACAGAAACTTCTTCTTTCTGGCGCGATGCTCCCGAGGTGAAAAATGGCGAGGTGCGGCCCGAAGATATTCAGACTGAAGTCTTCCTGATGCCGGCGGCTGGCCACGCGGAAAAAGACGGGACTTTCACGAATACACAACGTCTATTGCAGTGGCACCAGAAAGCGGTTGACCCTCCCGGCGAGAGCCGCAGCGAAAACTGGTTCATGTTTCACCTGGGAAATCTTGTGCGCGAAAAAGCGAAGAAAGATCCGCGTCCCAGAAATGCCGGGCTGCTGGCTCTGACTTGGAACTACAGCACCGAAGGACCTCACGCTGAACCCTCCGCGGAAGAAGTTCTGCAAGAGATTAACGGCTACACAGTGGCTGATCGACAGTTGGTGCCGGGATTTGCCGTGCTCAAAGCCGACGGCTCGACTGCCTGCGGCGCGTGGATCTATTCCGGCGTAATTCCGAAGCCGGGCGAGAATCGCGCCAACCAGCGTGCCTCGAAAGATTTCTATGGGCACGGCTGGGGATTTGCATGGCCCTCCGATCGGCGCATTATTTATAACCGTGCTTCCGCGCGTCCCGATGGCAAGCCGTGGAGCGAACGCAAGAAACTCGTATGGTGGGACGCGGAAAGCAAAAAATGGACGGGCAACGACGTGCCGGATTTCGTTGCCACCAAACCACCTGATTACATTCCCGACGAGAATGCAGAAGGTGACGACGCGCTCGCCGGCGACAAGCCATTTATTCTTCATGCCGATGGCCTGGGATGGATATGGGTGCCAACCGGTCTCACCGACGGCCCGTTACCCGCGCATTACGAACCTTTCGAGTCGCCAATTCGAAATCCGATCTATCCTGAACGACAGGTTAATCCCGTTGCCAAGAGCGAGAAGCGAAGCGGAAATGAGTATGCATCGTCGCCCGATTCGCGTTTTCCATACGTGCTGACGACTTACCGTCTCACTGAACATCACACAGCGGGGGGAATGTCGCGGACCTTGAGTCATCTTGCCGAACTTCAGCCCGAGATGTTTTGCGAAATTTCGATGGAGATGGCGGGTGAACTCGGCATTACGCCGGGAGAATGGGTGACTGTTGTGACGATGCGCAGCGCAATCGAGGCGCACGCTCTGGTTACTCCGAGAATGCAAATGCTTGAGATCGACGGGCAATCTGTCTATCAGGTGGGCCTGCCGTTTCACTGGGGATATACAGGATTGGTGAAGGGCGACATCGGCAATGATCTGGTCGCTATCTCTGAAGAACCGAATGTGCGCATCATGGAATCGAAGGGTCTGCTGTGTAACGTCCTTCGCGGCAGGCGCTCCGACAATATGCAAAAAGTGAAAGAGCTGCTCGAATCGCAGAAGGTAATGCAATGACTATTTCCGCGTTTCTCACCGATGCAACCCTCTGCATCGGCTGCAAAGCCTGCGAGGTCGCGTGCAAGGAATGGAACGACGTTCCCGCCGATGGCTACGTGTGGAGCGGTCTCTCCTACGACAATACACAGAGCCTGGGCGCGTCCACGTGGCGGCATGTGATGTTTCTGGAGCAGCCGCAGGCAGCCGGCCCGCAGCTTGCCGAAACCACTGATCCGTTCCGCTGGGTTTTTCTTTCCGACGTTTGCAAACATTGCGCAAATGCGGGCTGCCTCGAAGCATGCCCCACTGGCGCGATCATGCGCACCGACGTCGGATCGGTGCTTGTGCAAAACGATGTTTGCAACGGATGCGGTTACTGCGTCGTGACCTGTCCGTTCGGGGTAATCGATCGGCGTCCGGAAGACGGTCGCGCATTCAAATGCACATTTTGTTATGACCGCCAGAAAGCCGGGCTCAT
>DASXEG010000094.1:0-60179 GCA_036490235.1 Candidatus Sulfotelmatobacter sp. | reverse complement strand
GCCGAGATCGCTTATCTGGGTCCCGAACCGGATCGGTGGCGCTCGCCGACCGAGTTCGCGCTGAAAAACTCACAGGAGCCGGATCACTTCATCGATCTCGAGCGCGTGATGTGGCTCGACCCTCTGCCCCCGGGGCGCTATGAGTTTTACCGCAAGCTGTACGAGAAGCGGGCCGCGACGATCGACCACCCGGACGACTATCTCCCGGAACACGTTGGCTTGCAGCCCTACATCACCATGGAAGTTTATGGCCGACTAAAGGCTGGATTTCGCGAGTACCGAAAGTTGAAGGCTGACCACCAGCCGACTGCCGCAGTCGAAGATGCGATCATCTTTTACGCGGCCTGGCTCGGCCACTACGTGGGCGACGGTGCTCAACCGCTGCACACGACAATTCAATACAACGGATGGGTCGGACCCAACCCTAACGGATACACGACGCAGCATGATGTTCACTCGAATTTCGAAAGCGTCTACGTGGCTGCGAATATTCAGGCGAAGGATTTTTCTGGATTGGTTCACGCTCCGGAGAAAGTCGACGATCCGTTTGCCGGTTATATTGCATTTCTGAGGCAGTCGAACGGACTAGTCGAGAAGTTGTACATGATCGAAAAAGCCGGCGGCTTTCGCGATAAAGGGTCTGCCGAGGGATTCGACTTTACTACTCACCGGCTGGCTGCTGGATCGCAGATGTTGCTAAATCTCTGGTACACTGCCTGGCTCCAGAGCGCATTACCTGTGCCTTTTCCCGAGCGACCTCGGCCAACGGCTAAGTAGACCCGGCATCCTGCGCCTCAAATCGGGCAACCTTTCCACAGGCAAATGCACAACATATACTGTGCAAAGTGTTTCTCACTCTGCTAACATGGTCAGCCGAAAGACGCGGATCTTCATGGGTACGTTCGTCCGCGCGCTGCGGAATGGCATGAAAAGTGCCACTGAATTCACGGCGGAGTATGTTTTCGTCCCGAGCCCAGGACGGCCGCCGCTGCAGGTAGGAGCTGTTTTTCTGTGATCGAGCCCGCGAACGTGCCGAAACTCCGACGACGGCGCACCCGGCGTCATCGCCGCAACCGTCTGCTTCGCCATTCCTTCGTGGTGGCGTCGCTTGCTATTTTTGTTGCAGCTGCGTCTGCGCTTGCTCTTCGATATCTGACTCCATCACTCTTTCGGGCCCAGGAAAATCGCGTCCCAAGTTTCGAGGAAACGGAACTGAGCCGCCAGCGCCTGCTCTCGCTGAGTCAAATCATCCAGCAGACCGCGCCCTCGGCGGATCGGCCTGTCTACCGCTATTCGGTGATTCCCGGCGGGGTGGAAGACGCCAGAGAGCTGAAGTGGGTTGCGGAACACGACCCGGTAGTCGCGGCGCACTACGCCGGTTTCGATTACGATCATGCGCGCATCGTCAGGCTAACGCTGGCGCAGACGGTGTATCTCTCTTACCGCATCGGAAACCATATTTATTGGACCAGCCACCGCGTCACACTGCACAAAGGCGAGAGACTGCTCACCGACGGCAGGATCACCGCGCGCATACGCTGCGCCAACCGGGTCGAGAGAATGCCGCAGCAAGCCATCGCGCCGGTTGAACCTCCGCTTGTGGCGTTCGATCAACCCGTGGGCACCGGAACAGCTATGCAAAATCCTCCTGTGCCGTTTCAGTCTGCATTCCTTGAGCGTCCTGCGGGATTCGGTCAGACCGGACCTTTGAGTCTTTATGATCCGATCGGCGGTGGCACATGGGTGCCGATTTCGCCGCCGCCGCTGCCGCCAGGGCTGTGTGGGACGCTCAAGAAAGGTCAAGTGGATAACGGTTGTTGCGCCGGCATTGAAAATGGCGGCAAGAAAAAAGGCGGCCCGTGCGGGACCTCCGGCGTTGTGCCAGAGCCCGGTACCTGGATTCTTTTCGCCTCCGGGCTGATCGCGATCTACTGGCAAGCTCGCCGCAAGCTTTCCCGAGCTTGAGTTTGCAATTCTCTACCATTGAATTCTTGCTAACTTCTCTCTTCTTTCGGTAATCTCATCGGTTTGACCACCGACTGCCGTGAGAGGTTCTCTTCATGCTTCGTAGTTTTTTTTTCCTATTGCTCGGGCTGGGTCTCGGTGCAACTTCGCAGTCGTTTGCTCAAACGATTCAGTTGCGAGTGGATCTTACGGATGCGCCGCGAAATATCTATCACGCGAAACTAAGCCTTCCGGCAAAACCCGGCGCAATGACTCTGGTTTTTCCCAAGTGGATTCCCGGCAATCATCGTCCCAGTGGGCCGATCGCCCAACTTACCGGGATTCGCATGGAAACCGGAGGAAAACCGCTGACCTGGGATCGTGACGACGTCGATATGTATGCGTTCCACGTCACGCTGCCAGCCGACGCCAGCCAACTCGACGTATCTTTCGACTCGATCACCACCTTCGACAGCGCTGGCGGGGGAGGGCCAGCCGCATCGAGCAACTTGCTCGATCTGAACTGGAACACGGTCGTGCTGTACCCGGTGGGCGTCGATTCAGACGCGGTGCAGGTTATTCCTTCGGTCAAATTACCCCCGGGATGGAAGTTTGGAACTGCACTTATGTCGCCCCATCAGTCTGGTGACGAGGTTGAATTCGCGCCGGTATCGTTGACAACGCTGGTCGATTCGCCGCTGATCGCTGGGAAATGTTTTCGCGAAATCACGCTGACCACCGATTCCCCGGTCCACACTATGGATCTTGTTGCCGATAGTGAGAGCGACCTGGCGATGAGTCCGCAGGATCTCGCCGCCTATCGCAAGCTGGTGGCTGAGACTGGAGCCTTGTTTGGTGCGCGCCACTACCGCCAGTATCACTTTCTCTATACGCTCAGCGACGAAGTGGGCGAGCATGGACTCGAGCACCACGAATCGAACGACAGCGCTGCCGAAGAGCGCACCCTGCTCGATCCCGATTTGCGCATGCTTGACGCCTCGCTGCTTCCTCACGAATTCGCGCATTCATGGAACGGGAAATATCGCCGGCCCGCCGGGCTAGCCACGCGTAATTATCAGGAGCCGATGATCGGCGATTTGCTGTGGGTATACGAGGGACTTACCGATTACCTTGGCGATCTGCTGGCCGAGCGCAGCGGATTACTGACCGCCGAACAATACCGCGAATCGCTGGCTCTGACCGCGGCCATGCTCGACCATCGTTCCGGGCGAAGCTGGCGACCTTTGGAAGATACTGCGAAGTCGGTTCAAATTCTGAGAATGATCGAAGCTCCGGAGTGGACCAACTGGCGGCGCTCGCTCGATTACTATCCCGAGGGCGAGTTGATCTGGCTGGAAGTCGATTCCATCATCCGTCGGCAAACCCATGGGCAACGCTCGCTTAACGATTTTTGCCGCCGGTTTCATGGCGGACAAAGCGGTCCGCCGATGGTTGTCCCGTATACCTTCGAGGATGTAGTTCATGCGCTGAATGAGGTGGCTCCCTATGATTGGGAAACGTTGCTGAAGGAGCGAGTGTACGCAGTTAACCCGCGAGCGCCGCTGGGGGGCATCGAAGGGGATGGATGGAAGCTGGTTTACAACGATCAGCCGAATCTGTTTAGCAAGGCGGTGGAGAAGTTGGCGAAGCTCGCTGACTTTTCTTTTTCCATGGGATTCACGGTTGCTGCCGATGGCAAGGACGATGGCAAGCTCGACGATGTGATCGTTGGATCACCGGCGTATCGAGCGGGCGTCGGTCCAGGGATGAAGTTGATCGCAGTGGACGGACGAAAATGGAAGCCCGATGTTTTGAGCGACGCGATCAAGGCGGCGCAGGGAAGTGGGGAAGCGATCAATCTGATCGTGGAAAACGGCCAGTTTTTCCAGACGTATTCGGTTTCTTATCACGACGGCAATCGATATCCGCACCTGGAGCGGGATTCGGGCAAACCGGACCTGCTCGAGCCAATGCTCGCTCCACTGACTCGCTGATGATTGACTCGCTAACGACGGACTCGCTAACGACAAATTAGGAAAAATACAGGATTTTAGTATCAGGTCTTGTCCTTCGGTAATCGTCTGGCCTTGCCAAGCCTGCTAGAATCAAGCCATTCGCATCATTTGAAGGAATTTTATGCACTCGTTTCGAACTGCCGGCGGGCTTTTGCTGTCGGCAGTGGTTTGCGTTTTCCCCTCCCCCGCGCGTTGTGCGCAGAATGCATCGGTGCGCAGCGTGCACGTGCTCGGCGATCAAACTCCGCTTGAAATTGAAATCGAGGGGAGCGACCGGCTTCAGCCGCAGGCGCAGCTTTTGACCGGACCGGATCGCCTGGTGGTAGATTTTCCCGCGACCACGCCCGGCGCGCAGTTGCGCAATCTGAAGCTGAATCGCGATGAAGTGAAGAGCGTCCGTGTGGGTTTGTTTTCTACGAACCCTCCGGTAACGCGGGTGGTTTTCGATCTTCAAGGGCCGCAGCCGTTTCAGATTTTTCCTGAGGGACGAACGGTCATCGTAAAGCTGGGGAGCGGCGAGAGCGTGCAAACCGCCGAGCTGAAATCAACTTCCCGCGGTCCGCACCTGGTGAACGCTAACCTTCCCACGCAGTCGGTAAAGATCACGCCGCCGCCTGAGCCTCCGCCGCTGATGGTCACCTTCAGCAACGGGATGCTGACGGTCAATTCCAATAAGGCCAATTTGTCTGAAGTTTTATTTGCGATTCATCAGCGCACGGGCGCTGACATAGCGATTCCTGCAGGCGCCGAGCAGGAGCCGGTAGTAGCGGCGATTGGTCCGGCATCGGCCCCGGAAGTTTTGTCGCAACTGCTCAACGGCTCGAAATTCAACTTCCTCATTCTGAGCGCGGCCAACGATCCCAACACGCTTGATCGCGTAATCCTGAGTACGCGCCCCGAAGGCCCGGCGCCGCCATACAGACCTTCAGTGCAACAGCCGATGCGGGATGAGCCTCCGCCGGCCGAGGCGACAAATCCAGAGCCCCCTCAGCCCGCGCCGGGCGTTCCGCCACCGGGGCAACAAGAGCCAGAGAAGCCGGAGTAATCAATTAGGCTACGGAGGCGTGATCAGGCGCACTGGGACAGGAGAAGTCCCCTGCGCGACGGGCGTCTCTGTTGACGACGTGTCTCCGCAGCCAGTGACGTTCAGCACGGTGACATCCAGTTCCTGCGGAGGACCAAGAGTAGTGCCATTGATGAAGACTTGAAGGAAACCCACGATTGTTACGTTCGAGGAGGCGCCTGCGGTGATGGGGCTAGTGCTCTGATCGTAGATGGGCAGGGTGACGATTGACGAGCTGTTGGTGATCACGCTCCCGCTCGTCATTCCCCCCACCGTGGCCAGGGGGTTTTCAAACCCAGCCTCAATCTGAAACGGATAAGTCGGCGGCGTGCCCTGAGTATAACCCCCAAGTGTGTCCTGCCCGCTAGCACTCGTGATGTCGGCGTTTGACTGGTTAATTAGGCACTGCGTGGCATTCTGAGTGTCGCCGTTGGCGGGGTTTTCGCTGAGATTTACCGAATAGTCATTGTTAAAGCCGCGGGGCACGCCGCATTCATAAACTGTGGACTGGTCGCATCCAGCGATGTCTTGTGCGTATGAGCTTATGGCGTCTGAGCAGGTCGATCCCGCAGTTGGAGGCGCCACGGGGGCAACGGCGGATGCCTGGCCGGGCACGTAGAATACGCCGGTGCCAGTTACGCTCGGAGGGTTTCCGCCGGGAACTAGATCACATGTGGGATTGCCGGCGGTACAATCTGGCAGAAGAAAGAACCTCTCTCCGATTACGCCGTTGCTCAGGCCGGTAAACATTCCTGGAGAGGTAATCTGTCCTGTTCCTGCATTTACAAATGTCACGTTCGTTGTATGCCGTGGATCCAGGTTCGGGATTACCCAGGGCTTCACGCACCGCGGCTGCACCGATATCTGGCCGCCGCCATTGTAGCTCGAGGCATTAAATGCCTCCGCGTAGGCCGTTGCGCTCACGCCAGAGTTCGAACCGCCGCCGCCAATCAGCCCAAATACGTGCGCGAAAAACGTTGGCATATTGGCCTGCCGTACGTACACCGAAACTGTCGGATTAATGCCGAAGTTCGAACCTGCACTGCTGCAATCAGCCAGGCTCGGAGTTGTCCCGCCCGGACCATAGAGAACTGTGACGGGGGGGGTTGGAGCCCTTCCTCCAATCAGGTTCTGGTTCGCCACGGCTTGCGCCGCGAGTGTAGCCGTACCATCCGGCCCGCAAATCGAAACCCAATTCGAATCGTTGTTTGATGGATCGCCGGTCAGCCCAGACAGCGAAATTACCTGCGCCGCAGCCAGGGCCGCCGCATCCGCCGACCGCTGCGCTTCCGACTTTGCCTCGTAGAGTGAGCCAAGATCGATGGCGAGCGCGGCAAACGAAATAATCGCGACCATGGAGAGTGCCACCAGCGCCATGGTGACGCCGCGCTCCCGCGTTCGATGCGCAAAGCCCCTTCGATCACGTTGGATGAGCGGCGCTAACATTCAGTTATTTTCGACTCCGATCCGTCACGTCTAATTCTGATTGAAGGAGGTTGCTACTGTTGTAATGGTAGTCGGACCCACAAACTTGCCAAAAAAATTTCCGATCGAAGTGAACTGCCAGGTATACGGATAAACGAGCGTGACGCAGGTGTTTACCTCGTAGACAGAATTCTGGGCGATAGTGCAGGACGAGTTGGCGGTGATATTCGTCAATCCGCCCCGGTTGATTGTAAGCACAAGTCCCGTTCCGCCTTGACAACCGTTCAATGTCGGCGATGTCCATGTGAGGTTCCCGGCGGTCGTCGGCGATGTGCCTCTCAATCCGCAGTCGGGAATATTTTCCGAGATCAAATAGTTGTCGACAACCTGATACGCGTCGGAAATGGAAACCGGCAACGCATTGGCCAGGTCGGCGGCGGGATCGGCAGCGGCCACACGCGCACCCTCCCGCGCCGCATCCGCAAGTTTGTGCTTCAGGGCGAGTGCGCTGCTGAAATCGAAGATTCCAATAACGAAGAGGACCAGGACCGGGACTGAGAGTGCGAATTCCAAGATTTGAGCGGCGCGATTTTCCCTGCAAGCTCGGCGGATCGCTCTCTTCAATCCGCTCATTGGAATGCGGGCACTCATTGCGTCTCCGCCCTCATCTGTGCCTGCGCCGGCAAGTTCACGGTGCGACCGCTCAGCGAAGTAAACGGAAGCCAGAACTGGAATGGATACTGGAAGCTCACGGAAATGCCACACTCTCCGGCGCCGCCGCCGGCCAGGCCCGTGGGAGCCACTGTCGAAGAGAGCTGCACCAGGCCTTCCACGGGCGGATCGCCGGACCCCGCGCGTGAGACGCCCTGCACGCAAATGTTGGTGTTGGAATCACATGAGACAGTTGGAGTGGAGCACGGCTTGGTCGATGCCGCTCCGGGCGCACAACTACACAGGACTGGAGTCGTTGTGGGCGGCGCCAGAAGCGCAGGATTCAGGTGGGCGGCGTTCATGTCGTTCTGAATCGCCGTCCAGGCATTCGCCGTTGGGTCAAGCGACGCGCCACAGGTCGTACAACCGGGATTTACCGCGGCCCGCGCTCCGTCCCGAGCGGCATTTGTGATCGTCCCATAAATGCGAAACGCCATTCCGAACCAGTAGATTCCGATCAGAAGCATAAACAACAAGGGCAGAATCAGCGCGGTTTCGGCGAGCTCCTGACCGCAGGAGGCACTTGCCGTGCGAATCCAGTTTTCCCTGCCCGACCGAGCCATCTCTACCTCCCGCCCCATATCCGCCAATTCAAAACGCCATAGCACAATGTCGTGAACGCCAACGCCACCCCGTATGGAATCTTCAGTGACTCCGGATTATCCAGCGAAACTTCGGGTCCGGGCATATGCAACTGAACCATCGAGCCGAGCATCCTCCCGATATTGCGCAAGGTCTGTCCCAGGCGCCGCTTATAAATCACCAGGGCAAGGGCCATGATGCCCGCCACAAAAATTGATCCGATCAGCAAATTGATCAGCACCGCCGGACCTACGCATGCCCCCAAAGCGCCCGCCAGTTTCCAATCTCCCGCACCCAGGCTGCGCAGCAAAACAAACGGCAGTAGCAAAAGCAGTCCCAGGCCAAGACCAAGAAGGGAACTCTCCAGGCCGCCCCATCCGCCCATAATTCCGTTTACGGCAATTCCGGCAACCGCTCCCGAAACCGTCAGCCAGTTCGGAATGCGCCGCTGGCGCAAATCGGTGTATCCCGCAACCACCGCCAAAATCATCGCCAGCCCGAGCGCCTCTGGCCTCAATTCATCTCCGCCACGCCGAGGGATAATCCTGCTGAGGACAAAGCTGAATCACCCGGCTGTAAGCCTTTCATCTTTCCTGGATGGCAGGCTGCCAATCGCAGCCCTACTGAGGCGGATTTTCACACAGGAGAATGGCGAAGTCAACAAACCAGCGTCACCGGATGGAAGCATTCATCCTGCTCAAAAAAAGGCCCGGAAATCCGGGCCTTGAAGGAAGAATGCTACTGACACTAACGGTTAAAAGCGGGGGCGCTGTTGTGCTCCGCAACAATTTTTCTCGCGTTATCGGCCAGCGCCTTGGCTTGTGGCAGAAGATCGAGCGCCTTGACTACCTGCGGATCTGACTCGGCTCGAACCTTCAGGCCTTCATCCTCACCGAAAGCGTCGATGAAAATCTCGGCCTTGATGTTCGATTTGATCCAATCCGCATTATCCATCAAGTCAGCCTGTGTGTAAGGAATATTCGCTTCGTCTAGCGATTTGCGAAATTCCTGCATCACTGCGTCATCCACTTCAAAATTCTTCGTAGGATGATGCGTGACCACATATCGCTTGGCGTAGTTGAAGAAGGCATAGTGTTGCAGGAGTGTGTCCTGAAAATGATTGCTCTTGATCGGAGGAATCGTGACGTCAGGGGTAATGCCGCCGCCGCCGTATTCGGTACGGCCGCTGTCGGTCAGTTTTACCTCGCGGTTCGCTGTGCTGGGATTATCGTCGCGGTCGTAATAGTAGTCGTAGAGAGAAATGTTCGAATAATCACGCTGAATCAGTCGTCCGCTGGGCGTGTAGTAATGGGCGGTCGTGAGGGCGAGCCCGGTGTTCTCCGAAAGCGGATAGACAGTCTGTACCAATCCCTTGCCGAATGTAACTTCGCCGGCGATTAAGCCGCGATCGTGATCCTGGATTGCGCCTGAAACGATTTCTGCCGCCGATGCCGTCAGACGGTTCACGAGAACGACTAGCGGATAATCCTTTCCGCCATTTCCATGCTGCGCCACATAGCGTTTCTCCGCCGAGGCGCGGCCGTGATGAGAAACGATCAATTGGCCTTTCTTCAGGAACTTGTCCGCTACTCCGACGCCTTCACTCAGCAGACCGCCCGGATTGCCGCGGAGATCGAGAATCAGTCCTTTCAGATCTCCGAACTCATCGAGCGCTTTTGAGACTTCTTCTTCGGTCGTCTCGTTGAATCCGCTGACGTGCATATAGCCGATTCCCGGCCGAATCAGGAAGTGCACATCTACGCTGTAGCGCGGAATCTCGTCGCGCACCAGAGTGAACTCCATGGGCTTTTCTACGCCCTCGCGCGAAATGCTGATGTGGACAGTCGTGCCCTTGGGGCCTTTGAGCAGATCCGCAACATCGCCGGTGCTCATGTTTTCGGTCGATTTGCCGTCGACGCCGATGATCACGTCGCCGGGGTGAATGCCGGCTTTATACGCCGGTGTTCCGGTGAACGGGAAGATGACGATGACTTTGTTGTTGCGCGGACCAACGGTCATACCGACGCCGTAGTACTTGCCGCGCTGGTCCTCGCGCATCAGCGCGTAAGATTTGGGGTCGAAGAAATTCGAGTGCGGATCGAGCGCATGGAGCATTCCCGGGATGGCGCCGTTGTAGATAGCTTTATCGGCATTGACTGGCTCGGCATAGTTTTCTTCAATGACGGAATAAACATCGGCAAACTGCTTCAAGCTATCCTTGACTTCCGAGTCGCTGGAGAGCGAAGCAGGCTGCTGGCCGGTGCGCTGGGCAAACAGAATGCCCAGGAATCCGCAAGCGAGCAGGAAGAAAACTACGAGAAAAAGTGATCGGCGTGAACTACGAGCCATCTTGGAAAATCCTTGGTTTGAGGGATGTCGGCCTTCCCCGGCTAACGCACTGAATAAACGCAGTATATCACTTGCTTAGACTGCCCTGGACTGAGAAGGTTACCAGTGGTAACCTCGTCCGCTTAACTCTTAGGATGCAACTTGCAGTCTGCAGGTTCCAGGCAGCTCTGCCTTTGCTTGTCAGATCTTGTCAAATTCTGGTCGGCGCATTGCTGCCCCTTGCGCCCCGCATTATGATGAACCCATGAGTTTCTCGGAGACGATCTTTCTGTTTTTTCTGGCCCTGCTTGTCTTTGGGCCGAAGAAACTGCCGGAGATCGCTCGCCAGGCAGGGAAGCTTCTGGCTGAGTTGCGCCGCGCCTCGAACGAATTCAAGTCGCAGATCGAATCTGAAATCGCGCATATAGAGGTGGAAAACAGGCAAAAGACGCTGCCACCGGCCACGCCTCCGGAGGGTACTGTGGCGAGCCTGAGTCTGAACCCGGCTGCTGGCGAAGCGCTTCCGGAACAAGCGTCGAACGCAACGCTGGCCGCTCCTGTTGCCGATCTCATATTACCGCCCGCGGCGCCTGCCAACGGAAACGGAGCCGGTGAAAGTCATGCCGGCAATGGAGGGTCTGCCGCAAAACCGGCTCCCGCCACACTCGAAGCAGATCCCGCCGCTCAGGATGCGCATGCCTGAAACCGCCGCTGAACCTGAAGTTTCCCCCGAAGAGCAAGGGCGCGACGCCATGCCCACCATGGGCTTCCTCGATCATCTCCAGGAATTGCGCACTCGGCTTGTTTATTCCATCGCGGCTGTGGGTGTGGGTTTTTTCGCCTGCTGGGGGTTCCGCGAAAAAATTTACGCGGTAATGCAGAAGCCGATCATGGACGCGCTCAAAGCGAACGGCATGTCGGACAAACTCGTCTACCTGAACCCGGTCGAACCCTTCAATCTTTACTTGAAGATCTCGGCTTTGGCTGGTTTGTTTCTTACTTCGCCTTTTGTGCTCTACCAGGTGTGGATGTTCATCTCGCCGGGACTGTACCGTCACGAAAAGCGCTACGTGATGCCGTTTATGGCGTCGACCATTGCGCTGTTCTCAGCCGGGGGGTACTTCGGTTATCGAATCGTCTATCCACGTGCGCTCGAGTTTCTGATCGGTTTCGGCAAGCAGTTCCAGCCAATGATTACCATTGGAGAGTACACGTCGCTTTTCCTCAGCATCGTTTTGGGCATGGGCCTGATCTTCGAGCTGCCGATTCTGATTTTCTTTCTTGCTCTGATGGGCATCGTAAGCGCGAGTTTCATGGTGAAGAACTTCCGTTACGCAATTCTGATTATTTTCATTATTGCCGCCATTGTGACGCCGACTCCGGACGTGATTAATATGTGCATTTTTGCCGCGCCCATGATCGGACTTTATGCGGTCAGCGTCGGAATCGCCTGGCTGGTGCATCCGAAACGGCGGCGCGCTCGAAGAGAGAAGCAGGCTGCGGCATGATCGTGAGACACGAACCTGTGAGACTCCCATTTCCGATCCGACTTGCAACCACCCTTGCGATGTTGGTCTTGTTCTTTGCGGTTGGGTGCGATCGTGACAAAGAAACGGTGGCGAAAGCTCAGACGCAACCGCCTTCCCCCGCCGACGTGCCTTTGCCGAAGCTGTCTCTTCCCTCTGACATCGGTCCTGCGCCCAAATTCGATTCCGCCCGCGCCATGAAGTACGTGAAGGAGATCGTCGCTTTCGGCCCGCGTCCGATTGGAAGCGCGAATCACAAAAAAGTCGAAGAGTACATTACATCTCACCTCAAGGGGGATCAGGTCGAAGACGACACCTTCACTGCAGAAACCCCCGAAGGCAAGTTCCCAGTGCATAACATCCTCGCGAAATTTCCCGGGGAGAAAGACGGCATCATCGTTGTTGCCAGCCACTACGACACGAATTATCCGTTGCGCAATACTTCCTATGTCGGAGCAAACGATGGCGCCTCATCCAGTGCGCTTCTCCTGGAAATCGCGAACCAACTAGGCGGTAGAAAGCTCGACGGATACAGCGTATGGCTGGTTTGGGACGACGCCGAAGAGGCGATGAAGGAATGGTCGGACACAGACAGCCTGTACGGAATTCGTCATCTTGCGCAGAAATGGCAGGACGATGGAACAATGAAGACAATCAAAGCGTTCCTGTTGGCCGACATGATTGGCGACGCCGACCTCAACATTGATCGCGACCTGAACTCGACCCCGTGGCTGGAAGAGGTCGTCTACGACGCGGCCACAAGGCTAGGCGATCAATCGCATTTCTTTGGCCGCGAGAATCAAGTCTCTGACGATCATCTGCCTTTTATGCAACGAGGCGTACCCAGCGCCGATCTGATCGATTTCGATTACGGCTACAACAATGTTTTCTGGCACACGCCGCAGGACACGGTCGACAAGTTGAGCCCAAAAAGTCTGGAGATTGTCGGCACTACGATCCTCGAAACCATTGCAATTCTCGACCAGATGAACCCGGTGCCGCCGAAATAGCTCTTTGCTCTTTTCCCTGATTTCATTTCTAATGCAGCGGATATGCGAACGCTGAGAATGGTTAGCTGGTCGCTGCTTTTTAGCGCAATTTGCTGCGCTGCGACTTCCGCCGACGGTCCTGATCAAGCCGCTCAGATCATCCAGACCGCATTGCAGCCCTCCTCGCTGGAGAGCAATCTTCAGCAGCTTACTGATGAAATTGGAGGCCGCGTACCGGGCACGCCCGCGATGCAGCGCGCCACGGAGTGGGGCGTACTGAAGTTGCGGGCCGCAGGAGCCGACAGCGTACATACGGAAGAGTTCACGATCCCGAATTCATGGGCCGAAGGGAGTACAGAATTTGTAATCAGCGGAAAGGGAACGGCAGGACCAATCGAATTCCGCGTCCGCTGCGTCTCCGTTGCCTGGGCGCCGGCGCTCGCTCAGGTGAAGCACGTGCCGGTAGTCGATGTCGGCGAGGGTAGCGGCGGCGATTTCGAAAAAGCTGGGGATATTTCAGGAAAGATTGTTCTGGTTCACACCGTCGTGCTGAAAACCTGGGACGATCTTTTCGGCGAGTACATCAAAGCTCCTCCGGTGATCGTAGCGGCGGTGAAGGGCAAGGCGACAGCCGTAGCTTTCATGGCAACCCGCGAGCATGACATTCTTTATCGCCACACGAATTCATCTGAGGGCGAGATCGATGAAATTCCTCAGCTCGTCGTCGCGCGCGAGGATGGCGAGCGAATCGCGCGGCTGTTAGCAGCGCGTCATCCCCTCTGGGCCGATCTGAGCATTCCTAATCGAATCGGCGGCGCAATCAAATCAGCTAATGTAATCGGAGAAATCAAGGGTAGCGAAAAGCCGGAGGAATTCGTGATCCTCGGAGCGCATCTCGATTCCTGGGAGCTTGGCACCGGCGCGCTGGACAATGGATGCAACGCTGCTCTCGTAATCGACGCTCTGCGGGCGATCAAAGCCTCGGGGCTGAAGCCGCGCCGTTCCATGCGCTTCATTCTCTTTTCCGGAGAAGAGGAAGGATTGCTCGGTTCGCGCGCCTACTCTCGCGCGCATCGCAGCGAACTCGACAACGCCGCTGGAGTCATCGTCTACGATTCGGGCACCGGCAGGACCACGGGTTTTTCGACTGGCGGACGCTCCGATGTAATTGAAACCGCGAAGCAGATTATTGCTCCGCTCGAGCAGTTCGGCGTAAAGGAACTGAAGACCGACATGGAATGGGGCACCGACCATTTCGACATGATGCTCGAAGGCGTGCCAACTTTCGTGGCCGATCAGGAGGAGGCGAACTATCTGGTGAACTATCACGCCGTTTCCGACACGTACGACAAGGTCGATTTTCCGCAACTCAAGAAAAATGTGGCGGAAGGAGCGGAGTTCGCCTTCGCTCTCGCGAACCTTCCCGAGAAGATCGGGCCGCGCTATACCCGCGCACAGATCGAGCAGTCCATTCGCGATACACACAGCGTGGAATTATTCAAAGCCTTCGGTTTGTGGGACGACTGGCGGAGCGGGAAGCTGGGAAGGCAACCTTGATTTTAAATTTCTGAGTTCCGATTGCCGATTGATATCTGCAAGTTCCAATCGGCGATGGACATTCTACAATCGGCAATTCTCTCTTGCTCTACGCCTGGATTTTCTTCAACCTGTTCGCTCTCGCGGTGCTGGCGCTGGATCTTCGTCTATCCAGAAGGAAGGCCGGGTCACGGCCGCGCAGGGCTCTAACTCTCAGCGCAATCTGGATCGCGCTGGCTGCGGCTTTTGCCGCGTTCGTTTTTTTCTGGCAGGGCCGCCAGGTGGCACTCGAATTTGTCACTGGCTACGTTCTGGAGCTCTCGCTTAGCGTCGACAATCTCTTTCTCTTTCTCGTAATCTTCCGCTACTTCGCCGTTCCCGAAGAGCGGCAATCCCGCGTACTGACTTGGGGAATCCTGGGCGCGATGCTGATGCGCGGTCTCTTCATTGTTCTCGGAGTCGGTCTACTTGAGCGCTTTCATTGGATTTTCTACGCTCTGGGAGCGCTGCTCATTTACAGCGGCATCCGGTTGGCATTCAGCGGCCAGCATAAAGTCGACCCCTCTGTGAATCCAGTCGTGAAACTGATGAGGCGATTCATTCCAGTGACCGATGGTTATGACGAGGGGAAGTTTTTCGTCCGCAACTGGCGGGGAAAAGCGGGTCTTTACGCCACGCCTCTGCTGGTTGTACTCGTCGTCATCGAAACTACCGATCTGATATTCGCCATCGACTCAATTCCAGCGGTACTGGCCATTACTCTCAATGCATTCATTGTGTACGCTGCAAACGTGTTCGCGATCATCGGCCTCCGTTCGATTTACTTTGCGATTTCCGAAATGATGAAAGTCTTCCGTTTTCTGCATAAAGGGTTGGCGTTGATCCTGATGTTGGTTGGGGCAAAAATGATCGCCGCGGACTACGTTCATTTGTCTACGTTGGCGATGTTGTCTGTGGTTGCAGGAATTCTTACAGTTTCAGTGGCCGCATCGATGCTGGTTCGTGGGGGCAATGTGGACGGAATGGGCTCAGACAAATCGTAACGTGTCCCCCTTGAATACCGAGTGCTTCAGGAACTTTTTGTCATCATGCAGGGGATAATCGGTTCGGTAATGCGCGCCGCGGCTCTCTTCGCGTCCCAGAGCGGCGCGAACTACGAGCCATGCAGCGCGATGCAAATTTGCCGCCTCCCAGGCGCGGCGGGTATGCGGGTTCGCTAATCGGGGTGACAGCGCTTCCAGGGCTTTGATCGCACCTGCCATACCCATTCGCGTGCGCACAATACCCGCATCTTTCCACATGAGGTCTTGAATTTGGCCGATCACATCCTCCACGCCGGCATCCACCGGCCCATTCTGAGAGGCGGCTTTCTTCGGAGAGTTGGACTGCTTTCGTGGATGCGCTAACTCCTCGCGCATCGCTTTGCCCGCGCGGGCGCCGTAGACCAAACCTTCGAGAAGGGAATTGCTCGCCAAGCGGTTGGCGCCGTGCACGCCTGTCGCCGCAGCCTCGCCAGCGGCGTAAAGTCCGGCGAGCGTGGTTTTGCCGTTGAGGTCGGTTCGAACGCCGCCCATCGAATAGTGAGCCGCAGGACGAATCGGAATCATATCCTCGGTAATATCGATGTTGTATTGCAGGCAGGTGGAATAAATTCGCGGAAAGCGCTTCTGTACCTTATCCGCGTTCAAGTGCGTGAGATCGAGGTAAACGAAGGCATCTTTCGCGTGGCTGACCCCCATCTCGTGCACGATCGCCCGCGCCACCACGTCGCGTGGCGCAAGCTCCGCCAGGGGATGGTACTTTCCCATAAAGCGGTCCATTTCAATGTTGCGCAGATAAGCCCCTTCACCGCGCAGAGCCTCTGACAACAGGAATCGCGGTGCTTTCTTTACATAGAGCGCTGTGGGATGAAACTGAATGAACTCCATGTCGCTGATCTCTGCTCCGGCGCGGTGGGCCATCGCAACCCCATCGCCGGTCGCGACATCAGGATTAGTCGTGTTGCGATAGAGTTGTCCCATCCCGCCGGTCGCGAGCAGCACAGCAGAGCAGGTGACCTGCTCCGGCAATCCTGTCTCGTCAATTAGTGCGACCCCAGTCACCCGGTCATCTTCCATCAGCAATTCTGTGGTGAACTCGAATTCGCGCACCGAAATATTTTCCAAGGTCTGAGCCTTCGCATAAAGCGCGCGGAGGATTTCGCGGCCGGTCGAATCGCCCTGAGCGTGAAGAATGCGATTACGGCTGTGCGCGCCCTCGCGCCCGAACACCAGTTTCGTTCCATTGCGATCGAAGTGCGTTCCCCATGCGATCAATTCTTCGATACGCTCCGGTCCCTCCTCGACCAGAGTTTTCACCGCTTCTTGCGAACACAAACCATCTCCTGCAACTAAAGTGTCTTGCAGGTGTAAGCTGACTTCATCTTCATCGCTGAGCGCCGCTGCAATCCCGCCTTGGGCGTATTGGGTGTTCGAATCCGTTACTTCCTTCTTGGCGAGGACCAATACCTTCCCCGCGTTTGCCAGTTCGACGGCCGCGCGCAGACCCGCGACTCCGGCTCCGATCACAAGAAAATCGGCTTCGGCTGGCAAACCTTTCATAGAGGCAGAAATGGTAACACTACCGGGTTATACATCACTAAACAGGTATCTCCCATACGCTATGATAAAAGGCCATGGCGCAGGTCACCATTCATGTCCCGCCGAAGTCATACCAGGCGCGAATTGAAAATGGACTGCTCGCGCGCGCCGGGTCTTTGCTCGCCGAGTTACTCCCGCAGGCGAGCAAGATCTTTGTAGTAACGGTGCCGCCGGTCCGGCGGCGCTGGGGCGCAAAGCTGCTTCGTTCGTTGACCACCGCCGGATTTAAACCACAAGTTCTGCAGATTCCCGACGGCGAGCGTTCCAAGAAACTTTCGACCATCGAATCGATGGCCGAGCGCCTGGTGCGTCTGGGAGCGGACCGCAAAGCTGTGCTGGTTGCGCTGGGCGGAGGCGTAGTTGGTGACATTACTGGCTTGCTGGCTTCGCTTTATATGCGAGGCGTTGATTTTGTGCAGATCCCCACGACGGTTTTGGCCCAAGTCGATGCATCGGTTGGCGGAAAAACCGGTGTGAATCTTGGGGCGGGAAAAAATCTCCTGGGAACGTATCACCATCCCAGGGCTGTGCTGATCGATCCGGAAGTCCTGCGCACGCTCTCCGATCGAGCCTATCGAGCGGGATTGTACGAAGCGCTGAAGTGCGGCATCATCGGCGATCTCGATCTTTTTCTGCGTTTTGAACAGAAAAGGACGCAAATTCTGAAGCGCGAACCGGCGGAAGTAGAAGGGATCATCGCTCAAAGTGTAAAGCTGAAAGCCGAAATCGTATCTGCTGACCCACAGGAAGGCGGGTTGCGACGCGTGCTCAATCTTGGCCATACCATCGGACACGCCCTTGAAGTCGAAACCGGGTATCGACCTTTGCTCCATGGAGAAGCCGTCGCCTGGGGAATGCTGGCTGCGACCAACATTGCGCTTTCTGTGGGAAGGACTGATAGCATCACGGCGGGTCGCATTGCCGATGCAGTGCTCAGCCTGGGCAGGCTGCCGGAAGTGAAGGTGAACGCGAAGAAGGTTCTCTCGCGCTTGCAGGCGGACAAGAAAACGGAAAACGGGGTAGTGCATTTCATTCTTCCGCGTGAAATTGGAAAAGTAGAAATTGCTGCCGACGTTCCCGATAAGGTTGTATTGACCGCGGTCGAGGAATTACGCCGGCTGTCTCATGGCGGATGGGGCAAGTGAAATAAATTTTTAATTGCCAGTTTCCAATTGTCGATTGCGAACGTCTTCGCAATAAAAATCGGCAATTGGCAATCGACAATTATCAATCTCGCAGTGACTGAATCCTCGCGATCAACATATGGCGCAACTCCCGAAGGCGCTACGGACGCCCGCTCCGCGGCCCTGGCCGTGCGAGAAATGTTTACGTCGATCGCGCCTCGCTACGATCTGCTAAACCACTTACTCTCCTTTAACGTTGACCGTCTCTGGTGGCGACGTACCGCGCGCAGCTTCGCGGACATTCTTACTCAACCCCAAAGCCGCGCTCTGGATTTGTGCTGCGGTACCGGAGACATGACCTTCGCGTTACTCAAACACACAAGAAAATCCGGGGCGCAAATTGTTGGTCTTGATTTTTCTCATGCCATGCTGCATCGAGCAAAAACCAAGTCGCGTGGCAAGATGTCGCCGAACGGAAATGCCGCGCCTGGCTGGATCGAAGCTGACGCGCTCGTCTTGCCGTTTCCAGATCAACACTTCGACCTGGTAACTACGGCATTCGGTTTTCGCAATCTTGCCGATTATGACGCCGGTCTCCGCGAGATCGCGCGGGTGGTCAAGCCGGGAGGTCAGTGTGGCATCCTCGACTTTGCCGAGCCCAAGGGCTGGATGAGCCGGTTTTATCGCTTTTACTTCCGGCAACTATTGCCGCGTGTGGGCACACTGATTTCAGGGGTTAGCGGCCCTTACACCTATTTGCCAAACTCGGTGGAAAAGTTTCCAGCCCCGCATGAAATGTTGGACCGCATGCGTAGGGCCGGTTTTCGCGAAGTCAATTGGACCCCGTATACGTTCGGCATCGCGGGCTTGTATCGAGCAAGGAAATAAGGCAGCGGGCGCGCTACTTTGCGCCTGCGCTTTGCGAGCTGCCCGCGGTTTTGAAAGTGTCGGCGAATGCGTCTGCAATCGTGTATTGCAAGACGTGCTCGTATTCCCCGCCCAGGAACCGCCTCAGGCGATCGGTATTCATGATGTATTGGCCACTCATGTAGGGCAGAGCTTCGGGTGGAATTGCGGATATCTGGCGGTTCCACAAATACTGCAAAACGAGGCGCATCGCCATTTTGCCGGGAACCCGCACGAGCTTTGCGTTTGCCATCTCAATGCAGCGCCCAAATGTAAGCGGCTCGCCCCGCCCGGCCACATTCAAGATGGTTAACCGTTGTGGCTCTGGATCGCGATGCAGGATGTAATTGATCAGCCGCGCCATGTCGTCAACATGGACGAACTGAATTTTGTAATCGAGGTATTGTTGTCCGCGCGGCAGCATGCACGGCAGTCGCTTGCCCTCGCTACGCATCTTTTCGGCGCGCTTGCCTTTGCCGTTCGGAGTTCCGCGAAATGCTCCGAGCAGGTAATTCTCTACACTGGCCCCGGCGAAAATATGCGGCCGCAAAATGTACACGCTGCATCCGCGCAAAGAAGAAGACCTCTGCTGCACAACTTCATCGCACTGCTTTTTGTGGATCGCGTAAGGCAGCGTGTGCGCCGCCATGGGGGATTCTTCACTAACCGGGGACGGCAGATTAGAGCCGTATATCGAAACGCTGCTGGGGAAAATAAACTGCTTGATGCCCGAGTCGGAGGTGCGGTTCACCTCGGTAATCGCTTCCATCACGCGCGCCGTTCCCGCGACGTTGATCTGCCACATCCGCTCGGCGTTGAGTATGTCCGCGCGAACGGAATCGATGACAAACGCGAGATGTACTACGGAAGCCGGTTGAGTGTCACGCAGCAGTTCGTACAACGTGCGGGTGGAAGATTCCTCACCCAGGTCCAGGCGTTCAAACTGGAGCGGGCAATCGGTTTGGGGTGGATTTAAGTCCACCCCGATCACCGAGAAATCCTTGAGCAACGGCAGAAGCCGCGATCCCAGATTTCCCGCAATGCCCGTGACGACTACAACAGGTTTCGTGCTCGACATCAGTTCGATGGAGGCGATTGTTGCGCCGGAGGCGCAGCTTGTGGCTGGTGTTGGGGCTGCATCTGCATCATTCGCTGACGCGGAGGCGGCGCCATTCCCGGACGGCCCATCGGTGCTTGCGGTCCCGGTGGCCCAAAATATGCTTCGTTGGTTTCGACGTGATAGGAGCCCGTGTATTGCTCCATAGCGTCCTTCATGCGCTGGTTCTTCAGCGTATTGTGAATCTCCTGGCTCACCTGATCGAGCGGGAGAACCTGTTTGCTCACGACTTTGTAAATGTAGTGTCCGCCATTGTCGCTGATCACCTGCGAAACATCGCCTACTTTCAAATCGAACACCCCAGCATGGGCAGGCGGTAAACCAGTGCGCCGCACCTTGGGCAGATTGACGTTTGGCGCTTCCATCTTCATTCCGGCAGCTTCATAGGCCTCTTTTTGAAGCTTGGCGAAATCTTCTCCCTTCGCCGCGCGCTCGCGCATGCTATCGGCCAGTTTGTCGAGTTCCTGCTGCCCCTGCTCCTGCTTCGCTTTGTCGGCGTCCTCTTTGGCCTTCTTTTGTGCATCGGTCATTTTGTCTTCGTCTTCAAGTTTTTCCGGCTCAGATTGCTTGTTGCGTGGAATGAACAGCCGGTCCAAAGAGAATTGGTCATAGGCCTCGGAATTTTTCTTATAGTACGCGTCAATATCCGCATCCGATATCTTGTCCGCCTGCTCTTGCGCCGAGCGCTGCAATTGCGTGGTAAGAATCTGCATTTTGGCGAACTTCACCGTTTCTTCATATGCCGGAGTCTTATCGAGGCCCTTTTTCTTCGCGATCTCTGACATGGCTATGTCTCGCGGCAAGACATTCGACAGTTGGCGTTTCAACTGGGGCGTAACGTTCGGGGAGAGCCCGCTGGCCATCTTTTCGAACTGTCGCCGGGTAATTACGGTTTTGCACGCCGCACCCTTTTTTGCTGAGGCAGTTCCAGCAGTCTTACCGCCGCTGGTTTTTGACGCCGTCGATGTCGATGGGCATACGCCAACGATTGTGAGGACGGCCGCGTCCTCCGGCACTTCCGCAGGAGCTTTTTCGGCCTCCCCGGGTTTGGCGTTCGGGGCCTGTTCTTCGCTTTCAGCGCCGGACTGTGCCGGCGTCGGTGGGGGCGTTGTTTTTTCCGGCTGCGCCTGGCTCCACGCCATCGCACCCGACAACAACGCACACAGCAGCCAACTCTTATGCATAAGAAAAATCCTCCAGGATTGGTCTTTCAGGAAATCTCGGAATAAATCGAACTTAAAATCCTAGCACACGGGCGCAGTTCAGATGAACCGAAGTCAAGGAAATCCGCCCCAGAGGTAATCCTCTGAACCCGCGGCTCGTATGGGCAGGGCGCGGAGTATTAACGTGGCGTAATTCCCGATTATCGCTGATAATCCCATCATGTCCGGCACCCCGGCTCTCTATTCTCCGAGCGCCATGCGCGCTGAAAAGCGCGCCGTGGCCGGCAATTCCGTGGCTGCCGCCGTTCTGATCACGGGCGGAAAAATCGCTGTTGGCGTTACCACGGGCAGCCTTGGCATTCTCTCGGAGGCGGCGCATTCCGGCCTGGACTTGATCGCAGCACTCCTCACCTTTTTTTCCGTCGGAGTTTCCGACAAGCCGGCCGATGCTGACCATCAATACGGCCATGGCAAAGTGGAAAATTTTTCGGCCTTCGTAGAGACGGGATTGCTTCTACTGACCTGCGTATGGGTCATTTACGAAGCAATCATGCGCCTGTTCTTCCGGCGCGTGGAAGTCGAGCCTTCGATCTGGGCGTTCGCTGTGATGTTGCTCTCGATGGCGGTGGACTGGTGGCGCTCGCGGGCTTTGGGACGCATCGCGACTAAGTACGACAGCCAGGCGCTTGAGGCCGATGCTCTGCATTTTTCCACCGACATCTGGTCGGCCGGCGTGGTCATTCTCGGACTTGCCTTGATTTTGGCCGGACGTACATTCCACCTCGATTGGCTCCGGCTTGCCGATCCCATTGCCGCCCTTTTCGTCGCCGGGGTAATCGTTTCTGTGAGCTGGAGGTTAGCCCGCCGCACAATTGACGCCCTGCTCGACGCCGCACCCGCCGGAATTCGCGTGGAAATCATCCGCGCGGTTTCCAATGTCGATGGCGTACTTGAAATCGGACGGGTCCGCATTCGCCGCGCCGGCAACCGCTACTTTGCCGATCTCGCGGTTGGATTTGCCCGCAACGTAACTTTCCAGCGCTCGCAGCAGCTTGTCTTAGCCGTCACCGAAGCGATTCGCAACATCCTTCCCGATGCCGATGTAACGATTCAGCCGCTGCCTCGGGCCCTCGGCTCGGAAAATCTTTTTGACCGCATTCGCGCTGTCGCTGCGCGGCACAATCTCAACGTTCATGACATCACTGTGCAGAACCTCGGTGGAGAGTTGCATGTCGAACAGCATCTGGAACTCGACGAGCGCTTAGCGTTAAAAGCCGCGCACGACGAGGTAACTGAGCTCGAAGCTGATATTCGTCGTGAGGCGCCGGAGATCGCCGCCATCCTGACCCACATCGAGAGCGAGCAGGCAACCATTGAGAAGCCCGAGGAGCGCGTCCACGACGCGAATCTCGAGCACACCCTCAAAGCTGTGGCCGATGAATTCCCGGAAATTCTGGACGTTCACGATTTCGTTATCACGCGGCTCCGGGGCCGTCTGTATGTCTCATGCCATTGCACACTCTCCGACGATCTTTCGCTGACACGCGTGCACGATATTCAAACCGAGTTGGAAATACGATTCCGGCAAGCCGCGCCGGATCTTTTCCGCGTGCTGATCCATCCCGAGCCCAGCACGGATAACCGGCGGTAAGAAAGGCAAAATCGAACCTTTATGACAAAGGCCAGCGCAACCTGGATCGAGAAGCAGCAGTTCGCGGGGGTGTCCGACAGCGGTCACAGCATTGTTGTCGATGGCGATAAAACAACGGGAAACAGTCCGATGGAACTGGTTCTGATCGGCTTATGCGGTTGTACTGGATATGACGTGGTATCGATTCTGAAAAAAAAGCGCGAACCCTTGATCAGCCTCGAGGTCCGAGCCGAAGCCGAGCGTGCCCCGAATCCGCCTTCGGTCTATATGAAGATAAAACTTACTTATAGGATCGGAGGAAAGGTTTCGCACAAAGCTGCCGAGGACGCCGTCCGCCTGTCGAAAGAAAAATATTGTTCCGTCTCGGCGATGCTCGACAAAACTGCCAAAATAACTACTGAGATTGAGTACCTCGATTCATAGAAATCCGTCGCCTTGACCATGCGCTTCCGGCTGCGGGATCATCGAACTCAACCTTGAGGCCTGCGATCCCAGATACAAAACAGCGACTTCACGCCTTGCGCGGCTATTTGTTCATCGCCACGGCGACTTTTCTGTGGGGAGTTTCTGCCGCCCTGGGTCGCGCCGTCTTCACCGGGAAGCTTGCTCTCGGGTCGCCATCCCACGCGATTGATCCGCTGATTCTCTCGCAGACCCGCACCACGTTTTCTTTGCTGGTCTTGTTTCCCGTGCTCGCGATTTTCCGAGGGTGGCGGCGGATCAAACTGCCCGCTCGTGATCTTCTTTACTGTTTTCTGCTGGGCATTCTCGGGGTGGCTGTGTCGAATTATTTTTATTATGTCGCGATTCAACGGATTAACGTGGCCGTCGCCATCATCGTGCAATATACGGCTCCAGTTTGGGTGCTGATCTATGTCGTTGTGCGCGGCCGGCAGAAGCTCTCCGGACAAAAAGTCGCAGCCGTGGCCCTGGCGGTGACCGGCATTGCGCTGGTAATAAACATTCTCAGTATCGGCTCCGGCGCTCGCCTTCGCCTGGACCTCTACGGCGTCATTGCCGCGTTGCTCGCCTCATTCTCCTTCGCTTTCTACAATGTCGCGGGGCATAGCATTCTTGCCCGCTACGATCGCTGGCTCGTACTCGTGTGGACACTTGCCGCAGCTTCGGCCTTTTGGCTGGTCGTGAATCCCCCGTGGAAAGTCATGCAAGCCGGTTACGCTGGTTCGCAATGGGTTTTCCTGTTTGTCTTCTCGATGATTTCAGTACTCGCCGCGTTCTCGATGTACTTTCTCGGCCTGCAATATCTCGAGCCGTCGCATGCCATCATCGCCAGTTGTCTCGAGCCAGTGTTCTCGATTGTCCTGGCCGCCGTTCTTCTCGGCGAGGTTCTCCGGCCCATTCAAGCTCTCGGTATCGTCTTCGTTCTCTCGGCCATTGTCATTGTGCAGTGGCCGGTTCGAGCTGGAGAGGCGGCGCCAGTCGCCGTGGAACCGATGGAATAGGCCGGCCGCAAAAACCTAGATTTAAGCTGGAGACCGCAATGATCGCGTACTAGTCAGTGTTTCCTTTATTGATGCTCCTGGTCGTTTTGACAAAGTTTTGACGTCTTTTGTCAGCGTTCTCAATTAACCTCTTTATTATCAGCTTTCAAATTTGGACGCAGAGGATGTGCGCATGAAAGTTCGGCGTTCTCTGGCTCTTTTGGTTTTCCTCTTTTGCTTTCTCACACCCTGCTTTGCCCACCACATGGCTGTGGTAGTCAACAAAGAAAATGAAGTAGGAAATGTTTCCGCCGTTCACCTGGCCAGGATTTTCCGGGCGGAAGTGAGGAAGTGGCCGGACGCCAAACCCATCATCGTGGTGGTGCACAGTAACAGCGCGGGCGAGGACGAAACGCTGCAGCGCCTGCTCAAGATGACTCCCGGGGAATGGAAGGTGTCGATCGCAGCTCACCGGGATTCGATTCAGATTGTGGATACGGATGCGGATGTTCTCAAGACGGTTCAAGCTATTCCCGGAGCGATAGGGCTGGTGGATGTGCGCGCCGTCGATGGCGCGGTGAATGTGGTTCGAGTGGACGGCAAGTTGCCGATGGAATCAGGATATCTGCCGCATTGAGAGCCCGAGCAGATGAAAATATCTTCTCGCCTTCTTCACGTCGCGCGCGATCTGTTCGCGCAGTGCCTCCACGGAAGGAAATTTGATTTCATCGCGTAGCCGGTCGAAAAAGCAAATTTCAACTTCACTCTCGGGCGTCAGATCAATGGGGTGAAAATTCAGCAGGTGTGACTCGATCGCAAATGAATCCGCGCCAAACGTCGGTCGATTGCCGACATTTGTGACCGAATCGAACCGCTCGTCTCCCACCCGTGTCGAAGTGATGTAGACACCATCCCGGGGAATTTGTTCTTCATAGCACGCGAGGTTGATTGTGGGCACGGTGTACTTCGAGCCGTAACCGCGGCCGCGCCCGGGAGAGCCCAGAATGCAGAACGGCCGCGCCAGCAGATGCCGCGCCCGGCTTACGCGCCCTTCTCCGAGAAGTTTGCGGATGTGACTGCTCGAAACACTCTCGCCTCGCAGTTTTTCTTCGACGTACACGATCACTTCAAAACCCATTTCCTTTCCCAACTCTGCCAGCATCTCCACATTGCCTGCCGCCTTGTGGCCAAAATGAAAGTTGTAGCCCTCATGCACTTCGCTCGCATGAAGTTTTTTCTTCAAGATTCGTTCGGCGAACTGGCGCGGCGTCATCAATGAGAGGTCGCGCCCAAAGGGCAGCAACAAGACCGCATCAATGCCTGTCGTCTCCAGCAGGCGCAATTTTTCGGGTGTTGGAGTCAGCAACTTCAAACCTGAATCGGGTCGCAAAATGCGCACTGGGTGCGGTTCGAACGCGACCGCGACAGCCTTGTTCCCTTGCTGGTGCGCCCGTCGCACAATCTCGCCTAAGACATGCGCATGAGCGCGATGGACGCCATCGAAATTTCCGACGCTGACCAGCGTTGGACCGAAATCTGCAGGAACATCGTCGAGTTTATGGAAGACTTGCATTCCGTGAATGCGACTCAGATTTCAAACTCCAGCTTCAGGCCGTCATAGGACAAGCGCACGTGTGGAGGCAAGGTTGCATTGGTGGCCTCATGCGCCAGATCGTGGCAAATGTGCGTAAAGAACGCCCGCTTCGCTTTGACGCGTTCAACAATGCGCAACGAGTTTTCTACCGTGGAATGGGTGGGGTGGGGCTTGTGGCGCAAGGCATCGAGAAAAAGAATGTCCAATCCCTCCAACTGATGAAATGACGCCTCGGGAATTTCACTGTGATCTGTCAGATAGGCTGCGGTGCCAAAGCGAAATCCATAAATCTCCGACTCGCCATGAAGCACCCTGATGGGAATGAACTTTGCACCAAACAGGTGAACCGGCCCGTCGATGGGCCGCAATTCAAGTTGCGGCAGTCCTCCATATTTGTAATCGGAGTCAAAAATGTAGCTGAACATTTTTCTGAGAAAAGCCGCCGCGTCTGGGCGCGCGTAAAGAGGAAGCTTCGCCGGCTTGTGGGAATAGCTCAGCGGACGCAGATCGTCAATCCCGAGAATGTGATCGGCGTGGGTGTGGGTGTAGAAGACAGCGTCTAGTCGTGTAATGCGCTCGCGAATCGCCTGCGCGTAGAAATCGGGAGTGGTATCGATGAGAACAACCTTGCCCGCGAATTCCACCATGACTGAAGGACGCGTACGCCGGTCGTGTGGGTCGGAGGAATGGCAGACGGCGCAATTACAGCCCAACGTAGGTACACCCATCGACGTGCCGCTGCCCAGCACCGTCAAAGTTGCCTTCATGCCTGCGCCTTGCTCATCTTCCGCTGGTTCCTGTGGCAGTTCCTGGTTGTGGCGGGCGGGAGAGCGCGTTGGTCACTTCCACATATGCCATGCGCACTTCGTAAAGACTGTTGTGAAGAAAATTCTGTTCCGTCGACGTGAGATTGCCCTTGGTCTTCTCCGCCAGCAGCGCCAGCGTGTCGATGGTTTGGCGCGCGCCAATAATATCAACCTGCGGCTGTTCGCCCTGGTGGTGCATCAATCCCAATTGCAACATTGCCGTCATATAGAGCGAGGCCAGGAAGCGCTCAAACGTCATTTCGAATTCTTTCGCTGAGTGCCCGCTCAGCTCGACGCGTGAATCCACTTCCCGATTCGACTTGTGATAAGCATCGGCCTGTGCTTGCTGCTCGGCTGTCGT
Organism: Candidatus Sulfotelmatobacter sp.; assembly: GCA_036490235.1. Taxonomy (GTDB): domain Bacteria; phylum Acidobacteriota; class Terriglobia; order Terriglobales; family Acidobacteriaceae; genus Sulfotelmatobacter. Next base: position 33,257 of record DASXEG010000094.1, on the reverse strand, counting down.
AGGCGGTGGCGGCACGTCGGATTGAGCATTGCCATCGCCGGGGAAAGCGGTTACCGGACCGGAAGGCTCACTGCCGCTGGTTGGGGCGCTGGCTGCCGGGGTTTTGCTGGCCGCGGAAGTCTTGGATTTTTCCTCGTCCTGCTCTTGAACATCGCTCCGCAATTCGCCATCTTCGGTGAATTTGCGGCGGTCGGTGACGGTAAAGCCGGATTCCTGTTTTTTCTCAGCCATAACGATATCCTTGTCGCACTGCTAAATCACAGTTGCAATTAAGCAACTTTCTGGTTCATGTCTTTTCTGGTTTATGTCTTTTGCAAAACGGCGCTTTCCAAACTCGTAGCCGGCAAATTCCCGAGCGGCTGGGCGGCTATTTTGGCCTTATGGCCGGCGATAATCACTTCACGACCTGGGATTGCCACTTCGCGTCGAATGTAACCCAAAGCCACAGTCTGTTCGCCAGAGCCCAAGGGTAAAACGGCAGCGCTCGTTATCTCGCCCACTTCTTTCTCGCCGAGAGAAATCCTTGCGTCCGCAGAAATACTCCGCGGTTCTTCGAGCACAAAGCTCGTAAACTTGCGGTGTACGTTGCCTCGCGAGCGAATGCGCTCCACAATTTCCTGTCCAACATAGCAGCCCTTGTTGAAGTTCAGCGCGCGCGCCTGCTCGGTTTCCTGCGGAAGATCGCGCTCTCGAATGTCGACTCCAAACAGCGGAACGCCCGCCGCGATGCGATGCATCTCTACAGCCTCACTGCCCAGCGGAGTCGCGCCCGCGGCCACCAAAGCGTTCCAGGTTTTCAGAACGTCTTTCGGAGCAAGCCAGAGTTCGTAGGACTCGGTGACCGGATCATCGCCACGAACGACAGTACACTCGGTACATCCGCAATCGCAGCCGCATTTTGGAATGTAAATCTGCAGAGGTTCGAGCTCCGGAACCTCAATTCCAGCCAGGTTCAACGTAGCTCGCGCCCGTGGTCCAGCCATCCCCAACGCCGTCCAGGCGTCGCCAGGATTCGTGACCTCCACGTCATCCATGATGATGTAGTGATCGAACGTGGCCAGAATCTTCTCGAGCTGACTGCGATCGGTTTCCACTTCGAGAGTTTCGCCGGTGTTGAACACATTCATATCGCCAAGGATGCGCCCTTGCGGAGTCAGCAGGAAAGCGTAAACTCCGCGCCCAGCAGCCAGATCGCGAATATTATTCGTGACCATGCCGTTAGCCCAACGAACACGGTCACCGCCTTTTAGCGAAATTCGAGCACGGAAGCCAAGATCGAACACTCCGCAGCCGTTGAGCAGCGATGCGAATTCTTCTCTCAGGTTCGAGAATCGCGAAGCGGTCTCCGCACCGCGGTATTCCCGAAGTTCAACGGGTTGTTGGCCATTTGCCGGTGCGCGCAGTGCGGTTTGAAGTGCAGTCAGCCCCATGTAAATATTGATTATAGCGAAGGCGTGGTTGATTCATTGCCAATTGCCAGAGTCGAAGTGGGCAATTATGTTTAACTCGCAAATTGGCGGTCGACAATCGGCAACCGACACAATGTTGTGTTAGCTTTCCGCTGTGAGCACTAATCAAGCCTCGAAGAAACGCATTGCGGTCATCGCCGGAGATGGTATCGGCCAGGAAGTCATTCCACAAGCTCTCAAGGTTATTCGCGCCACCGGCGCCGAGGTTGAAATCACCGAGTTCGACTGGGGCGCCGACCGTTATCTCCGCGATGGCATGACCGTGCCGCCCGATGGTTTCGCCATGCTTGCCCGCGATTTCGACGCGGTTCTCGCCGGAGCCTTCGGCGATCCCCGGGTCAAAACTAATATTCACGCCAAAGAAATTCTGCTCGGCATGCGCTTCAAGATGGACCTGTATGCCAATGTGCGTCCGGTGCGGCTACTCGATGCGTCGCTGTGCCCGCTGAAAGGGGTCGAGCCGAAGGACGTGGATTTTGTCGTGATCCGCGAAAACACCGAAGGCGTCTACACCGATGCCGGCGGCGTCTTCAAGCAGGGAACGCCAGATGAAATCGCGATCCAGGAGGACATCAACACGCGCAAAGGGGTCGAGCGCATTATCCGCTACGCTTTCGAATACTGCGAGAAGGACAAGAAACTCGATGGCTCACGCCGCCGCCGGGTCTTGATGTGCGACAAGTCGAACGCAATGACTCATGCCGGCGGCCTCTGGCAGCGCGTATTTAAAGAAGTGAGTGCGGAGTTCCCCCAGATTGAAACCCAGCACATGTACGTGGACGCGCTTTGCATGCAGATGGTGCGCGATCCGCGCGGCTTCGACGTGATCGTGACGAACAATATGTTCGGCGATATCATCACTGACCTTGCCGCGGGTTTGCAGGGCGGTCTCGGCATGGCGGCGAGCGGCAATATCCATCCCGGGCAAACGTCAATGTTCGAGCCGGTGCACGGCTCGGCCCCGCCGATTGCGGGCAAGAATCTGGCGAATCCTTTTGGTGCAATCCTGACTTCGGCCATGATGCTGGCTCATCTCGGATTGACCAAAGAAGCCAACAAAATTGAGGCTGCCGTCCTGGATGCGGTGCGGGAAAAGAAAACCACGGCGGATCTCGGCGGGACTCTTGGCACGCGAGAGGCGGCCGATAACATTATTAAATTCGCCAGCCGAGGATGAAGCACCGTTGTCGTTGTCCAGCCGAGTCGATCGATGGTGTCAGCGAATTGATTTACGGCTGATCAACCACGAAGATCACGAAGGAACACAAAGGAAACCCCACTGCACTCCTTTGTGTGCCTTTGTGCCCTTCGTCGTTTTGAATTTAGACACCACCCCTTGAAGGAAGCATATGGAATCAGGATAGACTCTTTGCTAATGATTACCCTTCGGTGGTGTGGCGGAAGGTTCCTGCGTTCGCTTTGCGCGATTCTTGCGCTCGGACTCGCAATTGGCATTGCCGTGGTGGAGGTGCGCGGGCAAACTACTGCGCAACCGAGCTCAGATCAGAATCAGACAGAGAAAAATCCCCCTTCAACCCAAAATCAAAACCCCAGCAGCCAAGCGCCTGTGCAAACTCCCGTGCCCCCGCCTCCAGGTTCGCAGCCGCAAGCTGAAAAACCCGAAGTTAAAATCACTCCGCATGAGGCGGAAGAACTGTTTCACTCGGTTGATGAAATCCTGGCCTTCGATAGCAAACAAACCGGCTTGCCCATCAAAAAGCCGGTCAAGCGACGCCTGACGAGCCGCGATGAAGTCGTTGCGTACCTCACCAAGCACATGAAGGATGAGGACGTAAAACGTCTTCGCCGCTCCGAACTGGTGCTGAAAAAATTTGGCTTGCTCCCGCGCGATTTCGACCTGGAAAAGCTGCTGGTGGCGCTTCTCCGTGAGCAGATCGCCGGATATTACGATCCAAAAACCAAGACCGTCAATCTGCTCGACTGGGTTCCAATCGAGGAACAAGAGCCGGTCATGGCCCACGAGTTAACGCACGCATTGCAAGATCAGGAGGTCGGGCTTGATAAATGGATGAAAGTCGGCGAGAAGGATTTAGGCGAAACCAAGAAAGATCCAACTCCGACCGACATCGAAAACGATGAGATTGACGATACCCGCGAAGCAGTGGTCGAAGGACAGGCTGAAGCCGTGATGTTGCAGTACGAACTTGCGCCCGTCGGGCGGTCGATCACTAATTCTCCGGACCTCGTCGATGCGATGGAAGAGCAGATGGAGAATGGCACGGAAGACTCTGCCGTTTTTAAAAACGCTCCGATTTTCCTGCGGGAATCGCTGACCTTTCCCTACAGCTACGGATTGAAATTCGAGGTGAAGTTGCTGCAACAAGGCGGCAAGGAGAAGGCTTTCGCGGATGCGCTCGCGAACCCCCCACATACTACACGCCAGATCATGCAGCCGGAGACATACATTTCGGGCGAGCAGATTCCGCCGATGCCGGTTGTCAAACTCAAGCGAGACTTCAAGGATTACGTGAAGTTCGATCTGGGGGCGATGGGCGAGTTCGATGTTGCCGTTCTAATCGAACAATACGCGGGTAAGAAGTCGGCGGAACGGCTTTATCCGGAATGGCGTGGCGGGTACTATTACGCGGCTCATCCTAAGAATGACGCGGCCGCTCCGCTGGGTCTGCTATACATCTCTCGCTGGTCTGACGCTGAAAAAGCTGCTGAATTTGCCGAAATTTATGCGCAATCCTTAACCAAACGCTATAAACAAGCAGAAGAGATCGGGCACTCAACCTCATCGTCCCCGGAGACGCAGAATTCCAAATACAGAATAGGACTCCTGCAGGGTCGCCACGAATGGAACACCGATGAGGGCAGAGTGTTGATCGAACAGCATGACGACACCGTGCTGGTCTGCGAAAGTCTGGATTCAACTACCGCTGCTGCATTAGAAAAAGAAGTTTTTGCCAATCACCAGGCGCACCCCTTACCTTGACTTCTTTTTGACCGATTTTTCTTTTGAATTCTCTTCTTCTGTCTCAGCCAGAAAATGTTGCACTTGAGCTGTCACGTTGAACTGCTTTCCGTTCCGTTCAACCGTCAACTTACGCTCCTGCCCCGGCGAACCCTCGAGCAAAGACCAGACCTGCCCCATCGTCGAATCCGGGACAGGAATACCATCGACAGCGACGAGATGATCTCCTGCTTGCACGTCCGGGACCGACGGCTTGCCATCGAAATTGGCAACGCCAACGATCGTGAATCGCGTATCGTCCTCCGGACGCAGAACGAGTCCAACCACATCGAAGTCGGGAAATTCAAATGTGCGTCCCAGGTCGAAATAGACTATTGCATGCCTATAGTCGATCCCCACGCGGTAATTCATCAAAGCCTCCGACCCTAGCAGACCGGCCGTTGGCATCCCTGCGCGCTTCTCGAACCACTCCTCCCGATCCTTCGGAAACTCGACCATCGCAAGGTTGGTGAGAAACAGCGGTCCGTATTGAAGGCGGTCGATGCGCATCAGTTTCCAGTCCGGTTCATCCGGCAATCCCCACATATTCGCCGGTCCCACAGCGCCAGCCATATGCGGCCAATCGGAATGCGCCGCAGCGAGTTGATCGAAGAGTTCGTCATTCAAAAAACTGATCGAAGACCCAACATCGAGAGCGAGGTTATATTTCTTGTCTGCAATCCGGCTCGGGATCTGAACCAGGCCATTCGAGGCATTTACTGCCGCCTTCGTGCTCACGCCTTTGAATTTCAAGCTTCCGGGCTCGGCAATCGTGAACTCGCGATCGGGAAAATCAACCAGTACGTCATAGTTGCGCAGCACAGTGGATGGGAGGTTGATCTCCGCCGACATCCCCGGCGCCATCACGGAAGCGACGCTGGGCGCTTTTAAAGGAATCTTCGCTAGCGTGATCCCTGAAAGCGAAAGCTTCATGCCTGCGATCGTCATGGACGACGGCGGTGGCGCCGAACATTCCTTCTCGTCACAGGTGACTTTCAAGCCAAGAAGGGTTGCGACGTTTCTCGACAGAGTCAGATCAGGATCGCCGTTGTCCACCCACGCGCGCACGCGTTTTGTGGAACCATCGGGGAGCGGCAGGTAAACGTCAACCACCACACGATCATGATCGAGCGTGATCGGAACGGTGACAGACTTCGCGGGAGATGCGCCCGTTTGGGACAAAGCCGGCGGGGCGAGCAACACCAGCGCGCAGAAAATGCCTGCCAGTTTCATATCAAGATTCTATCCGCTTCCTGCTGGCATCAGCCGGCGACAAGCCCGTGTCGTGTGCCTTGCTATAATCAGCGATTCTGCGCAACGAGAAAAATAATTGGCAGACGGTTCGCTCGGAGGAGAATTGCCACAGGCGGAAATTGGAATTATCGGCGGAAGCGGTTTGTATTCGATGCCCGGTTTGACGAAGACGAAGGAAGTCCGCATCTCCACGCCGTTTGGCAAGCCTTCCGATGCCTATGTCTGCGGCGTTCTCGCGGGACGGAAGGTTGCTTTCCTGGCGCGGCACGGCCGAGGGCATCGAATTCTTCCTACAGAGCTAAATTTCCGCGCCAACATTCACGGCTTCAAACAGCTCGGGGTTGATCGAATCGTTTCGATTTCCGCTGTCGGCTCGCTGAAGGAAGAGCACAAGCCACTCGATTTCGTGATTCCGGACCAATTCTTCGATCGCACGCGGCACCGCGTGGACACATTTTTCGGTTCGGGAGTGGTGGCGCACATCGCATTTGCCGATCCGGTTTGCGGTGAGCTTGCGGCCGTCGTGGAAGCCGCATGCAAGAAGGCTGGCGTCAACGCCAGGCGCGGCGGTACTTATCTATGCATGGAGGGGCCGCAATTTTCCACGAAGGCCGAGTCCAACGTCTACCGCAGTTTAGGTATGGACGTGATCGGAATGACCAACCTGCAAGAGGCAAAGCTGGCGCGGGAGGCTGAGATCTGTTATGTGACCGTCGCCATGGTCACGGATTATGACTGCTGGCATCCACATCACGATTCCGTCACGGTCGATCAGATTATCGCTGTGCTCAACAAGAATGCCGAAAACGCCTGCAAGGTAGTCCAACAAACCGTGGCAGGGATGCCACTTACCCAGTCGTGCAAATGTGGCTCGGCGCTTGCCCACGCAATTCTAACGGACCGCAAAATGATCCCGGCAGCCACGAAGAAAAGATTGAAGTTGATTCTCGGAAAATACTTGCAGGCGAAATCATAGTTTCAAATTTCAACCAAAGGAAAACAGACTCGCGAATGAGCATCGTCGTAGTAGGTTCGGTTGCGTTCGATGACGTAAAATCGCCCTCCGGAAGCGCCAAGGGCATTCTGGGCGGCGCGGCAACTTATTTTGCATTGGCCGCAAGTTATTTCACGCAAGTGCGCGTGGTTGCGATTGTGGGCGACGATTTCACCACTCAATACGAAGACGTTTTAAAAAAACACAAGATCGATACCCGAGGCCTGGAGCGCGCTTCCGGCAAGACTTTCCGTTGGGGCGGGACGTATTCGGATAACTTGAATGAAGCAAAAACCGACTTTACCGATTTGAATGTGTTCGAGAAATTTAATCCGCAAATCCCGAAAGAATATGAAGACTCTGAGTTTTTATTTCTCGCCAATATTCAGCCCACTTTGCAGGCTAATGTTCGCCGCAAAATGAAAGGCGTTCGCCTTACCGGTTGCGACACCATGAATTATTGGATCAAAGGCGCACGACCGGAACTCGCGGAGACGCTGAAACTCGTGGATGTTCTGCTGATCAACGACACCGAAACTAAAATGTTGGCCAATGAACCGAACCTGCCACGCGCCGCGCAGAAGGTGCTTGCCATGGGGCCAAAGGCGTTGGTCATCAAGCACGGCGAGTACGGCGCAACGATTTTTTTCCGCGAAGGCGCATTCGGCATTGGACGGCATCCATTTCGCGCTCCCACTCTTCCGCTCGACGAAGTCAAAGATCCCACCGGTGCGGGCGATTCCTTTGCCGGAGGATTCATGGGCTATGTGGCCTCGCAGGGCGAATTGAATCGTGAAGTCTTGAAACGCGCCCTATTTTATGGTGGAGTGATGGGATCGTTTGCGGTGGAAAGTTTTGGTACCGAGCGCCTGCAGTCGCTGACGCGCGAAGAGATTGACGCCCGATTCCAGATATTCCGCGAACTCACTCATCTGGAATGAACCCTCGACCTTCCGAGAAAACCGGACCGGAAATAGAAGTCGTCAGACTGATCTGGCTGGCGATTTTTGTCTCCGTTTTCTCGTTTCTTTATTATCAGCGCCAGGGCGATGTGTTGCTCTACGGCGACGCCGTGGCGCACATCAACATCGCACGCCGTGTTTTTGACTCCAAAACTCCCAGCCTTCTGCAACTGGGAACAGTCTGGCTTCCGTTGTCCCATCTGCTCATCCTGCCGTGGGTGATTTCTAACAAAATGTGGCAAAGCGGCATTGGCGGATCGATCCCGTCCATGGCCGCATTCGTTCTCGGTACGCTCGGGATTTTCAAGCTGGTTCGAAGCACTCTTGGCAATGAAGAAGGCTCCCCTGGACGAACACTCTCGTGGATCTCTGCAATCCTTTACGCGGCCAACCCCAATTTGATCTACATGCAATCGACCGCCATGGGCGAGTCGCTATATTTGGCTCTCTTTATTTGGTCCCTCTTTTTTTTCGCGGAGTTCGCTCGAGGCAACGCGAAGGCCCTTACCAGATGCGGCTATTGTGTGGCGGCGGCGTGTTTAACCCGCTACGACGGCTGGTTCCTGGCCGTGGTTCTGATCGTGCTCGCCCTCGCAACCAAATTCCGGTCATTGCCGGAACGCCCATCGCAGAAACAAAAGAACCGACCATCGAAGAATGAAATAACCGCCGGATCGATTGCCCGATTTGTTCTGATTGCGTCGGCAGCGCCGATCCTCTGGCTCGCATACAACGCAGCCGTCTACCGCAATCCTCTGGAGTTCGCGAACGGTCCGTATTCTGCGCACGCCATAGAACAAAAAACTCACACCGTGAATCCGGCGAAAGGGAACCTGATCGCCGCCGGTTCATATTTTCTAAAGGCGGCGGAACTGAATGTGGCCAACTCGACCTGGGAAGGCCGCCTGTGGCTCATGCTGGCAATCCTGGGCTGTATTGCAGCCTGGCTCCGCCGCAAGCGGGTCGTGTTGCTGTTGATGTTGCCGGTCGTTTTTTATGCGCTTTCCGTAGCGTACGGAAGTGTGCCAATTTTTGTGCCCACATGGTGGCCGTTCTCGCTATACAACGTCCGCTATGGTCTGCAACTGCTTCCGGCTTTTGCAGTTCTCGCGCCCCTGGGAATCTCTTTCCTAATCGAGTTCGCAAATAGAATTCCGTCGATCGCACGCGCGCTCAACCAATGGTCTAGCTCCGTGGCCGTGCTCCTGGTTCTTTTACTCGCCGCATCGAGCTATGCAGTTATTTGGCGTGCGAACCCAATCTGTTACCAGGAAGCTGACCTCAACATGCGTGGCCTCGTCGCACTCGACACGCGAATCGGCGACTGGATCAAATTGCTCCCGCCGACGACAACCTACCTGGTATTTCTTGGTCAGCATTCTGGCCTCTTCGAACGCGCCGGCATTCCGCTCGCCAGCACGATCAACGAAGGCAACCATCGCGTGTGGAAGCAGCCATCCGATTCCGATGGTCTTTGGGAGCGGGCGCTGGCCGATCCCGCGAAATATGCCGACTTTGCCATCGCCTCTGAGGGCGACCCGGTATGGACGTCCGCGCGAGATCATCATCTGAAGGCCTTAGTCGAAATCCACTCCAGCGGGCAACCGCCTGCAATCATTTTCGAGACGCGAGCAGGTCTTCGTTAACCTCGTCTTCCTTACGCTGATAAGGTAATCAGATGCGTTAACGCAAACCAAAAAGGGGCTGTGTCTCGCAGTGATAAAATCCGGCCAACATATCTTGCGATTCATGAACATTCAATTTGAATACTCTAGTTTCAGTTATGGAGTGACAGGCCGCAGCGTTGAAGAAATTACGCAGGAGGTGAACCGCATCCTCGAACACCACCATCGCATGATGCAAAATGTGCTGGCTGGCAATAGCGGGCCGTCCGCGCGCATGCAATTCGATGTCTCCGGCTGGAATCGTGAGCAGAAGCAGTTGCTGCGCGAGTTGCGAATCTCCTCATCACTCGGCGGTGTCTCATCCCTTGGTCTAGTGGAGATGCAGTGACCCTGTCGCAGATGGGAATTCCATTCGTGAAAGCGAATGCCTGCGGCAATGATTTTCTTTTAATCGATACCGCGCCTCTCGCTCGTGATGCGAACCTTGCCGAGCTGACCCGCCGCATCTGTGATCGCCATCAGGGTGTGGGGGCTGATGGAGTGGAATGGATGTTTCCGCACGCCTCCGCTGATATTGAAATTCGTTTGGTCAATGCGGATGGTTCGGAGGCGGAAATTTCGGGCAACGGCACGCGCTGCGTCGCCGCCTACATCTGTGCGACGGACGAAAAAGAGAAAATCAAGATTCAAACTGGCGCCGGCCTGAAAACTTGCACATTGATCTCACGGGTCGAGTCCGAATACGAGTTCGAGGTCGAAATGGGGCGCCCGGATGTAGGGAAGTCAATGGAAGTGTCGACGTCAACGGGATCGGTAAGCGGAATTCCGGTATCGTTAGGGAATCCGCACTATGTCATCTTCGTTCCGGAGTTCGCGGATGACTGGCAAATCCGCGCCGCAGAGATCCAGAGCAGCGCGAAGTTTCCGAACGGTGTGAACGTAGAAATGGTCGTGATCGAGAACAAGAATAGCGTCACGGTGCGATTCTTCGAGCGCGGTGTGGGGGAAACGCAGTCTTCGGGAACAGGTTCGTGCGCATCTGCGGTCGCAGCTGTTGCGACTGGCAGGACTGCATCTCCGGTGCTGGTGAGATCGACCGGTGGAACCCAAACCGTGCGCTTGGAACAAGGAACCGTGTTTCTTCGTGGGCCTGCTCGGTTGGTGTGTCGTGGAGAATTCTTCCTGACTTGAACGCGCCGGAACTTACTGATGTCTGAGGTAACCTCGCCAATGAAGACCCCGCTTGCGAAACCGCCCGCTCTGCGTAAGGGAGACACGATCGGCATTGTCGCTCCCGCCAGCAACATTAAGCGCGAAGACCTTGCCGCGGGCTGCGAACACCTGCGAAACGCCGGATACCGGCCTTTTTATCTGGAATCGATTTTGTCGCAGGATCTCTACTTCGCTGGATCGGTCGAGCGACGCGCCCACGAGCTAGAAGCCATGTTCACCCGCGACGATGTGAGAGCGATCGTCTGCGCGCGCGGCGGCTACGGCTCCAACTATCTGCTGCCGGTGCTCAACCTCGAAGCCATCAAGGCACATCCAAAGATTTTCATCGGCTACAGCGACTTGAGTTCGCTGCTCACCTGTTTTTCCGGCGACTCCGGATTCGTAACCTTTCACGGACCCATGGCCGCAAAGGATTGGGCGCATGAAGACGGCGTCGACTTGCCCTCATGGCAGGCCATTCTCGGCGGCACAGCGACCGTAGCCCTGCAAGCCGCTTCCGGCATTTTGGGATTATGCGATGGTGAGGCCGAGGGAATTCTCTATGGAGGGTGCCTTTCGATCCTGGTCGCATCGCTCGGCACAGAGTATGAAATCAAAACTGCCGGCACGATCTTATTTCTTGAAGATGTCGCCGCTAAGCCATTTCAGATCGATCGCATGTTGATGCAATTAAAACTCGCGGGAAAGCTTGAGCATGTTCGCGGCATCGTCTTCGGCGAGATGCGTGACTGCGTTCAAACCGTGAATCAGGGGTACACGTTACAGGAAGTGATCACCCGCATCGTCAGTCGATTAGAGGTTCCTGTCGCCTTTGGCCTTCGTTCGGGACATGTTACCGGCCAAAATATTACACTGCCTATCGGTGTTCAGGCGCGGCTGGCGGTGCAGGGAAGCGATGCGACCCTAACTCTGCTGGAACCCGCGGTAGTTCCTTAACCTACAAGCAATCGCAAAAGGAGATCGTGACCGCCAACAAACACATACATCTGATCGGAATCTGCGGCACAGCTATGGCCTCGCTCGCGGGAATGCTAAAAGAGCACGGATTTCGGGTGACCGGTTCGGACGCCGCCGCCTACCCGCCCATGTCGGATTTTCTGGCGGGCCTGCAGATTCCCGTCGCTCAGCCCTTCAGCGCGCAGAATCTCGATCCCGCGCCGGATCTGGTTGTGGTCGGCAATGCGATCTCTCGTGGAAACGTCGAACTCGAACACATTCTCGACCGCCGCGTTCCGTTTTGTTCGCTCCCGCAAATCCTGCATGACGAATTCCTGCGCGGCAAGGAAGTGATTGTCGTCGCCGGAACCCATGGCAAGACCACAACAACTTCGATGCTCTCGTGGATCTTCCATTTTGCGGGACTTCAACCGTCATTTCTGATTGGCGGTATCGCGGAAAATTTCGGCTCAAGTTTCCACCTGGGGGAGGGAAAGCATTTCATTCTGGAAGGCGACGAGTACGACACGGCGTTCTTCGACAAAGGCCCGAAATTTCTTCACTATTTTCCAGATGCAGTCATTCTTACCTCGGTAGAGTTCGATCATGCCGATATTTACAAAGATCTCGATGCGGTTGAGACAGCATTCAAGCGGCTGGTGAATCTGATTCCGAAACGTGGTCGCATCATTGCATTCGATGGTGCGGCCGGGGACGCCGTCGAAAGCGCGAGCCTGGAGCGCTGTTTGAGCAAAGCCTTCTGCCCGGTCGAGCGCTACGGGTCTGCGGCACGTTCCGAATGGAGAATCAGCGATCTCAAGTTCGATGCAGGCCGAACTTCATGGACTGTCCTGCACAAAGGCGGCATCTGGGCGAACCTGGAATTCGCACTCGCAGGCGAATACAACGTGTGGAATGCGACCGCAGCCGCAGCTATGGCTGCGGCCTACGGCATTTCGAAAGAAGAAATCTCGGACGCGTTGAAAGCCTTCAAAAGTGTCAAGCGCCGTCTGGAAATAAAAGCTCAGATAAATGGCATTACCATCATCGATGATTTCGCGCACCACCCCACGGCAATTGCCGGGACGCTGAAGGCATTGCGTGCTCGTTATACCGGCGCGCGTCTCTGGGCAATCCTTGAGCCGCGTTCGAACACATTACGCCGTCGTGTTCTGCAGGCCGACCTGGCGCGTAGTCTGGCAATGGCGGACGAGATCGTTGTGGCCGAAGTTTTCCGATCTGACGCGGTGCCGGAAAACGAACGTCTTGATCTGCCAACTCTTGCAGAAGACATCGGAAGACTCGGCAAGCGAGCTCGTCTGATGAACGGCGCCGATGAAATCGTGAAAGTCATCAGTCCGGAGATGCGCCCTGGCGATGTCGTCGCCATTCTCTCCAATGGAGGCTTTGGAGGCATTTACGAAAAACTTCCGGCGCAGTTGGAATCGCTGGCAGGACAAAGTGGAACTCCCAAGTCGGCCAACGCGGCGGCCCGACGATGATTCTTCCGATTCGGCGCAGCCGCTCGTACTCGTGGTTCGTCCTTATCCTGCTATTACTGGCCGGTACCTACCGGTCATTTTCGTCCACCACCTACACAATCTCTTTGGCGGGTTCCTCGCAACATCTCGTCGATGTTCAAGTCCATTTGCCGGCAGGCCAGTCCAATCGAGAATTGCAGCTTCCCGTCTGGAATGCCCTCTATCAGATTCGCGACTTTTCGCAATATGTGAATTGGGTTCGCGCAAAAGACAATGGAGGCAACTCACTTCCGGTCCGCAAAGTGAATAAAAGCCTGTGGCAGATTTCCGGCGCTGAAGACGGAGCGGTTGTTGAATATCAGATCTACGCCGATGCTTCCGGGCCCTTCGGCGCGCAACTGAATACGCACCACGCATTCTTCAATCTGGCGCAGCTTCTCATGTACCCCGTGAACGCTCGGAATGAGTCGATGAGTGTGAATTTTGGAAACCTCCCGGAAGGCTGGCGTATTGCAACGCCTTTGCAGTCCACTGCGGAAGGCGCATTCAGCGCAGAAAACTACGATCGCCTGGTCGACTCACCAGTTGAAATTGGAGATTTTCGCGAATCAGATTTCGATGACGGCGGCGCGCATTATCGCGTCATCGTGGATGCCGAACCCGGCGATTTCGATTTGGAAAAGATCGACGCCATGCTGCGCAAAGTCGTCGCAGCGGCAACCAGTTGGATGGACGACCGTCCCTTCCAAACCTATATGTTCCTTTATCATTTTCCCCGCGGCCCTGCCGGAGGCGGCATGGAGCACGCTTTCTCGACGGCGATTGATGTGAATGCCGAGGCGATGGCGCGCTCGCCGGAAATTCTGTCGTCCGTAACCGCGCATGAATTTTTCCATCTCTGGAATGTCAAGCGGATTCGCCCCCAAACTCTTGAGCCGATTGATTACACCAAAGAGAACTACACGCGCGCCCTGTGGTTCAGCGAGGGATGCACGAGCACGGCAGCAGATATCATTCAGCTTCGCGCCGGATTGCTTGACGGAGGCGGCTTCGAGCGCCAGTTGGCGGCAGGTATCACAGAACTCGAAACTCGCCCCGCTCATCTGCATCAGTCCGCCGAAGAGTCCAGTCTCGACGCTTGGCTTGAGGGCTATCCTTATTACCGCCGTCCCGATCGCAGCATTTCTTACTACAACAAAGGTGAATTGCTCGGGGTCATGCTTGATTTGGCGGTGCGGCAGGCCAGCCATGGACAAGCCTCTCTGCGCGACGTCTTTCAGTGGATGAATCAGAACTTTGCAAAGAAGGACCGCTTTTTCCCAGACTCTGAAGGCGTGCGCGAAGCCGCGGAGGCCGTGAGTCACTCCGATCTCGGCTGGTTTTTCTCGAAATACGTGGCCGGTACTGAAGAAATTCCGTGGAATGATTTCTTTCACAGCGTTGGTTTGCAACTGGTACAGCAAACCACCGAGGTCACTGATCCCGGATTTTCCGCCTCGCGAAACTTCGATGCTCCCATGAGGGTCGAATCCGTTACAGCAGGGAGCGAGGCTGAGAAGGCCGGACTGAAAGTTGGCGACATCGTCATTCAAATCAATGGCAAGGACGCGGGGCAGACTTCGTCAGAGAATCTTGAAGGGCTAAACCCCGGTGATGCGATCTCGCTCAAAATCCGCGCGAGGCGCCAGAGCGAGCGCGAGATTAAATGGAAGCTGGGCGCTCGTACGCAGCTTACCTATGAACTCAAAGATATGGAGAACGTAACGTCGGAGCAATCGGAGCGCCGCGCAGCCTGGTTGAAAGGCGAGTCCCAGAACGCCAAAGCCGCACACAACTAAAATCGCAAAAACACCCCCGTGATCCGGACAATTGCCATGCTCGCCTTCTGGTCCGTAACCGCTCCTTTTGCGGCTTTAGTCGGTTTTCCATGGACTTTCCTCACCCGCGACATCCGCCTTCTCTATCGCCTGTTCGTAAGTGGAGCTTACGCGGGCGTGCGACTCGCTGGAGTTCGCGTCGAAACCGTCGGCCTCGATTCTCTCGATCGATCGCGTACCTATATTTTCATGTCGAATCACGCGTCAAATCTTGACCCTCCGATCATGATCACGCTGATTCCCAAACGCACATCGGTGATGGTGAAAAAAGAATTGTTTCGCTACCCGATTTTAGGTCGAGCGATGCGGATGGGATCTCTCGTCCCCGTCGACCGGGGTAATCGCGATGCAGGAATCGATGCCGTGCGCAGTGCCAAACAGGTAGTCGCGCAGGGACTCAACATGATGATCTACGTGGAAGGGAAGCGCTCGTTTGATGGCAAGTTGTTGCCGTTTAAGAAAGGCCCGTTTTATCTTGCAATGGAGTGTGGTGTTCCGGTTGTCCCGATAACGATTGCTGGAACGCACTACATCATGCCCAAAGGAAGATTCGCAATTAAGCCCGGCCTCGCGCGAGTAATTTTCCATCCGCCGATCGAGCCGGTCGACTTCGGCAGCCGCGACTGTTTGATGGAAAAAGTCAGAGCCGCAATCGACAGCGGCTTGCCGGAAGAACTGCGGTCGGGGCCGGCAACGCTTTAGATTCAGCGACCCCTATTTCTTCCCAAACTTAGCCCGCAGCAGCCGCGCCATTTCCGGCAGTTTGGGCAATAGCGCAGAATACTTCAGCCACGTTTTGTGATCGACCGCGGGGGCTCCGCTCACGAGTGCTCCGGCGGGAATATCGTGTGCCACGCCGCTCTGCGGCGTAACAATTGCACCCTCCCCAACCTTGCAGTGGCCCACCACCCCAACCTGCCCCGTTAAAATCACGCGCTTGCCAATCTCCGTCGATCCTCCAAGTCCGACTTGAGAGCAAAGCAAGGCATCCTCGTCCACCCGCGATCCGTGCCCCACCTGCACCAGATTGTCGATCTTGACGCCGCGCCGAATGCGTGTTTCGCCGACGCTCGCTCGGTCGATGCAAGAGTTCGCCTGAACTTCAACGTCGTCTTCAATCACCACGGGCGCCGGCTGAGGAATCTTGCGCCACGTTCCTTCTGTCGTTTTAGCAAAGCCAAATCCATCGCCGCCGATCACCACACCGTTGTGCAGAGTGACGCGGTCGCCGATCCGGCAGTTCTCCCGCACCGTCGCGTGGGAGTGCGCAAAGAATTCGTCGCCAATCTTCACGCCGCAATAGATCACCACGTGCGCCAGCAGAACTGCATTTCCGCCAATCTCCACGCCTTTGCCGATGACAACGTAAGGCCCGATATGCGCGTCGCGCCCAATCTTCGCGTTTGGGTCGATGACCGCCGTCGGATGCACGCCCGGCTCATAGCGTACTGGTTGGTGAAACAGTTCCAGAGCGTGCGAAAAGCTGATATAGGGATCCGCCACGCGCAAGGTTGCGGCAGGAATCGCAGGAAAGTCATTAGCGACGATCACTGCGGCAGCTTTTGTCTCTCTCGCAGCCGCAGCATATTTGGGATTGGCAACAAAGCTTATTTCCGCAGGTCCGGCCCGCTCGATGCCATTAATCCCGGCAATTTCCGTGTCAGGCGCGCCATTTTCCAGGCGCGCACCAAGGGCAGATGCGATGGCAGAAAGTTTCATTCCCGTTGAGTGAGAAGAGTCAATCGTACACTACAACGAATTTCCTTTCGCCCTGCTGCTTGATGCGAAACCGCGATCGATTCGCCTATTCCACTACCAGCGTGAATCCGGTTGTCGAGGTCGTGGATCCGCTGGTGGCGCTGACCACGACGTTGTAACTTCCAGCCGGCGTGGCCGTGGCAGGAGGTGTGGTCGACTGCGATCCACCGCTTCCACTGCTGCTGCCTCCGCCGCATGCCGGGACAAACATAATCAAGCCGAGGACCGCCG
Organism: Candidatus Sulfotelmatobacter sp.; assembly: GCA_036490235.1. Lineage (GTDB taxonomy): Bacteria > Acidobacteriota > Terriglobia > Terriglobales > Acidobacteriaceae > Sulfotelmatobacter. The sequence goes on along the minus strand of DASXEG010000094.1, from coordinate 16,460 downwards.
CAAGAAGCAACGGCGACCAGCGGCGTCGCGGAATACCGACGAGCATAACTGAGAACAGCATGAGGCCGAAGGCGAGGGTACGAAGACGCCAATCGTGCCCAGGGGGAAGTGAAGAGGCAGCCGCAGCCGCAGTCGTTGTCACAGTAATCGTAGAGGTGTTGGTTGCGTACTTGCTTGTCGCCTGGAAGGATGCAGGACCAAATGCGCAAGCGGACCCAGCCGGAAGGCCCGAGCAGGCTAGACTGATCATCCCGCTGAATCCCGTTGACCAGGAAACCGAAACCGAGGTGCTCCCCGAACTGCCGGGAGCTGATACTAGCACTGACGATTGCGCACTCCCAATCGATGCCAGGAATCCGGCCTGGATTGTAAACTGCGTCGGTCCAGCGCTACTGCTGGGATTGAAACTTGCATCGCCACTGTAGCTGGCAGAGAGGTTATGTGTTCCGGCATCAAAAAGCACGCCGTTGGGGGACGTTGCGTTGCTGCCGTTTTGGAATTGCTCACCAGAGTTCAGGTTAAATGTGTTTCCGCCGGGGATCGTTCCAAAGCTATCGGCGAACGTGACAGAACCGGTGGGAGTGCCATGACCGGAGAAGCCGGCGACGTCGGCGCGGAGGTAAACGAAACTCCCGAACGGGCCGCTTTGAAAAGGAAACGAACTGCCGTCCGAATTGGCACCGAGCACCGAAGTCGTCGTTGTGCTTGCTTCCGGAGTCACTGTGACCGAAACCAGATTCGAGCTGCTCGCGGAGTAAGTGGTGTCCCCTGAGTAGTTGGCGTAAACGTTGTAACTGCCGCCCGGCAGGTCGCTAATTGAAGAGGCGGCCAGTCCACCCGCAAGGGTAAAAAAGCCGACTGCGGTCCCACTACCAGAGTTTGAAGCGAGCAAAGAAACGTCGCCCGTTGGACTCGTCCCAGTCCCGCTGCTCGGCGCGACACCGACATTCACGCTCACCGGCGAACCGTGAGCGATTCCTGTCATCTGACCTAACGCAAGCGTCGTAGTTGTGGGATTAAATGTGAATGCGTTCCATTCATTCACCAGATTCGTGATATTCACGGAACCAAGTCCGCTCGCCATGTCGTAGCCCACGCCTGCCTGAAATTGCGCGGTTGGCGAACCATAATTCAGTTCGCCCGGCACTGCGTTGTTACCCACCGTGACATCATTGAAGATGCAATTGCTGGTCGGTAGCGCAGTTGTACTCGATCCGTTGCACTCCGAGAGAATCGAATTTTCCTGCGCCGCCAGTCGATACAAACCGAAGTTCGCCAGCCCTTGCCGCGGACCCAGAGCCGTATTCAGAGTTGCCATCTGGTTGTTTACCAGCGCCATAATGCCCGCGAATGATGGGGCTGAAGCTGACGTCCCACCGGAAAGATAGAGAAAAAATTCACCTTGCGAGTTCGGCTCGCAGGATCCTTCCAGGCACAGTACATACCCATCGTGGGTATCGGCCGTTAAAGATACGTCAGGTAGATCGCGCGTTCCATCAGACTGAATTCCGTCGTACGTAACCTGCTGCCACGTTGGTTTCGTGAAATAAATGCTTTGTCCGCCGCTGCCAGCGAAGATGTTTGCGTTTGTGCCGCAACTCGCGGAACTACAGCTGTCGTTCCAAACGTTTTCCGGAATGTAAGAAAGCGCGCTTTCCTGATTGTTATTCGTAGCGCTCCAATAGTTGGTGGGATTCGCAGTATCGTTGAAAACGGTTCCACCCACTGCAACGTTAAAGGGCGTAGATGCGAGCAGGCTCACGGAGACGGGTCCGCTTGCCACCATTTCCGAGTCCGGATCATCGCACCCCTCTGCCCCGTTATCCCCCGAGGAGACAAAATAAGTAATCCCCTGCGCCGCTGCCTGCTCGGCCAGGGCCGACACTCCGGCTGCTTCTGTGCTAGTGCTATCAGCCTCGCAACCGCCGAAGCTTTCCGTCATGATGTCAGAAAGATTATTTTCAATGATGTAAATTTCCGAGAGATCGACCCCATCCGCCGTATTGGTTGTAGCCGAAACCACAAAATCGATCGTCGCGCCCGGAGCAACTGCACTGGACCACGAATTATCAAGGGTCGCTTCCCCTTCTTCGCCTCCCCCTAAGTCTCCGGGGTCAGCCCCATTCACAATTAAATTCATTCCCCCGCAGCATGCACCAAGCATTAGCTGCGAACGAAAGTCGGAGACGTCCTGCCCTGAGTTATAAAGATCACTGCGCCCGACCACGCCGATGGCGACGCCTTGTCCGTTGATTCCACTGTTATAGGCCTGGCTGTTGTAGATCGTGGCAAAATCAAACGGCGCCATACCATGCGAGCCGTCGCTGAAAGTAAGGTTTGGCCGCTTGCCCGGTCGAACCTTCCCTTGATACGTCTGTTTCGTATACCGGATCAGCGGCTTCTTCAGAAAATTATGTAGCGTCAACACTCCCGCTACAGCCGGAGTCAGCGCCGTAGGAATCGAAGGATCGCTCGCGTTAGCCCAATGCTGCTCGCCATTCACAATGTATTTATGAATCGCAGTGTGAAATGCTTCCTGCACCTGACCGGCCGACCCGGAAAATTCCAGCACGGTGCGGCCTTTCGTGGTACCTACCTGAAACCCGTACGACTGCAACCATCGTGTGACCGTCTGAATATCACTGTCGGCCGGTCCGAACTGCTTCCCAAATTCGGTCGGCGTCAGCCATTTGTGATAGCTCGCGGAATGCTTGTCCTGCTGATTGTCCAACAGCGTCCGCAGCGCATATTCCTGATCGGCGCTGCGCTTTAGCACAAGCTGCATGCGCTCCATGGGCAACGCCGCGGGTGCGGCTCCCAGGTCGAATTGCGGCTTCGCCAAAGGGTGTTTGTTGCCCTTCAACACTGTCAGTTGAGATTCGTCGACTGCCTGCGTGATCAAGGGATGATCCGACGCGGCTCCACCTTGGGCAATGGCATGCGATGTCAAGCTAATGATGATGAAGAACGTGATAACAGCGAGCGCTGCGGCCTTCATTTCGGGCGCAGAGAATTCGGGCGCAGAGAAGCGGAGAGGTTTTCTCATAATTAAAGGCACCTGTTTGGGCGAAAATATGCCTGCGCGATCGGGATGGAGGAAGGGAACGGGGGCCCGATCCGTTTGGCCGTCTTACTTCGCGGCGTTCGCGAAGCAGTCTTTGTATCGCAACTGCCCCGGAATTACAACTTTTAATTTGGGCAGCGTCGCGGGCTGATCAGCTAAGCCGGCCAGTTATGAATGAAACGCGAAGGAAATTCTTTCTATCAATCGGTAGTGATACTTCGTGCCCTTAGTGGTGAAAAAATTAAGACGCCGCGGCCATCCAAGGATTGGGCAAAAAGGCCCTCGACCCATTAAAATAAGAATCATCTTTGCACTACGCACAACGCGGTTTTTTGCCCCGCAAAATACTGCATCGTCCAGACAATGGAAACCATCCAAAACAAACTGGAAGCGCCCGTCAGTGAAGAGCTAAAGCTGGTACGGGCAGCGAAACAAGGCGACGACAGCGCTTTTGAAGAGCTGGTCCGCCGTTACGACCGTAATGTCTTTCGTATTGCGCAGCACATTACGCAAAATCGCGAAGACGCGGAAGATGTAGTACAAGAGGCTTTTTTAAAGGCTTACAGTAATCTGGCGAAATTCCAGGAACAGTCTAAGTTTTATACCTGGCTCGTCCGGATTGCCGTAAACGAAGCCTTGATGAAACTGCGGCGCAGGAAGCCGGAACGCACGGTTTCGCTGGATGAAGATATCAAGACGGAAGACGACTCGCTTCCGCGGGAAATCGCGGACTGGAGCCCGAATCCGGAGCAGCAATATACGCAAGCCGAGTTAAGTGAGATTTTGAGTAAGACGATCCAGGGTCTTCCCCCGGGCTTTAGGACGGTTTTTGTATTAAGGGATGTGGAAGGATTGTCCACCGAAGAAACCGCAGCCGCGCTGGAGTTGAGCGTGCCTGCCGTGAAGTCGCGATTGTTGCGCGCAAGGTTGCAGCTTCGCGAGAGGTTGGGCCGGTACTTCCAACGCCGTGAGAATGGAGATAAGCGTGAGAATGGAGATAACAGTGCTTCGGGAGATGGCAACCGGTGAAATGCTCTGAGTTTTTGCACGAGCTGACGAATTACCTGGACGGCGTTATCGATGAACCCACCAAGGTGGAGTTGGAAAACCATCTTTCCTGGTGCCATAACTGCTACGTAGTCTGCGACACAACCAAGAAAACCATCGAGATTTATCGCGACTCTCAACTTTACGAACTGCCCGAAGACCTTCGCTCCCGGCTCCGTTCGGCCATCATGAAGAAGTGCCAGCAGCATAAGAAGCGCCCTCCGGAGAGTGCGGGCTAGCGCACAAAAGGTCGCGGCAACCTCTCCATCTTTCCCTCCATCGCATATAATCATTGGCAGGCTTGGTGGTGCAGTATGCGATGTCCTCGCGGTTTGGCCTTTCTCGCAATCTTTACTTTTCTGACAGCGTGTATTGTCGCTGCGCAAAGCAGCGATCCAGGTAAGCTTCGAACTTCAATTGCGCGTCCTGCTACCGACGACCAGACCACGTCTAATTCCCCACAGGGTCCTCCCGTTTTTACGCCCGTCGCAGCGGACGCTCCTCACATGGTCCGGCATACCCGCTATGAACTCATTCATGATTTCGAATTGCTGCTGGTCTACTCGCGCACCAATTTCCCGATGGGAACCAAAGGTCTGATCTTGAAAGACGGAGTCATTACGCCCAACGGCGAAGAGATGCAGCAGACCTTGAATCTATGGGGTCCGGCCATTAAACCCGGCGACCCTGCGCACATCTCATATATCCAGATCAAACCCGATCACATTCACTTCGAAATCAACGGCGGCCCGGTCCATCGGCAGAAGTGGTACGAGCGGGTCCAGATCTCCGGCGCGAATGGTCCAATGACTACCGGCCCCGATAATCCGCAGACCAATCCTCACGGCTCTTATCTCGATCTGTACTTCGATAACTACGTACCAGAGATGACCGCCGCGCAGTTGCGTGGCATCCTCTATCCCGTCTTAGACTTCACCGCTCACAATAAGGAGCAAGCCTACCTGGACACTTTGCCGCCGAAGGTCAAAGAAGCGATCCAACAGCACCGCGTGCTCGTGGGTATGAATCAGGAAATGGTTTTGCACGCCAAAGGCAAGCCACCCAAAAAAGTTCGCGAGCACGAAGGAGACACTCAGTACGAGGAATGGATTTACGGCGAGGCCCCGGATGACGTCGACTTCGTGCGCTTTGTCGGCGATGAAGTGGTGCGCCTCGAGATCATGAAAATCGATGGCGAAAAGATCGTCCGCACCCAGAAAGAAGTCTTCATCGATCAGGATAAAAACAGAGAAGCAAAGGCTCAGCAGGAAGAACAGCGCCCCGCCACTGCGCCTAGCCTCCGCCGTCCGGGCGAGGATGAGAACAATGTTCCGAAACCGGCGAACGGTGCCGCGCCGCCTCCGGCCGTGCCGCCACCGGATTTACCCCAACCCGGCGGCCCGGGCGGCATCGTAGCCACTCGCTAACGCAACCTGAAGGTTTCCGCTTAGTAGCCGGTGCCCGTCATTCGAGTTTCACGATAAATGCATCAGCGCGTGGCGTCCCTTCAGTTCCAAGGCCGAGTTGTGCATCCCAGTTGGACGTGAATAGGAAGAAGTTTCCATCCCTTGAAACGCTTCCCAAAGGTTGTGTTTGGTAGTAAGGGCTGATATAGGTGGCACGATTGTGAGCAAACCGCCAGACCGTCGAAGCAACGCCATCCGTCTCGATACAAAAAATCTCTCCCTCGTACGGCTCGTCGATCCACGTGTTGCCATCATAGCCGTAGGTCGAGGCGCAAACCGGAGCGGTATCAGTCGAATTGACGTTGGTCCAGGTGAAGTGGTGATCTTGCCCCCAATCATACAGTCCAGGCAAAAACAATTCCGAGATTTGAGATATGTCAGCGAATGAACGTTTTGCTGTCTGCATATCGCCGGTCATAGCTGGAGAATTGACCAAACTGTTATAGCCAACTGCACTGTACCCGGCGCATTGGTTCAGAGGATCACTTACCGAACAGGAAGTCACGGTCAATGTAGACAAATCCCAGACGTACCAGCCGTACCCGGCTACAAGAATCACCACGTAATCTCCACTACGCGAAAGATATGCATGGTTGATTAGAAACGGTGTCGTCGCAGATGCCAGACCCGTTGTACCCCACTGCCCTCCGATTGCACCCGTTTGTGTGTTGTACCAGCGGCAGCCGAGGTTTCTGTCGTACACAACAACATACATATGCTTACCGGCCTCAGAACCTCCTTCGGAAATGGATAACCGCGTGTCGTCGAGAGAGGGGCTCACGTCGTCATCGCTCACAACCGATGGGCCGGAGCCCAAGGGCGGTTGAACACCACAGGTTCTCGTGTCCACGATTGGAATCGAGGTGTCGGTGGAAAATCGATAGCTCGTGATGGTTAAGGGATCGACACTGGTTGTGCCGTAAATCAAATCTGAGTCCACGAAGCTAAACGACGACCCGATCCGGAGCGGCAGTAAAAGCCCTTCTCCAGCCTTCGCGTTTGGAAGCGAACCAACGGACATGGTTGCCGGATCAAAGGAGAAAGCGAATTCTCTGCCTCCCTTCCCTTGAACATAGAATTTGGTTGTGTCGATGCTCCATTCGTTAGCCAGGCCACCCTGGGTCTGCAGGTAGTCGCCGGGAAATTCTGAGTTCGTGGTTTCGTCTGTCACGCGAATCATAGACGAGCCGAAATCAGGATCGATGAATACCTGATTTCTTGGCGGCGGCAGCATGGGGCTTTCTGGGCGAACCTGGCGGTCTTTGATGGCATTGGGATAGGTTGAAAGACTTTGGGCAGCGGATTGTGCTAAAGCGAAGACCAAAGTCAGGAAGCACAGCGCGAGGGAAGATTTCAAAACCATTTCGCCACCTCCCGAACGTGAATCCGGATAACAGAGTGCCATCGCCCATTAGGGCGGAGGATTTCATAGCATTGTGCTCGCTCTGGCGCAAAACTTCTACTCGTGTTTCCAATTGTTCGTCGTTGGAACCCTCTGAGCCCAGCGTGACCAAAGCTTTTAAGAGGATTGGCATCTGCAACAAACCACGGAGAGCGGGCTTCGAAAAACGAAGCTTATGAGCCGCTGCGAATTGGTGTCAGTTGCGTCATCCGCGATTTACAAGCCTCCAGACCTAAGAAGGGCATCACCACGCCGCCCCTTAAACCCCGCTAATCCTACGACTTCCGCTGTCGTCCAAGTACTTCCGTACCGTCTGTAGTACTTCGGTTATGGGTCCCGAAGTCACCGACTGCGATCTGCACGATGACCACTTCTAATCGACACAGGTTATTGGTAAACCACAATATATAGAAATTCTCCCGATCCGCCTCACTTCCCATTTCCATAAAATCCCGAAAAAACCCAGCAAAAACCGGAAATTCGCGTGAAGTCCCTGTTTTTCGGGGCTGATATATGCTCGGGACACCGATAGCTCTCGGAGAGTGATTCGAGAGCCGATATGTTCCGAAAGCAAGCTCGCGGGCCGCAGACATTGGGCGCGAGGCGGTTCTGGCGGATGGGGTAAGAAATTATGGCCGATTCGCGGGAAGTGATGAACATTCGGCAAGCGTCGCAATACCTGGGCGTGAGCCCCGACACGCTTTACAAGTACGTCGGAGAACAGACCATTCCCGCATTCAAACTGGGCAACCGATGGCGCTTCAAAAAGTCGCGCCTCGACCAGTGGATGGAAGAAAAATCGAGCCAGGTGGAACCGAAACGGAAACCGAAGGCGGCTGCGAAGGCCGCTGGGCAGTCGTAAACAGAAACGTCGCGGACGAAAGCGTCCGCGCCACACAGCAAAGGTGGGCACATGTTTGGAATGGGATCGAAGTCGATTGTAGGTCTGGATGTGGGCTCTTCGAGCATTAAAGCGGTCGAGTTGAGAAAGAAGGGCGGCAACATCGAGGTTTCTCATTTGGGCCTCGAGCCGCTGGCCTCCGACATCGTGGTCGACTCAATGATTGTCGACTCCGGTACGGTATCAAGCGCGATCGCCAAGCTGTTCACCGATTGCCTCATCAAGACCAAGGCCGTGGCCACCGCAGTTAGCGGCCACTCCGTCATCGTTAAGAAGATCTCGCTGCCTTCGATGAGCGATCAGGAACTCGCCGAGACCATCGAAAAAGAAGCCGCGCAGCATATTCCCTTCGATCTTGCCGACGTCAGCCTCGACTATCAGATTCTTTCCGAGGAACCGGGCAGCCCGCAGATGGATGTTCTGCTGGTCGCCGTGAAGAAGGACAAGATTTTGAACTACACCAACGTACTCTCGATGGCCGGACGCACCCCGGCTATCGTGGACATTGACGCGTTGGCGCTGCAGAACTGCTACGAGTACAACTATCAGCCGGCGCCGGGCCAGGTTGTGGCGCTGCTGAACCTGGGCGCCAGCGTCATGAACATCAACATCGTGAAAGGCACCACGCCGCTGTTCCCCCGCGACGTCAGCGTCGGCGGCCATCAGTATACGGATTCGCTGCAGAAAGAACTCGACCTGAACTTCGACGATGCCGAGAAGTTAAAGCTGGGCGAGAAAGTGGGAACGGTCAGCGAAGACGCAAAAGGGCCGATCCTGCAACAGGTGACCGAAATCATCGTGCTCGAAATTCAAAAGACGTTCGATTTCTTCCGGGCCAGCGCGGCGGGCGAGCACATCGAGAAAATTTATCTGGCCGGCGGCTCGGCAAAAGTTCCCGGCTTGATGGAAGCGCTGCGGCAGGAGTTTTCCATGCCGGTGGATTTGTTGAATCCGTTCCAGCGCGTCGTGCCGCCCACGGAAGGCCCGGCGGTGCAACTGGTGGAACAGAATCCCGGCCAATTAGCCGTCGCTGTGGGCTTGGCTTTGAGGAGCTTTGAATCTCTATGATCAAAATCAATCTTCTCGAAACAGCAAAGAGCAAAGGCAAGCGCGCCGGCGGCGGCAGCGGGCCCTCGATGCCCTCAATGGAGATGGGCAGCCTTGGGTCCCCCAAGGTGGCAGTGCTCCTGGTTGTGCTGGTCGCAGGCGTCATCAACTTCGGCTACTGGTACCGGCTGGATCGGCAGGGCAAGAGCATCGCTCAGCAAATGCAGGCCGCGGAACTGAAGAATCGCGAACTCAGCGATGTGAAGGCGCGATTCCTCGAGCGTCAACGCCAGGCTGACAACTACAAGCGCCGCGTCGACGTGATCGATAAGCTGCGCGAAGGACAGGCGGGCCCGGTCAATCTTCTCGCCATGATGGGTGAAACGGTCAACGGAACCGAAGCCGTGTGGCTCCGCAAGCTGGACGACACCGGCCCAAGCTTGAACGTGGAAGGCACCGCTTTGAGCTCCGATGCGGTCGCCAATCTGATTGGCAATCTGCAAAAGACCGGATTTTTCTCCAGCGTGGAAATGAAAGAAACCTATCAGGACGAAACTGTCAAAGACATGCAGGCCTTTCAGTTCACACTTAGCTGCGTGAAGGGAAAGTCGTAAGGAATAGACCTATGGCGATCAATCTCAATGAACTCTCGGGCTTGAAACAATGGGGCGCAGTGATTGCTGGCGGCGCGATTGTGACCGCAGCACTGTACTTCACCATGTTCAAGAGCATGAGCGATAAGAATGCGGCGGCGCAAACGGCCTTGCAGACGAAAGTTCGGGAAAACAACGAACTGGAATCGTATCGTCCGAAGCTCAAGGATATCGAACGCCAGCTCGCCAACCTGAAACAGCAGCTCGAAATCGAGGCGCGCATCGTTCCCGACGACAAGAATGTCGATACCTTCATCCAGACCATGGACGGCGAGGCACAGAAGGCTGGCGTGGAGCTGCGCCGCTACACGGCAAAGCCCGTCGCAGCCAAGGAGTATTACTCCGAGCTTCCGTTCGACATGGAATTGGATGGCCCCTATTACTCCATGCTGAACTTCTTCGATCGCGTCGGCAAACTCGAACGCATCGTGAACATCAGCGGGTTAATGGTCGGGAATACCAAGAATCCGGCGGACGCCAAAGCCAAGCACACATATCAATACGCTTCGACCGAGAGTGTGGTGGCGACCTTCACCGCAACTACGTTCTTCAGTCACGACCTGGAACCGGCTGGCGCAGTGCCGGGAGCCAAAACGCCGGGGGCCAAATAGGAATCGCTATGAAGCTAACCACAACACTTCTCGCAGTGGGATTGATGGCAGGCGGACTCTGGGCACAGAATCCGAACGTCATCCAAGGTGTGCAGAACAAGATGAATGCCGTGCAGCAGCAGAAGACGGACGATTCGAATGCTGCTCTCGGCATCAACAGCGCATCCGGGTCGAAGCAGGCGAAGCCGGCACCGGGCGCTCCTGCAACAGCCGTGAACCCGGCTCCCGTCGTCGTGAAGAATACTCCTGCGGCTCCAGTGAAGGCACAAGCAGCTCCGTCAAACAAGACTGCCGCGGTGGCTCCGAAACCCGTAGTAGCTAGTAAGCATGCCGCGCCCAAACCGGTTGCGGTCAAGGAAGCGGCTGGCAAAACCAGTGCGAAACCAATCCAGAAGATCAGTGCCAAAGCAACCGGAAATGCGAATGTAACCCTGAAGCCTGCGGTTGCGGTCGGCGCCAAAGCAGGTGTGAAGCCGGCGGAAAAGGTAAGGTTTGCCGTCGGTGTGAATGCAGCGGCGAAGCCACCCGTAAAGCCGTCTGAAAAGAAAAATGAAAAAACCGTGATCTCGGCAGCGCCCAGCAGTCCGGCAGCGGTTGCTCCCGCGGCCGCAGTGGCAGCCAGCACAATTAAGCCTGTCGAGGCCGCAAAGCCGCCCAAGCCCGAAGAGAAAAAGTGGGCGATGAACGGCAAGCGCGACCCATTCTTCAGCCCGGTGGTTCAGCAGCCGACAGGTTCGGGTTGCTCGACCGGCAAGAAGTGTCTGGAGATCGGACAAATCAATCTGCATGGCGTGGTGAAGTCGGATAGCGGCTTCATCGCAGTGGTCACAAACAATCTTGGCAAAGCGTATTTCCTGCGGGAGAACGATCCCGTATTCAACGGTTTCGTTGTACGCATCACCGGCGACACGGTTGTGTTCCAGGAATCTTACACGGACCAATTGGGCAAAGCGCTGACGCGTGAAGTGGTCAAGCGACTTACAACGCCGGCGGTGTAGTAGCGGCAAAAAAGGCGCGCCGGAAACCGGTTCGCCAGGCAAGACGGCAAGACAAAAGACGAATTCTGGCAAGGACCCGCGGGGCAGACCCGCGAGTTTGGGAGAGGCGAAATGCGAAAGCAACTGCTGAGTACATTCCTATCGTTGCTGCTCACTGGGCTGATGGCTTCAGCCACGGACACGCCGGCTGCGCCGGCGGCGAGCCAACGAAACGAGCTGCAGCGCGTCAGTGTGGTGCGCGGCGCGGATGAAATCCGTGTCGTCATCAACGCGCGCGGCACGGTGGCGCCAAAGCTGACCACGGCGGATTCCCCGAAGCGTTTGATCGTGGATCTTCCCGGGACCATCATGGCGACACGTCAAAGCCGCATTCCTGTGGGCGGCGCTGACGTGAAGGAAGTGCGCATCGGCATGGACGGCCAGAACCCGCCCACGACGCGCGTCGTCATCGATCTCGAGCACTCGTGCCGCTACGAGTTCACGCCCTCCGCTGATGGCCAAATGGTGCTCACGCTACATGCGTCCAACGCCATCGCCAGCACTGCGCCCGTCACCAAGCCAGTGGCAGGAACCGCGGTTGCGAAAAATGCCGTTGTGCAAATGACCAGGCAGTCTTCTCCTCTCGTCGCCGATGTGATCGGAGCCAAAGCTCCGAGCGCGAATGTCGAGACGAAGAATTCAGTATCGGCTGCAGTCGCTGCGCCGAGCCCTGCCTCCAGCGATTTTGTATTCGTCGAACCAAAATACGCACCCAAATCTGACGCCGCCGCTTCTCCGAGCGCTGCCACTGCTGAGCCCGCAGACCGCGCCCAGGAAGCTGCCGCCAGATTTTCCGACAAGACGGCTGCCGAGTTGTTGCCCTCTACCGTCAATGCCCAGATGTCCGCGCAGAGCACCGGCTCGAACACCGGCTCGAACACCGGTTTTCAGCCCGCGGTAAATCTTGCTGCCGAACAGAGGGGACAATCCGGACAGCAACCGGCGTCGGCTGGCCCCAAGTACACGGGTGAGCCGATCTCGGTCAACCTGAAAGATGTCGACCTGAAAGATTTCTTCCGCCTGATTCACGAGATCAGCGGATTAAACATCGTGCTCGATCCTAATGTTCATGGCACGCTCACAGTGGTGCTCGACGACGTGCCGTGGGATCAGGCGCTGGACATCGTTCTCAAGAACAATGATCTGGCCCGTGAATTGGAAGGAAACGTCCTCCGCATCGCCACCGTTGACACGCTCAAGAAGGAAGCGGACGGACGGCGCGCGCAGGTAGAGGCAGAGGCGATGGCGGTAGAGAAAGTCTCCGTCACGCGCTTCCTGAGCTACGCACACGCAAAAGACACGATCGCAACTGTGAAGAAGTTCCTTTCGCAGCGCGGCGATGTTGTCGCCGACGAGCGTACCAACGCCGTCATCGTCAACGATATCCCGAAAGTGATTCCGGTCATCGACCGCCTCCTGACGCAGCTTGACCGCAAGACGCAGGAAGTGGAAATCGAAGCCCGCGTCGTCGCTGCCACTCGCCAGTTCAGCCGCGATATCGGAACGCAACTCGGGTTTGGCTGGGGCAACGGCCACAGCGCCATCGGCGGCAACGCCTCGGCCGGTACGTCTCCGACCACGACCAGCGGTCTGACTCCTGGCTACATCACAGTGCCGGGTACGGGTACCACCAGCGGATCAACCATTCCGCTGTTCTCAAATCTCGGCGTAACCTCGCCAACCAGCGGCCTTACGTTCCTTAACGCATCGAACACCGTGCGAATTGACGCTGTCCTTTCGCTGGCCGAATCACGCGGCTTGCTGAAGGTTCTTTCGCGTCCGCGCGTAGTCACCCAGAACAACATTCAAGCCCTGGTGAAACAGGGCGTGCGCGTACCCATCGTCACCCAGGCTCAGTTGGGCGGTCCGCCAACCGTGACCTACGTGGACGCGTTCCTGCGCCTGACGGTGACTCCGCAGATCACTTCGGAGAACACGATCTTCCTCAACATTGACGTGGAAAATACCACCCCGAACTTTGGACAGGAAGTGCAAGGCAATCCGGAGTTGATCACGCAACAGGCCACCACGCAGGTCCTCGTGACCGATGGCGGCACAGTTGTGATCGGCGGCGTCATCCAGACGCAGAACTCCATCAACATCACGCAGGTTCCGCTGCTCGGCAACCTCCCGGTCCTCGGCAACCTGTTCAAACACACAACCGTGAACACTGAAAATCAAGAGCTCATCTTCTTCATCACGCCGCGAATCATTCAGACATAAGCGCAGCGCAGGCAGAAGATTGGAACCGCCGGACTGAAGAACCTGTCAGTCCGGCGGTTTGCTTTTGGGCTGCGGGCGGCGAGCTTCGAGCAGACCTGGCTTTTGACCCATAAATCTGTCCCGACGACTTAAACCAGGTTCTGTTCGGAATTTCTCGGCGCTCGAAGCCCGCCGCTCGCAGCCCGTGGCTCATAGCTCACCTGCTACACTCATCCCGAATGGATTACCCGGCCCGCCAGAAGAAACTTCGGGAACACCTGGCCACCACTCGTTTCGATGCCCTGCTGATCAGCCACCTTCCGAACATCCGCTATCTTTCCGGCTTTACCGGCAGCGCCGGCTTTCTCCTCATCGATGAATCTACATGCGTCTTCATCACCGACGTTCGCTATGATCCGCAGGCTCGCCAGGAGGTTAAAGGGGCCAAGGTCGTAATCGCCCGCCAGCCCGTCCTTCGCGAACTCGCCGACTGGATCGCGCGCAGACGCAAGAAGTCGCGCCCTATGTCCATCGGAGTCGAGGGTGAGCATATGACGCTCACCGAGAATAAGAAAATCGGTGACCTCTTGCCCTCTCGCATTCGTCTGAGGCCGGCGGCAGCAATGGTCGAGCGGGCGCGCATGATCAAAGACGCAAAAGAGCTGCAAAGTATCCGGGCTGCTGTGAATCTGGGCGCAACGCTTTTTGATCGCGCAATCGAAATATTGCGTCCCGCCGTCACGGAAACCACCGTTGCCGCAGAAATGGAATTCACCGCGCGTCAAGCTGGAGCCGAAGCCATGTCGTTCGAGACGATCATCGCTTCGGGCAAGAGATCCGCATTGCCTCATGGCCGTGCCACGGAGCAGGCCATCCCCGCCGGTTCGTTCGTGGTCTGCGACTTCGGTGTTATACTCGCTGGTTATTGTTCAGACCAGACGCGCACTGTATGGATTCGCGGCGGGTCTGAGGCAATTCCGAAAGCCGCGCGTCGCGCTTACGATGCTGTTTTGGAAGCGCAGCTGGCTTCGATTGCCGCGGTAAAACCCGGTGCAGCCGTCTCAGAAGTCGATGCTGCCGGACGAAACATATTGAAGAAAGCCGGTCTTGGCCGCTATTTTACTCACTCGACCGGCCATGGCGTAGGGCTCGAAATCCACGAAGGCCCTCGGATCGCAGCAGGTCAGAAAGAAATCCTGCGGCCCGGCATGGTCATCACGATCGAGCCGGGCGTCTATTTTCCCGGCAAATGGGGTGTGAGAATCGAAGACATGGTGGCCGTCACCGAAACCGGCTGCGAGGTGTTGACCCCAACGAAGAAAGATTTCCTGGCATTGTAGTTTCCAGCATTTCAGCAGGCTATGCAGTGCGCCTTCCGTCTCCGCCGGAGAGGCCAGACGCGGATAATTCGAGTGCAGCGGTTTCATCCTTAATACATGAACCAAAAAGAGCTGAAGGAACTCATCGAGTTCTTAATTGAGAAGGACATTACCGAGTTCGAACTCGAACGCGGCGACGTCAAAGTCAAAATAAAGCGTGGTGGGGAACACACTGTGGTGTACCCGCCAATCGTGGCCGCTCCCTCGATTTCCGCTCCGCTGAATATTCCGCATGCGCAGGCGGCCCCACCGGCCGAAACAGCGCCGGCTTCAACTCCAGCCGCGGCAGCAGCCGAAGAAAATCTCCAAACGGTGAAGTCCCCGATTGTGGGTACGTTCTACGAATCCCCGTCGCCGGGCGCGCCGCCGTTCGTCAAAATCGGCGATATCGTGGAAGTGGGCCAGGTCCTGTGCATCCTGGAGGCGATGAAGCTCTTGAACGAAATTGAATGCGACGTGGCCGGAGAGGTCGTGAAGAAGCTTGCCAGTAATGGCCAGCCCATCGAATACGGTCAGGAACTGTTCGCTATAAGGCCAAGTAAGTGAGTTGGAATTTTCAAATGCCTGCCAAAGACGCCGTTTCAACCCAAGAGTACCGAGTTGCGAGCCAGGGTAGCGTGCGGGTTTTGCTCGCAGCTCGCAGCTCGTAGCTCAAAGCTCGTTTCATGTTCAAAAAGATCCTCATCGCCAATCGCGGAGAAATCGCCCTGCGCGTCATATGCGCCTGCAAGGAGTTAGGCATCCGCACAGTCGCCATTTACAGCGAAGCCGACCGCCACTCTCTGCCCGTGCGCTTCGCCGACGAAGCCATCTGCATCGGCCCTCCTCAACTCGCGCACAGCTACTTGAACATCCCAGCGGTAATAAGCGCCGCTGAAATCGCCAACGTCGATGCCATTCATCCGGGCTACGGCCTGCTCGCCGAAAATGCCAACTTTGCCGAAGTCTGCGAAACCAGCGGCATCAAGTTCA
This sequence comes from Candidatus Sulfotelmatobacter sp., assembly GCA_036490235.1. Classification (GTDB taxonomy): domain Bacteria; phylum Acidobacteriota; class Terriglobia; order Terriglobales; family Acidobacteriaceae; genus Sulfotelmatobacter. The sequence continues at coordinate 679 of DASXEG010000094.1, read as the reverse complement.
TCGGTCCGCGGCCGGAAGTCACGCGGCTGATGGGTGAGAAAGAAAAAGCCCGTTCCGCGATGAAGCGCGCTGGTGTGCCTATTCTTCCGGGGTCCGATGGAATCATCGCCTCCGAAGGCGAAGCGCTCGAATGGGCGAAGCAAGTGGGATTCCCGGTCATTGTCAAAGCCTCGGCCGGTGGTGGCGGACGCGGCATGAGAATCGTCCGCAACGAAGAAGAGCTTCCTGGCCTCTTTAAAGCCGCTCAGTCCGAAGCCGCTGGCGCTTTCGGCAACGGCGATCTCTACATGGAAAAGTACGTCGAGCACCCGCGCCACATCGAGTTTCAGATTCTAGCCGATGAGCACGGGAATGTGGTCAGCCTCGGCGAGCGCGAATGCTCAATCCAGCGACGGCACCAGAAACTGCTCGAAGAGTCGCCCTCGCTGCAAGTCACGCCAGAGTTGCGGGCTGAAATCGGTGGAGTTCTATGCAAATCGCTCGCGGAAATCGGATACTCCAACGCGGGCACCATTGAATTCTTGATGGGCAAAGATAAGCAACTCCACTTTATCGAGATGAACACGAGGATCCAGGTTGAGCACCCGGTCACTGAGTTGGTCACTGACGTTGATTTAGTCAAAAGCCAGATCATGATCGCCGCTGGCGCGCGCCTGAGTGAGGTTCTTCAAGAGCCAAT
>DASXEG010000090.1:0-45368 GCA_036490235.1 Candidatus Sulfotelmatobacter sp. | reverse complement strand
ACACGCGCCATGCGGAGATAATTTTCAAATGGCAGGTCGCCGTAGAGCGCGCCTTCATTGCCGGTGCGGCAGTAGACGCACTTGTAGTTACAGCGGTCGGTGATGGAAATCCGCAGGTCAGTGATCGAGCGGCCGAATTTGTCGGTAAGTAGCATTCAGCACTCGGCGATCGGGATCTGGCCCCGCAGCGTTCTTTGCATAAGCTCCCAGCCTTATTGTAGCGGCTGAATGCACGAGTGCTGAATGCGGATGCAGAGTTTTAGCCCTACTTCAGTTCCTTCTCGATGGCCGCTTCCGCAAGGGGCGCCATGATCTTGAAACCGGCAGGGTTCGGATGCAGGCCGTCATCAGAGAGGTCTTTCTTCATGAGTCCATGTTCGTCGACCATTGCGCCGAAGTAGTCGAGATAGACGCAGCCGTTGGCTGCGGACGAGCAATAGGCTTTCAGCCAGCGATTCAATTCGAGAATCTTTTCGGGCGAGCGCTGGGCGAAGAAGTCTTTGGATTTCTCCGTATAGTTATGAATCGGCAACACGGATTCGTAGATCACTTTGATGTCATGCGCATGCGCCAATTCGGCCAGGGAAGCGTAATCGGCCTCGATGTCTTCAAGCCGCATGGGGCCAGTGTTGCCTGCGATATCGTTGGTGCCGGCAAGAATCAGAACGGCTTTGGGCTGCAGATCGATCACGTCCCGGCGGAAACGAACGAGCATTTGAGGCGTTGTCTGGCCGCCGATGCCGCGATTGACGTAAGACTTGCCGGGGAAGTATTCGTCGAGATGCCAGATATCGGTGATGGAGTCGCCGAAGAAGACGACGCGGTTCTCGTTGGGCGCGGTCGGACCGAGTTTTGCGTTGGCGTCGCGGTAACGCTGGAGCTGGCCGAAGTCGTCGAAGAAGACGGCAATGCGGCGGGCGCGGTATTGATCGAGGCCGGCGAATCCGGTGGAGGGGATTGGAGGCGGCGCCTGTGGCGCAGGCTGCGGGGATTGCTGCGCAGCCGCACATGTGGCAAGAGTAACGATCAAGGCCAGCAGCAAGCCGTGTGGTGATTTCAAAGCGTTGCCTCCGAAGCTAGAAACCGAGAATCAGATCGAGAATTGCCCGGGCCATTATTATTGGCTCGCAATCGCTTGCGCAATAGCCTTCTCCGCAAGCGGAGCCATGATCTTGTATCCGGCCGCATTGGGATGCAGCCCGTCGTCCGAGAGCGTGCGCTGCATCATGCCTTTGCCGTCAACGAGCCTGGAAGAATAATCGAGATAAACCAGTCCGTGCGCCGCACAGTAATGGCGAAGCCAGCGATTGAGCGCCAGGATTCTTGGTCGAGGGCGTAATGCAAACGACTCCTTCGAGTCTTCGGTGTAGTTGTAGACCGGAAGCAGCGACGAGAAGACAACGCGAATGCGGTGCATGCGCGCCAGTTCCGCCATGGTCGCGTAATTTGCTTCGATCTCTTCGTTGCTCTCGCGCCCGGTGACGCCGGCAATATCGTTGGTCCCGGCCAGCACGACGAGCACCTTGGGATGGAGATTGATAACGTCCTGCCGAAAGCGCACCAGCATTTGCGGCGTAGTCTGGCCGTCGATGCCACGATTGACGTATGGCTTGCCAGGAAAGTAATCCGAGATTTTCCAGTAGTCGGTGATGGAATCACCGATGAATACCACGCGGTTTTCGCCGACGGCAGGCGCGGGAATTGCGGCATCGGCTTCGCGATAACGGTTTAATTCACCGAAATCGTCGGTGTATATCGCGAGGCGCGAGGCGCGATATTGGTCGAGGCCGGGAAAGCCGGTAGTCGGGATTGCGGAAACCGGTTGCTGGGCAACGGCGAAGGTGATGGAGAGTGCGACTACTATGTACGAAGTTGCGGCCCTAAGCCACCGACATTTCATCGGCGCGCGCACAACCGAGATCGGGGACGGACGTGGTCCGTGGTTTTCTCGTCTCGCGAATGCAAATTTACATCCCATCATAATTCGGGCCGCCGCCGCCCTCGGGGGGAACCCAGGTGATGATCTGATAGGGATCGGCGATGTCACAGGTTTTGCAATGAACGCAATTGGATGGATTCAGGCTGATCCGCTTGCCGTTGGGCTGGGTCGGGTCGTCCATCATCTCGTAAACATTTGCGGGACAGAAATTCTGGCAGGGGCTGCCGAATTCTTTCACGCAGCGCGTGTTGCAGATGTTCGTATCATGAATGATGAGATGCGAGGGTTGATCTTCCTCATGCTTGGTGCCGGAGTGATAGAGGTCGGTGAGCTTGTCGAAAGTCAGCTTGCCATCGCCTTTTGCCGGACCCAGCAGATGTGCGTCCGCGCCGCCATCCGCGGGCAGCTCGGCTAGCTTGCGCATGTGTTCGTATCCGGCGGTTCCTGGATATCGGTTGCGCACGCCGCGGCCGCCGGTGATCATCTGCAAGCCGGTGTGGAACATGCCCGCGTAGAATCCGTGATCGAAGCCCTGATGCATGTTGCGCACTTTCCAAAGCTCGTCTTTAATCCAACTGGAGTCGACCTTTTTCTGATAAGAATTCAAAACTGCGGCAGAGGAGTCGTCTTTCGTCAGCGCGTCGAACGCGGTTTCTGCGGCTAACATGCCACTTTTGATCGCCAGATGAATTCCTTTGAGGCGCGCGGAATTGACGAAGCCAGCGGAGTCGCCGAGGATCATCCATCCGTTGCCCGCAACGGGTGGAATCGCCCACCAGCCGCCATAGGGCATTGACTTCGCTCCGTAGCGAATCATTTTGCCGCCTTCGAGCAATTTCGCCACGAATGGGTGCTGCTTGAAATCCTGCAGAACGCGCTGTGGGTCGAGTCGCGGATCTGGGTAATCGAGGCCGGTGACGAAGCCGAGTGAGACAACGTTGTCTTTGCTGCCGTAGATCCAGGCCCCGCCGTATTCTTTGGTTGTTAGCGGCCATCCCAGTGTGTACATCACCTCGCCGGGAGCGATGCGGCCTGAAGGAACCTCCCAAAGCTCTTTTACGCCGACGCCGTAAGTCTGCGGATTCGCATCCCGTGCGAGATCGAATTTCGAAACGAGCTGTTTGGTTAACGAACCGCGCGGACCTTCGGCGAGGATTACGACTTTGGCCCGCAAATCGTATCCTGGTTCGAAGTTGGATTTTTGATGGCCTTCCTTATCCACGCCCTTGTCGTCGGTGCGCACACCAATTACGCGGTCGCCGTCGTAGAGCAATTCGGAGCCGGCGAATCCAGTGAAAATGGTGATGCCGGTTTCTTCCACTTTGCCGCCGAGCCACTTCACGAAGCGATTGAGCGAGATGACGTAATTGCCGTGATCGCGCAGCGGTGGCGGCATGATGGGAAGCTTAAATTTACCTTTCTGCGTTAGAAAATAAACCGCTTCCCTGGTGACTGTCGCGTCGAGTGGCGCCTCTTTTTCGAATCCCGGGAGCAATTCGTGCATCGACCGCGGATCGAGGAGCGCTCCGGAGAGGCAATGCTGGCCGATCTCGCGGGCTTTCTCCAAAACGTAGATGTTTTCTTTGCTGAGTTGAGCATCGGGGTGCGACGAGTTGTGCGCATCGATGAGTTGCGAAAGGCGCAACGCGCAGGCCATTCCCGCCGGTCCTCCGCCGACGATGACGACGTCGGCCGGCATTTGCGGGTGTTCGATGCCTTCGATGGGCTTCCGGAAAATCAGCATTGGTTTTCAGCGACTTGGGTAGGCTGGCAAGCTCGTCGGGACCGAATAATTCCTGGTCCGCAGCGATTAAGCGCGACTTTCTATTCGCTTTTCGAAGTCGTAGCGGCAGCGTCCGCTGCGATCGTAACCTCAACTTCGGCCCCGGGCTTCAGCCGCACCCGTTCTCCATCTTCGGTGATAAGGGTATTTTCAATGCGCAATTCGCGGTACAAATGATCCGCCCCTTCGACCGCGATTTGAGCCTTTTCCGGCTCTTTGGGAGACACGGGTTTGATGATCTTCTCGACAGTCGCGTTCAAAGTAGTGCTCGGCTTCTCAGTCATAAAGTGGTGGGGCCTCGCTTCAGCTTGTGCACCGTAAAAGGGCTCCTGGCGAGTGCTGGCCTGGGATCGCAGGAGTTCAGACCATTCTACTGGAAATGGCGTAGTGGAATCCGGGATTCTCGCTATATCAGGATTCTCGCTACATAAAGACTCGGCCGGATGAAATACCTGCGATTTTCTTCTAAAAGCGGAACTGCGGCCCAAGAGGGCGGCAGACTGGAATTCGATGCTGTGCCTGGAGGCTGGGTTGGTGAAGTGAGCGTCAGCCCGTCAGGGTCTGACCCGTCGACTGGTGGGGCTGCAACCTTTGAGTGCGCAACTTGATGTTTTTGCTTTGGCGCACTACGGTCCTTCTGGTATTCTCATGAAAATTTTGGCTGAGATGTAAGGGAGATCACGCCACGACCTTCCGCTCCTTCTGGGACTTTCGACGGTTCGACAAGGAATCAAGCCAAGAACTGGCCGCTTCTTCTCTATACCCTTCCACGTGCCCGCTCGCGCGTCAGGGAAGTAAGACCTGAAGATCTGTACGCGCAAGTCCAAAACCCCAATTGGAGAGTAGTTTCATGTCGAAAAGTCTGCTACCGATCGTGTGCCTGTTGATTCTCGCTCCCGCCTCTTTCGCAAGCGTAAATGTTTCCAGTCCTTCCAATGACGGAACTTATCAGGGATCAGTTCCCTTTTCTGCTACGGCTTCGTCGAGCTGCAATAAAGGCGTCGCCTCCATGGGAATTTACACCGCCCCTGGCGTCTTATCCTACGTTGTAAACGGCTCTTCTTTAAATACCAGTCTGAACCTGAGCGAAGGAACCTACAAGACCACGGTCGAAGAGTGGGACTACTGCGGCGGTGCGTCAACCACGCCCGTCACGGTTACCGTGACGAGCGGCGGAAAATCCGGAGTTTATGTAACTTCACCCGCCAACAACGGCACAGTCGGTTCTCCCGTGAATTTCACGGCTACGGCGTCTTCCACCTGTAATAAAGGCGTGGCTTCGATGGGCATCTATACCGCTCCGAATCAGCTCGCCTACGTCGTAAACGGCGCCAGCATGAACTACAACCTGTCGCTGAGTGCTGGAACCTACAACACCACCGTGGAAGAATGGGATAACTGCGGCGGAGCGGCATCGACGCCGATCAAGATTACGGTGAGCGGAAGCGGCGGCGGAGGCGGAAGCTCCTTCTCGAGCATACAGGCCAATTCCGGCTGGCAGGGATACGGCCAATCTGCTCCGAATTATGTCGATTGCTCGCCTTCTCCATGTGACGGAATCACTTTCTGGATGAAACAAGGCATCAGTTCGCCTTCGATGGATGGAAAAGCGGCGGAATATTACGTCGGGGGAACCACTGATTACGGCGACACGCTGTGGACGAACCATCTGATCGGGTCGCAGTCCTCCGAGGGCATGCCCGACAACAATCACACGCTCGTGCCCACGCTGACGACTTTCACCTACGACGTGTATTTCTATGGAACTGATCTCTCGCTATCGCAAGCGCTGGAGTTCGACATCAATCAGTTCTTTAGCAGTATGGCGTTCACCTTCGGCCACGAATGCGTAATCGCAGGCGGCGTGGGATGGGAGATATGGGACAACGCCACGGATCATTGGATGAAAACCGGGATCGCGTGTAAGCCCTTGAGCAATAGCTGGAATCACCTCACCATCAAGGTGCAGCGCACCTCCAGCAACGAACTCTATTATCAATCGATCACTCTGAATGGCGTGACCAACAACGTCAATACGACTTATGGGCACGGCACAGCGCCCAGCGACTGGTACGGCGTCACCATCAACTATCAACAGGATGGCAATGAGAATCAGCAAGCCTACGACGTGTATCTGGATGAACTGACATTTACCTACCAGTGAAAGGAACCCCTTCTCTCCGCGTCCACAGCGGATCCGGCCAAACCGGGTCCGCTGTGGTTTTTGGGACAATTATCGAAAACCGGAAGGGCGTTATCGACTTGCGGGCCGATCCTGCTTCTGTAAATGATCGATAGCGACTCGAATGACTCGTTCATCGCTGTCGCTGAACAAAGTGTCGATCAGCTCGGGGCGGTTGCGTTGCAGTGCGCGGCTGTTGACGGTCCCCTTTTCGGTCAATTCTCCTGCTGCCCCAGACGGGGGTACATCGACGAGGAATGCCGCGATGATTCGGTTGGAACTGCCGGTTGCGGTTGCGGCCAATCGGGATAGGCGTCTCAGCACTTCATCTCTCAGGCTCGAGCTCGATGCGATTTCTGAATTTGTCGCCTCAGGTTGCAAACCAGCCGTTTTCGCACAGTGCTCCCAGTCGGGAAAGATCAGGATGCGCACGTCTGTGCGATCCGCGCCAACCACTACTACCTCGGTAGCAAGCGGTCGTAAAGCATCGATGGCGTCAATTCGCAGCCTGCCCGCGCCCACACGCGTGCCGGATGTCAGCTTGAAATCCTCTTTAATACGTCCGTCAAAACGCAGGCCGGCTTTAGGATTTCTCCTGTCAACGAAACTCACCAAATCGCCCGATATGAAAAATCCTTGATCATCGAAGGACGCAGACGTAGCCGCGTCGTCGCGCCAGTAGCCGGGGGTGACATTCGGTCCGCGATAACGCACTTCGAAGCTGTTGTCGTGCGGCACCAGTTTCAGATCCATGCCGGCAACCGGAATACCGATGACCCCTGGGCCAGCGGCATGAATATTTCCAAAGATAGCGACCGGACTGGTCTCTGTCATGCCCAGGCCACTCACGGTAAGGATGCGCTGCCTCACGGCCTCGAAGGCAAGTTTCTCCAGCGCATGCCATGCTGCTGGTTGCATGGAGGCTGCGGCGTACCAGATGAACGATATGCGCTCGAAAAAATGCCTGGAGAATTCGCGATCCGCCTCGAGGTAAGGAATTAATAGTTCGAATCCCCGCGGCACGTTGAAGTAAATTGTCGGCGAGATGCGGCGGAGCAACTCCAGACTTGGACCAAATAATCCGGGCGTGGGCTTCCCCGGATCGATATAGAGCGTCCCGCCATTGTGCAGGATGATATGAAAATTGCTGTTGCCCCCTGCCGTGTGATTCCACGGAGCCCAATCGACCATCACCGGGGGCTCTTCGGCCAGAACAGGAGCGACCTGGCGCTGCATCTGCATATTGGCACAGAGCATGCCATGAGTATTAATGACCGCTTTCGGCATTCCGGTTGAGCCGGAAGTGAAAAGATATTTCGCGACCGTATCGCGATTTACTCGACTCGCGGCCGCCATAACCTCATCCCGCCGGCTGCCATTGCCGCGAAAAGAAGACAATTCGAGCATCCTGCCTGCCGGATTTCGTAACGCAACGATCGGAATGTCAACCTTGAGCGCTTGTTCGAGAGCGTGACTATAAAGCCCGCCGTCGTCCACGGCCAGCATTCCCGGCGTCAGCAGGTGAAACGTGTGGGCGAGTTTGAGAAAGTCGGTGGTCTGCAGCGCATAAGCGGGAGCAATGGGAGCTACGGGAATACCGATGTAGATTGCAGCCAGCTTCAGGAGGGCGTAGTCGATTCCGTTGTTCGCAAGAATCGCCAGAGGACGATTGGGCCCAAGGTTAAAACGAAGAAGGCCCTCAGCGAGCGAAAGCACATTCTCACGGGCCTCGCGATAGCAGATTGCTCTCTCGCCCTGATGGGTCTGTTCAACCAGAAAAATTCGGTCCGGCGCTTCCTGTGCCCATCGATCAACCCAATCGCCGATGCGATCGTCATATTCTGCCAAAGGCTCGAGCGAGCGCATGAGAAAAGAACCGTCAGATCGAGGAGTCAATTCGACTTCGGGCGCAAAAAAGTGCACCGGCCGCAAAGGCGCGCTCAACACTGCTTGCTGGTGGTTAAGTATGCTCAACGTGCGCAGCTTAATTGATGAATCTGCCGCAGGCAAGCGCGTGCTAGACTCGTGGGCGAGCAAGATATATTTCCTGACGATATTCTGCCGAGCAAAATGTGAATAGACGTATTCCTTCGCCCTCAAAAAGCAGGACCAGCCGCCAAATCGAACTATCGAATAATCTTTATGATCAACCGGGCCATCTGATCCGTCGTGCTCAACAGATCGCCGTGTCCTTGTTCTATTCGGTGGTGGCTGGCGACGTAACCCCGGTTCAATATGCGGCACTCTGCGTTCTGCAGGAGCATCCCGGCATCGACCAGGTGACGCTTGCCCGATTCTGCGCGCTCGATACCTCCACGGCTGCCAATCTGGCTGTCCGCCTGGAGGAACGGGGACTGGTGAAGCGTTTGGTACCCGCCAACAGCAAGCGCTTTCGTTTGCTTTCTCTGACTCCGCAAGGCGCCGCGCTGCTTAAGAAGTTGCTTCCTCTGGGAAGAGTATTGAGTCGCCGACTGCTGCAAGAGCTCAACAAGAAAGAGCAGCGGATCTTCTTGCGGCTGCTGAAGAAATTTGTTCATTTGAACAATCAAGAGAGCCGCGCGCCCCTGGAGCGGGAACTTAAGGAAGTAAAAGGATCAACACAGATTTAGCGGCTGTCTGCGGCCGCGCGAAACTTTTCTTTTACCTCATCGGGAATGGCCCGTGCTTCGAATTTCTCCGCATCTCCATTCGGATGAGCGACCCAGACGCGGGTTTCCAGACACTCAACTGCCAACGTCCCGGCTTTCAGCAAACGGTGCTGCACAACAAAGCTGCTTTTTCCCCAATTCGCAATCGATGACTCGACGATCACGTCTTCCCCAAAGCGCGAGGGAGTCATGAATGTGGCCTTCATATCGACGACCGGAATGCCCGCGATGCGATAAGACTTCAGCATCGCCGGCTTGAAAAATCCCGCACGCTCGAACAGCGCATTCGTGCAAATGTCAAAGTATTCAAAGTAGCGGGGGAAATAAACGATGCCGGCGGGATCGCAGTCACCCCATTGAATGCGTATGGTTCGTCGATTGATAAGCATGGATGTGAAATGGGCTTCTAGCTTAGCGGCTTACCCCGTGGGTTGGAGAGTTCTCGATTTGTTTTGCCGATCCCATCGCTCGAAGTTTGAATGGTCTGCGGCCAATTGTTCGATCAACGCCGCAGGCCGCCAATAATGACCGAGCCTCTCATGATAGTAGCGGATTCGCCTGGCAATATGGTCAAGTCCCAACGCATCGGCATAAAACATCGGCCCTCCCAAATATCGCGGGAAGCCATAGCCGCTGGTCCAGACCACGTCGATGTCCGACGCGCGCGACGCGATGCCTTCCTCGAGCACCATCGCTCCTACATTGATTAATGCCAGCAGGCAGCGCTCGATGATCTCATCGTCGCCGATCGCACGGCGCTGGATATTTCTCTCCGACGCAAGCGCGCAGATGAGATCGTCCACTTCAGGATCCGGATGCGCATCGCGTTGACCGGTCTCGTAACGGTAAAACCCGCGTCCGGTTTTCTGGCCAAGCCAACCGAGTTCGGTGAGGCGATCGGCGATCACGAAGTAGGGATCTGGGCGCTTCTCGCGCTTGAAAAGTTGAATGCGAACTTTCGTCCCTACGTCATTGCCGCCAAGGTCGCTCACCCGCTGCGGCCCCATGGCGAAGCCAAATTTCTCAAGAGCAGTGTCAACCTGCACCGGCGTAGCGCCTTCGAGAAGTAACTGTTCGGCTTCGCGAAAATATCCGTCAAGCATCATCCGGTTACCGATGAAGCCAAAAGCATCCCCGGAGACAACCGGAATTTTCTTGAGCAGTTTCGCAATATGCAGCGCCGTCGACAGCATCTCCGGCGATGTGTCGCGACCGCGCACAATCTCGAGGAGCTTCGAAGCATGTGCGGGAACGAAAAAATGCAGCCCGGCAACGCGGCTCGGATGCGCCGTTGCGCGCCCCAATTCTGTCAGCGAAAGAGTCGAGGTATTCGATGCGATCAGGCGATCAGGCTGAACGATTTGGTCGACCCTGGACAAAATTTCCTTCTTTAAGCCCAGGTCTTCGAAAACAGCCTCGATGACCACATCAGCACTGGCTGCATCTTCCAGCGACAGACTCGTGGCGATGCGATCGATGCGCTCGTTGGCTGTTTCCTGACTCACTCGGCCCCGCTTAACACCGGAGTCGTAAAGCGAGCGCAGATTCTCGCGGCTTCGGGCGATCACGCTTTCACTGTTGTCAATCAAAGTCACGCGGCAGCCAGAGTCGGCAAAAGCGATTGCAATTCCACTTCCCATGGTTCCCGCGCCGATGATTGCCACTCGCTCGATGCGCGCCTGTTCAACAGGCTTGGGGACGCCATCTACTTTTCCGGATTCGCGCTCGGCAAAAAAAATGTGGCGCAGCGCCAGGCATTCGCGAGAGACGAGTGACTTGTTCGCCAGTTCCGTTTCTACCGCTGCGCCTTCGGCAAATGGCAACACCGATGCTTTTATGGCCTCAACCACCAGCGTTTGAGTGGTTCGTCCCCGGAGCGCGCGCGCATGAGCGCGCATCGCTTCGGCGATTTCAGATTCATCGAGCACTTTACCGGGAACCAGGTCACGGGTAGGCCTCAGTCCCCGTGCGTCATGTACCAATTGTCGGCAAAATCGGAGCGCCCCTTCGAGGAGGTCGCCTTCAACCACGTCATCGACCAGACCTTTGGCTCTCGCGTCCGCTGCAGTGACAGGAGCGCCAGACAAAATCATATCGAGCGCGGCACGCGCGCCGATCAGTCGCGGCAATCGTTGCGTCCCTCCGGCGCCGGGAACGATACCGAGCGTTATTTCTGGTAATCCGAGCCTCGCGCTCCGGTGCGCAACCCGATAGTGGCAAGCCATGGCGAGTTCCAGGCCGCCGCCCAAAGCAAGTCCGTGAATCGCGGCGACGACGGGCAGGGGAGACGATTCGACTGCAGCTTGCACCTTCTGCAATGAAGGCTCAGCGATCCCGGTATCAAATTCGTTCAGATCCGCACCCGCGCTAAACATACTGCCGCCCGAGATCAGTAAGAGGACCTTCAAATGCGAATTCCTGTTTGCCGCCGCGACGGCGCCGGCAATTCCGGCTCTTACGCCCTGACTGAGCGCGTTGACCGGAGGATTATCGATGCGGATTATCCCAATGAAATCACGCTGTTCGAACGTTGCGGCTTCTGAAGAAGAACTGAGCATTATCATTCTGGTGCAGGTCAGTGCGAAATTAAGCCGCCCGTCCCGGCCTTGTCAAATCGTTGCCCGGAGAAATCTCCGCAAAGAATTTGCAAAATTCCTTAATGTTCAGTATACGGAACGATAGCTGCCGTGGGTTTAAGCATCGCCTGTCGAGGAGAGCGGAAATGAAAGAACGAAGCCTGGAGGATTTGGTAAAAAGCGCGGGAAACCCTGTGTCGATGCTGCGCAACTCGCAGGTTGGCGCTTATGTCTATCCGGTCGTCCCCGCCGAGTACTCGAACTGGCGCGATGAACAACGGGCATGGCGCGAAACAGCCGTTCTTTTCGATCAATCTCACCATATGGTGAATGTTTACGTGGAAGGCCCGGATGCTCTCAAAATGCTCTCGCATCTCGGCACGAACAGCTACGCCAAGTTTCCAGTCGACCGGGCAAAGCAGTTTGCCCCGTGCAGCCATGACGGCTACGTGATTGGCGATGGCATTCTTTTCCACCTGGAACAGGACCGGCTGGTTTTCGTTGGGCGTGCGCCGGTAGCGAGCTGGATTCAGTTTCACGGCGACACTGGCGGATACGACCTCAAGATAGAAAAAGATGATCGGTCGCCTTCCAATGCGAAAGGAAGAGCGGTTACGCGCAGTGTTTATAGGTATCAGATTCAAGGCGCCAACGCTCCGCAGATTCTCGAAAAGCTGAATGGAGGCCAGGTTCCGGAGATCAAGTTCTTCAATATGGGGGTGATTCACATTGCCGGCCGGAGAGTGCGCGCACTGCGACACGGCATGGCTGGCGCTCCGGGCCTGGAAGTCTGGGGACCTTACGAGGAACGGGAAGAAATTCGCGCGGCGATTATGCAAGCCGGCAAAGATTTTGGCCTTCGCGAAGTGGGCGCTCGCGCTTATGCCACTAACACGCTTGAATCCGGATGGATTCCATCTCCACTTCCTGCGGTGTATACCGGCGAGAAAATGAAGCCTTACCGCCAATGGCTGCCGGCGAGCAGCTACGAGGGCACCGGCTCGATCGGCGGCAGCTTCGATTCCGGCAATATCGAAGACTATTACATGACCCCTTATGCCCTTGGCTACGGCCCGTTCGTGAAGTTCGATCACGACTTCATCGGCAGGGAAGCGCTTGAGAGCATGGCTAAGAAGCCGCAACGGAAAAAAGTAACCTTCGCGTGGAATCCGCAGGACGTTCTAAAAGTATTCGCGTCGATGTTCGAAGCGGGCGAGATCTATAAATACATCGACCTGCCTCTGGCAAATTACACATCCGCGTCGTACGACAAGATTGTGAGCCGCGGGAAAACCGTCGGGCTCTCGATGTTCGCGGGTTACAGCTACAACGAACGCTCGATGCTCTCGCTGGGAGTGGTGGATCCAGAAATCGAGATCGGGTCGGAAGTCACGCTGGTTTGGGGTGAACCCGGTGGCGGCTCGCAAAAAACCACGGTTGAACGGCACAGGCAGATCGACATCCGGGCAATTGTCAGTCCGGTGCCGTATTCCAAAGTAGCGCGCGAAACTTATGCAGAGGGCTGGCGCACGAACCAAAATGTTTGAACTTAGCGGGCGCGGTGGGTCTGGATCCAATCAACCGTTTTGCTGAAACCCCCGAAAACAAAAAAATGCAGCCCTGCGATGCCAAGGGGAATAGCGCCATCAGACGACGCTGCGGCAATGCCGCGGATGATTGGCTCAGGGCCTTTTTCCGTTAGCAGCCTGGCGAAGGTTGGGTTTTCGGTGAGAACATGCAGAGAGTTGCCGATGCCGCACCGAATTGCGTAGCGCGTCAAAGTAATCAGGCTGGCTGGCCCGGCCAAACCTACGCGCACCGGAACATCGATTCCGCTTCCGCGAATACGTTTTAGCCATTTGACGATCGGCTCGGCTGTGAAGCAGAACTGCGTGACAATGAAGAGATCCAATCCATGGCTGCGTCCAAAGCGCAACTTGGCGTCCAGGGCCTCGTCGAGAACACCATCCGGAATGCTGGGATTTCCTTCGGGAAAGCCACCGATGCCGATGCGGCGAATGCCAGCCTGCTGAAAAACTTCAGTCTGCAGCACGGCGAGAGTCGAATCAAAAGGGCCAACCGGTTCCGCGCAGTCACCGCCGACGATCAGAATGCGATCCACGCCGGCTTCGTTGGCGAGACAGTCCGCAAGCTGCCGAAGTTGAGCTGAGCTTGCAAGATGCCGCGCCGCTATGTGAGGCACGGGAAGTAGTCCGGCGCGGCGCAGCTTTGCTGCAGCCCCGATCATGTTCATCGGATTTACTCCCGGAACCCACGTGAGAAAAACCTGGGTGCCTGGAGCAAGCCCGGCAACGGCTGTTTGTACTATCTTTTTGTCACCCGGGTTCAGTTCAATGGAAAAGCCCCGTAACATGTCGGCCAGGCTCGGAGCGGCAGGGGCGTATGTCATGCCAATATCAGGTTGAGTATACTGAACATGATCTCTCCGGCATTTTGTGCAGCCAGATACCGGTTGTCAAGTCGTGCGACAATTTCTGACCGGCGGCCGTAAAGGAATAAGGGATCAGCTATGATGCTGCCGCGGAGGTGACCCATGCCGAGCGAACCCATCATGGACCTGGCCCATCTGGGTCACCTCGAATTGCTGACGCCCAAGCCAGAAGAAAGCCTGCGCTTCTTTGTCGATGTGATGGGGATGACGGAAAGCGGCCGCGAAGGCGACTCCATTTACCTGCGTGCATACGATGACTACGAACGCCATTCGCTGAAACTCACGGCCTCGAAGTCGCCCGGACTGGGGCACGTCGCCTATCGCACGCGCAGCCCGCAGGCTCTGGAACGCCGAGTTGCCGCGCTGAAAGGCTCAGGTTTCGACGTAGGCTGGACGAAGGGTGATTTGGCGCACGGTCCAGCGTTCTTGTGCCAGGATCCGGATGGACACAAGATCGAACTCTATTACGAGACACAATGGTACGAGGCGCCGCCCGAGTTACGTCCTGCGCTGAAAAATCAGGCACAGCGTTTTCCGGCGCGGGGCATAAACGCACGGCGGCTCGATCATTGGAATGGGCTTGCGGTCGATATCAAAGCCAATCGCGAGTTCTTCGAAAAATATCTCGGCTTTCGATTGACCGAGCAGATTGTGATGGATGACGGGGCGGAAGCGGCGATGTGGATGACTTGCACAAACAAGAGCTACGACTTCGCTTACACCCGCGACCATACCGGGACCAAAGGACGTTTTCATCACATCACTTATGCTGTAAACAGCCGCGAGGAGGTGTTGCTGGCGGCTGACATCTGCCTGGAAAATGGCGTCTATATCGAAACCGGACCGCACAAGCACGCGATTCAACAAACTTTCTTTTTGTACGTGTATGAGCCGGGTGGAAACCGCGTGGAGATTGCGAATGCGGGTGCGCGCCTGATTCTGGCTCCTGACTGGAAGCCGATTCGCTGGACAGAATCCGAGCGAAAAAAAGGTCAGGCGTGGGGACTGAAGACGATCGAATCCTTTCACACCTATGGAACGCCGCCGGCGGAAATCACCGTAAAATCGGAAGTCACCGTCAGTGCAACCCCGCAAGAAGCGCAAAAAAGGAGATAAAGTCGGCCAAGCTATATCGATGGTCGAGCGTTCTTAGAAACAGGTTCATAAGGTGCAAATGGCTGACAAGAGAACAGTACTGGTCATTAGCGCGCATTCTGCAGATTTTGTTTGGCGGGCCGGGGGTGCGATTGCGCTGTATGCCGAACGCGGCTGGGACGTTACTGTTGTCTGCCTGTCGTTCGGCGAGCGCGGCGAGTCCGCGAAGCTGTGGCGCACGCCGGGCATGACGATGGAAAAGGTGAAGGCCAACCGGAAGGAAGAAGCCGAAAGGGCGGCCGAGATTCTTGGCGCAAAGATTATTTTCCTCGACGTAGGCGATTATCCCATGCGAATTGCGGATAGCTCGCTTTATGAGCTGGCGAGACTTTACCGCAAGATTCGGCCGGAGTTTGTGCTCACGCATTCACTCCAGGACCCCTACAACTTCGATCATCCGCTGGTGTCGCATGCCGCGCAGGAAGCTCGCATTGTCGCTCAGGCGCACGGACACGAACCGGAAACTCCGGTCATCGGTGCGCCGCCAGTTTTCATGTTCGAGCCGCACCAACCCGAGCAATGCGAGTTCAAACCGCAGGTGCTGCTCGATATCACTTCGGCCTGGCCGAAGAAGTATGCGGCGTTTCAAGCGATGAATGCCCAGGAGCATCTCTGGCACTACTACGAACGCGTGGCATTGCAGCGAGGAGTTCAGGCCTCCCGCAATTCGAACAAGAACATTCAGTATGGCGAAGCCTATCAGCGTCTATTTCCGCAGGTAACGGAGGAACTTGCATGAACCGACCGGTGGTCATTCGGGAGGTTGAACAACCGCCGGCGGATGCGATCGCAGCGCTCGGGAAATTCGGCGTGTCGACGATTCACGAAGCGCAAGGGCGTTGCGGCCTGCTCGCGCCTTATATGCGGCCCATCTATGCGGGAGGGTCGATTGCCGGCCCTGCAATAACGGTTTCACTGCCGCCCGGCGACAATCTGATGATTCACGTGGCCGTGGAGGTCTGCCGGCTGGGAAGCATCATGGTAGTTGCGCCCACTTCGCCGTGTACCGACGGCTACTTCGGCGAACTGCTTGCAACTTCTCTGCGCGCCCACGGCGTGAAGGGATTGGTGATCGACGCCGGTTGCCGCGACGTTCGCGCGCTGACTGACATGAAGTTTCCGGTTTGGAGCCGCGCCATCAGCTCGCAGGGAACGGTGAAAGCCTCGCTCGGATCGGTGAACGTTGGCGTTGTTTGCGCAGGCGCTTACGTTGAAGCCGGTGATGTGGTCGTTGCCGACGACGATGGAGTCGTTGTGGTGAAGCGCACTGCGATCACGGAAGTCATCGCTGCCGCCGAGCAACGAGAAAAAAAAGAAGAGACGAACCGGCAGAGGCTTGCGAAAGGCGAATCTGGACTCGACATCTACGGCTTGCGGGCGAAGGTCGCCGAGCTCGGGCTCAAGTACATGTAGAAAAAATATTCCATGGCTGGCTCATCGCAAACCTCGATTCCCTGTACGCTGATGCGCGGTGGAACGTCGAAAGGCCCGTTCTTTCTGGCAAGCGATCTTCCTCGCGACGCGCAATTGCGCGATCGCGTTTTGCTTGCAGTTATGGGATCACCGGATCCACGGCAGATCAACGGAGTTGGTGGCGCTGATCCGCTCACCAGCAAGGTGGCGATTGTCTCTCGATCGTCACAGCCTGAGATTGACGTCGATTATCTCTTTGCGCAAGTTGCGATCGATCGCGCATGTGTCGACGTGACGCCGAACTGCGGCAACATGCTGGCCGCCGTTGGACCGTTTGCCATGGAGCGTGGCCTGGTGACCGCGAGCGATCCCGTGACTCCGGTGCGAATTTATATGGTCAACACAGGGAATACAGCAATTGCACACGTGCCGACGCGGAACGGTGAAGTGTGCTACGAGGGTAACGCCTCGATTGCGGGTGTGCCCGGGACCGCCGCGCCAATCCGCATTGATTTCCTGCATACTGCGGGATCGGTGTGCGGATCTCTCTTGCCAACCGGCCGCGCCCTCGATCAACTTGACGGAATCGAAGCGACGCTGATCGACAACGGCATGCCCGTGGCGATTCTCCGCGCTTCGGACTTCGGAAAGACCGGTTACGAAGCTCCCGCCGAACTCGATGCCGATAAGAACTTCAAGCAGCGACTCGAGGAGATTCGCATCCTTGCGGGTCAGCGCATGGGTTTGGGAGATGTTCGCGCCAAGGTTGTCCCGAAGATGACTTTGATTGCCGCGCCTCGCTCCGGCGGAGATTTAAGCACGCGCACTTTTATTCCGCACAAATGTCATGCGGCGATTGGAGTTCTGGGAGCCGTGACCGTGGGAACGGCGTGCGTACTGCCGGGTTCCGTCCCTTCTGCAGTCGTGCCGCCGCCTGTCGGATCCGTACATCGGCTTTCCGTCGAGCATCCCAGCGGCGAATTTTCGCTCGAAATCGAAACCGGAGAGCAGCACGATGGAACCATTCACATCGTTCGCTCGAGCCTGATTCGTACCGCCCGCGCACTGTTTCGAGGCGAGGTTCTGGTGCCGTTCAGTGTTTGGGATGGAGTACGAGCGAGAACATCCGAAGAGCAGCATGCACAGCACGTCAACCTAGCAGCTTCGGGAGAAAATGTTTGAGAGATTCCGCGATTCTGTTGATTCAATGCCCTGACCAAAAAGGATTGGATGCGACCATCGCCGACTTCATTTACCGGAATGGCGGGAACATTCTTCATTTCGAGCAGCATCAGGCGGGCGAGGAACACTTTTATCTGGCGCGCATTGAGTGGGAGTTGAAAGACTTTCAATTGGACCTGGCGGCTTTCCCCGAGAAATTCCGCCCGATTGCCGAAAAATTTTCCATGAAGTGGCGCACGCTGCTCTCAAGCCACAGGCCGCGAGTCGCGATTTTTGTCTCAAAGCTCGATCACTGCCTGGTCGATCTCCTGTATCGGCAGCGCAATGGAGAGCTGGCATGCGACATCGCTTTGATCGTCAGCAATCATCCCGATGCGAGACGGGACGCGGAGTTTTACGGCATTCCTTACCACGTAATTCCGGTGACAAAGGAAAACAAGCCCGAAGCCGAGCGGCAAGAATTGGAACTATTGCGTAATAATGGAATCGATCTGATCGTTCTGGCGCGTTACATGCAGGTTCTGTCATCGGATTTCATCAGCCGCTATCCGCAGCAAATTATCAACATTCATCATTCCTTTTTGCCCGCGTTCATCGGCGCGAGGCCGCATCTGCAAGCTTTCGACCGGGGAGTGAAATTGATTGGCGCCACAGCGCATTATGTGACGGATGTTCTGGATGATGGCCCGATCATCGAACAAGGCGTCGCTCGCATCTCGCATCGCGATGCGCTGGATGAACTGGTGGAAAAAGGCCGCGATCTGGAGAGAGTTGTGCTGTCTCGCGCGGTGCGGTGGCACATCGAAAATCGAATTCTGCTGTATGGCAACAAGACTGTGATCTTCGAATGATGGCCGGCGACTGAAAGGAAATCAGGTTTGCTCAACTCCAATGTGCGGATCTGCATCGAGGATTTGCTGGTGAAGGCATACCTGGGAGTTCACGCTTCCGAACAGGAAAAGCCGAGAGAGGTTCCGGTTTATCTCGAATTCGAATATCGGTCTCCCGCATCTGACGATCTTGCGGAGGCACTTGACTATCGCCAGGTGCGCGACCGGGTTCTTGCAGCGGTTGAAAATCGCAGATTTGCCCTGGTGGAGATCATGGCAAAAAGAATCATCGATGAAGTAAAAAGTGAACCTCGCATTGTTCGCATTCTCGTAAGAGTGAGCAAGACCAAGGCGCTGAAGCTGGCTAAATCGGTCAGCGCGGTGGTCGAATGGAATCGGGAAGGGTAGAGGAAAGCCGGATGGTTACCGTGAAGTGCCTACTGGCGAAAGCGGTACTATTACATAGAACGGCCGGGAACACCGAGGTTTTTAGCGGCTTATTGGGCCCTATTCAGGAGTGAAGATTATGGCAACGATCACTGCTCCAATCGAAATCCACAGCAATGTCAGCGCGTTTTTGAAGCAACCGAGGAAGATGCTCATCGGCGGAAATTGGGTCGAAGCCATGTCCGGCAAGACATTCGACACCTACAATCCGGCGACCGGAGAAGTTCTCGCAAAAGTTGCAGCCGGCGACAAAGCCGACGTCGACCGCGCAGTGAAGGCCGCGCGCAAAGCTTTCGAAGAAGGTCCGTGGCGGGACATGCTGCCTGCGGATCGCGCCCGCGTGATATGGAAAATCGCCGAACTGATTGACCAGCACCACGACGAGCTTGCGGAACTAGAGACGCTCGACAACGGCAAGCCTCTCTTCTTCTCCCGCATCGTCGATGTCCCCACGGCTGCGGCGCACTTCCGCTACATGTCGGGCTTCGCCACCAAGATCGAGGGCACGACGATTCCGATCTCGATGCCCGGCGGCAAATATTTCGCTTACACCCTGCGCGAGCCCGTGGGAGTATGCGCGCAGATCATTCCGTGGAACTATCCGCTCATTATGGCTGCCATGAAGCTCGCTCCGGCTCTGGCCGCAGGTTGCGCGGTGGTGTTGAAGCCCGCCGAACAGACTCCACTAACTGCACTGCGGCTCGGGGAATTGATTCAGGAAGCCGGCATTCCGGATGGCGTGGTGAACATCGTACCCGGCTATGGCGAAACCGCCGGCGCGGCCCTGGCTGCGCATCCTGATGTCGATAAGGTTGCCTTTACCGGCTCGACTGAAGTCGGGCGGCTGATCGTTACGGCGGCAGCGGGAAATTTGAAAAAAGTTTCTCTCGAACTTGGCGGAAAGAGTCCTAACATCGTTTTCGCCGACGCGGATCTTGATTGCGCCATTCCGGGCAGCGCGAATGCCATTTTCTTTAACCAGGGTCAGACCTGCGCGGCAGGTTCGCGCCTTTTTGTGCACAAGAGCATTTTTGACAAAGTAATTTCCGGGGTCGCGGACAAAGCGAAAAAGTTTAAAATCGGTCCCGGCCTTGATCCCGCTACCAACCTCGGCCCGCTGGTTTCTCAAGAGCAGCTTGAGCGCGTCTGCGGTTATCTGGATTCAGGCATGAAAGATGGGGCGAAACCGGCCATCGGCGGACACAGGATTCCGGGCTCAGGATACTTTGTCGAGCCCACGATACTGGTCGATGTTCGGCCGGAGATGAAAGTCGTGCGCGAGGAAATCTTCGGGCCGGTGGTCACGGCAATACCTTTCACCGATCCGGGCGAGATTATCAAATCAGCCAATGACAGCCATTACGGCCTTGCCTCTGCCGTCTGGACGCGCGACATCAGTACCGCTCATAGAGTGGCTGCCAAACTTCGCGCCGGGACGGTGTGGGTGAATTGCTATAACGTGTTCGATCCGGCACTCCCCTTTGGGGGATTCAAGCAGTCCGGATGGGGACGAGAGGGCGGCCCGGAATCGCTGGATTTGTACACCCAGACGAAAGCCGTTTGCGCCCAATTGTAGCGATCACGAAATCAAGGCTTGATCCTTTTGACGAGATTGTCATGAGATTGACTGGCCGAGATTGGACCGGGATCAGGCGATTCGCTGGAACGCAGTCTTCAACTAAAAAGCGTAGTGAAGACTCCTTTTAAGTGCCGGAAAAATCGATGCGCAGCCGAAGTATGGTGCTTCGGGGCGTTTTCGGGCTGAGCTCCGCTCTCTTCGCTTCGCACAGGGAGTGGGGGCGCCTGAATTTGTATCTCCGGTGGCGCCTCGCGGGGTTCGATAATGGGCAACGCAGCAGCTGCCTCTAAAGGCGCATCACCCGCTGCATTGTTCTTGCCGCGAAAAACGAACGGCGCCTCTACCTGAACATGCACTGCATTGGCCTGCTCTGGCGGTAGAGGACGCGTTTCGGGTCCGTTCGAGAGTGTTTGACTTCCCGCCGCGAGCCTTCCGGCATCTGGAGCTTGCGGTTTATCCGCCGCATCTGCCGTGCTATTCCGTGCGGGAGTGACATTACTGGCTGGTTGCGATGGCACGGACGCCGGACCTGTCTCGGTGCGCAGGACTGGGACTGGCGGCGGACAGCCGCAATCCTCCGGAATGTTGTGGTCGATTTTATCGATCTGGCCCGCGCCGAAGACAACCTGATCGTTGAACTTCACTTGATAATTGCGGTCTCCAATAAGTTCCGAAACCATTGCTGACGAAGTATTGCCAGCAAGGCTTCGGACGCAAGTATTCCCGTGGACATCGGCGCTCACCGCGAAATCGAAGTTCCCGGGTCCCGCGAATGCGATGCGGAAATCCGGCGTAAGAACCGTGTCGGTAGTGGGACCGACCGAATAATGGGTTTCTATTCCACCTGTGCTCATGCCGAGCATAAGGTCATTCGAATTCTTCGACGGGGTCACGGAAACCGTGGTACCGGGGCAGATGCGAATTTCGCCGCCTCGCGATAACTCCAGTACCGCGGTCTCTGAAGCTGCAGTCAGTGACGAGCCGGCGACGAGCCGGCTTTCCTCGACGGTGTTGGCGTAGCCGCCTGCAACGGGTCTGACCGCTGCCGGCCCCGATGGAGCCGCGGTCAACCTGTTTCCGGGCTGCGTCGGCGTTCTTTTCTTCGAGGCGCTTCCCTCTCCGACTGGCCGCAGCCTTACCATCAATCGATTTCCCGCTTCATCCCACGTATAGCCATAGGGACCGCGCAGGTCGAGCACGATCCTGACGACAGGAGGATCAGCCTGAAACTGTTCCTCCCGAATGTCGAGAATATTGCTTTGATCGGCTTCGATCTTCTTCTGAGGCAGCTCAATTCGTGCGTGCATCAGATCGATGACCAGGCGTGGCGGGGAGTCCAAATACTGAATTTGCGGCACTGAGGGCAGACTGGAAAGAACTTCAACCGCTGAGGCGCCTGTTTCTTGAAGAACCCGCACGCTGTTCACGATGGAAATTTCGTGCTCGAGGGGAGATGCTTGTGGGGAATGCGCAGAGCCGCGATCCTGGGCCCATGCGTTGCCAACAGAAAGGCCTGCGAGTACTAACAATCCAATTACTTGCGCGCGCCGTAGAAACAAAATGATCCCCTGAAAAGCTCTTAAAAGGAACCTTATCACTTGTAGGGAGTGCGGTGAAGAGAGGGATACCCAGTTAAGAAACGTAAGTGCCGGCCCGGAAAGTAAAGCCGTTCCTGTCTTGGCTAACTTTCGGGAAGGAATTCGTATTCCTCGATAACCGCGGCGACCGCCATCTTGCCACTGTCGGTGGGAGTTTCTACCCGGACCACCCGCCCTTTGCACTGCACCCGAATACTCTCGGTGAGCGTGATCTCCGGCGGCAGCGTGAGGGTAAAACCGATCGGAGATCCCTCCGCCATCGGCGAATCGAGGTACAGGCAAATGCCCCGCGCGCTTACGTCGCGCAGCTGCGCCGCCTCGGACGGGTTTGAGTTTTCGTCCCGGGTTACTGAAACGGGAATCCGGAGCGCGAAGCGTCGTGCAGCCCTTTTTTCTTGCTGGGCTTCTACCATGTAGAACTCCTGACTTGTTGAAGTGACGGTTTAGTGTTTAAGAGAATGACGTTAGAGGGCATCTTCCGTCAATCCCCCACAAGTGGGAATCCGAATGGCACATTTGGGCGAAGAAAAATGAAATTTGGCCCATTTTTGGCCTAGCTATAGGTCTGCATTTCGCCGGGGCGCTTAGGTTGACAGAAACGTGGTTTTAGCCCAAAGTGTCTGCGGCGTGCTTATGGGTTCAGGTTCCACTCCTATCAAAAAAGGCGTGCTGGTTGCCGTGGCCGTTGTATTAGCGCCCGTTTTGTTGCTGGGCGTGGTGGCGCTGGCTGCGGGAGATTGGCAGCAGGCCGGGTCGACTCCCGGGGGCGACCAGGTTTTGGTCAGTTCGGTCAGCCCTTTGAAGAAGGGCCTTCGCACAGCCTGGGTGCGGGTGGAGTTCAGGGAGCCGACCAGGCTGCCCCAAGGCGGTCCATTCGTGGAATTGCGCGCACGGGTGCGCTACAACTGCGGAAACGGCAGCGCGGCGCCAAACTCAGAGTGGTTCTACTCCCGGGATCGCAGCGGCAAACTGATCGTCAGCAAAAAGATGCGCCGCGACGATCAATTCGGGCAGCTATCCGAAGGCAACTTCGCTGAAATCGCCAAGGATTTTGTTTGCAGCCAGAGGTAATTGAACGATCTACAGGTCCGCTGCCGACTCCAAGTTTTCCACAGGATTGCCTTTTATCTGGCACCTCAGTAACCGTTCCAACACTTCCAAGCCTGCATCTTCCAGCTTATTCTGAATAGCGAACCCCCGACCCACAAAAGAGTTGGCTCTTCCCGTATGGATTCATTTCGACTTTATGCGCTGGTTGGCATAGGCAGTGCCCTGGCGGTCAGTGCCACGGTGCTGCTCCGGCGCCGCCCGAAGAGCGCAACCGACGTAGAACGAGAACGCCGAACCTGGCTCGACAGCATCGGGCGCATTACCGATGGTACCGTGATTGACGTGCAGGAATTAGCGCACGACAACCATCATGCCGCTGTCTTCCTCATTTATAAATATGACGTCGCTGGCGTGTCATACGAATGCTCTCAGGATGTGACTTATCTCCGCCAGTGGATCAATCTGCATTCCTGCCGGCTGGGATTGCCGACCTCGGTGAAATATGATCCGCACAATCCGGGGAACTCGCTGGTGGTCTCGGAAAGTTGGATGGGCCTGAGGCAGTGAGGCCTTGTCGCGTCTGACATTTTCGAAAAATTGTCCCGTCGGCTGGTGTGAAAACTCGATACAGGCTCTCGCGAACTATCACTTCGGCTCTTTGATGTGCAAGGTCTGGTTTTCCCCGATCCCGGTTTCTACAATTTGGTGCCTTCCCGAGGGCCAAGCCACCTCAATGCGATCGATTTTCTCAGCTTCTCCCAGCCCAAAATAGAGCGGTAAGGCGCTTTGCGCCAGATAGCCCGACTTGCCATCGTTATATTTCGTGTAAGTTTGATGGCCCGCTTTCACTCGAACCGTCGCCCCAAGCCCGTTGCGATTCGAAGTCGTGCCCTCGAGCACGATCTTGATCCAGTGAATCCGCTTGCGCTGGGCCAGATCGCTGACTAGAACCTGCGGCTCCGAATTGAAATCGTTGGTCACGATGTCGAGATCGCCGTCGTTGTCGAGATCGAAGATCACGGACGAGCGGCTGGAACGCGGGGCCATCACAATCGACTTGCCGCGCTGCCCGACGCAGACTTTGTTGCCGAGCTTTTCCTGGGCCTGGCGTTCCTGCGGATCAGAGCAATCGATTTCAAACCACGGAGTATAAAGATTCTTTCGCGGCTCGATGCCGAGTACGAACTCGGCATCGTCAAATTTCTTGCCGCGGTCATTCAGCAACAAAGAATTAATGCCGTAGCGATAGGGATAACTCATTCCCGAGGCGATGAAGATATCGTCCCACCCGTCGGCGTTCAGGTCTCCGACGCTCGGGCCCCATGGCCAATACGTCTCCGCACCCATGCGATCGGAAACCTCCTCGAATTTTTCGTTCCCGAGATTGTGATAGAGCGCGTTGCCCCAGATAAAATCCGCTTTTGTTCCTTGAATGTAGTCATCCGTCCAGGTGACGTC
The DNA here is from genome assembly GCA_036490235.1 of Candidatus Sulfotelmatobacter sp. Lineage (GTDB taxonomy): Bacteria > Acidobacteriota > Terriglobia > Terriglobales > Acidobacteriaceae > Sulfotelmatobacter. The sequence goes on along the minus strand of DASXEG010000090.1, from coordinate 21,076 downwards.
CGATTTCAATTTTTCATTCTCCGGCCCCGGTTCCTGGCTCATATCCGAGTGCATGTCGGCGATGAAAAGATCCATACGGCCATCGTTGTCGTAATCGAAGAACTTGATTCCCATCGCGCCCCAGGGAGTCTTCGGAAAAACCTGTGCGGTCTTCTCGATGAAATGCTTCCCGCCCTGATTTTCGTAATAGTGGCTGTGCCCCTGCATGTTCAGGAAAAAGATATCTGGCCAGCCATCCTCATTCACATCGGCGAAGGTGGCGTCTCCGCACCAACCGTGGGGCTTGAGTCCGACCTCAGCGGTGACGTCCTTGAAACGGTTGTGGCCGAGGTTTTTGTAAAGGACCGGATACTCGTAGCGCTCCGGATGCAGATGTCCATCGAAGGCGTTGGGAATTCCGACATATTCGCCGTCGGGCCCTTTTTCATCGAACGTATACTTGCCGACATTGCATACCAGCAGATCGAGCAGACCGTCGTTGTCATAATCGAAGAAGAACGCGCCTGAGGAATGTGCAACGAGATCGAGGCCGGCTTCATGCGTAATGTCCTTAAAATGACCATGGCCGTCGTTTTCGAACAGCACATTTCCGCCGCGAACTGTGGTGACGAATAAATCCTGATCGCCGTCGTTGTCGATGTCGGCGAAGGCCGCCGCTACTCCGACTCTTCCACGCAACGCCACTCCTGCTTCATCCGTAATGTTTTTGAACTTGCCTCCGCCAAGATTCTTCCAAAGCTCACTTGCGCCGACCTGATTGACGAAATAAATGTCGTAAAGTCCGTCTCCATCCACATCGGCAACCGCGACGGCGCTGCCATGGTCGTAGTGCCCCATGCGCATGTGTTTGGTAATGTCGTCTACGGCGTGATGTTTAAAGGTGATCCCGCTGGCCTTCAACTCGTCCGTAAAATGAAACTGATAGAAGACCTTGAATTGCTTCGCCGCTTCGAACTGCGCCTTCTGCCGGGCCGGCAGCGAATCTTTTCCGATATCTTCTTCCGGATAGCGGAGCCGGAGGGAAGAATTGTCGGCAATGGCTGCCAGTGCCAGCCCTCCGGCCAGGATAAAAATCGGCATGAGCTTAAGTAAACGATTTCTCGAATAAGCCTGCTGCATGTTCCTCATGACCTCGGTGACAAATCAAATCTGGTAATCGTCCTGAAACAATTCTTGCGGAGAAATATTCGGAGACGACGTTTCTTCGTCGCTCGCGAGCTGAGGTTCGGCGCCGAGAACCTGGCGCCGGAGTTGCTGAAATTTTTCCCGCAACTCGTGGACTTCCGTAGCCAGCCTGATAATGACATCCGAAAGAGGATCGCGGATGTCTTTCGGATCAGTGATCACGACACGCTTGCCGTCGCGCAAAACGATATGCCCGGGCACACCCACAATTGTGGAATTCGCCGGCACGTTGCGCAGCACTACCGAGCCCGCGCCGACTCGCACGTTGTCTCCGATGATGATATTGCCTAAAAGCTTTGCGCCCGAGCCGATGGAAATGTTGTTGCCCAGCGTAGGATGGCGCTTGCCCTTCTCTTTGCCTGTGCCGCCGAGGGTTACTCCCTGGTAAAGCGTGACATCATCGCCAACGATAGCCGTTTCGCCGATCACCGTTCCCATCCCGTGGTCGATGAAGAGCCTATGGCCGATCTCCGCTCCAGGATGAATTTCGATTCCGGTGACCAACCGCGCCAACTGAGAATTAAATCTGGCGAGAAATCGAAACTTGTGCAGCCACAACCAGTGGCTCAGGTGATGCGCCCACACCGCATGCAATCCCGGATAGAGAAAAAGAACCTCTACGTATGAGCGCGCGGCCGGGTCGGACTCGAAGACGGCAGCGACATCCTCGCGCACGGATTGGAAGAAGCCGGTCAAAGTCACTTGTCAGTTGCCAGCGCCCAGTTTCCCGTTCTCGGTTGCCAGTCAGGATGTTCGACCGTGAGAGGTTCGCTTGGCTCACAGAGAACGTAGCGCAGGTCGGGGAAGAGTTCAAGGCATTCCGTGAAAATGCATGTGAGGCGGAGGAAGTGAGCAGATTCCTCACGGCGCTTCGCGCCTTTTCGGAATGACAAGGTCTTGGTAAAAAGGTCTTGGTAAAACTGGAAACCGGAAACTGAGACCTAGCTGCCGGTCTGCAAGCCGCCGGTATGGGCCACCATGATGCGCAGGTATTTGTAGGGATTCACCGGCGTGTCGTTAATGCGGACTTCATAGTGAAGATGCGGACCAGTAGAACGGCCGCTCAGGCCCACGTAGCCGATCGTATCGCCGCGATGAACGTGTTGCCCGGGCGTGACGGCAAATCCCGAAAGATGGCCGTAGCGGGTAGTGATGCCGTGGCCATGATCCATCGAGACCATCTTGCCGTATCCGCCCATGAAATCGGCAAAAGTAATGACTCCGTCGGCAGGCGCAATGATCGGCTTGCCATATGCGCAACTGATGTCAACGCCGCTATGAAACGCGCCCTCACCGTTGAACGGGTCGATGCGCTCGCCAAAGCTTCCCGTGACCTGGCCTTCCACCGGCCACAGATTCGGCGCCGCATTGGCGCGGTACCAATCCGCGGTAGTCGCGTTGTGGATCAGTCCGAGGCTGATACCAACCGACGCATCCCCCGTCAGGGCCGATTTGCGGAGCACGCCGAGTTCGTCCAGCGAAGTGGTTACATCGGAATCCTGAATCTTGTCATCGGAAGCAACCACCAGCGCAGGAGGTGTTTTCAGTCCGTAGAGCGCGGAAACTTCGCTGGCAATCGAACCGAGCGACGCGACCTGCACGTCCCGCTCTTTGGCCACTTCCTCCAGCTTCGAATACCGGTCCCGGAGTTGCTCTCTCTCGGTACGCAGTTCGTTGTAGCGGGAAACCTTCAGCAACATGCGGGTGTAGGAGCTGGCAATGCCGGTGAGGCTGAGGAAGCCGATGGCTGCACCCACGACAAATACATACAAATAATGGACCGGAATGGAGATTTTGCGCAGTTGCCCATCATCTCCGCGAGCCACAAAGAGTATGTAGAAGCGTTTTTGCAAAAGCCTACCTTCCGCAATGATTGATCAGGGCCGGAACTCCAGGCGACGTTTCTGAGGTTGCAGAGCGCCTGTTCGGACATCCTGATTGCCTCGGGGTCACGCCTTCCCATCTTAGGAATGGAGACTTCTCACGTGCCCTTCAGCTAACCGGAACCTACGGCCGCCAAACCGCTCGAAAAGCCATTCGACTGCAATGCCAACAGAATGCAGAACTTACACTCGGCCAAAGGTCTTTTGTGAATGACAGGTAAACCGTATCAAACTGGATTCCCCCTGTCAACGGCAGGGTACTGTATTAATCGTTACTTAAGGCGGGTAATCGGAGGTCATCGCGGGGACAGATTACCGCGAAAGTCTGCCTTAGGTCCTGGCCAATAGGCATGGCTCGCTTATAGTAATTGCCGTGAGAGTTGGCGAAAAACAGCTGATCGCGCAGGTTCGGCGGATGGCGGGGAGCAGGAAGACTCCAGCGGTTCAGGCTGGAATCGGGGACGACTGCGCTGTGCTCCGACTCCCAGCGCATGCCGGAAAATCTGACGAAGTGCTCGTCACGACAGATTTTACCTTGGAAGGCATCCACTTTCGCCGCGACTGGCATTCGCCGGAGTCGGTCGGTCATCGTTGCCTGGCACGGGGATTGAGCGACATTGCAGCCATGGGTGGCCTGCCGGAGGCTGCATTTCTCTCACTCGCCTTACCTCGCGACCTGCCGCAAAAGTGGGTAGAGCGCTTTACGCTTAGTCTAATCGACCTGGCGAAAAGATATGGTGTAACCCTGGCTGGCGGAGACACAGCAGAATCGCCCGGTGGCGTCCTCGCTGACATTGTTGTTGTAGGGAGGGTACCGAAAGGTAAGGCGGTCCTACGATCTGGCGCCCGCCCCGGAGATCTTATTTATGTGAGTGGAGGACTGGGGGGCTCGGCTGCTGCCGTAGTGGCGATGCAGGCAAAGCCGAAGCGAAAGCTGAATCCAGTCGAGTACCCGCGGCATTTTTTCCCGCAGCTGCGAATTGAGCTCGGCCACATTCTTCGTGAGAAGAATCTGGCCAGCGCGATGATCGACACCAGTGACGGCCTCTCTACCGACCTCGCCCACATTTGTGAGGAAAGCGGCGTTGGCGCTGAATTGCAAGCCGCAGCCATCCCTCGCGCAAAGGTGGGCAAACCCCCGCGAGAAGTCGATCTTGAGTTGGCTTTGCACGGAGGCGAGGATTACGAACTATTGTTTACCGCCCGGCCAAACCGGCAAATTCCCCGCCGGATCGCCGGGGTGTCAATCACACAAATCGGGCGAATTACCCACAGCCGGAGGGTGACACTGTTCAACCCGGCTGGCGTCGGGCATAAATTCGATCCCCAGGGCTGGGAACATTTTCGGAAGTAACCAGTACTTTAGTTACCTTGAGCGGCGAATGTTTATAGCTTCCATCGAAAAATCACGACTAGAGTAAGGACATGCCGCGCTCCCAATCGATTCGCCCTCTGGTTCTCTTGATGTCGCTCGTGTTCGTATCGGCGGCATCGTTTGCCGCCAAGAAGCAGTTGCCACCACCGCCCGCGCCGGCGAAGACGCCGAAACCGGCGGTCACCGACGCATACATTCACAAAGAGTTCGGTGAAAATTGCTCGCTGCTGGGTGGGCCGCCGCAGTTCGTGGGCGATCTGGACGGCGACGGCATCGACGACCTGGTTGTGGCCGCGCGCTGCAAGAATCCCATGATCGATCAGGCCGATTATGGTTTTCGCGTGATTGATCCCTACGACAGCTTCCTCGGTTTCGGCGACGTCAAAGTGACGTCCTCTTTCGCTTCCGATGAACCGGAGCGCAAAGGAGTTTGCCTGCTGATCGTGCAAGGCGTGGGTCCTGAAGCGTGGCGTTCCGACAAGCCCAAGCCAAAATTCCTGATGATCAACCTCCCGTTCAAGTCTCTGGCTGTAAAAAAACTTGCCCTGAGGAAGCGGACGGTCCTCGGAGTTTTCATGGAGGAGCAGGGCGAAGGCGAGCAGACATCTTCCGTGGTTTTCTGGGACGGCAAAAAGTATCGCTATCAGATCGTGGGATCGAACTTCGAGTAGTCCGCCGTCAGTTCCATGCACCCGGCTCGTTCGCGGCTGTTCCATCGCTCACGCGCGTCTGGTCGGTGATCCAGTTCACCTCCCACGTCTTTCCGCCATCATCCGAAAACGACTGTTCGAAATGCGGCATCTTCGTATCAGTCTTCGACCAAATGAACCGAATCAAAATTGACTTCCCGTTAAGCACATCCTTTGCGTAAAACTCGCCTTGTCCATCCTTAAACTGGCCAACCTGCGGCGGATCAAGGATGCCGTTCTTGCTGTTGGCCCAATAAAGTCTCCACTGATGAGACGGTGGATTGTAGAGCCGCAAAGTCAGACCTTCGATGTGCCCGCCCGCGCCGTCGGTTTCAAACTGCTCGATCTGCGATCGTCCATCCCAAAGTTTGCGCGTCACAGACGTGCCGTCAAACTCCACCCACTTGTCCGAACCGGTGAGCGGATTCAGTCTTCTCTTGAGATGAATCTTCCAGCTTCCTACCTCGAAATCGAAGTCGTGTTGTCCATCTCTTTCCGAAGCCGCAGCCTGCGAGCCAGCTTTGGCAGCCATCGCATTCGTTTGAGCTGAAGCGGCAGACAAAAGAACCAAGATCAGCGTTGCTATCCAGATCGGGATTGCAAGCCAGTGGATCGAGGGCATTGCTTTTTTTTCAAACATATTCGGACTCCCTTTTGACTTACTTACCATCTTTTTCACCCATCAGCGGTCACCGTCGCGAATCCGGAGGCACCAGGTTGTTTGCGCGGTAGTAAACCACGAGCTGGCCATAGTGTTCTCCGCTATGCTCCGTGGCGTCAGTCCACAGGAACGAGTTGTGAACCATCCGTTTTCCCCACTTGGTGGTTTTGTCCAAGCCTGCATCCCCTTGTTCTTCGATTACGCGCGCCCCTTCGGCAACCGCCTGTCGTACGAACTTCACAACATCGGCTTTTGTCTTGAAAGCATCGCGCGATGGGTTATCCCCCTTCCCAAAGTCGGGGCCAACGTTGCTGCCCGAAATCGCGCGGACTACCACAAACTCGAACGCGGCAGCGTGCAGGAGATTCTGCGCGAAGGTTCGCTCGTCTTTCTGCACTTTGAAGTCGTACTTGTCTTCGGGAAAGTCTTCGGCCATCGCGATAAGCTTGTTGCCGATGGCATTCCACCGGTCCAGTGTTTCATCGGCCCGGGAACGGACAGGAGTGGGAGCCTGAGTTTGCGCCTGAACGCAGCAAGCCATCGCAGCGAATACAAGCAGTATCTGTACGGCCGTCAGCCTGGTTCGCTTCATCGTGGAATCCTCCTTGCGGTATTCTTCGCGCTCGGCAGGGCTTGTCGCGATATATCAAAGTGTGATATATCAACAATAGATATGAAAGTCAAGGAGACAAACGAAAAGCCGCTCTCTCCTGCTGCGCTGCATATCCTGCTGGCGCTCTCCGAGTCCGACTTGCACGGCTACGGCATCATGCAGGCGGTGAAACGGCAGTCCGGCGGAGAATTTAAATTAGGACCGGGCACCCTCTACTCCAATTTGGACCGTCTATTAGCCAGCGGCCTGGTCGGGGAGCGGGAGCGCAAATTGAAAGGCGGCGAACTGCGGCGCGAATATTACCTTATGGCAAGTGGCGAGAGGGCCTTGCGAGTGGAGATCCGACGCCTGCGACGTGTCGTTGCCGTGGCTAAAGGTCGACTGGGCGAGGAGGGTTCATGAAACTGCGACGGTGCTTCCTGTTTACTTATCGCTTTTTGTTGCATTTGTATCCTCACAGCTTCCGGCAGCGCTTCGCCTCTGAGATGATGCAGTTGGCGGCGGAAGCGGATGCGGCGGAATGGCCATTCATCTTCAGCGATACCGGCCTGGCTGTCGTGCGCAGTTGGCTGGAACCTTCGGCGTCTATGCCAACTGCTGCATCATCACACGACTCATATATTGCGGTCGGCGGCGGCTCTGCCCTGACCGCGTCCCGCCTATTCCAAGGCCTCGCTCTTGCCCTGGCTATAATTCTCGGGATCACCTATCTCGGATCGCTCGGCTACCTGGAAGCGCCAAAGTGCCACGCTGCAGCAGCCGAAAATATTTCGTAATGAAGGCTTCACACGCCAGCGCCGGGTGCACTTCCGAAGTAAAATTCAGTGGGTAAAAAACGAATGAGCGTTCACGATGCCATCGTGCAAGTGCTACTCATTTTGCTTCCGGCGGCCGTACTGGCCCTGATCAATAATTTCCGCGGCGTTCGCGACCGGGACTCGGACTAATGTACGCCGCTCACTTTGCCGCGGGTCTTGCGATCAAGAGCCACTCCCCAAAAGCTCCGACCTGGGCGCTATTAATTGGTGCGTTTCTTCCGGATTTTTTCTGGGTGGTCTTTGGCCTGGCCGGGATCGAACCGTCGCAGGGCCCAGCCTTCTTCGACGACTGGTCTCACTCGTTGGCAATGGTGATTTTGTGGGCTTGCCTCTTTGCGCTGGCATTCTGGCGCAGCGGAATCGCCGTGATGTTCCCGGTCTGGCTCGCGGTGATCTCGCATTTCTTGCTCGACCTCCCGATTCATCCCAAAAACATTGCACTGTATCCCCACTCTTCCGTTCACCTCGGCTGGGGCCTGTGGAGGATCGGTCCGACCAATTATTGGTGGGTACAAATGTGCGTGGTGATTGCGCTCACTGTCGTGTACGCGCTCGGCGCTCGCAGGTTGAAGTTTGCCAGCAACCTGATTGTTGCGAGTTGCATTCTCGTAGTCGGCCTGCACCTGATGACGTGGCCGTGAGCAGCTATTATTTTCGGCGTTGCAGCTCGTACGATTCCATCCTGCCGTCCGCTCCCCCCGCTATAATCCTTCCGAGATGAAACTCGAAGAAAAACTAGCTGAGTTAGGAAGGCGCAATCAACTCGCCGAAGAAGGTGGCGGCGCAGCCCGCCGCGAGCGCCAGCACAAAGAAGGAAAAATGTCGGCGCGGGAGCGGATCGAGTTCCTGCTTGACGAAGGCACGTTCGAAGAAACCGACAAACTGGTCACGCACCGCTGTAACGATTTCGGCATGGCCGAACAGAAAATCTATGGCGATGGATTTATTACCGGGTATGGCCGCATAGAAGGCCGGCTGGTATACGTCTTCGCGCAGGATTTCACCGTTTTCGGCGGATCGCTTTCCGAAACCAACGCAGGGAAAATCGTCAAGATCATGGACCTCGCTGCGAAAATGGGAGCGCCCGTGATCGGGCTGAACGACTCCGGCGGCGCGCGCATTCAGGAAGGGGTGATGTCGCTCGCCGGATACGCCGATATTTTTCTCCGCAACACTTTATACAGCGGAGTGGTCCCGCAAATTTCCGCCATCATGGGGCCATGTGCCGGGGGCGCAGTGTACTCGCCGGCCATCACCGATTTCGTGGTCATGGTCGACAAGACTTCGTACATGTTCATCACCGGCCCGGATGTGATTAAAACCGTGACGCACGAAGAAGTCACGAAAGAACAACTGGGCGGCGCTATGACGCACAATGAAACCTCCGGCGTGGCCCACTTTTTGGCGCATGATGATACTGAATGTCTCTCGATGGTGCGCGAACTGCTGAGTTTCCTGCCTTCGAACAACCTGGAAGACCCTCCGCGCAAGTCCTGTACCGATGCAACCGACCGCGCCGACGCCGCACTCGACAAAATCGTGCCCGCTCAGTCGAATCTGCCGTATGAAATGAAGGACGTAATTCACGCCGTCGTGGATGACGGATATTTTTTCGAAGTGCAGGAACACTACGCAAAGAATATTGTCGTGGGATTCGCCCGGCTCGATGGACGTCCGGTGGGGATTGTTGCCAATCAGCCGGCCATGCTGGCCGGTACGCTCGACATCAACGCGTCCGTCAAGGGCGCGCGCTTTGTGCGCTTCTGCGATTGCTTCAACATTCCCCTGGTCACGTTCGAAGACGTGCCCGGATTTCTCCCCGGCACCGCACAGGAATACGGCGGCATCATCAAGCACGGCGCAAAGCTTCTCTTCGCGTTCGCCGAAGCTACGGTGCCCAAGGTCACAGTGATCACGCGCAAAGCCTACGGCGGGGCGTATTGCGTGATGGCGTCAAAGCACATCCGCACAGATGTGAACTACGCATGGCCGACCGCCGAGATTGCGGTGATGGGCCCGGAGGGCGCGGTGGATATCGTCTACAAGCGCGAACTCGAGGCAGCCGGCGCGCCCGGCGCCGAAAGCCGCGAATCCGTTCGCCAGAAAAAAATCGAAGAGTTTCGCGACCGCTTCGCCAGCCCGTACGTCGCCGCCGATCGCGGATTTGTTGACGCGATCATTCAGCCACACGAAACACGCAAGAAGCTGATCCAGGCGCTGGCCATGCTGGAGACGAAACGGGATAAGAATCCGCCGAAGAAGCATGGGAATATTCCGCTATAGGCAGCAGAATATTCCCCATCCTTTGTCTCGCGCTCAGTGATTGATAATCTCTACTGCGCGCACTCTACTGCGCACACCCAGCACTGAACGACGTCAGCACATTCGCCGCGGCAGACAGATCGCACAGATACGCAGCACCCGTAGAGTCATACGAGTTGTATTGTTGCGCCGCGGATTGTCCTGTGTTTCCGATGAGCTCGAACGAAGAGTTCAGCTCCAGCGTATCGGCATGCTGGCCGGCGTTGACCAGCGAACTGTTGTACAGAACGCTGCCGGACTGCGTTTGGCTCGTGGTGAGCTGGTAGGTTTGGTCGGCCTTCGTGATCTGGTTGACGTTGCCGTTTGAGAGGACGTTTTCGGTGATATCCATAGTTAGCGGGAACGTGTAGTTTTGCTGGTTGACGATGTTCGCCACGCCCGGCTGGGACGTGGTCGTCGTCGAACCGATGACGGTGCTCTGCCCAATGTTCTGAATGTATTGGGTACCGGTGATAGCGAAATACTGGTTGTTGGCGAAAAAAATGTTCTGAGCAAGCTTGGTGGTAACCTTTCCGCGCGACGTGTTGACGTAACCGGAGATCACGAAATTGTGCTTCGAGCTAACGTCCACGGAGCCTTTGATGTAGGTCGGCTGCACGTTGAGATTTTCCGTGACCACCGGATTCGGCGTGGTGAGCGTGTTCTGTGTGACCGCGCCTGTAACCTGCGTGCTGCCGGAATCGAGATAAAGCAGGAGCGATGCTGTGGCCGAGAAATAGTTGTCGGCGTTATAGACGCTGAGGGAAACCGTGTGCGGCTCGCCATTGCTCAGCAGGCCGGCGAAGGGGGTCAAGTTCACGCGATAGGGCGTGAAGTTGAGAGTCTGAATTCCTGGGATCGGAGCCCAGAGATACGGATCGATGCCTCCGGTGAAGATCCACGGGAAAACCGGCGCTACGCCGGCAGGCTGGCCGTCGATAGTGATTTCGGTTTCGCGGAAGCCCGTGTTGGTGCAGCTTTCGAGTTCCGTCGAGACATCGTTTGGCACGCAGGTGTACCAGAACTCGTCGGATGACTGACCTTGAGCGTACACGTCAAGATACGCGGCCTCGACGTTCGTCGGCATCGTGAACGTGCCTGCGAGCGTGCTCGTGCCACTGCTTAGCGCTACGGTTCCACCTTGTGGCCCGGCCGAGAGCGGCAGCACTACATTCGCGGTCACCGGAGCGGTTTGCCCTTTCGCCACCGGATAAAACTCCAAGGTCGCCGATGCGTAGATGGTCGACGTCAGGCCGCAGCACAGAGTGTTGCCGATATCGGCCTGCCCAGATTGTGCCGTATAAAAAATCGAACTGTAGTCGGTGAGGTCACTTTCCACATGCCACGACGGACCTTCATTCGAAGATGGTTCGGCGGTAGTTCCGAAGTAAATGTTCACCGGGCCGAGCCAGTAGTTGGCGGTGCGGTCGTATTGAATGCCGGCATTCAGATTGATATCGGACTCAAGCACTACCTTCGCCCACGGGCCGGGGCAGTCCGCCGGGGGCGTGTAGGAAAAATTCTCCACGTTGAAGTCGTAGAAGGCTGCGTTGGTAAAAAGCGTGACCACGCAGGGCTTGGTGGAAGGCCGCGGGACAAGAGGATCAGCCGTAACGGTATTGGCCGACCCGACCTGATACGGTCCGGAGGCGAAAGCAAAAGAAACCAGGGCTACGATGAGCAAGAGAAAAGGCACAGCAGTGCGCAGCAAGCGATTGGCGAATGGCATACGAACCCTCCTGGGGGTGAAGAGAAGCCGCGCCCATCCTGAGCGGAGCGAGAGAACGGAGCGGCGGCAGGGCGCAAGTATTTCGCGTTCAATATTGTTCTGTCAACCGAAGAAAAAAGTCCCTAGAAGGGGTTGCCGGAATTCAATGGTTCGGGCGCAATTCGCGGATTCGCACTTCGCTTGTTCTTTTCCGATTCGATTGCGCGGTCTTTGGCTGGAAGCATTTGCAATGTGTAAACTAACCTCGCGATGAGTTCAGACGCGGTGACTTCACCACAAAACGCCAGGAAGCTCGACCTCAGCGTCAACATCGCCGGAATTCCGCTGAAGAACCCGATCATCGCAGCCAGCGGAACCTTCGGTTATGGCGTCGAGTTCGAGGACGTGGTTCATCTTGATAAGCTCGGCGGATTCGTGGTCAAAGGGCTTTCGCGCGAGCCGATGATCGGCAATCCTCCGCCGCGGCTTTGGGAAACGGCGGCTGGGATGCTGAACGCCATCGGCCTTCAGAACATCGGCGCAACGGCGTTTCTCGAAGAAAAACTGCCCCGGTTGCGGCAGATCAAGAACATCGTAGTTTTCGCCAACGTTTTCGGCTATACCCGCGAGGATTACGAGCGAACCATCGAGATTCTCAACGACGGCGAAGGCATCGCAGCCTACGAGTTGAACGTATCGTGTCCCAACACCTCGGAGGGCGGCCTGCAGTTCGGCTGCGATCCGCGCTCGCTCGATGAGGTTGTTACGACGGCAAAGCGCGCCGCGCGGCGGCCGCTGATTGTGAAACTTTCGCCGAACGTCACCAGCATCGCGCAGATGGCGCACATTGCCCAGGAATCGGGAGCGGATGCGATTTCGCTGATCAATACTTTCGTCGCCATGGCGATCGATCCTGAGACGCGCAAGCCGCGCATCGCCAACGTGACCGCCGGACTGTCGGGGCCAGCGATCAAGCCCATCGCACTTCGAATGGTTTACGACGCGGCTCATGCGGTGAGCATTCCCGTGATCGGCATGGGTGGAATTTCGACGGCGGCGGACGTTGTGGAGTTCATGCTCGCCGGAGCGACTGCGGTCGAGATCGGCACCGCGAGCTACTGGGATCCCTGCGCGACCGAGAAGATTGCGGATGAGTTGAAGCGCTGGTGTGGCGACCGCGGGATTACGCGGCTCGCGGATTTGGTGGGAGGGCTGGTGGTGGAATAACGAATATCCGCGTTCCTCCCCAGACGCTATGTCCCTGTGCCAGACAGTGCAATCACCTGGGGCTTCGATGATGCGCTGTCGATAATAGTGACCGTGCCCGTTTTCGTACCTTGCGACTTGGGCGAAAACGTGACGATAATGGTGCATTTCGCCCCTGCCCTTACGCTCTTGCTGCAGTTCGAGGTCACACCGAATTGGCTGCTCGCCTTCATTGAAGAGAGTTTCAGTACTGTTTTGCCAGTGTTGGTTAGCGTGACGTCCTGCGGGGCGCTGGTTGTACCCACGTCTTGTTTCTTGAAGATGAGCGGCGTGGTTGGTGAGAAGCTTGCCACGCCGGTGTTCAGCAGGGTGATTGCGCCGTGGTCTCTGTCCAGCAGCTCGACGTCAGGTTTATCATCGCCGTTGAAGTCTCCCACCGCTAAAGACTGTACGAGGACACCTGCGGGATAGAATTGGGCGGCTTGGAAGGTTCCATCGCCGTTGCCGGCCAGAATACTCAGACCCGCAGGGTCTGAAAATCCAGCCGCCGCAAGGTCGAGCAGGCCGTTTCCGTTGAAATCTCCCACTGCGATCTGCCCGTATCCCGATTGAAGTTCGTAATACTCAGGCCTCCCAAAGCCGCCTTCGCCGTCTCCCAGAAGCACGGTCACGTCCAGCCCCTTTCCCTCTATGGCAGTATCGAGGTTGCCATCGCGGTTGAAGTCACCGACGGCCACGCTATTGGCTGTGTAGAAAAGCGGGTACGTTAGCGATGACTGCAAGGTCCCGTCGCCGTTTCCGAGTAGCACTCCGACATTCGAAACGCTGCCGTACGATCCGACGACCATCACGTCCAAGCGGTTGTCGTTGTTGAAGTCGCCGACCGAAAGGTCCTCGGGCTCAATGAACGAGTCGTTATCGATCGGGGTTTGGAAGGTACCATCTCCATTTCCCAAGAGCACGCTAATGTAAGGGTGGTCGATGATTACGACGTCAAGCTTGCCATCTCCGTTGAAGTCGCCAACCGCCACAAGGCTAGGAAACTCCGTGGTGGCGGCGGAGATCGGAGCCTGGAAGGTTCCATCGCCGTTGCCTAGAAAAACTTCCACCTCGCTGCTGTACGGGTAAGCCGTGGCTACGAGGTCAAGATTGCCATCTCCGTCGAAGTCACCAACCGCGATAGCGCCTCCCAAGAGATAGGGGTAAGTTGTAGGGGCGTGGAAGGTTCCGTCGCCGTTTCCCAAGGCTATCGAAAGGCCGTTGCTTACGACGGCCAAATCCAGGTTGCCGCTGTTGTCGAAGTCACCAGCCGCAAAGCCCACGGACTCGCTGGGAATCGATCTCGTACCCCGAGTTTCAAACTGGGCCAGGGCGGGGGCCGTGACACAGGCAATGAAGATCGCAGCCATCGTGCCTAGGTTCATCTTGCGTCGGTTGGAACGGTATGGCGAGCCCACGGATGAACCTCCGAAACTGGACATCTCTGGAAGGGGGGATGCTGATCAACGAGGAGGGTAGCATGGCACCTGAACCATTCCAAGCGGACTTTTCTCTCCCTCTCACGAGGGGCCGACGGTGCCCTCGGGGATTAAGGGGGGCGCCGCCGGGCCTCTGTGGTGACGGCTCCGGAGACGGCTCCGTTGCGATCTGGACCCTAGTGCGTACAGTCTGAGTTAGGGCTACAGGCTATCTGCCGCGGCTATACCAAATCGATCCTGGCGAGTTGTAATTCTGTCCCTCGCCCCACACGAGCTGCGTGTTTTCGAGATTGTCGATGGCGATCGAAAACAGGTTGCCAAACGGGAAGAGGAAACCGTTGGGCAGGATGTAATCATATCCGCGCACGGGGCCGGAGAGTTGCGACTCGGGCGACCAGGTCGCACCGCCGTTGGTGGAAGCCCGGTAGAAGGTGTTCCACAGAGGACGGTTTTGTGCGTCCGCCTTTCGCGTGTCCATCCATGCGATACGGATATCGCCCGCGGTACCGGCCGCGATGGCAGGGAAACAATGCTCTGTGCCGGACGGGGCTTTTGAAACATCTACCTTGGCTGACCAGTCTTGTCCCTGGTCTGTGGAAGAAGAGAAGTAAACGCGCTGCGGCCCGCCAACGGCAGAGCCAGAGTTCCACAAAGCATAAATGACTCCGGAATCATCCGAAGCCAAAGCCACCTGGGAACCTAGAAAGCCGCCCGAACAGACCTGCGCCGTGCAGCTTGGCGGTGCGCTGGAAGCGTCCAGAGAGGCCGCGATCCAGGCTCGGCCTCCATCCGCCGACCGGCTTACAAACACCTCCTCCGGGCGGGTGAGCAGACCTGGCCGTGGGTAAGCCGTCCAGGAAAAATAAACGTTGCCCGCCGGATCCACCGTCGCTCCCGCAGCCAGAGACCAACCGGGGTCTGCATTGGGGTTCAGTACAGCGGAGGAGAAATTCTGTGCGTAATCATGCGACGCCGCTACCGAGAGCGTCTGATCGTGGTTAAAGCTCACATAGACATTCGGCCCGCGAACGGCCAGCACCGGCTTGTCGATCTCGACGTCAGGAGAATGTTCTGCGACGGCAAAATACCACGAGCGGCCAAAATCCTGCGACCGCGCTACCACAATATCGTGCCTGCCCTGCAGCCACGATGCATAAATCGTCTGCCGGTCCACGGGGTCGACCTTGATCTGAGCGTCAAACTGCCTTGAGGGCGAAGGAAGCAAGGGCCGCGGGGCGCTCCAGGAAACACCGTTGTTGCTGCTCGCCAGCAGGACCATCGTCGGCGTGGTGCAGGTCGGGCACTGATCGACCGGGCCATACTGCGGAAAGAGAATGTAGATATCTCCGTGGCCATCCGCAGTCAAAGCCGGCTCCCACTGATCGCCAACGGTATAGCCGAGACGGCGTTGCGGGCTGAAGACGGAGGAATTCGAAGCGGTCTGCGCGGCAAGAGAGGTTGCCAGCCCGAGAAACAGCCAGACGGCAATTTTCTGCACACCGAGGGCGCGGCTGGACCTTCGAACCACAGATTCTCCTGGGGGAGACACTCGACAACCTTGCTGGAACTTTATCTTGAATCCGCCGGAGCGTCAATTACCCACTGAGGCTATCTGCGGGCGGCGTGACTTTCCCGCCGATTCATCATCTAATAGTGACAGTCGCCTGTTAAGGGCACGTTACAAGTGCAAGGCGCCGCGACGGCCGCAACCGATCCCGGCAACAAGGAGCAATTTTTAAGATGCAAAAAGCTACGTTTGCAGCGGGATGTTTTTGGGGAGTGGAAGCGACTTTTCGCCAGATTCCCGGCGTGATTTCGACGCGGGTTGGCTACATCGGCGGGGCGACCGAGAAGCCGACTTACAAAGAGGTCTGCACCGACCGAACCGGCCACGCCGAGGCGGTCGAGGTGGAGTTCGATCCCGCTAAAGTTCGCTACGAAGATCTGCTCAAAGTTTTCTGGGAGAACCACGATCCCACGCAGCTCAACCGCCAGGGGCCAGACTGGGGCACGCAATATCGCTCGGCGATTTTCTATCATTCTCCAGAGCAACAGGCCGCGGCGATTGCATCGAAAGATGCGCTGGAGAAAGCTCATCGTTATTCGAAGCCGATCGTCACGCAGATCGTTCCCGCGCCGGCTTTCTTTCCAGCCGAGGATTACCACCAGCAATATCTGGAGAAGCGCGGCATGGCGAGCTGCCACATCAAGGCGTGAGTCCGGCCCAAGCGTTCCCTTTCTCAAGTGCCCGTGCCCGAGAGGGTCACTGGAGCAGGGCTAACGGCGTTCGCAGGTAATGTGAAGAAAAGATTCCCGCCAACGTCGCCCTTCTGGGTCGGTGCGAAGGTTACTGACGCGATGCAACTGGCACCCGGTTGAATCGTGCGTCCTGTGCAGTTTTCCTTCAGAGAAAAATTCTTTTTCCCCTGTTGCCCAAGACCCACGCTG
Source organism: Candidatus Sulfotelmatobacter sp. (assembly GCA_036490235.1). GTDB lineage: Bacteria > Acidobacteriota > Terriglobia > Terriglobales > Acidobacteriaceae > Sulfotelmatobacter. Next base: position 4,711 of record DASXEG010000090.1, on the reverse strand, counting down.
GCAAATTGCATCGGGGAGGTGCCCTCATTGCTGGCCGTCACCGTTCTTGGTGCACTCTTCGTTCCTTCGCCGTGATCGCCGAATTTCAGGTTGGCGGGAGACAGCCGAAACACGGTTGCACTGCCAGCAAGCTCAACAAACTGAGGTTTCGACGATGCACTATCCCGAATTGTGATAAGCCCGGTGAAGTTGCCTGCGGACTCCGGCCTAAACCAGGCGCTGAGGGAGCAGCTTTGGCCGCTCGGGACCGACTGGCCGCAGGTACTGCTCATCTGGAAGCTGCCCGATGCCTTCATCGATGCAATTGAGAGGGCGCCTGGGCCGTTATTAGTCAGGTGCAGGGTCCGCTTGGGGTTGGTACTGCCGATCAGTTGTACGGGAAAAAGCAGTGGCGCTGTGCTCGGCGAAAAGCTAACCGCGCCTGTGTTGAGCACGCTTTCAACGCCGTAGACCGAATTTCCCAGCACGAGATCAGGCAGCCGATCTCCATTCAAGTCGCCTATCACAGGAATGCCGGAAACGGCGGAAGCGAAGAATTGCGCCGGCTGAAGGGTTCCATCACCGTTTCCCCAAAACAGGTCAACACCAGGCACCGATCCCTCAGGGGCCGGAACGGCAACGTCCAGTTTGCCATCGAGATTGAAGTCGCGCACAGCAACGAAAGATGAGAGGCCCGTGGTGTCATAATTCACCGGAAGTTGCAGCGTACCGTCCCCGTTGCCCAGGAAGACTGCGAGGCCGCTCAGGTCGTAGCCGAGAACGGCATCCACGTTCCCGTCGCCGTTAAAATCGCCGACAGCGACGGTGGCGGGGACGTATTCGAGGTTTTGGGTGATGGAATCTTGCAACGTGCCATCGCCGTTGCCGAGCAGGACGCCAATGGCGTACGTCGAACCAAAGGAACCGCTCACGACGACATCGAGATTGCGGTCGTTGTTAAAATCGGCGACCGCCAACCATTGTGCGCCAAGGAAGGACGCGTTGTCGCTTGGCGGCTGAAAGGTGCCGTCGCCATTTCCCAGAAGCACACTGATGTAGGGATTCTCAATGACGACAATATCCATTTTGCCGTCGTTGTTGAAATCCGCGGCTGTGACGAATTCATTGTAGCTAGTGGTCTCTGAAACAATTGGAGCTCTGAACTTACCGTCGCCCTCACCTAGGTAGACGCTTACGGTGCTCGGGTTCAAGTTGTCATTTGCGACGACGATGTCAAGGTTGCCATCGTTATTGAAATCGGCAACCGCTAGCGAGTAGGAGAGCCCGGTCTTGTAGGTAACCGGTACCTGAAACGTACCGTCTCCGTTCCCCATGGCCACCGAGAACCCATTGTCGGTAATCATCGCGACATCGAGCTTCCCATCGTTGTTGAAGTCGCCCATAGCCACGGAGTAGGCGCCCTGTGGAAACGTTGTCAGCCCGCGAGTTTCGAACTGGGCGAAGGCAGATAGATTTCCCCCTAAGAAAAAAAGGGCGACTATGCGACATGCTGCGCGAAGAAGGCGGGGATAATTTGCTGCCGTCATGGTGGGATTCCAACTCTGGGGCGACCGGGCGGGAGGGCTAAGCCCACTAAACTTACCATAATCACACCCGGCCCCTTCTATTTTTTGATTATGCCGCCCATATGCAGCGCAGGACGCAGGCGGAAAAACAACTGGAAAGATACTGGGAAATTGCCATAAGCCGTGTCCAGCACGGAAGGTTTGGAATAGACAGTCATATCGCCACCAAGCCCTAACTGCCAGGCGTGGTTGTGAATCAGATCCCGCGTGCTGCCGAAGGTGTAAGCGCCGATACGATACGCGGGGTGAGTGGCCGCCTGCGGAAACAATTCGTTCTTGTCGACCAGCTCCATCCGCGTGAACAGATAATTTCGCCGCAAAAAGCTCAGCGTGGATTCCAGCAGATAACCGTTCAGAATGGTTTCCGGGCCGATTTCGCGCACACGTCCCCAGATGGCCGAGGTTGCCCAATTGCCCCACGCGAGGGGCCGGTTGTATTCCAGCGAAGCGGTTTCCCGCCATTGGTTCCAGGGCTCGAGCGCTTCCGGATGCTCGAGATGTCCAACGCTGTATTGCGCGGTCCAGTTTCTCGACGGCGCTATGCTGATGCGGCCTGACCAGGAATCAAGCGCAGCCGGCTGAATGCTCCAGCGCTCTTCGTTCGGCTCATGGCCGTTGAAGGCCGAGCCTTCCAGCTTGAAGCGATCGATCGTGAATCCAGTTGTAACCACGCCGAAACTGGTGTGGGTGGAATCCATCAAATGATGCCCGAGCGGCGCCATGGGCAACTCCGCCGCCGATGTCCGATGCAAATAAACTACCGGTCCAAGCGCAGGCTCAGCCGAAGGCCCGCCGTACAGCTCCCACGAAATCTTTTCGGATAGCGGCAGCGTGTAGTACGCCGCGAGTTCGGCAAATACGTTGTGCGGGTGCTGGTGATCGACCAGCGGCTCGCCGTGATAAGTCTCCCCGGTTTGAAACAGCTCCGGATAACCGGGATGCGGCGAGGTCAGCGATTCCGCGGAAAACATCTGCCGAAACAAAATCGTCCCACGCCCGAGCTTGTGCTGCTCCATCAGCATGCCCCAATTCACCGACTCGGCTTTGCCTTCGCCACGCGGTCCGCCTTGCTGGTTGTAGTCGGCGAAAATCACGCCGTGCGCCATTAACTCCCAACTTCCGCGCATCAGCATCCACTCATGCTCGGGCACGGAAGCTGGTTCCCAGGCCGTGCCCGAGCTGTTATGAGCGACGAAAAGCTCCGGTGTTTCGTGGTTCTCCATCGGCATGTTCATGCCAGGCGTTGGCCTGCCCTGCATAGCATCGCCCTGCGCCCACATGAACGAAGAGAAAAAAAGACAGAAGAAAAGCAAAAAAAGTAAAAACGGACAGAAAGCCCGATCCATAACAGTCTCCTAGTAGGGTAAAGAACGCGGATACACGGACACACCCCATGGGTGCGCTCCGAGTCAGGAGATGAAACGGCTAGATTCTGAGGGCGATGGTGGCAGGAGGGCCGAAAGCAAGAACAATCTCCGGCGGGAGGATGCTTGTATTGCTGATGCGAGCTGGGACGACGACTTCATCCACACGCACAGGCTGAAAAGCCGGGGCCGCCGGAAAAACGTTGGAGGGCAGCGCCGAAGGGGCGCGGGCTACGCAGCATTGATGTTCAGCAGGATAAGGCTGCGCCGGGACATGGTGATGAAGATGGCACGGTGGCAGCGAGGAGGGCGCAGAAGACATGGGGCACAAGGCAGCAGCGTGGCTGGCCAGCAGCGACGCCAGCAGGGCGATCACACCCGCGCGTGTAACAAGTCTGTTCAAGAAAATCTCTTATGTCCCGGTGATCTTCAGCCGAATCTCTTCCGGCAACCGCTCGCGAATCTCCGGCGGCAACCGGTCATGCACGCGGCGCGCGCCTTCCATCGCTGCGTCGAGCACCGTGACCGGCGCAGGCGTTGCCACGGCAACAATCAGCCAGATCAGCGCAGAGAGCGCGAAGCCGGCCAGCGCTGCAACCTCAAGCCAGAACGCGTGGCGCGGGCCGAAATGCCGGATCACGCCAAAAGCCAGCAGAAATACCCCACCCGAAATGGAGGCCAGCGCAATCAAGCCGACATCGATCATCCGGTGAATTTTTTGCCTGCTCCGGCAGCGCTCACAGGCCGCAAAATGACTTTCGTAGTCGCCGCGCATCTCTGGAGCGAGGCCGGAAATGTCGTATCGCCAGCCCGCCAGAATCTTTCCAACGATCGGATCGACGCACTGCTGACTCATAGATGGTTACAGCTGCAGCTCTTAAAGCTGAAGCATCGGCATCGCTTCCGATTGCTTCGCCACGACCACGCGGTTGTTGAACAAACCTCCGCGCTGCGCCAGCGCTTTTTCCGCCTCCCTGCGCGCGATTTCCGGGTGATTGTTCTGCTCAGAGAGATGCGCCAGCACTACAAACGCTGCACTATTATCATAGTCGTCATGGAAGAAATCCGCGAGTTTTGCGTTCGAAAGGTGGCCCACGTTGCTCGCCACCCGCTGCTTCACAACCCACGGATAAGGGCCGCCCCGCAACATCTCAACATCGTGGTTTGACTCCATGATTAAGACATCCGAGCCGCGCAAGTGATCGCGGACGTTCACCGGCAGGTAACCGAGATCGGTGGCCAGGCTGATCTTGACGCCTTCGGCGCGGAAGGTAAAGCCGACGGGATCGATGGCATCGTGAGGAATCGTGAAAGGCTTGATTTCGATATCCCCGACCTGAAAACGATGCCCCGATTCAAATCTTTCCAGCTTCTCGATTTGCGGCCGCTGCCCGTTTTCGTTGCGCAACGCGCGCGACCACACGGAATGTGTAGCCGCAGTCAGAAAGATCGGGATGCGCAGTTTCTTCGCCAGCGTGGCAAGCCCGTACACATGGTCTGAGTGCTCGTGGGTAATGAGAACCGCGGAAATGGAGTGAGGATCCTCGCCCAGCAAACGCAGCCGCTTGAAAATCTCGCGGCACGAGATGCCTGCATCCACCAGAATTCTGGTGCGCGTGCTCGCCACAAAAGCGCAATTTCCCTGGCTGCCGCTGGCCAGCATGGAAACGCTCACACTCATGCTCGCAGCATACGCGACCCAACTGTGGAAGTGGGAGTTACTTTTTGATTAGCCGCGCGGCCAAGGGCATAAATACTTCGGCCCCCGGTCTTAAGTGCTGG
>DASXEG010000074.1:0-29761 GCA_036490235.1 Candidatus Sulfotelmatobacter sp. | reverse complement strand
TGGAACGCATTGAAGCGTAACGTGACACGCAGTTTCCTCACCATGCTCGGCGTGGTTTGGGGGATCGCGACGGTTACGTTGCTTATCGCGTATGGCGACAGTTTTCGCGGCGTCCTGGTACATGGGTTCGATGCCTTCGGCAAGAGCGTGGTGATTTGCTGGCCGCAGCAAACCAGCGAACAGCCCGGGGGGCAGCGCGCAGGCAAGAAGGTTGTGATCGAACAGGCCGACGTTGACATCGTGAAGGCGACCGTCCCGCTCGTGAAATATGTGTGCCGCGAAACAGTGAATCGACCGGGAATTGCCTACGGCGACCGCTTGGTGGGAACGGCGGCTATTCGCGGGGTATGCCCCGAGTACGGCGAGATGCGTAATGAGGTCCCGGCGGAGGGGCGGTGGATTGATGCCGCCGACGAACTGGAGCATCGGCGTGTGATCTTTCTCGGGGGCCGAGTCAAAGAACAGCTCTTCAGCGGCCGTCCTGTGGTCGGCGAGACGGTTGAAGTCGGCGGCGTCCGTTTTACCGTGATCGGCGTGATGGCGCGCAAGATTCAGCTCAGCAACTACTTCAGCAGTGACGATGACTCGGCCTGGATTCCGTATTCGGCCGCCAGCGAAATCTGGAATACGCGGTATGCTGCCGTGTTGTTGTTCGAGCCGATTGCTCCGCAGTTCGAAAAGAAAGCCATGGCGCAAGTTCTGGCCGCAGTTGCCATGCGGCAAAATTTCTCCCCTACCGACCCCAAGGCTTTCCAGATGTTTGGTCGCGACGAGTTCCGGCCAGTAATCGACGCTTTGACCATCGGCCTGCAGGTGTTACTGACTTTTATTGGCGCTCTCACCTTGGGAATCGGCGGAGTTGGCGTGATGAATATAATGCTGGTTTCAGTGGACGAGCGCATTCGCGAGATTGGCCTGCGCCGCGCCCTAGGTGCGCGCAAGCGCCACATTAAGTTTCAGTTTCTGGCAGAAACTTTGTTAATCATGATTCTTGGCGGGGCGATCGGAGTTCTGCTTTCTTATCTCATCGCCTGGGCTGTGGGGACTCTGCCTATGATGGGGCCGCTATTTGAGGACGATTCCGGGCAAGGCGACATTCATTTGAAAATTTCTATGATGACTGTTCTGCTCTCCAGCGCCGTTCTGTTGCTGGTTGGCGTGATGAGCGGCCTTGTGCCGGCCATGCGCGCATCGAAACTCGATCCCGTGGAGGCGCTGCGCTATGAATAGACTTGATCCTCAGTTGAGCGAATTTATTTGTACCTGGCTTGGATTCTTAGTACCTTGTTGCTGAAGTCGTCGAGCGATCCGAGGTTTGCCTTGCCCATTTCCGCAATCGACACGATCAACCTCGCCTTCGAGCACACAAAACAACAAATATTCAAACCATTTCGGCTGGGACAATGGACCCGCCTTGCCGTCGTCGGACTGCTTGCCGGCGAACTGAGTTCCGGTGGTTGCAACGGCTCGACCTTTAATCCGGCACGCCATCACGGGGGACATTCGCCGTTTCCGAACTTTCCCGGCGTTGACTGGGCTCTCCTGGGCGGGATGCTCGCAACCTTGATAGTCACCGGACTTGTACTGGGCTTGATATTCACTTATATCAGCAGCGTGATGCGTTTCGTTCTGTTCGATAGCATCCTCGCGAAAGAGTGTCGCATTCGTGAGTTCTGGGGCCGCAGACAAGGGCCGGGATGGCGATATTTTCTGTGGAAGCTGGTTTATTACTTTTGCACGGCGGTCGGCTTCGCCATTCTTATCGGCATCCCGGTGGCTTTTGCTTTCGCGGTCGGATGGCTTCCTCAGGGCAAAGATCACCTGTTGGCGCTGGTCCTGGGCGGAATTCTTCTCTTTTTCGCATTGCTGTTCTATGTGTTCGTGGTAAGCCTGGTCTTTGTCCTGACAAAAGATTTCGTTATTCCACAGATGGCATTGGAAGACATCACCGCCTTCGAAGGCTGGCGCCGGCTTTGGCCGATGATGAAAACCGAGATGGGCGCGTACGCTGGCTACATTGGTATGAAGATCGCTCTCGCAATCGCGGCCGGCATCGCGGTCGGGATTGCTTCGATAATTCTTGGTCTTATCATCGCCATTCCTACCGTAGGACTTAGCCTTCTCGCGATTGTGACGGGCAAATCGGCTGGGCTCACGTGGAATGCTTACACGATCACAGTGGCTGTGGTGGTGGGAAGTATTCTGCTGGCGGGTTTTCTTTACCTGGTCTCACTCATCTCTGTGCCGATAATCGTTTTCTTCCCGGCGTATTCAATTTACTTCTTCGCTGGGAGATATCGTCCGCTGAGCGCTGTACTCTATCCAATTGCTGCTTCGCAGCCAGCCATTCCGCCTTATCCAGAGCCAACTGGCTAGACTCCAGATTTTGGTGCGCTCGCGCCGTTGGAACTCTTCCGCATCCTCAGGTGTCTGATGCTTCAGACACGCGCGTGCTAACGAGGAGCTTTTTATGTCGTTCTCAATGGCAGGCGGGAGTCCGTCCGGTCCACAGATCAACATCACGCCGCTGATCGATGTGCTGCTGACGTTGATTATCGTGTTCATGGTCGTAGTATCGATGGATAAGGAGCAGGGCGAGGATGCGCAGATACCGCAACCTGATCAAAAGCAAACCGCGAACATTTCGCAACCGCGAACGATCGTAATTCAGGTGGTATGGGCACAAGCCGAGCAACCGCCGACGATCAAGATCAACCAGGAGAATGTACGCTGGGAAGATCTCCAGGACAGGCTAACGAAAATCTATCTCACGCGCGCGGAAAAAGTAGCTTTCGTGCGCGGCGACTCTGACGTCGACTTCCAATATGTCGCCGATGTGATCGATTTGGCACACCACGCTGGCGTGGATCGCGTGGGATTGTTAACGATGGATCGAGAACTGCCTAAAGAGTAACTTTCTATTCTCGGGCCCGGTTCTTGATCCAAATCGGCGTTCCCAGAAATCCGAAGGCCGCGCGAATCTGATTTTCCAGAAATCGCTGATAGGCAAAATGTAGCCTGACCGCGCGATTGGTAAACAGCACAAATGTAGGCGGCGCAACCGAAGCCTGCGTCATGTAGAGAATCTTGACGCGTTGACGCATAGGAACCGAGGCGCGCTCGAAGTCCACCTTCTCTATAAATCGATTCATCTCCGACGTGGATATGCGTTTTCGCCGCTCATCCGCAACCTTTTTAATGAGAGGAATGATCTTTTCCACTCCGTGGCGCGTCTGCGCCGAAATGAAGACCAGTGGCGCATAGTTCAAAAATTTCAAATCATGACGAAGCCGCTCTTCGTAGGCTAGCTTGTCCCCCGGGCGTTTGCTTTCGCGCATTCGGGCCGCTTTCGACGGCCTGCCTGGCTTCTGCGCCCCGCTCGTGACCAGGTCCCACTTGTTCACGACGATGATGATGGAGCGTCCACTTTCGTGCGCGTAGCCGGCAATGGCAGCGTCAAGCTGGCTGACGCCTTCGGTTGCGTCGATCAAGAGCAGAGCGATATCTGCCGCTTCAAGGTGTTTCCGCGCCATGACTACTGAAAGCTTTTCCGCCATCAAATGTGTTTTGCCTTTTCGCCGGATTCCCGCCGTATCGATAAAACGAAACCGACGCCCGTCGTGCTCGAGAACCTCGTCGACCGCATCACGCGTAGTCCCGGGAATCGGCGAGACAATCGCGCGCTCGGACTTCGTAATCGAATTCAGCAGTGTCGATTTTCCTACGTTCGGATGTCCAATAATCGCGACTCGGATTTCGCGCTCGATCTTGTCGCCGGATGCAGATTCCTGAGTGCTGTTGCTTTCGTCCTTGTCCTGGCCATCCTCAGTTGTCATGTCGTCCGTCGTCGGCAAAACCTCCAGCACCGCATCCAACAAATCATCGATTCCGCGCCCGTGCTCCGCGGAGATTGCAAAAATGCGGTTAATCCCCAGCCCATGAAAATCGTCGACTATCGAAGCCTGCTTCTCGGAGTCAGCCTTGTTCACGGCCAGGAATAAAGGCCGGCCGGTCTTGCGTAGCAGGCGTGCCAACTCCATATCGGGCGCAGTCAGTTCAGAGCGACCATCCACGACCATCACAATTGCTGATGCTTCATCAAAGGCAACTCGCGCCTGACGGAAAATCTCTGAAGGAATAAAGTCTTTATCGTCCGGAAGTATCCCGCCAGTGTCGATCACGCGAAATCGGCGGCCGCGCCACTCGGCGTCACCGTAGAGCCGGTCGCGAGTAATGCCCGGCTCGTCGCCGACAATGGCGCGCCGCGAACCGACAATGCGATTGAACAAAGTGGACTTGCCCACATTGGGCCGTCCGACAATCGCAACGGTCGCAATATCTGGCTGGTTCGCAACCGGACTTCCCATCGAGTTGTAATTGGGTCGTGTCACCTAAACTGTCTGCCGACGCCGCCAATTGAGAATGTTTATTATAGATACTCCGTGTCGTTAGGTTCCCAACCCGTAGTCCCGGCCAAATCCTCGGGGTCATCGCAATCGGACGGGAGCGGATCTCTTTTTCAGTTCTTCTCGCCGGGAGGCGTCCTCGCCCGCTCGCATCCTGCCTACGAATTTCGGCGCGGGCAACTTCAAATGGCACAAGCGGTGGAGCAGGCGCTGGAGGAAAAGCGGCATCTCATTGTCGAGGCCGGAACCGGTACGGGCAAAACGCTCGCCTATCTGTTGCCCGTGATTCGATCGGGCAAGCGCGTCATCATTTCAACTGGAACAAAAAATCTTCAGGAACAACTGTTCCACAAAGATGTTCCTTTTCTAGATCGGGCATTGTTTGGCGAATCAGCTTCCGGACTGCGACTTTCTGTGTGCTACATGAAGGGGCGCAATAATTATCTTTGCCGGAAAAAATTGTACGATCTCACAGGCCAGCCGGTGCTGAGCGGTCTGGACGAAATCGAGCAGTATCGAGCCATGGCTGCATGGGAAAAGACAACTTCCACTGGCGATCGTGCGGAACTCGCGGAATTGCCCGAAGCCAGCGCGCTGTGGCATAAGCTTGACGCCCGCGCCGATGCTTGCCTTGGTCAAAAATGCAAAGAGTGGGAGCGCTGTTTCATTACCGAAATGCGCCGCCGTGGCATGGAGAGCGACATTATCATCGTAAATCACCATCTTTTTTTCGCGGACCTTGCGATTAAGCTGCAGGCCGAAGGCGCGCCAGATGCGGGGATTCTACCCGATGCCGCCGCAGTGATTTTTGACGAAGCGCACGAACTCGAAGACGTTGCCGCAAATTATTTCGGGATTTCGATCAGCAATCTGCGCATTGAAGAATTGGCCCGCGATGTGGAAGCCTCGCTGCAGCAGAACCGCATCCTGTCCGCTTCGCTTTCCGGGGCATTGGGAAGCCTAGGCGAAAAGTCACAGTTCTTTTTTTCATTGTTGCCGCCCGGCGAAGGTCGCTTTGCTTTCGAAACGCGCCGCGAATTTCTCGAAGAGAATGGAGAAGAGTTTGCAGCGCTCAACAATGCATTGACCCGCCTGGCGGGCGAACTCGAAGGCCTTCCGCAAAAGCCGGAAGAGATTTTCAACTTCGTCCGCCGGACGCAGGAAGTCCAGGTTCAACTGGACTATGCCATGGAATCAGAAGATCGTAATACCGTCTTCTGGATCGAGCGCCGCGGTGGCAGCCGTGACGGGCGGGGCTTCGGCGGTTCCAAAGGTACTTTGGGAGATAGGTCTTCTACGTCCTCGGGAACCGCCCACAGCCGGCAAAATGTTTTTCTGCAAGCAACCCCAATTGACGTCGGGCCGATTCTTCGCGAATGCCTGTGGTCGAAGCTGGAATCTGCCGTCCTGACTTCCGCCACGCTCGCCGTGGGCGGCGGTTTCGAATATATCCGGAAGCGCCTGGGATTCGAACATGCGCGCGAGTTGGTGCTGCCTTCGCACTTCGATTATCAGAACCAGGCAATCTTTTATGTTCCATCTGATCTGCCCGACACACGTGCGCCCCAGTTTGTAACAAAAGCGGCGGGGTGCGTTCGCAATATTCTTGAAATCACCCGCGGGCGCGCATTTGTCCTTTTCACCAGTTATTCGCAGATGAACGAAATCTACGAACGCTTGCTTGGACTGCTCGAATTCCACATGCTGAAGCAAGGCGACGCCCCAAAATCCGCGCTTCTCGAAGAGTTTCGCTTAACTCCGAATGCGGTTCTCTTCGCAACATCGTCCTTCTGGCAGGGTGTGGACGTGCAGGGTGAGCAATTGAGTTGTGTGATCATTGATCGTCTGCCGTTCGCCGTACCCACCGATCCGGTGGTCGCCGCACGTGTAAAAGCCATTGATGCCGACGGCGGCAACGCGTTTTTCCAATATCAGGTGCCTTCGGCTGTGATCACTCTCAAACAAGGCTTTGGACGCCTGATTCGTTCGCTTCATGATCGCGGGTTGCTGGTTCTGCTCGACAATCGCATTCTTAAGAAACAATATGGCCGCGTTTTCATCGAGAGCCTGCCGAATTACCGTCGGACTACGGACTTGCGAGTGGTGGAGCAGTTTTTCGGCGTGGGAAGTTGACTGCTGTTTCACTGCACGGAACACGCTAGGACTTCGGTGGTCCATTCAATCTAGGAAGAAAATATTCACGCCATGAATCCGGCAATTCCGGCGTGTTGATGGCTTTTTGCAAGAGGTCACGATTATAGCGATCGTGTACGATCACGCGATTCATCTCAGCGATCGTGATGCCCGGCTGATTGCGCGAGATGAGTTCGATCGAGTCGCCCTCACGCACTTCCCCTTCCTGTTCTACAGAAAAATAAAACCCGCTGCGCGAGCTATGCAGGAAAAGATCGATCATGTCGTCGCGTTTGAATTTTGCGGCGAGTTTATAACAGGGCATGCGGAGCTGACGGATCATTAAAATAGAGCCCCCGACGCGGAAACGATCCCCAATGTGAAGATCGGCTTCGCTCAAACCGACGGTAGTGAAATTTTCCCCAAATGCGCCCCACGGCAAGTCATCCCCCGGCAGCTCGTTTTGCCAATATTCATAATGTTCGGAAGGATAGCCATAGACTGCTTTGAAAGGGCCACCGTGAACGCTGAGGTCGGCCTGCCGGTCGCCATCAAGGTTTAGAGTGCGCAGCATCACGGCGCCGGAAACCGGCTTCTTAAAAATTCCAGAGCTGATGACCTCGCCTTTGTAGATCATCAATTGCGGCCGGGCGATATTGAGAGAGACCAGGTTCATGTCGCCTTTCTTCGCAAATTGAAAGCGAGCCTGTTTCCTGATTCAAAACTTTGTCTAATCGCCATGTTAAAAGAGCGTGTGGGGTTTGCCCAAATCCCGCGTCGCCCGATAAAATAAAAAGTTTGCTGCCGCAGCGCTAAGCCGCAAGCGTATTCCTGCCGATCATTCAGCTGGAAGAAATCATTTATGAAAATCCATGAGTACCAGGCAAAAGGAATTCTTAAGAAATATGGTGTGACCGTTCCCCGTGGAGCGATGGCCACGTCCCGCGAAGAAGCCGAGGCAGAAGCTAAAGAGCTTTTCAACTCCGGTGCAACCGGAGTTGTTGTCAAAGCCCAAATCCACGCCGGCGGACGCGGCAAAGGCGGCGGCGTAAAAATCGCCAAGTCAGTCGACGAAGCCGGAGAACTCGCAGCCAAAATGCTTGGGATGAAGCTAGTCACACACCAGACAGGGCCTGAGGGCCGCGTTGTGCGGCGGTTGTTGATCGAAGAAACCCTGCCCATTGAAAAAGAACTCTACTTGGGAATCCTCGTTGATCGCGCCGCGGGCAAGCCGGTCTTTATGGCTTCGATGGCCGGCGGGATGGAGATCGAGCAGGTGGCCGCCGAAAATCCTGATGCCATCCTCAAGCAGCACATCGATCCCGGTATGGGCCTTGAAGCCTTCCAGGCCCGAAAGATGGCGTTTCAACTAGGGGTGAATGCACGTCAGATCAATCTCGCGGTGCAGTTTCTGACCAACCTTTACCGGGCCTTCCTCGATACCGATTCATCGCTGGTAGAAATCAATCCCTTCATTACGACCACCGACGGCCGTCTGTTTGCACTCGATGCCAAACTGACGTTCGACGACAACGCACTGTTCCGCCATCCTGATATTCGCGAACTGCGCGACATCACCGAAGAAGACCCGCTCGAAGTGGAAGCTTCGAAGTACAGCCTGAATTACATCAAGCTCGAGGGCAGCGTAGGCTGCATGGTCAACGGTGCGGGCCTCGCCATGGCAACGATGGACATCATCAAGTACGCAGGCGGAATGCCTGCCAACTTTCTCGATGTAGGCGGCGGCGCCAATGCCGAGCAGGTGGCCCACGCATTCGAAATCCTTTTAAGCGACCACAGCGTGAAGGCTGTGCTGATCAATATTTTTGGCGGCATCCTTCGCGTCGACACGCTTGCCACTGGCGTAGTCGAAGCCGCCAGAAAAACCAACATCAAACTTCCGGTTGTGTTGCGACTCGAAGGTACGAATGTGAATGAAGGCAAGAAGATTTTGATGGAGTCCGGATTCAATTTTGTAGTATGCGACACGATGAAGGACGCGGCTGACAGAGTGGTCGCTCTTGCCCGCTAAATTAAGGAATTTTATTTATGGCAATTTTGGTTAATAAGAAAACGCGGTTGATCGTACAAGGCCTGACCGGACGCGAAGGAACCTTCCACGCCAAGGCCTGCGCGGCCTACGGGACGCAAGTCGTCGGCGGAGTCACCCCCGGCAAAGGGGGCACCACGCACGAAGGCTGGCCGATTTTCAACACGGTTCAAGAAGCCGTCGACAAGACTGGCGCCGATACGACAGTGATTTTCGTTCCCCCGCCCTTCGCCGCCGACGCGATTATGGAAGCGGCCGACGCCGAACTCGAGCTCATCGTCTGCATTACTGAAGGCATTCCTACGCTCGACATGGTTAGAGCCTGGGAGTTCTTGCAGGATCGCCGCTCGCGCTTGATTGGCCCTAACTGTCCGGGGATCATTTCTCCCGGAAAATGCAAAATCGGCATCATGCCGGGATCGATTCACAAAGAAGGAAATATCGGGATCGTTTCTCGCTCAGGCACGTTGACGTATGAAGCGGTTCATCAACTCACGCAGCGTGGCATCGGGCAATCGACTGCCATTGGAATTGGCGGCGATCCCATCATTGGCACTAACTTCGTCGATGCTCTCGATCTTTTCAATCGCGATTCTGAGACGGAGGCTGTCATCATGATTGGCGAAATTGGCGGCGATGCCGAAGAAACCGCTGCTCAGTTCGTCAAAACAAATATGAAGAAGCCCGTGGTTGGCTTCATTGCCGGACAGACGGCCCCTCCAGGGCGACGCATGGGCCATGCCGGAGCGATCATCTCCGGCGGCAAGGGGACAGCTGCGGAAAAAATCAAGGCTATGGAACTTGCGGGCATCAAAATGTCAAAATCTCCCGCAGCGATCGGGGAGACACTGGCGGCGGCAATTGGTGTGAGCGTTTAAGACTCTGAAGCTAACGACTAACAATCAAGGACTAACAACTGAATGAAGACCCTGCAACGCACTCTTACCATCGTGAAACCAGACGCGGTCGCCAAGAATGCTGTTGGCGACATCATTGAACAGTTCGAGAAAAGTGGCTTCCGCATTCTCGCCATGAAGATGCTCGAAATCTCCAAGCATCAGGCGGAGCAGTTCTATGCCGTCCACGCGAGCCGTCCATTTTATGGATCCCTCACCAATTTCATGTCGAGCGGCCCGATTGTGGCTTTGGCGCTGGAGAAGGAAAATGCGATCGCCGACTTGCGCAAGCTGATGGGAGCGACGAATCCCGCCAATGCCGAAGAAGGCACGATCCGTAAGAAGTGGGCATCGAGTATTGAACACAATGCGATCCATGGCTCAGATGCAGAAGATACCGCGCGGTTCGAGTTGAGCTTTTTCTTTGCGGGATACGAATTAGCCAAGTGATGCTTTGCGCCGCCGTCCCGGCGACCCAAAGCGGCGTTATCCCAAGGGCTCGTACAAATGCCCTTCCACACGGTCCGCGATTTTAGGCAGGTCTTTGCGGGCGTATTGCAGAAAATGAGGAGCGTTGCGATGGGCTTCGAGAGCGGCGTCATCCTTATACTCCTCGTAAATGAAAAAACGGCGAGGCTCCGTCTTGTGCCGGTGCACCTGATACACGGAGCAACCGGGTTCCTTGCGTGATTCCTCCGTCAGCTTCGAAAAGATTGCCGTAACTTCGCCTTCACGCCCAACTTTCGCCATCCAGGTTACCGCCAAAACTACCATCGTGCGCTCCTTACGTAGCTCAGTGCCGATAAATGGCCCCAATTTTAGACGCTTTAACGTGCGGTTGTCTTGAGCTCTTTTATGAAATCGTCGACAAAAATTGTGTGGTCCCGGTCCGGACCGGTCGAAATCATGCCAACGCGCGCGCCTGCTTCTTTCTCCAAAAATCTCAAATAATTCTGTGCCTCTTTGGGAAGCTGATCAAACATGGTCACGCCTTGCGTCGAAGTGCGCCAACCCGGCAATTTATCGTAAATGCATTCGAGTTTCTCGTAGCCGCTGGCCTGCGCAGGAATTTCCGCGGTCTTTTTCCCGTCCACTTTGTATCCGACGCAAACCGGAATCTCGGCGAGCTCATCGAGTACATCCAGTTTCGTGATTACGAACCAGGAGACGCCGTTGATCATGCCAGCGTAACGCAGCAGAGGCAAATCGAGCCAACCGGTGCGGCGAGGTCGCCCCGTTACTGCGCCGAATTCATTTCCGCGTTTGCGCAACTGATCGCCTAATGCTCCCTTCTCTTCACTTGGAAATGGTCCTTCTCCGACACGTGTGCAGTAAGCTTTTGTAAGCCCGATGACCGTTTGAATGGCGTTGGGCGCGATACCAGTACCAATCGCCGCGCCACCTGAAGTCGCACTGGAAGAGGTCACGAACGGATAGGTTCCATGATCGATGTCCAGCATCGTGCCCTGCGCGCCCTCAAATAAGATCGACTCGCCGCTAGCCAGCGCCTGATTCAACAGAACCGCCGTATCCGCTACGAATGGAGCAACCTTCTCCGCCGCCTGCGCATATTCCGCATACATCTTGTCGGCATCCAGCGGCTCGGAGTTGAAGAGAGCGTGCGCGATCATATTTTTTTCGCGCACTGCATTTTCAATGTGCTTTTTCAAAAGCTGAAGGTCGAGCAGGTCGGCCACGCGCAACCCACGCCGTCCCATCTTGTCTTCATAGGCAGGGCCGATTCCGCGCGAAGTCGTGCCGATTTTCACTCTCCCGGGAGCGCTCTCCGCCGCCAGTTCGATCATACGATGGTAGGGAAGAATCACCTGCGCCCGGTTGGAGACGAACAGATTTCCGTCAACCTTCACGCCCGCTTCGCGCAGCGCAGCTACTTCCTTCAAAAACGCGATCGGGTCCAAAACTACGCCGTTGCCGATTACGCTGCGGCATCCGGTTCGCAGCACGCCGCAAGGAACAAGTTGCAACACAAACTTCTTGCCGTTGATGATGACCGTGTGGCCGGCGTTATGTCCGCCAGCATAGCGCGCCACGACGGAAAAATTCTCCGACAGAACGTCGACAATCTTTCCCTTGCCTTCGTCGCCCCACTGGGCGCCGACGATAACCGCAGTCTTGCCTTTCAATGCCAACTCCGTAACAGGGATTCGCGCACGCACAACTGCGCCACGCGTTTCAGAAACCTCAGGGCCGCACACCCTTGCCCGCGGCAAATACTTTAGGACAGATGGGAAATAGGCGGGTTAAGACGTGTACGGGTTATCTTATCTTGCGCGAAGCGCCAGCCGCAATGTCAGTGCGACCGGATCTATGGTAGGCGTGGCAGGAATCGAACCTGCGACCCTCTGCTTAGAAGGCAGATGCTCTATCCCCTGAGCTACACGCCCACGTGAGTATTATATCTGTCGCTGCAATTCGATCGACTCGCTCGGCGCCCTCAGTCGTGCAAATCGAAGCCTCAGGAGACTGAACTTTTCCGCCTTACCTTCTGACCGCTCTGCGCTCACTATTTCCGTCTAACTCGTACAACATCAATACACCGCCTAATTCTGGGATCTCCCTCCCGTATACTGCACACTGCGCCTCGCGACGTGGCATCTTCAAATCAATCCCGGCTAGCCTATATCGACTGGATGCGCGGCCTAGCCTGCGTACTAATGTTCCAGACGCATTGTTACGACTCCTGGCTCAGCCCCAGCGCGCGGCAAAGCAAATTCTTCATATACTCGCAACTGGGAGGAACTTTCCCCGCGCCGTTATTTTTATTTCTCGCGGGGATTTCCTTCGCCCTGGTAACGGAGAGGCTGCGCGGGAAAAATCTTCCGTCGGCTCAAATTGCCCGCACGACCATCTTTCGTGGCGCACAAATCCTTGGTTTTGGGCTGCTCTTCCGATTGCAGGAGTATGTAATCGCGTGGGGCTGGGCTCCGTTCAGCGATTTATTGCGGGTCGATATCCTCAATACCATCGGCTTATCAATGATATTGATGGGTGTGCTGTGCTGGATCGTTCAGTCTGTGAACGGCGAGGCGAAGAACCAGCTCGCGCTAATCGTAACGTCATCGGCGACCGCACTGCTGATCTCCCTGCTCACGCCGCTTATGTGGACAAACTGGCGTCCGGATTGGCTGCCCTGGCCGATCGAGTCTTACATCAACGGAGTCCACAATCTGGGTACGCCGCAGGCATGGCTGTTTCCAATTTTCCCCTGGAGCGCCTTCGCGTTCGCCGGCCTGGCAGCGGGCTTCGCTTTGCAATCCGAATGGGCGCGGAATCGTGAAACCAGAACGTTTCTTGCTGCAGGAGCGGTTGGACTGGCTCTCATTGCCATCTCCATTTGCTCGGATCATTCTCCGCTTCGCTTTTACGCGATCTATGACTATTGGCACACGAGTCCAAGCTTCTTTCTCATTCGTCTCGGCATGTTGCTGTTAATTCTTCTGGCGAGCTATGCATGGTGCCGGTTGGGCGCGGCGCAACTCGGATTTAGTCCATTGATTCAGCTGGGGCAGGCTTCGCTTCTTGTGTATTGGGTGCACATGGAGTTCGTTTATGGGAGGGTTTCGATCCTGCCAAAGCACGGTGTCAGCATTCGTGCAGCGTCCTTCGGCTTGCTTCTGATCTTTCTCGCCATGACCGCCCTGGCTTTTGCCAGAACTCGCGCGAAGGGTCGAGGTGTGGATGTCATTTCCTGGTTTCGCCGTCCTGCGACGGCCCAATGAGTTGTTGAAATTTTCTGCGGCCAGAAAAAACATTTTTGGCCGTTCCGAACTATCGCAGTTCACGATCACTGGAATTGTTTCGCGAATTCGACAATCTCTCGCTCGGCCCAGCGGCCGTCATAGCTCCGATCCCCATCACGCTCTCCCAGGAACGCGCAGTGTCCGCCATCTTCGGTTTCGAGGTAAGTAATATGCGGATTCGCAAGAATTTTCTGCCGCGTCTCGGGCAGAATGCGAACAAAGGGATCGTTAGCGGCGTGAACGATGAGTGTGGGAACAGAAATTCGATCAATCAAATTCGCCGCCGACGCGCGCGCATAATAATCGTCGGCACTGGCAAAGCCGCAATAATGAGCGGTAATGCGATCATCGAATTCGCGCAGGCTTTTCACACCGCGAAGACGCGAACTTTCAAATGCCTCCGGAAAATACTTCACCTTGCGCCGAAAGCGTCGGAAAAGCTGCAGAAGAAAATAGTATTCATAAATCCGGTTGGCCGGTTCGTGCAGGGCATCCGCTCCTGCCGCCAAATCGATCGCAGGACAAACTGCAGCGACTCCTCGAAACTGCCGATGGCTTGTGTTCGACCATTCGCCCGCCAGCTTCAACACCAGATTGCCGCCCATGGAGAATCCCGCCAGAACGAAACCAGAAATTCCATCGCGCTCGACAAGTTCACCTGCCACTGCCGCTATATCGCCCGACCGGCTTGAGTTATAAAGCGTTGGCGCGCAATGATCCATGCCGCCGCAGTTGCGCTGGTTCATCCGCACTACGTTCATACCCGCGGCCAAACCGTTTCGCGCAATTCCCAGCATGTACTGCGAATCGCTCGATCCCTCGAGCCCGTGCACAACGATGAGAGTCAGCGCTTCTCGTCGATCTTTTTGCCAGTGACAGTGACACAGAACCGGGATGCCGGGCTCAACTTCGATTAGTCTCTTTTCAGATTGCGGCAGGTCGGTGTGGCGAGAGAGAAAGAACGCTGCCAAAGTCTGCAGATGCCCGCCCCTCAGGCGCCGACGGGGACGAAAAATGCTCGGGGAGAAACCTCTCTGTTTCTTCGAATTGTTCTCGATCGTTGGAACTGAATTCCGCCCTTCAGGCACGCTCGTTGCCAACCGTGCTGAAATTGATTCTAATAGGGTAGATTGCTTTGTGGAGTAAATCGAGATGCCGATCTTTGAGTATATTTGCCAGGAATGCAACCATGAGTTTGAAGCGCTCGTGTTTGGCCGCGACAAGGCCAAATGCCCGAAATGCCAGAGCAACAAATTGAGTCCACAACTGAGCGTCTTCGCCGTCTCTGCGAAAGGCTCAACCACTCCTTCCCAGGGCGCCGGTCCTTGCGGTTCCTGCGGCGATCCTCGCGGTCCCGGCTCCTGTTCTCTGGGAGACCTCGACTAGCTACCCCGCTCGCCTTACCAAACTTTCGGCATAGCTTGGCATGTGACCATTGTTACCTTGGTTCGCGTGCCCAGCCCGCCTAACATCCCTTTGATTCGCTTCGATTTTCGAGGAGCATCGAATGGATCGCCGGCGACAATCGCGCGTCTTCGTGGACCTTCCTGTCCAAATCTGGGGCATGGACTCCAATTCCCGCCCGTTCATCCAACCTGCCAGCCTGCGCACCATCAGCGGACGCGGCGCGACATTGCAATGTGTGGATGCTCGTTTAAAGCCAGGTGACGTTGTGGACGTGCTGTACGAAGGGACGAAGGCACAATTCCGCATTGTTTGGTGCGGGAAGCCGGGAACCGAAATGGCCGGCGAAGTGGGAATCGAGAATCTTTCAGGCGAAGCAACGTTGTGGGACGTTGACCCGCTGCGTTGCGCTGCCGCGGCCGGACAAAGCTAATTGAATCTACGAAAAATGGGGAGGGCGGGGGAAGGCAAAAACCCGCATTGCGCGGGCATTTAGCTAGTATGGAATGGCTCGCCGACGAAGACAAGAACAAACCGCGATTCAAAAGCGAAATTCCCAAGCAAAATTGCAAGAAGTTTCACATAGGCCGCAAGTGATCGTCGAAAAGTTGCAAGATCTGTCACCTTGATCTTCCAAAATCGCCGCCTCCAGGTTGTAAACTCACTCTGATGAAAGTAAAAATTTTGGGGTCGGCAGCCGGAGGCGGATTTCCGCAGTGGAACTGTTCGTGCCACAATTGCCACGCCCTAAGGGCTGGCACTTTCCACGGCAAATCCCGCACACAAGCGCAACTGGCCGTCTCCGCGGATGGGCGCGAATGGTATCTCCTGGGGGCTTCTCCTGACTTGCGCAGCCAGATTGAATTCAATAGTGAACTCCATCCTCGTGAAGGCGTCCGGCAGTCGCCGATTTCGGGCGTCCTCCTCGCAAACGCCGATCTCGACCATGTTCTCGGGCTGCTGCTGATGCGCGAGCTTCAGCCGTTTCGTGTTCACGCTACAGGGTCCGTCCACCGCATTCTTCGCGAAGACAACTCGATGTTCGCGATGCTCCAAAGAGTTCGAAATCAGGTTATATGGCGCGACTTTCAGCCGGGACAAGATTTCCCGCTGTGCAATTCACGTGGGGACGACTCAGGCATAACTTGCCTGGCGTGGTCTCTGAGCGAACATTATCCCGCTTACGTAGCGGATGGGCGTCGCTTGCAATTAGCGCAATCTGAGGCGTCACTTGGATTTTTCGTACAGACATGCTCTGCGAGTACGAACTCTCGCTCGCGACTCGCGTATTTTCCCGCCGTTCCGGCGCTGAATGATGACCTTCTCAATCAACTCGAGAACAGCGATTTGCTTCTCTTCGATGGCACGTTTTGGAGCGACGACGAACTGATACGTGTGCAAGGCAGCGGTCAGACCGCCCGGCAGATGGGCCATATCCCGGTCGACGAAACTCTGATCAGGTTGGCGGGACTTCGCCGCCCGCGTAAAATATTTCTACACATTAACAACACCAACCCCATGCTGGATGAGGCAAGTCCTCAATCTCGCCAGGTGCGGAGCGCAGGTTGGGAAATCGCGGAGGATGGATGGCAGTTCACCCTGTAGAAGCGAATCCTAAAAGTAACACGTTGCTCTCACTTGACGAATTGCGCGCTCGATTTCAAGCAATCGGTGAGGAGCGATATCACCACAAGCATCCGTTTCATCAATTGATGCATGAAGGGAAGCTCAGCCGCGGCCAACTTCAGGCGTGGGCGTTAAACCGCTACTACTATCAAAGCGTCATTCCGATCAAGGATTCGATCATTCTTTCCCGGGGTCCCGATCCCGTTTTTCGCCGCGCCTGGCGCAAGCGCGTTGTCGATCACGACGGCGACGCAACGAGCGAGGGCGGCATCAAGCGCTGGATCAAACTAGCTGAAGCAACCGGGCTCGATGCCTCTCAGGTTCGAGAAGGTAAAGAAATTCTGCCCGCTACGCGCTTTGCCGTGAATGAGTATCTAAATATCGTGCGCAGCCGGTCTCTACTGGAAGCGGTCGCTTCCTCCCTGACGGAGTTGTTTTCGACGCGATTGATCACGCTGCGAGTGGAAAAGCTGCGGCAATTTTACCCTTGGCTGGCCGGCGGCTTGGATTACTTTGAGGCGCGGCTTTATCAGGCTCCGGAAGATTCCCAATTCGCCGTGAACTACGTCTACGAGAACGCCAAAACACGTGGCGAACAGGAACTGGCGATGCAAGCCTTGCGCGATAAATGCGACATCCTTTGGGCACAACTCGATGCGCTGTACTTCGCCTATGTTCAGCCGGGATGGCCGCCCCCCGGAGCTTTTCGAACAGAGGTCATCTAGCGTGGCAACTCCAGAAGATACCAGCCAGCCTCGCCTCGCTCCGGGTTGCCGTTGGGGCGGAACAGAGGAGAATCGAGTGATTCTCTTCCCCGAAGGTGCAATTAAGCTGCAAGGGACAGGGCGTCAGGTGCTCGAACGCTGCGACGGTCAACGCACGTTTGGAGAGATCATTGGTGAATTGCAGAAACAGTTTGGGGATGCCGATCCTGGGAAAATTCGCAGTGATATCGGGTTATTTCTCGAGCAATTGCAGAGAAAACGAATTGTCGATTATTGATCGGAGTTCCAGGTTCAGTACGATTCGAGAACGCTAAGCCAGCTGCTCCCAGCTCACGGCCAAGGCTGCGCCCAGCTTCCTCCATGTGCCTACTGATCCCGCCTTCCGTTTGGTTTCAATAGCGGCAATGAGCGCGCGTGAAACCCTGGACTTCCGGGCTAACTGTTCCTGAGTGAGCTTCCTATATTGGCGCCAAATGCGCAGAGGCGCCTCACCGCGCAGCCTGCGTTCAGTAATCTCCAGCGGGATGAGTTCATCTTCACCTGCCTCAAGACAAGCTTTGGCAGCATCGTACGCTCTTACATCGGCAAGCATTTCTGCAGCGTCAATGAGCTTTTGCAGTTTGTCCAGGGGAATTACAGCAAACTCCCGGCCTTTGCGAGTAATGGTTTCGATGTGTATCAGTAGATTCCTCCCCGAGATCCGACCTCCAGCACCCACAATTCCAAGCGATCGTCATGCACCTCGTATATGACCCGCCAGTCGCCAATCCTAAGCCGGTAGCCATCGCGCCCCTGTAGCTTGGTAACGTTGTTGTGCTGACCGTAAGGGTCGGCGGCGATCTCTCCGACTTTCGCCACGATTCGTCTTTGCCAATTCAACGGAAGCCGGGAAAGCGCCTTGGCAAACGACTTGGTCGTGACGACCTTATACATCCATAAATATTGTTACCAAGGGTAACAACGTTGTCAAGAAGAAACACATGTTACTGGCGATTGATGAGCAACCAAGAGAAAAACTGTATCCTTAGTAAAGGCTGCTTCTAGCTCCAAACTTCGATTTTCGATGATTCCCAACCCTCTCGCGCTCATCGCCGAAATCACGCACCGCTGTCCCCTGCACTGCGTCTACTGCTCGAATCCCGAGCAACTGGCAGCGGTCAGCACGGAGCTCTCTACATCCGAGTGGGTAGACGTGCTTCGAGAGTCTGGCAAGTTGGGAATGCTGCATGCTCACTTCACCGGCGGCGAACCGCTGGCGCGGGCGGATTTGGTCGAACTCATCGCCGCCGCGCGCGACGCCGGTCTCTACACTAACCTCATCACCTCCGGACTTGGTTTAGGCGAAACGCGGCTAAAAGCCCTCGTGGACGCCGGCCTCGATCACATCCAGATCAGCTTTCAAGACTCCCGAGAAGAGTCCGCCAACTGGATTGCCGGGGCGAAAGCACATGCCCATAAGATTGAACTATCGCGCAACATCCGCCAGCACAAGATTGCATTCACGGTAAACCTTGTCATTCATCGGCAGAACATTGATCATCTGGAAGAAATGATTGCGTTCATCGAGCAACTTTCGCCCGAGCGCATGGAGATTGCGCACACCCAGTATTACGGATGGGCGCTTCGCAATCGCTCCGCGCTGATCCCCACGCGAGCGCAGGTCGACAAAGCAGTCGAAATCGTAGCTGCCGCCGAAAAGCGCATGACGGGGAAGGTTCGCATCGATTCGGTTGTTCCCGATTACTACGCCCGGTATCCAAAAGCCTGCATGGGGGGATGGGGTCGAAGGCTGATGCTCATTAACCCGTCGGGCAAGGTCCTTCCCTGCCACGCCGCAGAAATTATCCCCGAACTTACTTTTGAAAACGTTCGCGACAAGACCTTGGAAGAAATTTGGCAAAACTCATCATCTTTCCAGAAATTTCGCGGAGAAGAATGGATGCCGGAACCGTGCCGAAGCTGCGAACGCCGCACGGAAGATTTTGGCGGATGCCGGTGCCAGGCATTGCTATTGGCAGGTGACGTAACTGCAACTGACCCCGCCTGCTCTCTGGCGCCCGCACATCACGTTGTGCAAGAGGCATTGGAACGAGCCAACTCAAACGACTCAATCTCGCAGCCCGTTTCAGGTTCCTCGTTCGTGCAATTGCAGCAGCGCACGGCCGATTTGTGGAGTTATAGGCCCAACCCGGAATAAAACCCGCTACCAGCGCACACCAATCGTGATCGGCCTCACATCGGTCGTGGTTCCGTTCGCCGATCCATGCATCAGACGGTACTCCGCGTAGAGTTCAACGCCGCTGGGCATTTTGCGGCTGATGCCGGCGCCAATGTTGTATCCGAAGTCGTTCTGGCTCGAATGTATAAAGTTGCCGCTGAGCGGAATGCTTACGTTGGGGCAGCCATCCCACCACTTATAAAACGCATTACAAGACGATCCTGGAATCGCAGTATCGTCGCTCAACGTGCCGAAGCGGCGGTAATAGCCGGGACCGAACACAATGTACCCGCCCCAATCTTTCGTCACAGGAATGTTGATGACTGGCCCCACCGTGAGGGCAAAAAGATAACTGGTTGCGCTCTGCGCCTGCGCCAGGGCAAGCGAAGACTGTCGCAAGGGCAGATCGGCAAAAAGGAAATCACCGCGAAGGCCGAGATATTTACTCGCGTTGCGAGCCGCTCCGACCGTGCCGTCATAACCTCCACCGCGAACGAAGGTCTTGGTCGTACCGCTGTCCAGGTTTGCGCCGAGCCCTGCATTAAAGGACCACGGCTTATACGTTCGAGGTTTTACCCTTCGCCGTGGGGCCGTTTCTTCAGAGGGCTCCTGGCCGGTATCAGGCTGCTGGGCTGCGGGTGGTTGCGCCGCGGGCTGCTGAGTGGCCGGAACTGGCGCCGCCGTCTGGTCGGCAGGCGCGGTCTGGGAAAACCCTGGCGCCCCCAACAGCACCATCGAACTCAGCAGCACCAGTGCACTCGCGAACTTTCCAATCATCCATTCTCCTCCCCTTACCGGGCGTAGCGGCGGACCGTAGCGCTCGGCATGGAAAGGCGCGTGAATAAAGGTTCCGCTATGATTCCTCGCAGAAAGGCCGAGCCTTGATTGCGGCGGGATCGAACCATATTACCAATTTTTGATGCGGAATTTGTTTCCCATGCCGCCCGGCTGGACGGAACTGCAACTTCCACCTCTGGGACGCTTTCAGGTTTTGGATGCTCGACATCCTCTTTTCTTCCGTTTCGCACAAAGCAACATTGCACGTATCATGAGAAAACAACTTCGAGAACAGACTTGGCAAAGGGATCGCGAGATAAGGAATCAAGCTCTCCGGTGAGAGCAGAGGCTCGGCACGTCGCATTAGTCGGCTTCGGCACGGTGGGCCAGGCCGTCGCCAAAATACTGTGCGAACGCGCGGATGGAACCCTTCGCCTGACTCACATTTGCAATCGGAATATCGAGCGAAAAAAGCAGTCCTGGGTTCCGGGGGACGTAATTTGGACCGAGCAGTTCAGCGACGTCCTCAACTCCGACGCGGCGATCGTGATCGAGTTAATTGGCGGACTTTCAGCTGCCGGAGAATTGGTTCGTGCGGCCCTCGGCGCTGGAAAGTCCGTAGTCACGGCCAACAAACAGCTCATAGCGCGCCACGGTCCAGAGCTGATACGGCTTGCCAATGCCAACGGCTGCCAGCTTGAATATGGAGCGTCGGTCGCGGGCGGAGTCCCCGTTCTCCCAGCCCTGCGAACCGGTCTTTCCGGTGACACTCTACATGGCATTGCCGGCATTCTAAACGGCACCTGCAATTTCATCCTGAGCCGCATCGAGGCCGAGCGCGTTCCATTTAGTGAGGCGCTGGAAGAGGCCCAAGCTCGCGGTTACGCGGAAGCTGATGCGAGCGAGGATCTTGACGGGGGAGACGCCCGGGCGAAATTGGCCATTCTGGCTCTGGCTGGTCTGCATGTCCACGTCGCTCCCGATAACATCCGCGCACGCACCATACGCTCTATCGACGCTGTAGATTTTGACTACGCGGCCGACTTAGGTTGTACGATCCGTCAAATCTCGCGCGCCGATCTCAAAGAGGCGACTCTGCTTGCCGAGGTCGGTCCCAGCCTCGTTCCCGCATCGTCCCCCTTTGGAAGGGTTCAAAGGAATCTGAATTTGGTTCTCACCTCGGGCCAATATGGCGGAGATATCGCCTTCCTCGGCGCTGGAGCCGGAGGCGATCCCACGGCAGTCGCGGTCGTATCAGATCTGATGTTCGTGGCAGAGGGTCTTTCGGCGGGAGCTCGGAGCAATCATGCGCCGCAGCTTATATCGCCCAACGTGAGCTGCGACTTTGAAACACCCTGGTATTTGCGATTCTGGGTAAAAGATCAGCCCGGCATTATCGCCGGGCTGGCTTCAATTCTTTCTGCTCACCAGTTAAACATCGATTCGGTCCTGCAGAAACCCGGTTTCGAGAAGAGCGCGCTGCCATTCGTCATCACGCTCGAACCTTGCCGCGACTCGCAGCTGCAGCCGGCTCTTCACGAAATGTCGGCCCTGCCGTTCGCGCTGCGGCCTTGCTTGTCGTTGCCGATTTTGCGTTAGGCCGATGCTGCGCTAGAAGCCAACCGCTCAGGCGACACAAACCCGCTACTTCCAGAACGGATTTTTCAATCCCGCTGGCGCGAGAGCTTTATCCACCGCTTGAGCTTCCGTGCCGGAATCATCGGAAATTTTCTCATCGACAAAACGTGTTGCTGACACTGTTCGCAATTCTTCATTATAACGAGTTCGTTGAGATGTAGGATGTTCAGACTCCATCGAAAAAAACCTCCAGAATCACTCGCTCTGCTTTCAATTGAAACACTCTTGAGCGGTGTGCGGAGCGGAAAAATCTCGATGAGGTGCATCGAAAAAACAGAATCGCAATTTCCTTTCCCGTGATCGAAATTCACCCTTCCTAAAGCTGCTAGGATGTTTATTCTGCCGTTCAATTCCTGTTTTCAACAAGGGATCTGATGAAATATCGCAAGCTGGGCCGTACCGGTTTCGACACATGTGACGTTTCCTACGGTCTGTGGGGCATGAGCGGCTGGAGTGGCTCGGACGATAAGCAATCTCTCGATTCGCTTCAGCTTTCGGTAGATTCCGGCTGCAACTTCTTTGATACGGCTTGGGCCTATGGCGAAGGCAAAAGCGATGACCTGCTCGGCGAGATCATGGAGCAAAATTCCAAAAAGCGCCTTTACGCTGCCTCCAAAATTCCGCCGAAAAACGACAAATGGCCGGCTCTACCCAGCTACAGATACGAGGACGTATTTCCGCCTGACCACGTTCTCAAATATGCCGATCTCATTCGCAAAAAGCTACGCGTTGATTCGATCGACGTCCTTCAGTTCCATGTTTGGGACGACAGCTGGACTGACAATCCCGCCTTTCGTAACACGGTCGAAAAGCTCAAAGACGGCGGCTGGATCAAATATTTCGGCCTCAGCATTAACCGCTGGGAACCGGAAAACGGCATCAAGGCCCTCCACACTGGACTTGTTGACGTGGTGCAGGTGATCTACAACATTTTCGATCAAGCTCCGGAAGATGAACTATTTCCGCTCTGCCAGGAACTTAATATTGGCGTCATCGCCCGCGTCCCTCTTGATGAAGGCAGCCTCGGCGGCAAAATGACGCTTGAAACTCGCTTCCCCAAAGACGACTGGCGCTCAGGATATTTCGGTCCAGAAAATCTCCGCCCGACCATCGAGCGCGTGGAAAAATTGAAAAAAATCGTTCCACCAGGAATGACTCTTCCAGAAATGTCTTTACGCTTTATCCTGTCGCATCCAGCAGTTAGCACAACCATCGTCGGAATGCGCGACGCGAAGCACGTCCGGGAAAATATCGCAGCCAGCGATGCGGGCCTGTTGCCGGCAAGTTTATTGAGCGAACTGAAGCATCATCGCTGGGATCGAAAGCCGACGGCGTGGTCGGACTGACTTTTCTCGTTTTGCTGTACAATGCCGGATGCACGCCAAAAGCCAAGCCAGGAGCCAGAAATGACGCGCTTGTTCGGAATGTCGAAGATCTGTGTAGTGACTATGGTGGCGTTAGGCCTTTTCTTCACTCTCACCGTGGTACCCACCTCGGCCCAGACACTGGAGACGGTTTTCAACGGCCACAGAATCATCTATCCTGATTCGAGCATTCCTCAGCCAGGTCGTCATCACACAAATTATTTCTATGTGGATTCCGACCAGCCCGCGCCGCAGCCACCTTCAGGCGTGGAAACTCCCGGTTCGGTAGCCTGCGTGTATAAGTTGGTGAGCGGACCTTCCGGCTGCCCAGTTTCGACCAGCACCGCCCTGCCCACTGGCGGATGGGGCGCCATCGCTATTGTCGACGCCGGCGACTATCCCAGTGCCGCATCCGATCTCGCGGCTTTTTCGAGCTATTACGGAATCCCTGCTGCCGATTTCACAGTGACCTGGCCTGGCAGTACGAAACCTCCTGTTTACTCCGGCTGGACGACGGAAGAAGCTCTCGACATTGAGTGGGCGCACGCTATGGCGCCGCAAGCCAAGCTCTATCTCGTGGAAACCGTGCAGGAAAATACCGATCCCACTTGGCAGGGCGTGCAACTCGCCGCGAAGCTCGTAGCCGAGGCCGGTGGTGGCGTAGTCAGCATGAGCTGGGGCGACCCCGAGCAGAGCCAGGAAACCTCCTGGGATAAATATTTCACCAACAACAAAGTCGTTTTCTTCGCCGCCGCCGGAGACGGTGGCTTGGGCGTGAGCATTTATCCCGGCGCATCGCCGAACGTCGTATCCGTTGGCGGCACGTACTTTAACCGCAATGGGAACGGTAACTTTGTCAACGAAGTCTATTACACGGACGGCGGGGGCGGCGACCTCAGTCCCTATGAACCTCGCCCCACTTATCAAAATGGTGTGGCCAGTGTTGTGGGTACGCATCGCGGCTATCCCGATGTCGCTTCCGATTTCTGCTGCGCCCCGATTTATCTGGATGGCGCATGGTATTCCGTCGGCGGCACCAGTTGGGCCTCTCCGACCTTTGCCGGCATCGTAAACGCAGCCGGACACAAAGCGAGAGGCAGCGTGGCCCAGCTCACGAAGATGTACAGCGAACTTGCCAATCCGACCCAATACTCCGACGATTTCAATGACATCACTCAGGGCAGTTCCGAGTGTAGCGTCGGCTTCGACAAATGCAGCGGCATTGGTTCGGCCCGAACATATGCAGGTAAGTAATTTGGTTCGCAGGGTCGCGCAACATCCTGATTCCTCGCCCGGGTAATGTGGGCGATGAATCTGCTTGCACCACCAATTTTCCGCACCGAGACTTTGCAAGGTCGGTCCCTACGACCGCTGGTAGTATCTCGTCTCTCTCTTCTACCCTGCAAAGTTCCCCGAGAAACTGACGCTGCTGCCCTGAAGAACGAATGAAAATAACTCTTCGCATTAGTTTGCTTAGCCTCACTTCGGTCATATTCCTTGCAGCCACCGTCTACGCCCAGAATTCCCGCGGGTCCTTGCGAGGCACGGTGCAGGACACCAGTGGCGCGCGCGTCGCATCGGCAAGAGTTGTCGTCCAGTTAGCGGGATCTTCTGTCCAGCGTGAGGCTGAGAGCGTAGGAGGCGAATTCCGTCTGGATGATTTACTGCCCGGCAGTTATCGGGTCACTATTACTGCTGCGGGATTCGCGAGCGCCGAGGCTGAAGTCGGAGTCGCGGTAGCCAACGTACGCGATATCACCGTCACGCTCAAGCCCGCAGCGGTTCAGCAATCGGTGAACGTGCGAGGCGAAAGCTCATCCATTACGACTGAAACCACCGACATATCGAGCGCGATTCGCGGAGGCGTGGTCGGCAGTCAGGACCTCGAAACTATGCCGCTGCCGGCGCGGAGTTTCGCCAACATCGCATACCTCGTGCCGGGCACTGAACCGGTTGAACCTTCCGATCCGACTAAGGCGCGAATCACTGCTGTTTCAACCGGCGGAAGCTCAGGTCTGAACAATGAATTATCCGTCGACGGCGCCGACGATTCTGACGACTGGATCGGCGGCTTCCTGCAGAATTTTTCTCCGGATGGAATTCAGGAATTCGCTGTTCGCACTTCAAATGAAGACGCCGATACCGGGTGGACTACAGCTGGATCCGTGGTAATTACCACCAAGCACGGAACTAACGATTGGCACGGCGATGCGGCTTTCTACGACCGGCAAGCCGCGCTGAATGCGCGCTTCCCTATCGAAAATCCGGCGCAGACCTGCACTCCCAGCGGCTGCGTCAACAATCCGAAACAGCCCTTTTCCCGCCAGAATTATGTCGCGACGATTGGCGGTCCGATCGCGAAAGACAAACTCTGGCTTTTTACTTCATTTGAAGCGGTTCATGAAAACGCGAGTATCGCTTATAGTCCGGCCAGTACCACGCAGTTCAATGCGCTGGCGCAACTTGCTTCCGAAGGATTAATTCCTGGCGTTCCCTCCATCTCTGTCCCGGCTACCGTTCCAATACCTTTTCGCGATTTTCTCAGCTCGCTGCGTTTTGATTGGGCGCAAACGCCGAAATCAAACTGGTTCCTTCGCGCATCGTCCGACTCTTACACCACCCACAATGCGCTGGTAGCGCAAGCCACATTACCTTCTACGGGATTGCTGACCCATAACAACTACTGGAATGTGGCGCTGAGCAATACTTATGCTTTCACTCCGAACTGGCTGGGCAGTTTTGTATTTGATGCCAGCCTGCTGCATCTTACGCAGACGCGAAACTCGAACCTCGGCTTCGCGCTGGCGTTTCCCTTCAGTTCCACCGCGCTGACCGTCTCGGGCTTCGAAACTTATGGCGACAACCAGTTCGCCACCCCAATCACGCTTTTTCCCGATCTGCGCAACCAGGACAAATATCAGTTCCGCTATGACCTGAGCCATGTGATACGCAACCACGCTTTAAAGTTTGGAGTCGACTTTATTCACGAGCCGGTGTTAAGCGGCGCGTTCCCCGGCAACGCGGAAACGCTTTATCAATTCCCACAAAATCCGACTTTCTATCTGACAGATCCGGCGCAATTCACGCTCGACTATCTTGCCGGAGCAACCACCACTCCCGCCGGAGACGGAAGCTTCTCCCAAAACGTTCAGCGCCTTGCCTTCTACGGCGAAGACTCATGGCGCGCGACGCGCCAGCTCACAGTGAACTATGGCTTGCGTTACCAGACGACGTGGGGTCTATTTAATGCTTCTGGCAGGAGCCAGGCCGATAACGCTGCTCTAATAACTTTGCAAGCGCTGCAGATTCCGATTGTGTCCGGCGCACCCAGCGATTACCGGAAGCAAGTCGCACCACGCATCGGCGTGGCGTATTCTCCCGGCAACAGCGGCAAGACCGTATTCCGCGCTGGGTTTGGCCTGTACTACGACGATCTCGCGCAGAACGGATGGGCAACCGCATTTCAAGGAGTGAACAACTCGACCTTCGTCACAGGATCATGCGCGCTTACCGGCGGACCGGGGACCTACGCCCTTGCCGGCACGGGCTGTCTTGTCGGAGGCGCCGGGGCCGCGGGCAATCTTATCGGAGCACCCTACAGTACTCCTTATGCGATCCATACCACCGGCGGCGCACAGCATTCCTTTAATCAGAACTGGCTGGTGAGCGCCGATTATGTTCACGAACAGGGCAATCATGGTTACCGCGGCTTTGGCTATGCGAGCGCGGCCAATCTGTTCACTCCCCTAATTCCGGCAAGCGATCCTGACTATGCCACCGATCAGGCGAACGTGGTGCCGAACGTCAATGTGTTCAAGGCCGACAATCGCTCCAGCTACAACGGATTGATGCTGCACTTGCAAGGCAACACACGCCGGTTCAACCTCGTAGCGAATTACACTCTCTCAAAAGCGCAAACCTGGGGATGCGTTCTCGGCGAATTGTTCGACTACGTGGATGGCGTCTGCCCCAACCAACCGGGCACTCCGAACGCCGGGTTCCTCAACGCTTTCGGACAGGGCGACTACGGACCATCCGGCGAAGATGTGCGGCACCGCATCGTTCTGGCTGGCATCGTCCATATCCCCGGCGGCTTCGAACTCAGCACCGTCAACCAGATTGAGAGTGCGCGGCCCATCACAATTACGACCGCGGACAATAGCCAACGCATCTATGTCAACGGCGTTTACACCAGTCTCGATGAATTCCGCGGCACGCCTTACATTCAATCGGACTTGCGGGTTACCCGGCCCATTAAGATCAATGAGCAATGGCGAGTCGATCCGTTCATCGAATTCTTCAACCTCTTCAATCGCAACAATCCCGGCGCGAACTTCGCTGTGAACGTGGTTCAGCTCCCGGTTCCGGCGGCAGAGATGCAGCCGAACGCTCAGGGCATAACAAATATCACAAGTGTTTGCGCCAATGCCGATTGCTCACAGACCACGCCACTCACCAGCCTGAAACAGCTTGAAATTCCGGAGGGCGGCTTGGGGGATTTCTTTGGCCCCGGCACAACGGTGGGAATTCCATTCGCGGCACAGGTCGGCGTGCGCGTGACGTTCTAGAGCCCTCGATGTGTCGGGGGGACCACCGTGGAAGAGCGCTGCTTCAGTGGCGCATAGAACATCCATTCAGACGCGCGCTTTGTCCCCGGTGATCGTCCCCGCGATCACTGGCGCACTCCACTCATGCATCGGACGCACGTTGCCGCAATCAAGGCAGCGCGTCTGATCAAACCGCGATCCACAATGCGGGCATACCGCTCCCGTTTGGAACGTGTCAAATGTCTGACCGCAGTTCGAGCATCGCCAATAGTCTCCCATCGGAGGAGACATCTTGCACACGGGACAAGCGAAGTTCTCGCGTCTCGGCAGCTTCGCGAATTGCGTAAGTGCGCGGGCTTGCTGCAATCCAGCCCACGAATTCAGCAGGACAAAAGCGGCAATTGCCCCCAGCCAGATATCCTCTGCTCTCAAAGCGAGGAAGATAAAACCCGCCGAGCCAATGAGGCCGATCACTGCCGCTGCCATCAGGCTGCGCGCCCTGCCCATCACAAACCAAAGCAACGAACGAAGAATCTGGCCGCCATCCAGCGGGTAGATAGGCAAGATGTTGAAAACCAGCAGGACGAGATTGATGTCCCAGATGGAACGCAGCAGCAAATGCAAATCAGGCGAAGCTCCGAGCCAGGCCGCGTTGTGGCTTAGTGTGCCGGCAATGAACAGGATAATAGCGATCCCAACATTTACCAGCGGCCCCGCCGTGATGCTCCACAAGGTCGCGCCGGGGCGCTGCGGCGGATTCACGTACGCCACGCCGCCCAACGGCCACAGAACGATGTGATCCGCAGTTCCACCCACTTGCCTGCACGCCAGAGCGTGGCCGAATTCATGCATCGTCACGATCACGAAGAGCGCCAGATACTCGAGCACATTCCACGCGATGGACGAGTACATTCCCTTCCGGGCGTTGATTTCATAGATCGCGACCAGAAACCACGACCAATGAAGAAATACATCGATTCCAGAAAAGCGAAAAAGATGGATGGAGCCCTTACGTCCGGTAGGCATGTGGAGCAGTTTACCGCACTAGCAACTCGGTAGCAGCGTGAACGCGGAGCAGGAGATGGCTATAGGTTAAAGCGAAAGCAATGAAAGATGCAGCGGCCCAGAGTGCAGTTTTTCGCCAGTTCGCGCGCGTCGGAACTTCCCGAGGTTCCGACCAATGCAGCAGCCGTGACACGCGCGCATTCAAAAACTCGGCTGGGCTGCTGACGAGCGAAGTCGCAAGCTCTCCCGGAGATGCGAGCGGGGTGAAACGGGAAAGCTTGATCACGGCCGCAGCCAGATCGAGCGCTTCGAGTACGCTCGAAACCGCGCCATCGTCAGCTGCCATTTCGGTCGCTTCCAGCCATGCCGATTCCAGCTTTGCCATTCCCGGAAACGCCACAAGTCGCAAAAATAATTTTCGCAAGTTATCGCGGCGGCGCACATGCACCAGCTCATGACGCAAGGCAGAACGAAGCTCCGATTCGCTCAAAACCTGTTCTGCTTTGCTGGAAAGCCAGACCCGGCCACGGAAAATTCCGGCAGCACTCACCGGAGGCGCAACCGCGGTCGTACGCAGGAGCGCAATCTGCCTGTTGAATCCGGCAGGATGGCTTAGCATGCTCGCGCCACTCGCCCAACGCGAAGCGGCCCTCGATATTCGGCGCAGCGCCGACACGGCGCTCCACACTCCTGCGGCCATCACTGCCAACCCGCCGATCCCCAAGATCGGCAGCCAGGGTCCAATCGGTTCATTTATGGCCCGCGGCTCGAAAACTACGAAGGACGGCGCTGCAAACAATAATGTCACCAGCGTTGCCAGCACTAGGGGGCTAAGACGGAGAGCAAAAAGAATATCGGAGCAAGTCCGCGCCGACCACTTCTTCTCGTCAGGGATGAGACTTGCCCACGCGAAAATTACCACCGCGGATCCCGTGACATACACAAGGAAAAACGTTGAGAAGCAGATCGCCAGTCCGCGGAGTGCGTACATTAGGCGTTCTCCCTCCGGCTTGCCGGCCGCTTCCCGTCACTCGCGTGCAGTTCCCGACGCTTCTCTTCCACCAGCCGGCTCAAATCGTCAAGCAGGTGGGTATCTCTTTCGCTCAAAATTTCCACGAGCAGCGAAAGCGGCAGAGTGGAAGCTGGACTGGCATCGAGCAATTGACGAAAAGTCTGGCTCGTCACTTCTCTCTGCAGTTGTTCGCGGCTCA
>DASXEG010000072.1:0-13386 GCA_036490235.1 Candidatus Sulfotelmatobacter sp. | reverse complement strand
GCACTTCGCGTAATCGCCTGAATATCGACGTAACGGGATCGGTGGCAACGATCGAAAAAACATTTCACGTGAGCATGAACGTGTACCAACACCCCACTGAGAACCGCCTGTTCTACGCGCCCGACCGCGAACCCACCTCGGCTTCGCCGGTTCAGCTGTGGCACATCACGGGCCTCGACAACTACTCGATTCCACGGCCAAACCTGACCCGGCGGGACGTGAGTGCGCAGAATGCAAGATCGAATGCGACGATCGGCTCTGGCCCCAGCGACTCTTTTCTGGGCAGCGATATGAGAGCGGCCTATTACGGCGCGACCACCCTGACCGGCTCGGGCCAGTCCGTTGGCTTGCTGGAGTATGCCGGCACAGACCTCGCTGATCTGACCACCTATTACAAGAACGTCAAGCAGACAAATAACGTGCCGATCACGTTGACGTCGGTCGACGGAACCCCTACGAAATGTCTTGCCAACCAAGGCTGCGATGACACCGAGCAGACGATCGACATGACCCAGGCGCTTGGAATGGCTCCCGGGCTTTCCAGCCTGGTAATGTATATCGGATCGACCGATACGGCGATTTTCAACGCCATGGCGACTGCGAGCCCCTTGAACTCGCAATTAAGTTGCTCGTGGTATTGGAGCCCGGCCGACCCGAACTCGCTGAATCCCATTTTCATAGAGTTTGCGGCGCAAGGGCAGAATTTATTCGACGCCTCTGGCGACGACGGAAAATGGCCGCCTTCCATTTGGCCTGCAGACAATGCTTACCTTACGGCAGTGGGAGGAACGGACCTGGAAACGTCCTCCGCCGGCGGTCCCTGGTCTTCAGAAACGGCATGGGTGGATGGGGGCGGCGGCATTTCTCCGAACAAGATCCCGATTCCTTCATGGCAGGTTACTACTGCGGCCGGCTGCTCGAAATGCTCACAAACCTATCGTAATGGCCCGGACGTCTCGGCAAACGCGAACAATACTTTTTATGTTTGCGCGGACCAGAGTGCGTGCAGCGCCAACCTATACGGTGGAACCAGCTTTGCCGCGCCAATGTGGGCCGGTTATTTGGCGCTCGCTAACCAGCAGGCGTTACAAAACGGAGCCGCCACGACGCTGGGATTTATCAACCCGGCGCTCTATACGATCGGGTTGGGATCCACTTACGACACCGATTTCCATGACATCACCAGCGGCAGCAACGGCTATAGCGCTACCGTCGGTTATGACTTGGCAACGGGTTGGGGTAGCCCGAATGGACCAGCTCTTATCAATGCGCTCGTGGGAACGACCTCGGGCAGCTTCAGCCTGGCTGCGTCTCCCAAGGCGGTGAAGATTGCTCAGGGAGCGAAGACCGTCGTCAATATCACTTCGAGTGTAAGCGGTGGGTTTGACTCGGCAGTGACCATCTCCGCCTCAGGCCTGCCCTCGGGTGTGACGGTTAAGTACAAAAACAATCCGATTCCGGCTCCCGGTTCAGGCACGGCACAGATGCAGCTCACCGTGTCGTCGACCGCGACGACCGGAATCGCCACCATCACCCTCACGGGCACTGGCGGCGGCTTGACCGAAACCACGACGATCAAGATCGACGTGACCAAAGCTGCAGACTAACTTCGACTTCGCAACGCGCGCCGCAAGGCGATCAACGCGAAAGTCACAGCCCGGACCGAAAGGTCCGGGCTTTTTTAATGTGGTTTTGTCGGCCGGAGCGGACTCGTCAAATTCAGTCCGCGGCCGTTATCTCGACGGCCCGGGAACTGCCATATTTCGCAAAAACCGACTCGCGGGAGATTATGCCTTCGAGACGGCGCGAGTCAGCGCGGTTAACTACGGGAATCAGCTCGTAGTTGTTGACGTAGCGGAGCGCGGAATCGAGCGTGAGATCGGGATAAAGGCTGGGAAGAGCCTGCTTGGGAAGAACCGAGGCGAGAGTAAGCTCGCCTTTGCCTTCGCGATCCATACGCTGAAGCTGCTCGCGGGTAATCACGCTCCAGCCGCTGGGATGCACGCGAACCAGGAATGCGGGTTCATTGGAATTCTGCACACGGCGGGCGTTGGCATCGATGTAATCCTGCGCGCTGAGGATGATGGAGGGAACGGGGAGCATCGCGTCTTCGACGTGAAGAATGGTTTCTTCGCGTTCTTCTTCGAGCGACGGAAGAATGAGGCCATCCTGGCGGGTGAGCAGATCGAAGATGGGGATGGATTGCAGGCTGCGGGAGACGAGGTAGGCGAAAGTATTGGCGACGATAACGGGGACGATGATCTCGTAGTTGCCGCTGACTTCGAGAACCATGAAGACAGAGGTCATGGGGACACGGAGAAATCCCGCGAATAAGACGCCCATGCCGACGAGGACATAGGTGCCGGTTGAACCTGTGAGGTGAGGAAAAAGGATGCGTTCGATATCGCCGACTGCGCCGCCGAGCATGGCACCGACGAAGAGGGTTGGGGCGAACATGCCGCCCGGGGTGCCGCTGACGAAGGAAAGCGTGGTGGCGAGGATTTTGAGCACGGCGAGAATGGCAAGAATTTTCCAGGCAAACTGGCCGTGCATAGCCTGATCCATGGAGTCGTAACCAGCGCCCATGATTTGCGGGAAACCGAGATAGCCGATCAAGCCCACGAGCAGACCGGCAATGGCGGGCTGAAAATATTGCGTCCAGCGCGGCATGGCTTTCAGGCGCGGGCGCAGGTAGCCGACGGATTTAGCGAACGCGACTGATGCTAGGCCTCCGACGATTCCTAGCACTGCATAGGCGATGAGTTCGCTGGGGCGCTTGAATGTGGTGACCGGGATGCGGAATAACGGTTCGCTGCCGAGGAACGAACGCACGATTACCACGCTGGCGACGGCGGAGAGAACAACGGAGCCGAGAATGCCCGCGCTCCAGCGGCCGATGACTTCTTCGATGACGAAAAGGACGGCGGAAATTGGGGCGTTAAATGCGGCGGCCAGGCCAGCGGCTGCGCCTACCGGAGCCATGAGACGAAGTTTTTCGCGGGAGATTTCGAGCTTGCGGCCCAAGGCTGAGGCGATGCTGGCGCCGATTTGTAGGGATGGGTCTTCGGGGCCGAGCGATTGACCGGAGCCGATGGCGATGGAGGAGCAGAGGAATTTTCCGACTGCGGTGCGGAACGGGATATAGCCGTTGAAAATGTAAAGGGCGGATTTTGTCTGGTTCACACCGCTCCCGCGAATGGCGGGAAAAAACTTCATGACTAGCGCGGCAACGACCAGTCCGGCGACTGTGGGAACGACAAACAGCCGCCAACTATGAGTTTGCGGCAAGGGGCCGAGCAGGGCCAGGTGCATCCAATCGATAGCCAGGCGGAAGCAGACGACGGCGAGGCCGGAAAAAATTCCGATAAAGACGCAGAGAACCAGGAAAAAAACTTCTTCGTGGAAAACATCTTCGAGGCCACCAAACAGGCGGCGGACAGCTTGCGGACTCTCTGGAGTTGGGGGTGGCAGCGGCGGACTCACGACAGGACCAAGATTGCTCATTGGCTGGCCGCCTCGCGTTTTTGGGAAATCAGCGACAGGGCCTGATCCATTCCCTGCGGCGGGCCGCAGACTGAGGCAGTCTTCTGCTCGATTTGGAAGACAACGTCCATGATTGTGTCCGGGAGATCCGTTTCTGCCGGGGAGTGGAGGCGGTCAAGATCGGGCTTGGTAGTGAGCCAGAGGGCTTGCAGGGCCGGTAGTGGAGACGCAGGGAAATCGGCGGCGGTTGGTGCCGACGCCTTGAGATCGACTTTTGCTTGAGCGGCACAATCGGTCAGCCGTTGTTCGGCTTGCGCAAAGTCGGCAGCGATGCGGCGATTGCGTTCGGCATCGGAAATGTGAGAGCGAAAGGGATTGGTTTTCAAGATCATTTCTGCGGAAGCGAGCAATTGACGCGAGTCCGCGTCGGTGGGATTTACATTGACCGCGTCATTGAGAAAATGCTGCGCGAGTTCGTAGTTGCCGGAACGATAGGCGGTTTCACCCGCACCGTTGAGCGCTGCGGTGTTCAGCGGGGCGATGCGGATGACTTCTTCGTAGCGAGCGAGCGCGCCGTTATAATCCCTGGCCTTTTCAAAGAGGCGCGCGGCCTGGAGTTGTTCTGCGGGGTCAGGCGGCAGGGCGGTGGAAAGTGCGATGAGTTCGGAGTCGGCTTGCGCCAATGCGCCTTTATTGAGGAGAAACTGAATCAGCTCCACGCGGGCGCGGTTGCGGTTCGCGTCGGGATCGGAGTTCCAGACTCCATACATCGCATTGTGATAGTAGCGGGTCGCATCTTCGATCGAACCGCGATGCGCGGCGACGCGGGCCAATGCCAGATTGACGGCCGCATCCTGCGGGGTGCGCTGCCAGAGCGTGATCAGATAAGATTCTGCTTCTTCGAGCCGGCGGGGGTCGTTGCTGTCGCGCAGGGCGCGGGCGAGGCTCAGTTGATATTGCGAATTCGAGGGATCGCAAGTGAGAGCCGCGCGAAAGGCATCGATGGCGTCATCGTAATGGCCTGAATCTGCGGCTGTGAGGCCGACCTGGTAGAGTTTGCGCCCGCGGGCCTGTTGATTGAGGGTGTAACGGGTGACGAGGTGGGTCACCGCGGCAAAGGCCAGAGCGGCGGCAACGGTGAGAACGATCAGAATCATCGTGGCCGAACGCTGAACCAGCCTGGGCAGCTTCCACGACATATCTCGTATCACGATATCATTTCAGCGATTGGAAAACCGGGGAACGCTCGATTAAAACCACTGAAGTGTGCCAGTTCAGGTAAGATACTTCGTCTGCCGGATAGAAGAATCGTCAAACGAAAATGAATCGTGAATTTCACAAGGCGTACAGCCAGGAACTGAATCGCGAAATGGAAGCGCTAGTGTTCGGCCACGCGGGCACGCCGCTGCTGGTATTTCCGACTTCCATGGGAAGATTTTTTGAATATGAAGACCGCGGGATGATCGGGGTGCTGGCGGGGAAAATCGAGCGCGGCGAGTTGCAGGTGTTTTGTCCGGATGCGGTCGATCTGGAAAGTTGGTACAACAAGCATGTGCATCCCAAAGTGCGGGTGATGCGGCATTTGCAGTACGAGCGATACATTCTGCACGAGTTTATTCCGTTTATCCGGTGGAAGAATCAGACACCGCGGCTTGCTCTGACTGGATGCAGTTTTGGAGCCTACCATGCGGTGAATTTTGCGTTGAAGCATCCGGATGTGGTGACGCATTGCGTGAGCATGAGCGGGGCTTTTGATATCCATCAATTTTTGAATGGCTATTACGACGACGATTGTTATTTCAATTGTCCGCCGGATTATTTGCCGAATCAGAATGACGATTGGTTCTTGAGCCGGTACCGGCAGATGAAGATTGTGCTGGGCTCGGCGGATTGGGACATGTGTTTGGACCAGAATGTGAAGCTTTCGGCGATGTTGAACGGGAAAGCAGTGCCGCATTGGCTGGATGTTTTTGGGGATAATTCGAAACATGATTGGCCGCTTTGGTTAAGGATGGCGGACAAGTATTTCTAAGTGGCGGAAACCTGGGTTTAGGTTTCCACACAAACTAAATTGGAGGCTTGAGATGAGCAGATATCGAAACCTGTTTGCTGGGATCGCCTTCGTGTTTTTTATGTTTTATTGGTGCGCCGCAGAAGGTCAGTCGGCGACGCCTTCGAGCGCAGAAACGCAATCTTCCGCGTCAAACCCGGCCTCTGCCGTCCCGGCCGTGGAGTCGACGCGGAAAGTCACGGCCTACACCTTGCCCCCCGATCTCTATAAAAAAGCGCACGATAAAAGCCGGATCGATTTTCGCCTGCAATTGATCGGTTTCGTTTACGCGGTGGTGGTTTTGTGGATCATCCTGCGCTGGAGGCTGGGCGCGAAATACCGCGATTGGGCCGAGCGCTCGTCGGGTAAGAGGTTTGTGCAGGCCCTGATATTTTCTCCGCTGTTCCTTCTGACGGTCGCCGTGCTCACCTTGCCACTCGATGTTTACTCCGAAACGATCGAGAAGACATATGGGATTTCGGTTCAGGCATGGGGTTCCTGGAGCTGGGACTGGATTAAAGCCGAGCTGATCGCGATCGTGATTTTCACGATCCTGATCTGGATTCTTTACGTTGTGATCCGGCGAAGTCCGCGACGGTGGTGGTTTTATTTCTGGCTGGTTTCGTTACCGATCCTGATCTTTGTATTTTTTATCAGCCCCTGGGTGATCGCGCCTTTGTTTAATAAGTTCGAATCATTGCAACAAAAGGAGCCGAAACTCACTGCGGCGCTGGAGCAGATGGTGCAACGCGCGGGAGAAGATATTCCCCCGCAGCGCATGTTCTGGATGGGTGCGGCGGAGAAGACGAATGCACTGAATGCGTACGTCACGGGGATGGGGTCGTCGAAGAGGATTGTGGTGTATGACACGACCATTGCCAAGATGAACGTGCCACAAATTGTTTTCGTGGCCGGGCACGAGATGGGTCACTATGTTCTGCATCATGTCTACAAAGAGCTTAGCTTTTTTGCTCTGGTATTTCTCCTCTTCTTTTATCTGGGCTATCGATGCATTGGATGGGTGCTGACGCGCTGGGGTGCTGGTTGGGGAATTCGTGGCCTGGACGATTGGGCGTCGCTGCCTGCGCTTGTCCTTTTATTGACCGTGTTCACGTTCTTATCGAATCCGGTGCTGAATGGTGTGAGCCGGCACTATGAACATCAGGCGGACCAGTATGGGCTGGAAGTTACACACGGATTAACGCCGGACTCGGGACAGGTGGCCGCGCAATCGTTTCAAATTTTGGGAGAGGTGGATTTGTCGGACCCGGATCCAAGTCCGCTGGATGTTTTTATGTTTTATAACCACCCGAGCATTCCCGAGCGGATTCAGTTTTGCTTGACTTATGACCCGTGGGCGAATGGAGGCACGGGAGAGTTTGTGAAGTAGAGGGCGTTGTGAGGAAAAGCAGGTTCCCGTTCGACTACTCGCTCGGCTCGGGCGCTCAGGGCGGGCTCTCACCCGCGCTCTGCGCGCGTTCGGAATGACAAAGGTTTTATAAGGAGTTAATAAGAGGGGCATTTTCAATGAAAAGAATTGGGATTTTATTTGGGATGGAAAATACTTTTCCGCCGGCGGTGGTGGAGAAGATTAACTCGATGAAGGTGGATGGGGTTGAGGCGGAGTTTGTGAAGGTGGGCGGGGTGCGGATGGATGAGCCCAGGAAATATGCGGTCATCATCGATCGGATTTCGCAGGATATTCCGTTTTATCGGGCGTATCTGAAGAATGCGGCGCTGCACGGAACGATCGTCGTCAATAATCCCTTTTGGTGGACGGCGGATGATAAGTTTTTTAACTACGCGCTGGCGCACAAGCTGGGCGTGGCGATTCCTCCCACTGTAATTCTGCCGCACAATAAGCATCCCGAGGGGACTACCGACCGATCGATGCGGAACCTCCTGTATCCGCTGAACTGGCAGGAGCTTTTTGATTACGTCGGCTTCCCTGCTTTTCTCAAACCATTTTCGGGCGGGGGATGGAAGCATGTTTACCACGTGCACTCGCCGGAGGAATTTTTTCATCACTACAACCAGACGGGCGATTTGTGCATGACTCTGCAGCACGGCGTGGTGTTTGAGGAGTATTACCGCTGCTATGTGGTGGGACAGGAAAAAGTCCACATCATGAAATATGATCCGCGCCTGCCGCATCATGAGCGGTATGTGAAGGGAAATCCTCCGCCGTCGACGGAGGCTTTGAGGGTCAAAATAGAGAAAGACGCGCTCACGTTGTGCCGGGTGCTCGGGTACGACTTGAATACGGTGGAGTTTGCCGTGGAGGGTGGCGTGCCTTATGCGATTGACTTTCTGAATCCTGCGCCGGATGCGGAGATTATGTCGGTGGGGCAGGAGAATTTTGATTGGATTGTGAATGCCGTGGCGGAGATGGCGGTGAAGATGGCGGTTACTGGGGAGGATCCGGCGCGGGAGTTACGGTGGGCTAGGTTTTTGGAGGGCAAGCCGGTAGAAAAATCTCAGAAGAAGGGCGAACCAGCTTGGGTCGCCGAGCGGAAGAAGGGAAAGGTAGCAAAGTAGCCGCTGGGCGGCTATGCCACCGACGTGTCGCTTTATCAGCACGAATACAATCCTAATCACATCCAACGCCGCGAAAACAGCGTCCATTGCGTTGTGGCGTTGCTATACTGTTGTGACCTGGCTTGTGGCATGGGCGCCGCTTGCTGACATCAGGTTCCTCACCCGCGCTATCGCGCGCGTTCGGAATGACAAGGGATTTTTGGGGGGGGCGGACAGCCGGGTGTGTGTCCCCAAATGAGTTGTTATGAAACCGACTTTCACCATCGGAATTGAAGAGGAATATCAGACGATCGATCCCGAAACTCGGGATCTGCGGTCGCATATTCATGCCGAGATCCTGGAAAAGGGCAAGATGCGCTTGCAGGAGCGCGTGAAGCCGGAGATGCATCAGTCGGTGGTGGAGGTTGGGACCGGAGTTTGCAAGAACATCAAGGAAGCTAAAGCAGAAGTGAAGTTGCTGCGGCGGGAAATACTGCGCCTGGCGCGGGAGAACGGCCTGCGGCTGGCTTCGGTGGCAACACATCCGTTTTCGGATTGGCGCACGCAGGATATTAATCCCGATGATCGATACAAGAATATTGTCGAGGACATGCAGTTGGTGGCGCGGGCGAATTTGATTTTTGGGCTGCACGTGCACATCGGGATCGAAGACCGCGAGACGGCAATTCATATGATGAATCACGCGCGGTATTTTTTGCCGCACCTGCTTGCGTTGTCGACAAATTCGCCGTTCTGGCTGGGGATGAACACAGGGTTGAAGTCTTACCGGTGCAAGGTGTTTGACAAGTTTCCGCGCACGAATATTCCCGATTATTTTCCGAGCTGGGGCGAGTATGAGAATTTCATCAAACTGCTGATCAAGACCAACTGCATCGATAATGCAAAGAAGATTTGGTGGGATATCCGGCCGCATCCGTTCTTCAACACGATCGAGTTTCGGGTATGCGACATTCCCATGCGGGCGGATGAGACGATTGCGATTGCAGCTTTGATTCAGGCCACTGTGGCAAAGCTGTACAAGCTCCATACTGCGAATCAGGGATTTCGTTTGTACCGCCGGGCTTTGATTATGGAGAACAAGTGGCGGGCATCGCGTTACGGCTTGGACGGGCGGCTCATTGATTTCGGCAAGCAGACTGAAGTTCCAGCGCGGGATTTGATTCTCGAGTACCTGGATTTTGTCGATGACGTAGTGGATGAGCTGGATTCGCGTGAGGAACTGAATTATATCCACACTATTTTGAGGGACGGCACCGGGGCCGACCGGCAGTTGCGCGTGTACCAGGAGACCGGAGATTTGAAGAAAGTTGTCGATTACATTATCGAAGAGACGGAGATGGGCCTGGTAAATGAGCCTGTTGCCGAGGAAAAAGCCAGTTAATGACGATGCCCACTGAGACCACTGAGCCGTCGATTCCTCTTCATAAAAGCGGTTGGGGAAGACGAAATTCTCTCAATTTCGATCCGGAGTTTGGTCTCGGGGCGCGCAATGCGGTCAGCGTTTGTTTGCGCGTGCGGCCTAACGAGAAAGTTTGCGTTATTACTGACGATGCCACATGGCAGATTGCGGCGGCGATCGTAGCTGAATTGCAGAAGATTGGCTCACCGTACCATGTTTGGGTTTTGGAGGATTTGGCACCTCGCCCGTTGAAGGATTTGCCGGCGGAAATTTTGTCCGATCTTGAGACGAGCCAGGTATCGATTTTTGCGGTGCAGGCGCAAATGAATGAATTGCGCTCGCGCATGCAGATGACCGACGTGGTGAACCGGAAGAAGATCCGCCATGCGCACATGGTGAACATTAACCGCCAGATCATGCTGGAAGGCATGAGGGCGGATTTCCAGAAGGTCGACCGGCTGAGCGCGAAGGTTGTGG
This sequence comes from Candidatus Sulfotelmatobacter sp., assembly GCA_036490235.1. GTDB lineage: Bacteria > Acidobacteriota > Terriglobia > Terriglobales > Acidobacteriaceae > Sulfotelmatobacter. The sequence continues at coordinate 3,439 of DASXEG010000072.1, read as the reverse complement.
CCATGGTACGCAAGGCTCGGAGGGTGCGGGCGAAGACGGCGGCGGGCACCGATCTTACGGCGGATTTGAATCCGAATTACCGCTGGCTGAAGACCAGTGGAATCATTAGCGCGGAGAAATGGGGAAATCTGCCGGGCGGAGAGATTTTTACGACTCCGGGCGAAGTGAATGGGACCTTTGTGATCGACGGCGTGGTGGGTGATTATTTGTGCGCGAAGTTCGGAAATTTGCAGGAGATGCCGCTGACGATTCGGGTGAAAGAAAACCGGCTGACCGAGGCGCATTCGGAGAATCGCGAACTGGAAAACGATTTCTGGCAGTACACGCATACGGATGAGAACAGCGACCGCGTAGGCGAGTTTGCCATCGGAACGAATATTGATCTGAAGGATGTGATCGGGCAGATTCTGCAGGACGAGAAGTATCCCGGCATTCATATTGCGTTTGGGAACCCATATGGGGCTCATACGGGCGCGGAGTGGGATTCTTCGACGCACATCGATGTGGTGGGGCGAAAGTTCAATATCTGGGTGGACGACGAGCAGATCATGCAGGATGGGAAGTTTCTGATTGAGGCTTAGGCCGTGTCTACGCTCAGGCTGACGCTTGATGAACGAACGCGCAACGTGATCAACGAAGCGTATCGGGCATTTAATGCGCGTGAATTGGATGCTGCGCTGGCTACGATGCAGCCGAACGTGGAGTGGCCAAACGGCATGGAAGGCGGAACCGTTGACGGACACGGCGGCGTTCGCAGTTACTGGACACGTCAGTGGGGCATGATCAATCCACATGTGGATCCGTTGAAGCTTGATGCGGATGGTCACGGCAGAATCGTGGTTGAAGTTCATCAGGTGGTTCGTGATCTTAACGGCCACGTTTTAATGGATCGCATGGTCGACCACGTTTACTCCTTCGAAAACGGATTGATTCGCAGCATGGAAATCCGGGATTAGAGTTTTTTCTGTTGCCGCCATGATTCCCTCCCTTCGCAAGCAGTTCAACGCGCAGTTTACCCCTCAGAAATATCAGCAGTTTCTTCGACGGATCGATCAGACTTGTGGAGCGCATGTCGAGTTTCGCTTGTCCGAGACTCCCTGTTTTTTTCCTAAGGCGCTGCTCGATCGCATGGCTGCGAATGGGAAGGAGTTGATCCGGCAACTGGTGGAAAACCCCGAGTACCGCAAGCGGTCCGACGCTTCGATTCCTAAGGCATTCCGGGTGCCGAATGAAGCTGATCGACCTTTGTTTATCCAGGTGGATTTTGGCTTGGCGCGGGGTGAAAACGGCGAGTTACAGCCCAAGCTGGTGGAGTTGCAGGCCTTCCCTTCCCTTTACGCATACCAGGTTGCGATGGCGCAGGCTTACAGCGAGGTGCATGGACTGAACGCGTTCGGTCCGCTCAATTATTTCCTGGGAGGGTTGAATGAGACATCGTATCGAGAACTCTTGCGGCGGGCAATCATAGGAGATCAGGACCCGGAGAACGTCATTCTCATGGAGATCGATCCGCACCGGCAGAAGACGTTTCCGGATTTTGCGATGACGGAAAAGATGCTGGGTGTGCGGACGGTCGATATTGTCGCGATCAAGAAAGATGGCTCCCGCCTTTACTACGAGCGCGATGGCCGGCGCATTCCAATTCAGCGCATTTATAACCGGGCGATTGTTGATGAGCTGCAGCGCAAAAGTGTGAAGCTGGCTTTCGATTGGCGCGATGAGCTGGATGTAGAGTGGGCGGGGCATCCGAACTGGTATTTCCGGATCAGCAAGTTTTCCATTCCTTACCTCAAACATGAGTCAGTGCCGAAAACGTGGTTTCTGGATAGGCTGGATCGTATTCCCGACGACTTGCAGAATTTTGCTCTGAAGCCGCTGTATTCGTTTGCCGGATTGGGCGTGGTGATTGCGCCGGGGAAGGAAGATATTGCGGCGATTCCGGCGGAGAAACGCGGGGATTATATTCTGCAGGAGCGGGTGCACTTCGAGCCGATCATTGAAACTCCGTTCGGGCTGACTAAGGCTGAGGTGCGGGTGATGTACGTGTGGCTGGATAAGTTGCAGGCGGTGTTGACGATTATCCGCATGGGGCGCGGGCAGATGATGGGCGTGGACCACAATCGGGATATGGAGTGGGTGGGGGCGTCGGCGGCGTTTTATCCGGCGGAGTAAGAATTTCAACGCCGCTCAGGGCAGGTGGTGCACGGCGATGCGGCTCATATCTAAGCTGGTGCTTTCTGCTTTTGGTATGCTGCAGCCGCTTTTGCAGCCACGTCATTCTTCGGTTTAGTGAACGACTTGAGCAGATTTTCGAGGAATGAGAAAAATACATCCACCGCGTACCCCACCAGAAAAGCGATTGCGAGGGGAGAGATGGAAGCTCCATCCGTGATGGAGAAATTTCCGAATAGGCCAACCACCGCTCCGCCGATGCCGGCGATGAGAAAACGCGCCCAATTCGCCCTTGACGACGGCATGAACGTGAGAGTTCTTAGTTGCTCTTCGTAGCAGCGCAACAGATAGGCGCATGTGCCCAGCAGGGCATACAAAATCGGGAGCAGGCAGGTGGTAATCGCGCCGTAGGAGACCGAGACCAGATCGAGAACATCCTGGCCGAACGAGCGAACGCCCTGATACGTAGTGGTGAGAGTGTCGAGAGTCTTGGGCATATTGGGCAGGCCAACGGGCAGTTGAAACATGGCGTTGAGCTTGCACTCGTTGTCGGTCATCGCCTCAATTGTCTTTGCGCAATCCGGCTCGATCTTCTCTTCTTTATGTTCTCCAGCAACGCCTGATTGACGACTGGCGTCCCTTTGTTGCTTGCTCTCCTTCGAATCCCACCGAAGATCGGCAAAAGGATCCCGTTCCACATTGAATACAAACCAATTCAACTGCCGCGAACGGGCGTCGATGGCGCGGATGGTCGAGGCGTAGAGTTGCAGCTGTGTGATGACGTCCCCTTCGTTGAGACTTGAAGGAAAAGGCTTGTCGGCAGTTCCTGCCTTCGGAGCGGACTCCGTTCCAAGTTCCCCTCTGAGCTTCACGACCAGATCGTTGCAGGATTTGATATCCGCGCGAATGGCGTTCGAGATGGAGGAAGAAACGAAACCGAGCACCGAAAACAGGACGATGGGAACTACCAGGGTCAAGCCCCACCACCGCAAGATGGTGATGGTTGGTCTGGTCAAGCTGCCACCGGAGGCTTCCAGGCTCTCCGCCGTCACTGGACAGAGGTCAGCGGCGAGCTGCGTGAGAGCCGCGAGCAAATTGGCGGAGACTGTCTCGTCCCATCCTGCACCGACGGCGGCCTTGGCATGCAGAATGCTGGTGCGGGTGGCGTCGTCGACGTTTCTTCCGGTCTCTGCCGCATACACGAGCAGGCGCAGGGCGTCGTCCACGGCCCGGGAAAAATCGGGCTGCGGTTTCCAGGCGGGCTGAT
>DASXEG010000048.1:0-7668 GCA_036490235.1 Candidatus Sulfotelmatobacter sp. | reverse complement strand
GTGAATGACTGGCTTGCTGCGGCGAGAGCCGATGTATTGTTCGAGGCTACTTCGCTCAATGTGGCTAACGGCCAGCCTGCGATCGATCACATCCGGGCGGCGCTCGAGCATGGGGCGCATGCCATTACTGCTAACAAGGGGCCGATTGTTCATGCCTACCGCGCATTGCGCGATCTGGCGGCTGCGCGTGGGAGGCGGTTTTTGTTTGAATCTACGGTGATGGACGGCGTGCCAATTTTTTCTTTGTTTGATCAGATGCCGGCGATTCATCTTCAGGGATTTCATGGGATTTTGAATTCGACTACGAATGTGATCCTCAGTGAAATGGAAAATGGGTTGAGCTTCGACGAGGCGCTGAAAAAGGCGCAGGCGCTGGGCATTGCGGAGACTGACGCCTCGCACGATATCGACGGCTGGGATGCGGCCGTAAAAACGGCGGCCCTGATGACCGTGCTGATGGATGTGCCGATTCGATTGGACGAAATTCGGAGCGAGGGGATTCGGGGTTTGAGTGCCGATGCAGTGCGGGCGGCGAAAAAAGAGGGACGGCCCTACAAGTTGGTTTGTCGCGCGACGAAAACCGAGACGGGCGTGGAGGCAAGCGTCGGCCCCGAGCAAGTCTCGCCGCTGGATCCGATGGCGCGAATCGACGGCTCGTCGTCGTACGTTTATTTCGAGACTGATATTTTTCCAGGGCTGGCGATCACGGAGGAGAACCCGGGGGTGTATGCGACGGCGTATGGGATGTTGGCGGATTTTGTGAGAGCAGTGGGAAAGTAGCGTCTTTTCGGGCTTCTCTGCGGAGATGCGGTTGCAGTGGCGGGCGTCCCGCGGACGCTGCTCGCAACGCACGACTTAGGATCGCTTCGAATTTTCTTGACAATCGGCGCTTGATGTTTTATTCCTATGCATAGAAATTCGAGGTATTGATGAATTTTAAGGGAACCCTACCTACGTTGATCCTGGAGGCCTTGCGCCACGAGCCTTGCCATGGGTACCGCATCGCGCAGCAGATCAAGGACCGGTCGAGGGGCGTATTGGATTTTAAAGAGGGGACGCTTTATCCGACGCTGCACAAGCTGGAAAACGACGGTCTGGTAAAGTCCCACAACGCAATGGAGAATGGGCGGGAGCGGCGCTACTATCGCATTACAGAATCGGGTCGCAGGGCGCTGAGCAAAGATCGCGCGCAGTGGCGCGAAGTTTCGCAGGCGGTAACCGTGATATTAGGGGAGGCGTGACGTGACTCGACTGGAGAGTTGGTTGACACAGGCAACGCGGCATCTGGCGCGGGATTCGGCGGCGCAGGTTCGGGCCGAAATTCAGGAGCATTATGAGTCGGCCCGGGAGGCAGCGATGGCAACGGGCGCAACCCCGGACGAGGCTGACCGGCAAGCTGTCGCGGCCTTGGGCGATGCGCGGGCTGCGAATTGTCAGTATCGCAAAGTACTGCTGACGTCTGCGGAGGCGAGGATTCTGCGGCAAGGCAACTGGGAGGCGCAGGCCATCTGCTCGCGTGCTTGGTTAAAAAAGTCGTTGATATCCATCTCGTTCGCAACGCTCGTTGCAGCCGAGATATTTTTCGTTCGCGGAGCGAGCGAAATCGCGCGGATATTGCTTGTAGCCGGCCTTGCCATGGGCGTATTTTTCGCGGCACCCATGTTCCGAGTTTACACGCCGGCGCGAAGCCGGATTTATCGTGTCGTGAAATGGCTGGCAATGATTGCCATATTCGCTGTGGCGTTTGGTCCGGACACGCTGAAATGGTCGTGGCTGCTGATCTCGTGCCTATGGCCAGTCTACTGGGTGGAGGCGACACGGGCGTCGATCCGACGGAAGCTGCGGGTGGAGGAGTGGCCGCAGCAGTTGTACTTGTAGAAAAACTGATCCGGCAATTGGCGTCATTCTGATCGCGCACAAATTCCCAATTTCCCTGCGCCTGATTATTATGGATGCTGGCCATGTCCACCAGCGAAATGATCTCTTCCGCACTTGATCTGGAACGCATCCGCGCGCAATTCCCTTCACTCGCCCAGACCGTCAATGGACATCCTGCCGTTTTCTTCGATGGACCGGGCGGGACGCAGGTTCCGCAGCGTGTGATTGACGCGATCTCCGATTACCTGCGGCGGGACAATGCCAATACTGGCGGGGCTTACGCTACCAGCCGGCGGACTGACGCGATGATCGCCGAGGCGCGGACGGCGATGGCGGATTTTGTGCATTGCGCCGCCGACGAGATCGTGTTCGGGCCGAACATGACTTCGCTGACTTATATGATGTCGCGGGCGATCGGGCGTGAATTGGGGACGGGCGATGAGATTTTGGTTACTCGGCTGGATCATGATGCGAATGTTTCTCCGTGGTTGCAGATGGCGGAGGATCGCGGAGTCACGGTTCGGTGGGCGGAGATTCGCGAGGAAGATTGCACACTGGATCTCGGCGACCTGGCCTCGAAGATTAATTCGCGGACGAAACTTGTGGCGGTTGGATACGCTTCGAATGCGGTAGGCACGATCAATCCAGTGAAGAAGATTGTTGATCTCGCTCATGCGGTTGGGGCTTTAGCTTATGTTGATGCGGTTCACTACGGACCGCATGGGCTGGTCGATGTTGAGGAACTGGATTGCGATTTTCTGGTTTGCTCGACTTACAAGTTTTTCGGGCCGCATATGGGTGTGCTGTTTGGGAAGCGCGAACATTTAGAGCGGTTGCGTCCTTATAAGGTGAGGCCGCTTACGGATGCTAGTCCGAACCGGTGGGAGTGGGGAACGTTGAATCATGAGTGCATTGCCGGGATTGCGGCTTGCGTCGAGTACATCGCGGAGGTTGGGCGTGAGGCTCCCAGGTTTCGCAAAAGAGGCGAGACACGGGGCGCCGCCACCCAAATGTCTTCCCGGCGCGCGGCCATGGTCGCGGCGTTTGAGGTGATTCATCAATATGAGCGCGGGTTGATGGAGCGGTTGATTGCCGGCTTGAAGGAGATTCCGAGGCTGAAGATTTATGGAATTACCGATCCGGCGCGATTTGATGAGCGGTGTCCTACGCTGGCGGTGCGTGTGACCGATCAGACTGCCGATGAGACACCTTTGGCGCTCGCGAATAAGCTTGGCGAGTTGGGATTTTTCACCTGGGATGGGAATTATTATGCTTTGAATTTGACGGAGCGGCTTGATGTGGAAAAATCGGGAGGGTTTCTGCGGATTGGGCTGGTGCATTACAACACGGCGGAGGAAGTGAATCGATTCCTGGCGGCATTGCGGGAGACGGTGGGTGGGAGCTAAAACACCGGATTATTTGGTGGACGTTAACGCGGCGCTGGAGCGCCGCTCTTCCACGTTACTTCATACGGCGATTTCGCGATGGTTGATTTGGCGGCACGCCTGAAGGCGTGCCCTGATACGGATCTCGCTCGGCGCGGCGGAAAACCGCGCCCCAAAGATAAAACACAAGGTCAGCTTGGTCCGGCAGGATGCCGGCGCAACGTTCTTACGGCCAGCGCTTTGCTGTGTCATCCCAGCCTGCGGCGCGGACGGGTTGTGCGGCGGCTACGACTGCGGGTGACGGAACCCGAATCGGCTGTTGCGGGCCGTTGACGGCTGTTGCGAGAGTCGGTTTGGCAACGTCAGAACTGACTTCCTTTTCCTCGGAGAGTAGGGGAGCTACGAGCCGCAGAGCTTCCACTTCTTTCTCGAGACGGGTCAATTCCATTTCTTTCTGCCTCAGAACCTCGTAGACATTCTTCATAAGTTGGGTTACCTGCGAATTGATCAATGTATATGCAGCTTGTCTCGAACTTTAGCATGGTTCCTCCCCTTGTCAAGCGATTAAACAGTGGCGTATTTCGCGGTTGTGCGCGCTAGCGAACGCGGGTAATTCCGCTCAACGCCTTGTCCAGAGCGGACTTCGCGAGATATGCACAACGCCATCGGGATCGGAAGGGCGAACATTCTTAGTATTGTTCCATTTAGGGCCATCAGTGATGCATTGGGGGCATACGTTTTCGAAAATTACGCGGCGACCGTGCACCAAATTCTGGCACGGGGCTGTGAACGGGCTGCACTCGGCTGAAAATAAACCAGATAAAACCGCAATCTTTTCATTGACGCAAAATTTAAAAAGAGTAAAAACATAATCGTTCTTTGACAGTTTCTTAAGTTTTTCCGGTTGGTGCGGCGTCCGGGGCTCGAGCAAAGTCGCTCACGCACTGCAAAGTGACGGGAGAAGGCGAGCAAGGGTCTATAGCAAAGCGCTGGTCGAGGAGAACAAGAAACCCAGTTAAAGGCAGGATAGAGTTCCGAGGCGTTGAGTAGGTTTTTCCGGTTGGCGGTAAGCCCGGAGCCCGAGCACAGATCGCACGTGGCACCCCGCAAGGGAAGCTCCGCAGCAGGTCGGCGAGGGTCTAAAGCGAGCTACTGGCCGAGACGAACGGACACAACACCACCTCGGAACTCTTAATTTTTTTCCCCCGTCAGATTCTTCCCCGCCGGTGCGAGTGCCTGAGTAGATGCTCCATGCACCCGGTGTCGCCACTTCCAGCAAATGATCATCGGAGTCGCGGAAGTAAATCGCCTCCCGTCGTATCTCCAGGTCTTCCTCAACTCGATCAAAATTCCCTGCTGCGACAGCCACGCCTCCCAGGCGGATAGTTCCGGCTGGGCAATTCCGAAGGCGACGATGTTGTGATGCACCGCTTGCCATTTGGACACAATCTCTCGGCTAGGAGGATGCCGGTATGGATTGAAGGGACCAAAGGTGGCGGATAGACTACGGCTGCGATGAAAGAGGATAATCTGACGATGGAGGATCATTGAATGAATGCACTTAGAATTCTTGCCTTCACTGCTTTTGCCGCGCTCTGCTTCGCGGTGACGGTTCCAACAACACAGGCTCAGGTCGGCGTCGAGATCGGAGTTGCGCCTGTGTGTCCCTATGGGTACTACGATGTGCCGCCGTACGATTGCGCGCCCTACGGGTATTACGGCCCGGAGTGGTTTACTGGAGGCGTCTTTATTGGGGCGGGTCCGTGGTTTCACGGTCCGGCCGGCTTCCATGGCCACGTAAATAACCGGTTCCATCCTGATCACGGCTATCACGGCCCGAGGCCAGCTCGCGGCGATAGACCAGAGCCGGGAAAGCGTCTCGATAGGGTTTCCCATTTCAAACCAAACGAAACGCGCGATGGGCGCGGCCACGTCGTTGGCAAACGCTGATTCACATTTATTCTGTTTTGGCTATTGGAAGTTCTGGCTTGAACTCTGCTCGGCGCCCGCGATGCGGGCGCTTGGGCAGATCGGGCGAGAAGAATACGTGTTTAAAGAGCGTTGAGCGATAGATTGTTTGCGGTCGCGCTTTCCTCGCGAAACAATCGGTCCACGCCTTTGGCGGGCAGAGATCGCACGCGCCACTCCGAAAAGGAAGCGCCGCGGCAGGTCGGCAAAGGGCCTAAAGCAAGCTACTGGCCGAGGCGAACGAACAACAACATCACCTCGAAGCTGTTAATTTTTGCTCGCCAGCATTTCCGCCCAGTTGACGCTTCTAGTTCAGTCCATCGACGACATAGAGGTCGGAAGTGATCCGCTGGTAGCTGTATACGTAGCTTTTCAAATCACGGGAAAACTGTGGAGGCTGGTCAGCGAACAAGCCGGTTGGATCGGCTGGGGTAACGGTTTTGAACAGCTTGCGTTGTCCTGACGCCAAGTCGACCGTGAAGACGCGGGCCGGAACCTCGCGGCGTCCGACTAACAGGGCTTTTCCGTCTGGCGTCCATGTGATGGCTACATCGCCGGGCTCGACGCCCGGTGCCGGAATGGCAGGTCCGGGAGTCACCGGGTAGATCGTGATTTTACCCTGAGGATCTTGTGCCTCCACCTGTTTACCGTCCGGCGAAATGCAACTGCGATACCCCACCGTCACTCCCTCCGGGCTGATCGGTGTAGGCGTTCCGCCTTCAGAATTCTGAATCCACAAGCGAAGAGCATGCCCGCCTTTGGTGCTCCCTAACTCAAGAATATGTTTTGCATCGGGGAAGAAATATGCCCTTTGGACCCTGACATCTCCCGTGGAGATCGTCCGCGGCTCGCCCGCACCCGTGGGTAGATCGAGAACCACCCCCGGCTGGGCGAAATTGATTGCCAACACCCGGTCCCCGGCAGGTGATAGCTCGGGAGTGCGCCCGTCACCAAGTCGAACCGCAGCAGAGTCGTCAGTTCGACGTACAAAAATCCCTCCCGTCTCGCCGCCCGCTTCCCCGGTTTCGTCAAACGCAACGATCTTACCGTCGTCGCTCAGGTCCCGCGGAACGGTCCAGTCATGCCAGCTCAGATCGCGCTCTTTGGTTTCGCCTGGGGCCAGGCCGATCATGCCGGCCCGCAAGTCATCCCGCGAAAATAGAACACGGCCGTCTTTGAAAATGTCCTGCAGGGTCAGGGTTCCCGTTCCCAAATAAATGAGCCGCTCTTTACCGGAAAGCGAAACAGCCCGCAGCTCACGGCTGGATCCCGAAGTAGTTCCAGTGAACCAAACCTCCTTCCCTCCCGGCGACCAGGCAAGACCTTGTGCGCTGACGAACTCTCCACTGAGGGTCTTTTTCTTGCCTTGCATGTCCACCACGGCAATTGCGCCAGCATCATCGCGTTCGTTGGGATGATCGATGAACGCCACTATCTTCCCATCGGGAGACACGCGTGTATGGCTGACCCATCCCGCCGTTTCGTAGAGCACCGTTCCTAGCGGATATTCCAGTCTTACCTTTCCACCTACTCGGCGCACCACCGTCAATTTTGTGCCATCCGGCGACCAATCGGCGTACTCCACGTCCTCCGCGATGTCACGAGGAGCACCGCCTCCGAGTGACGCGCGGGCCAGCATGCCCGCCAACTCAAACCCTTCGACGAAATGGCGATTAGTGGAAACTGCCAAATCTCCGGCGCTGGAGATCGCTAAAATGTCGGTTGTTTGCAAACCCAGGGAACGCGATTCGGTGCTGCCGTGTTCGGCGGCGAATAATTCCTCCCCTCGTCCATCCCATGCGGCGCCGTAAATTATGTTGCCATCGGGAGTGAAGCGCGCGTTCCAGATCGTTCCACGCCGGAACGTGATGCGGTGAAGTTTGGGTTGAAGTTCCACAGCGGCCGGGCGCAGCCAGAAGCCGAACCCGAGACCCGCCGCCAACAAAACCAGACCCGCGAGTGCCGGACGAACCCAACGTGTGCGACGCGCCGGCACCGCAGCTGCCGCTGGCTGAGAAACTTCCGACAGCGACTCGAGCGCAAATGCAATATCCTGCGCCGACTGGAAACGCTCAGCGGGATCCTTCTCCATGCAGTGGCGAATGATCCGCTCGAGTGCTGGAGCAATGGCGCCGCTGTGCCCGGCGAAATCCGGCGGCTCTTCGTTCAGGATGGCCGTCATCGTCTCGGCGCTGGTGTCGCGCTTGAACGCCCGCTGCCCATTCAGCATTTCGTAAAGAATGCTGCCGAAGCTGAAAATGTCTGAGCGGTGATCGGTAGCCCCGCCTTTCACCTGCTCCGGGGACATGTATCCTGCCGTGCCGAGCACCTGGCCCACCTGCGTCCGCGCCCCGCTCTGTGACCCCATGGTTTCATCCGCGTTATGTTCGCGGCGCAGCTTTGCCAGACCGAAGTCGAGAATCTTCAGCCGGCCTGA
>DASXEG010000032.1:0-38983 GCA_036490235.1 Candidatus Sulfotelmatobacter sp. | reverse complement strand
GGAGGGATTCGAACCCCCAAGTTCGGTTTTGGAGACCGACAGTTTAACCGTTGAGCTTACGCCCCTAAATTCAAGTGGTCAGTGTCCAGCGGCTAGTGGTCAGTTTTTCTGGCCACCGATCACTGACCACTTGCCACTGCTATTTCACTTCCTTATGCGACTGGTGCTTGCGGCACCGCGGGCAGAATTTCTTGAACTCCAAGCGCTCGGTGGTCGTTTTCCGGTTCTTAGTGGTCGAATAATTCCGCTCTTTGCACTCGCCGCATTGTAACGTTACGATTTCTCGGGGCATTGCTCACTCCTTATTCCTGAACTCTGTGCTGTCCAAGTAGCGTTTGTGTGGCCGCGGGCGCCCTCGCCCGCGATTACTGCGGAATCGTCACTCCGCCCGGACAACCGAGGGCGGCCGTCCCCACACAAATTGTTTAAGTCACAATCTCGGCAATCGTTCCGGCACCTACAGTATGCCCGCCTTCGCGAATGGCGAAGCGCAGTCCCTTTTCCATGGCCACAGGCGTAATCAGTTCGATCACCAGGCTCACGTTATCTCCCGGCATCACCATCTCGGTGCCCGCCGGCAACTCCGCCACGCCCGTCACGTCCGTCGTGCGCAGATAAAACTGCGGACGATATCCCTTGAAGAACGGCGTATGCCGCCCGCCTTCTTCCTTCGTCAGAATATAAACTTCCGCCTTGAACTTCGTATGTGGCGTGATCGATCCCGTTTTGGCCAGCACCATGCCGCGCTCCACATCTTCTTTGGCAATGCCGCGCAGCAGCAGCCCGGCGTTGTCGCCCGCCATGCCTTCGTCCAACTGCTTCTTGAACATTTCGACGCCAGTCACCACCGTCTTGCGCGTCTCGCGGAAGCCGACGATTTCCACTTCCTCGCCCACCTTCACCTTGCCACGCTCAATACGGCCCGTCACCACCGTGCCGCGCCCTTGAATCGAGAAGATATCTTCAATCGGCATCAGGAACGGCTTGTCCAGCTCGCGCGTCGGCTGTGGCACGCTCTTGTCGACCGCCTCCATCAGCTCGTCGACCGCCTTCTCCCACTTGGCTTCGCCATTCAGCGCGCCCAACGCGGAGAGCCGGATCACCGGCACATCGTCTCCCGGAAACTGATAGCTCTTCAGCAGTTCGCGCACTTCGAGCTCGACCAGATCGAGCAGCTCGGCGTCATCTACCGCATCGCACTTGTTCAGCGCGACCACGATGTAAGGCACGCCCACCTGGCGCGCCAGCAGCACGTGCTCGCGCGTCTGCGGCATCGGACCATCGGTCGCCGCCACGACTAAGATCGCGCCATCCATCTGCGCCGCGCCCGTAATCATGTTCTTGATGTAATCGGCGTGGCCGGGGCAATCCACGTGCGCGTAGTGCCGGTTCGCCGTCTCGTACTCGACGTGCGCCGTCGCGATGGTGATGCCGCGCGCCTTTTCTTCCGGCGCATTATCGATCGAATCGAACGACCGGAACTTGATGTTCGGATTATGCTTCGACAACACTTTCGTGATGGCCGCCGTCAGCGTGGTCTTGCCGTGGTCGATGTGTCCGATCGTGCCCACGTTGCAGTGCGGCTTGGTTCTGTCAAATTTTTCCTTTGCCATTGCTTCCGTTCCTCAGGGGCTAAAGCCCCGAATCAATTTCGATCTTCTTTTCGGCACGGGTTAAGCCGTGCCCTGATACGAATCTCTCATCGGCGCAGGTAAAGCCGCGCCCTTTCAAAACTATTTCGTTGTGCCCTGCACTTTCGCGATAATTTCCTCTGCAACCGAGCGAGGCGCTTCTTCGTAGCGCGCGAAGTGCATGGAATATTCGGCGCGGCCTTGCGTGGACGAGCGCATGTGGGTCGCATAACCAAACATTTCAGCTAACGGGACGATGGCTTTGATCACCTGCGAGCCAGCGCGGTGCTCCATGCCTTCGATGCGCCCGCGGCGCGAACTCAGGTCGCCCATGATCGTGCCGGCGTAATCTTCCGGCGTGACGACTTCGACTGCCATTACCGGCTCGAGCAGAACCGGAGACGCTCTGCGGGCGGCTTCTTTGAAGGCCATCGAACCGGCGATCTTGAAGGCCATTTCGTTCGAATCGACTTCGTGATAGCTGCCGTCGTAGAGCGTGGCTTTGATATCGACCATGGGATAGCCGGCCAACACGCCGCCTTCCATGGCTTCCTGCATGCCCTGGTCGATGGGCTTGATGTATTCCTTGGGCACCGAGCCGCCGACAATATCGTTGACGAATTCGTAGCCTGCGCCGGGGGTCTGCGGATCGAGCTTGATCTTGGCGTGGCCGTACTGGCCGCGGCCGCCGGTCTGGCGGATGTATTTGCCCTCGGCTTCGGCGTGCTTGCGGATGGTTTCGCGGTACGCCACCTGCGGCTTGCCCACGTTGGCTTCGACTTTGTACTCGCGCATCATGCGGTCGACGATGATTTCAAGGTGCAGCTCGCCCATGCCGCTGATGATGGTCTGTCCGCTGTCGGGATCGGTGTGAACTTTGAACGTCGGGTCTTCCTGCGCCAGCCTGCCGAGCGCCATGCCCATCTTTTCCTGATCGGCTTTGGTTTTGGGCTCGACTGCGACGGAGATCACGGGTGCAGCAAACTCGATCGATTCGAGCGCGATGGGGTGGTCTTCGTTGCAGATGGTATCCCCGGTGGAAACGTTTTTGAGTCCGACGGCGGCGCAGATATCGCCTGCGAGAATTTCGCTGATCTCTTCGCGCTTGTTGGCGTGCATCTTCATCAGGCGGCCAATGCGCTCGGTTTTTCCCGTGCGGACGTTCTGTACGGAATCGCCGGTCTTAAGCAGTCCGGAGTAAACGCGAATGAAGGTGAGCTGACCGACGAAGGGATCGGCCATGATTTTGAATGCGAGCGCCGAGAACGGCTCTTTGTCGTCGGGCTTGCGCGAAATCGGCTGGCCGTTGTTGGGATTCGTCCCATGGGTGTCGCCGATATCGAGCGGCGAAGGCAGATAATCGACGACCGCATCGAGCAGCGGCTGCACGCCTTTATTCTTGAATGAGGTTCCTACGACCACCGGGAAAAGCTTGAGTTCGATGGTCGACCGGCGCAGCGACTTCTTCAGTTCGTCGGCGGTAATCTCTTCGCCTTCGAGGAATTTATGCAGAATCTCGTCGTCATTTTCGGCGACGGTTTCGACCAGTTGTGCGTGGAAGGCTTCCGCTTTCTTTTTCAGCTCAGCGGGAATTTCTTCGACTTCATATTCGGCGCCCATGGTGTCGTCTTTCCACACAATGGCTTTCATGCCGATGAGATCGATGACGCCTTTGAACTTGTCTTCCTGGCCGATAGGAATTTGAATAGCGACGGGCTTGGCGCTGAGACGCTTGCGAATGGTGTCGACGGCGTGCTCGAAGTCGGCGCCCATCTTGTCGATTTTGTTGATGAAGCAGATGCGTGGAACGCCGTACTTATCGGCCTGACGCCAGACTTTCTCGGACTGCGGCTGGACGCCGTGCACGGCGTCGAATACGGCAACTGCGCCGTCAAGTACGCGCAGCGAGCGCTCGACTTCGGCGGTGAAGTCGACGTGGCCGGGAGTGTCAATGATGTTGATGCGAATGTCGCGCCAGGTGCAGGTGGTGGCGGCGGAGGTAATGGTGATGCCGCGCTCCTGCTCCTGCTCCATCCAGTCCATGGTCGCAGTGCCTTCGTGGACCTCTCCGATGCGGTGCGTGCGTCCCGTGTAAAACAGGATGCGCTCCGTCGTAGTGGTCTTGCCGGCATCGATGTGGGCCATGATGCCGATGTTCCTGCAACGCTCTAATGGGACTGTTCTGGGCACGACTTTGTTCTGCTTTCTGGGGCTCCGAAAACTCAGCTGTCAGCCGTCAGCTCTCAGTTAAAAAATCCTCTACCACCGGTAATGCGCGAAGGCTTTGTTGGCTTCCGCCATGCGGTGTACATCTTCTTTCTTCTTGATGGACGCGCCTTTTCCGTTGGCGGCGTCCAAAAGTTCGTTGGTCAACTTATCGACCATGCCTCGCTCGGCGCGGCCGCGGGCATAGGTCAGAATCCAGCGGATCGCCAGCGAGGTGCGGCGGTCGGCGTTCACTTCGACCGGCACCTGATAGTTTGCGCCGCCTACTCGGCGGGTTTTTACTTCGAGCAGCGGCTTGGTGTTCTCAATTGCTTTGGTAAAAATCTTGAGGGCTTCGTCGCCGCCGCCCTTTTCCTGCACCTTGCCCAGGGCTTCGTAAAAGATGCCCTCGGCGGTCGAGCGCTTGCCCTGCCACATCATCGAGTTGATGAACTTTGTCACCAGGTTCGAGCCGTAAACGGCGTCGGCTGGCACGGTTCGCTTGAATGTATGTCCTTTTCTTGGCATCTGTTCGACCCCAGACTTCAAAGTTTCAAAGTGTCAAGGTTTCAATGTTTCATAGTTCGTGGACCCTGAAAGTCTTTGAAACCTTGAAACTTTGCCACTTTGAAACTTGCTCTTATCCCTTCTTGGCGCGCTTTGCGCCGTACTTCGATCTTCCCTGCTGCCGTCCGGCCACGCCAACCGAATCGAGCGTTCCGCGAATCACGTGATAGCGGACGCCGGGCAGATCCTTTACGCGGCCCCCACGGATTAGAACGATCGAGTGCTCCTGCAAGTTGTGGCCGACGCCGGGGATGTATGTGGTGACTTCAATTCCATTGGTCAGCCGGACGCGGGCTACTTTGCGCAGCGCCGAGTTCGGCTTTTTCGGCGTCTGCGTGTAGACGCGGGTGCAGACGCCGCGCTTTTGCGGGCAGCCTTGCAGCGCCGGACTGGCTGTTTTGTACCGGGGCCGTTTACGGCCTTGCGCCACTAATTGATTGAAAGTAGGCACTCTTTGCTACTCCTTAATTACACGCCAAACGCCGGACAGCATAATCCCGCCAAAAGGCGGACAGGCCGAAGCCTTTGCTTCCCGGTTTACCGATCCGGACTGGCTATTCCCGTCAACTGCGGGCCAGCCATGCTTCCCACCGCGCATGGAAGCGCGGAGAGAGATTCAGGGTTCCAATCTAGATTTGCGCTGCCGACGGTGGCACCCGGTCCAAACTCCGGGGGTACTCCGTTTCGCCAGCTCTGTCCTGCATATCCTTTCGCAGACTCTCTAGCGGCTGTTAAGGCACGTAGGAGCCCGAGGGCAAAAGGCAGCGCAGGAGCATTTCAGCGAGGAAGTTTTTCGGGTCGAACCTTACCTGGCTCTTAACTTTTACGCGACTCTCACCCGAAAACAAATTTCTCAAAAGCTCAACTGCAAGTTCGATACACCCTTCGAGCGAACTCGCAGTCTACAGCAAGCTTAAATTGACTCGCGGAACCAAACTACTATAGCAACTCCCACGAAACATCGTCAACTTCTGTTTTTGCATCCCAGAATATCGGGTGATTTCCGCTTCGGTCAGATGAGGAGGTACGTGGAATCCTTCGCGGCAGACGCTCAGGATCTCGGCTACGGGCTAACGCCCGCAAAGCGTCTCGACTTGCTGAATCGGCCCGTCACCTTCTACACTACACGTTTTCCGATCCAATTCATTTTTAGGTGAGCGATTCGCCGGAGCGCTGGCGATCAGAGGGTGCATGGGAAGATTGCGTTGTGTCGAGAGGCAGTTCGTCTGCTGCATAACCGTACTTGTAGCCATATTCTTGCCCGGTTGCGGCGGACACAAACCGGCGGGGGCGAGTCCCTTCCCGGCAAAGATCACGCTGAACCCTACGCTCAGCGCTTCCATGCAACTGGGAAGCACGCTGCAATTCACTGCCACGGCGGTGAACGGCACGAACGCGAATATCAATCCGACGTTCACGTTTTCGCTGTCGGCCAACAGCCCGGGGGGAATTCTGGAAGTTTCACCGAGCGGCAATGCGTGCGCGGGAAGCTGGAATGCTCCTTATTACAGCGTGTGCACGCCAGCGGGCGTTGGAGTGGTTGAGGTGGTTGCTTCGGCATTGGGCGTAACCAGCCCAACCACGACCATTTTCGTGCATCCGCCAGTCGATAACATTCAGATCAGCGTCGTGCCCCCGGTGAATCCACCACCGGCTGCGTGCCCCACCCAAGTCGCGCTTCCGGCGGCATGCGACCTGAAATTCAACAACGCCGGGAATTATTGCCTGTCTCAAAATCAAACCCAAACGTTGCAAGCGACGTCGTACAGCCAAGGCGTGGACATTTCGCCCCTGGTGGGACCGATTACCTGGAATCAAGCCAATCTGAGTGTGGTGACAATCACTCCGATTACAACTTCGTCCACTAACGTTCCGACGAACCAAGCCACGGTGGTTTCGAATACGCCGGGCGCCACTCAAGTTACCGCGTCGGTCTCGGGAGTATTGAGTCAACCTTATATTGAGGAGACTTGCCCGGTGCAGTGCATCGCGCTTGAGGTCAGCCAGAACGGGACCCAAAATCCTACTCAGACGAGTTTTGTCACGAATAAGGGAACCTCGCAAACGATTACTGCCACGGCAGTGGATGTGCAGGGCTGCATTGTTCCGAAGCCGACGCTGACCTGGACCTCTTCGTCGCCTGCTGCGCTGAGTGCGGGTGCAGCGGTCAGCACAGGTACGTCTGGTACGGGGTCGTCAGGGTCGGGATCGGGTTCCGGATCTGGGTCGGGGACCGGATCGACTGGTTCGGGTTCCTCGGGATCTTCCGGGTCGGGCGCGGAATGTGCTGCAGCCCCGACATGCACGATTGCGACGCCGCAAGCTGGAGGCGCCGCGATTACTGCTTCGTGCACACCCCCTACTTGCAATGTCGGCTTCCCGCTGGATGCGCCAGGATTGCCCACCCTTTACCAGCCGCAGCCGGTCTATCCGGTCACAACGATTTCCGGATTGGCGACGGGTGCTTCCAGTTCGACCACGGTTTTGGCGGCGAGCCAGGACTGCTACAGCAATTTTGATTGCGGTGTGGCGCTCTATAACATTTCCAGTGCCAAGAATGTTGCGGGCAGCCCGACCGCTATGCCGACGCCCCCGAATTCGCTGCTATTCGATCCTCCAGGAGATAAGGCTTACGCAGGCAGCCAATACGGGGCGTTTGTGGTCACCGCCTCAAACCTGGGATCAACTTCCACAAGCCCATTCACACTTCTCGCCGCGCCGGAAACAACTTTAGGTGTGGTCACGGGCAAGGTTATTGGCGTATCTCCGAACGGCAACATGGCGGTATTTTCGGATACGGTGAACACGCCGAACCAGGTGTATGTCGTGAACAGTAGTGCTGCCGGGATAGGTTCCACCGGCTCCACGACAACCTCCCTGAATATTAACGGAGCGATTAGCGCCGCCTTCTCGCCGGATAATTCAAAAGCGTTCATCCTCGGCAATGGAGGGAATACGTTGTACATCTACTCGACGGTGCAAGCGCTACAGACGTATCCTCTAGCGACGCCCGCCGACGCGATTGCGTTTTCATCCTCGGGAGCATTTGCGCTTCTTGCGGGCGGAGGTCCGGCGTCAACCCTGGCGCTATTCAGCACCTGCCAGGTTCCCGGCGGCAGTCCAGAAACCAACTTAGCCATCACGTCTGCACTTCCAGCGACGCCGCTATTTCTGAAGATGGTACCTGCGGGCAACGTTTTTACGGGAACATCGATAATTCCGGCGCTTCAAACCACCTACCCGGTCGGCAATTTGCAGCTGCCACTGTTGCTGGATTTTTTTTACGGCGTGGATAATTCGGGCATCGATGTCATTGCGACGTTGACGACCACGTCGACCAGCCCGACAGCGACGACTTCGTTGTGTTCGCTGCAGAGTACGACGCTGGCACAGCTGCAGAACTCCACGACGTTCTTCGAACCGGTATACATTAATCTGCAGAAGGGAACATTCCACCCCATCAATGTATTCGTGTCTCCCGATGCGACCCAGATCTACATTGTGACGAGCGATCAGGGAGTTCTGGTTTATAGCTTCAACACGCAGTCGGTGACCGCCATACCGCTGCTGAACAACGCGGCTCCGGTTGCCGCTGATATGTCGGCTGACGGTACATTGCTCTACGTTGCGGGAACCGACGGATTGCTGCACCAGATCAACACGCAGTTGGCTGCGGATCAACCCTCTCCGATCTTTTTCCCGCAGTTGCCCAATTCGACGAATAACTTCTGCTACGACAATTTCACTTGCTCGCTGGATTTGGTTGCGGTGAGGCCGTGATTCGGGAAGTTACGCCGGAGTGTTGAGTCAGGGTTAACAGAATTCAAGCGGGCTTCTGAAGTTCCTTCGCTACGCTGTCCAGGACTCCATTTACAAACTGAACGGACTCGAGGCTGGAGAATTTGCGGGCGATTTCCAGCGATTCGTTGATTACTACTGCGCGTGGGGTTTCGGGGTAGGCAAGGAATTCTGCCACGCCTGCGCGCAGCAGATTGCGATCGACGGCGGCCATGCGGTCCATGCGCCAGTGTTCGGCGTGGCGCTCAATCAGTTGGTCGATTTCGGTGCCGCGATCGGTGGCGACGCGGAATAAGTCGTCGGCGAAGCCGCGGACTTCGTCGCTGGCAGTAGCGTGTTCGGCCCAGAAAGTTTTTCGGACGTGGTCGACCGTCTGCTTGCCCATGTCGGCCTGGAAAAGCATCTGCAGGACGAGTTCGCGGGATTTGCGGCGGGTGCCCATGGGGACAGCTATCAGCTATCAGCTTTCAGCTCTCAGCTATCAGCTATCAGCTCTCAGCTCTCAGCTTTCAGCCGTCAGCTTTCAGTTGGCCGGTTGCGCTGGATGCTTGCGATTAGTCTACAGGATGGGTTATTTGACTTTTGCAAAGTTGAAGTTGGAGTCGTAGATTTGCGCACTATCGTCGCTTTTGCTTTTGCGATGTCGCGCCCGTTTTTTTGCTGCGCTGCGAGTTGGCTTTGCTGACAGCTGATGGCTGAGAGCTGATAGCTTCCTTCAGCGACGCCATTTCGATGGCCGCGAGCGCAGCTTCGAATCCTTTATTGCCCATTTTTAATCCAGCACGGTCGATGGCTTGTTCGAGCGTGTCGCAGGTAAGGACGCCGAAAGCGTGCGGGATGCCGGTTTCCTGGGCGGACTGGCCGATGCCGCGCGTGACTTCGTTGACGATTACGTCGTAGTGGGCTGTGTCTCCGCGGAGAAGGCAGCCGATGCAGATGATGGCGTCGTATTTTTTTGTCTCGGCGAGTTTGCGAGCGGCGAGAGGGATTTCGAAAGCGCCGGGGACGCGGACGAGATCGATTTTCTCCCGCTTGGCGCCTGACCGGGTCAGACCATCGATTGCGCTTTGCAGGAGTCGTTCGGTGATGAATGAATTGAAACGGGAGACCACGATTGCGAAGGCCTTGCCGGCTCCGTTCAGGGTTCCCTCGATCGCCGGCGTGGGCGCGGGGATGCTTTCCATTTTGAATATCTTTTTGCTTTTCTTATCCGTGGCTTTGCTCTTTTCTAAGACGGCGTAATCTTGCTGGCGGCAAAATGCATAGGTCCTTCGCTTCGCTCAGGATGACAAGGCGCTTTAGCTCCAGGCAGCGAAACTATTTCCCCTTGAACTGCGCAGGCCGCTTTTCCAGAAATGCCGTCGTGCCTTCCTTCTTATCTTCCGTTGCGCAGGCCACGCCGAACAAGACAGCTTCGAGATACAAGCCTTCGCTCAGGGTCATCTCCATGCCTTTGTTGACGGCTTCCATCGCATACTGAACGGCGAGGGGAGCGTTGGCGATGATTTTCGCGGCGATGGCTTCGGCGCGGGGAATTAGATCGGCGGGAGCGATTACTTCGTTCACCAGGCCGATGCGGAGGGCTTCCTGGGCTGTGATCATCTCGGCGGCGAGGACCATCTGCATGGCGACGCCTTTGCCGACCAGACGCGGGAGGCGCTGCGTGCCGCCGTAGCCGGGAATAATTCCGAGCTTCACTTCGGGCTGACCGAGTTTGGCGTTTTCGCTGGCGAGGCGCATCGTGCAAGCCATGGCGATTTCGCAGCCTCCACCGAGAGCGAAGCCGTTGATGCAGGCGATGACCGGCTTCCCGAGATTTTCGATCAGATTGAGAACGCTCTGGCCGCGGTGGGTGTATTCCTTGCCGGAAACGGCGTCGTGCTTGGCGAGTTCGGCGATGTCGGCGCCAGCGATGAAGGCTTTCTCGCCGGAGCCGGTGAAAATGACGACGCGCGTGGCGGCGTCGTTTTTAATGTCGTGAAATGCCTGGCGGAGTTCCTCCATCGTGGCCATGTTTAGCGCGTTAAGAACTTTTGGCCGATTGACGGTTACGTAGGCGATGGAGTTTTTCTTTTCGAGGAGGATATTTTCGAAGGTCATGGATGTAGATTCGACAGCGTTGCCAGATCGTTATAAAAACCCAGTGCTATAATTGTATAGCAGAGGTCAGTGTATGCTTGCTATCCGCCTTCCGGAAAAAATCGAGAAACGGCTGGATCGCCTTGCAAAGCGCACAGGGCGCACAAAGACTTTTTACGCCCGCGAAGCCATTCTCCAGCATCTCGAGGACCTTGAAGACATCTACTACGCCGAGAAAGCGCTAGCGGACATTCGTTCTGGGCGCATCAAACCTATTCCTCTCGAAAAAGTAATGCGCCGTTATGGCCTGGAAGGTTAGCCTCTCACCGATAGCACAAAAGCAACTGGACGATCTTGATAAGCCTGTCGCAAATCGCATCGTCAGGTTCCTACGTGAGCGCGTCGAAAAGCTTGATGATCCCCGACGCATCGGCGAACGACTCCAGGGAACTTTGAGTCCATTCTGGCGATATCGTGTTGGCGATTACAGGATAATTTGTTCTCTGGAACATGATCGGTTAGTCGTGCTCGTTCTTCGCATCGGTCATCGCAGGGAGATTTACTCGCGGTGACCTTCGACTTTCGCCGAGCTTACTTCCGTTTCGCCACGGCGGCGATTTCACTCTTCTCCAAATCGCAACTGATGCAGCGTTCCGTCCAGATGCGGTGACCAAAGACTTTGCCGCAGCGCGGACATTTCCAATCGGTTAACCACCATGCGCCGAGGAGATAGACGCCGATCCAGGCCAGCAGGATGACGAGGTCCGCTGCTTCGCCCATCTTCATTTTGCCGATGGCGAAGCCAAGAAAGATGAAGCTGAGGAACAGGACGACCACGAGATTTCTTCTGGCTATATAGCTGTGCCAGGCTCGGCGGTAGCGGTCTCGTTCTTCGGGACCACCCTCGCCCGGCGGCTGATCGGTTTTGCGTCGTTTAAACATGAGGTCTGAACATTGCTTTTACAGTTTATTCGGCTTGGGATTATTTACATCGGAATAATCGTAGAAGCCTTTACCACTTTTGCGACCGTACCAGCCTGCCATTACCAGGCGCTTGAGCAGCGGAGGAGAGGCGAAGCGGCGCTCCTTGAATTCATCGTACATGACGTGAGTGATGTAGTAGGTGGTGTCGAGGCCGACAAAATCGAGCAGCGTGAAGGGGCCCATGGGATAGCCGCAGCCGAGTTTCATGGCGTTGTCGATATCTTCAATTGAGCCGACGCCTTCTTCGTAGGCGCGGATGGCATCGAGCAGATACGGCACCAGGAGCCGATTTACGACGAATCCGGTTTTGTCGGAGGTACGGACGGGGACCTTGCCCAGCTTCTTGGCGAAGTCGTAGGCTGCTTCGTAGACTTCGTCGGAGGTGGCGATAGTGCGCACGACTTCGACCAGCTTCATCAGCGGGACGGGATTGAAGAAGTGCAGGCCGATGAAGCGCTCAGGGCGCTTTACCGCGGTCAGGAGTTCGGTTACGGAGATTGAGGATGTGTTCGTGGCGAAGATCGCTTCTTTCTTCGCGATGGCGTCGATCGAGGCATACATCTTCTTTTTTTCTTCGACGTTCTCGATGATGGCTTCGATGACGATGTCGCAGTGGGCGAGATCGGCTTTGTTGGTGGTGCCTTTGAGGCGGGCGCGGATGGCGTCTTTTTGCTGCGCGGTGATGCCGCCTTTTTCCGGCGGGCGCTCGGCGAATTTTGTCAGCGACTTTTCGATTCCGGCGAAACCCTTGTCGATAAATTTTTGATCGACTTCGAGAACGGTTACGTCGAATCCGGCGGTTGCCGCGACTTGGGCGATGCCGGAGCCCATGAGACCACAGCCGAGTATCCCTACTTTTTTGATTTCCATATGATTGCTTCCTTCTTAATGGGCCTTGTCGTCCTGAGCGAGCATTGTTTCTCGCGTACCGCGAAGCACAACCGCAGTCGATGATCCCTTCCCCTGAATTAACCGGCGGCATCACAGGGGGGCTTCTCTCAACGGCGGTTAAGAGGATGCCCCGCCAAGTCCATCGCGGCGTCAGATCAAAGGGATCCTTCGACTCCGCTCAGGATGACACTGCCTGACGAGCCACGGCGGAAACTAATTCATGCTCTCCACCACCATGGCGATCCTCTGCCCACCGCCGATGCAAGCTCTTCACAATCATCCACGCGCCATAATCAGCGTGGTTCACGGCTTCGCCTTCAGCTCGGCCTTCTCATACAACCACATTTTCATGAGCGACTGGTAGGGAACATCGCGTTTATTGGCCGCCGCCTTCACTCGTTCAATCAGGGGCTGCGGCAGGCGGATTGAGATCGAGACCGTGCGAGGCTTGAGTTTAGGCAAGGCAGCCTTCCGGGCCTTGCTGAAATCGAAGGTTTCACTTTCGGCCAGCGGCAGGCAATACCGCTCCGCCCGGCGGGCAGGTTTCTTAGAGGCTTTCATACTCTATCCTCTCCTTCCTTGAGGCGGTACGGGCTGAGATCACGCGAATCTTGGTACCGCTCGCGCGTAAGGTAAATGCGACCACAAGAACCTGGCCATCGTCGGTCATACCGATGGCTCGGGCGCGTTCCTCCACTTTGCTATGTGCAACATCGTCGGTGATCCATAGCGGCGCATTGCTAAAAATCTCCTCGGCCTGCCGGCACGTTACCTCGTGCTTGGCATTCTTGGTTTCGTTGCCGCTGTCCCATTCGAATCCGGTGACATTGGACAAGTCCACCATTTTTGTATATTACCATTATATACCGTATGCCTGACGATTTGCCGCTAGTTCATGCTCTCCACCACCATCGCAATCCCCTGTCCGCCGCCAATACAGGCTGTTGCCAGGCCGTACTTTTTCTTACGGCGACGTAGTTCATACAGCAGCGTGATTACCAGACGTGTTCCGGTCGCGCCCAACGGATGTCCCAGCGCAATCGCGCCCCCGTTTACGTTTACCTTTTCGCGATCTAACCCGAGTTCTTTTTCGACCGCCAAATACTGCGCGGCGAAAGCTTCGTTCACTTCGATCAGGTCGATGTAGTCGAGGGATAATCCGGCTTTTTGCAACGCGATCTTTGTCGCGGGAACGGGACCGCGTCCCATTAACTTCGGGTCGACTCCGGCGATGCCCCAGCTTACGATGCGGCCCAGAGGCTCGATATTCAGTTTGCGGGCTTCTTCAATCGCCATGAGAACGACGGCGGCGGCGCCATCTACGATGCCGCTGGCATTGCCGGCGGTCACCGTTCCGTTTTTGCCGAAGGCGGCTTTGAGCTTGGCCAAACCTTCCATTGTGGTTTGCGGACGGCGGTGGTCATCTTCGGTTAGAGATTCTCCGGTCGCTTCGCCCTTCGAGTTGCGCAGCGGAACGGGAACTAACTCTTCCTGAATTCTTCCGGCTTTGTAGGCTTCGTCGGCGCATCTTTGGGAGCGCAGCGCGAATTCATCCTGCGCCAGGCGGGTGATGCCCTGCTGCTCGCCGTAAAGCTCGGCTGTGTTGGCCATGTAGAGGCCGCAATAGCTATCGAGCAAGGCCACCATTAACGAGTCTTCGAGCTTGCCGCCGGGAGAAAGCGTGAAGCCGTCGCGTCCGCGAATTACGAAGGGAGCTTGCGACATGGCTTCCATGCCGCCTGCGAGGACGATTTTCGCTTCGTCGGTCTGGATCATCTGGGCCGCACTCACGATCGATTGCATGCCGCTGCCGCAGAGGCGGTTCACGGTGAGGCCCGGAGTTTCGATTGGCAGGCCGGCGCGGAGAGAGACGTGGCGCGCTCCGTAGAGCGCATCACCGGAGGTTTGCTGGGCGTTGCCGAAAACTACGTGGTCGAATACTTTGGGATCGATTCCGGCGCGGTCGATTGCGCCTTTGGCGGCGATTGCGCCCAATTCCTGCGCCGAGAAATCCTTTAGCTTGCCGCAATAACGGCCGAAGGGAGTTCGCGCCCCGCTGACAATGGCAATATCACCTGGTTTCAACATGAATTTCCTGACAGATCGCGTGCTCGGAGCGGAACTGGAGTGGCGATCAGACTTGTCAGTGTAGCAGTGGGTGAAGAGATTTGACTAACGATTGAGTACCGAGTCGAGTACCGAGTTGCGAGTACCGAGTTGCGAGTGAGAGCTTTCAGCTAACAGCAAGATCTTGGTCGGTGCTCGGTACTCGATACTCGGTACTCAGTACGGTACTTTGCTTTAGGCAACTGCGCCGGTGGCCAGGGCGGCTCCTAGGGCTACTACTTTGCCCGGGCCTTGTGCTAATGACGTTGCCAGGGCGTGTTCGGCGCGATTGATGACTTCGGTGACGATATCGACGGGATCGTAGCTTTCGCGGATCACGGCTTCCGCGAGGCCGGCGGAAAATTCGAGAGGCTGGTTATGGGCCGAATCGCTTTTTGCAGGGAGACGAATTTCTGCGACTACCTTGCGCAGCTTTTCCATGGCCATCATGGCTTCTTTTTCAGCGGTTTCGCCGAGAATGAGAGCTACCGTGGTGGTGTCATAGCGGAAAGCGAGATCGTTGGTGCGGATGTTGGCGGCGAACTGCTGGCCAATTTTCTCCATTACGGCTTCGATGGCGGCCTCGCCGTACTCCTTGATCAGCGCGGCAGCGCGGCCGAACTGGAGAAGAAGAATGGAGAGCGGCGCGGAGTTCTGGGTTGCGCGCTTGCTTTCCGCAAGAAGCAGATCGAGATAGGAGCTGCGTTTGAGCAGCCCGGATTTTTCTTCCGTCACCGAAAGATTTTTTACCAGGCGGCGCAGGCCGGCATTGTTCAGCGCAATCACCATTTGATCGGCAAGGGTTTTCAGAATCACGACATCGGTTTGGGGCCAACTGCGGGATTTGTTGTGCAGCAGCGCCAGAACGCCGACGGGATCGTTGCCGTTGCTCAGGGGAAACGCGATTACAGACGTGCAGCCAAGTTCGGCCAGGGCGCTTCGCGCCGGATCGGTCGATTTCTGGGCGTCGGGGACGATGAGCGGCTCGCTCGAGGCCGATTGAAGGCACAAGTCTTGCAATGCGCAAACCAGATCTTTCATGGCTGAAGGGCTGCCGGCCTTGATGTTCTTGCCGCAAAATTCCTGCACTGATGTGGGACCGGAACCGGGTGTGCGCATGGCGGCGATGCAGCGCGAGACTTCCCAGTGCGCGCCGATTTCGTTGGCCGCAATCGAAAGCACGGCTGGGGCCGTGGATTGGTGATAAACCTTGCGAGTGATTTCGGCCACGCGGGTGACGTTGCGCATTTCGGCTGCGGGATCGACGGCGGGCGCAGGAGCGGCGACTGGAACCGGAGGCGCGGACGCGGATGCCTGGCGTGGAGCTGAGCCGGAATAGCTTGGCGTCATTCCAGCTGAAAGGTAAAGGCGTTGTAAGTCTTCATTGCGCTCTTCTTCGCGCGGAAAAAGCTCTTGAATTCTTTGCAGACGCTCGACGGCTTTGTTGCGCATCCCGTATTGAACGAGAATTTCGGCCTGCAACATCAGGTCTTGCAGAGTGGAGGCTCCCAGGGTGGCTTCGTGCTCGATGGCGGCAGCGGCAGCCATGGTCTTGCTGACGGGACTAAAGCGCGAGGAGATGGCTTCGAATTTTTTTTCGTCGATCTTGCCCTTCAGCATTTCGAGGCGTTTGTTATGACCGCTCTCGTAGGGATCGACTTCAGCGGCGCGGTCAAGGCACTCTGCGGCTTTGGCAAAGTCGCCGCTGTTGCAATAGACATCGAAGAGCTTCAACAGGGTCTGGCAATAATCGCCTTCGCGATTGTTGGCGTTGAAAAGCTCGCTGAGGAACTCGAGCATTTCCGAAGAGGCGCGGCGGGTTGCATTGATTTCCTGCATGACGGCTAGAAACTGGCGGCGCTCGCCGCGTTTCGCCTGGAACTGGCCCAATTTTCTTGCCAGCTTTACCGCGGCTTCGTCGCTCCCGGCATCGACCAACTGTCCGATAAGCGCTGTAACTTGCGCCATGCGGCTGGGATTCTCTTCAAACAGCTGCCAGACGAGAGGCTCGGCATCGGTATAACGGCCTGCCGCGAGGAGCGCTTCGGCATAAACATCGCGGAGAATGGGAGAAGTTTTGCCGGAGTTGATCTGTGGTTCGAGGATGAAGATGGCCGCACCGATTTGCCCCTGGCTCAGGAGACTCTTGCCGTAGGCCAGTGCGATTTCTTCATCAGAAGAATCTTCCTGATAGGCGCGCTCGTACCATTGCGCGGGATCGCCGCCATCGGCGGTGGTCAGTTGAGCTACGCGCTTGAAGGCTGCCGCAGCGATTTTACTTTCGCCGAGGTCGGAAGAGAGTTCAGCGATGCGCAGGACATTGGCCTGGATCGGCTCGAGTTCCACCAGCCGAGCGAGGATTGGCAGAGCGTCTTTCTTGTTGTCGAGCTTGGCGAGGTCACTTAATGCGGATTCGTAGGTTCCGACTGCCAGTTTCTTGTTCGATCCCTCGAGCAATTGGCCGAAGCGAAATTTCTGGTCCCAGGAGGGATTGCCGTGGCGCGCGAGCTTTTTGTAGGTAAGGCTGGCGCGAGTGGCATCGCCAGCGGCTACCTGGCGCTCAAATAATTCACCGAGGAGCAGGGCTGCGTCTTTTGTGCGAGCCTGAGCCAGACACAGGTCGGCGGCAAGTTCGCGAACCTTATCGTTTGCCGGATCGTCGCGCAGGAGTTGGAGATACTCCTCGAGCGCTTCGGGGGCCTTGCCTTTTTGCAGGAGCTTCTCGGCTCGCTCCATGCGCCGCACGATTTCGGCCCGGTCCGCACGTATTGTCGTCTCAGCCATGGATTGGGTCGGGACAGACTGCTTCTGTCTTGATTCTAGGAGCCGCCTCCAAGGGCAGCAATCCGCAAGGGTAGACGTGCGATTACGAAAGTCACCGGGGGAGAGCAAAGTTGCAAAGTGGCAAAGTTGCAAGGTTTCAAAGACAAAACCTGAAAGTTGGCCTTCGGAGATCGCTCCAACTTTGAAACCCTGAAACTTTGAAACCTTGAAACTTTGCCACTTTGAAACTTTGCACTTCTAACCCTTTGCGTGCACACCGCTTTTTGCTATTGTGCGGCATGCCTCTGACATCCCCTCAGACAGAAACCGTTCACGAGGATCCTCATGAACATGGCCTGCACCATCAGCTTACGGCCGGCGAGATGGCTATGGTCGCGGTGGGAGGGTCGATTGGCACGGGGCTGCTTCTGGGATCGGCTGCGGCGTTGGAGATGGCTGGGCCGAGTGTGATTGTTAGTTATGTTCTTGCCGCTTTTATCGCTTACACGGTGGCCATGGCGCTGGGGGAGTTGGCTAGCGTGCACCCGGCGGCGGGGTCGTTTGGGCTTTATGGCGAACTTTACCTCAACGAGTATTGGGGATTTTTGTGCCGGGCTGGTTATTGGGCGGCGATTGCGTTTTCGATTGGAGCGGAACTGGTCGCTTCGGCTACATACATGGGGCTGTGGTTCCCCGCGGTTCGAGGGGAAATCTGGGTGGTTGCTTTTTCCGCGCTTCTTGTGGGGGTCAACCTGGGCAGCGTGCATTCGTTCGGGCGATTCGAATTCTGGTTTGCGATGATTAAATTCGCGGCCATTGTTGGTTTTGTTCTGGCGGGCGCGGGATTGCTTTTGAAGGGCAGCATCGCGCCGCAATACTTGGCGAACGGCGGATTTTTCCCTCAGGGGCGGGTTGCGCCGCTGATGGCGGTTTTCTGGGCGATCTATGCTTTTGGCGGCGTGGAGATGCTGGCGGTCACTACGGGCGAATCGCGTTCATCGACGGATGTGCCGCGGGCGGCCAGGCTTACGTTTGGGTTGCTGGCGGCGATTTATCTTGGGGCAATCATTGTGCTGGTGGGCGTGATGCCTTGGAACCACGCTGGGGTGAGCGAGAGTCCGTTTGTCAGCGTGCTGCGGATGGCAAAGATTCCTGCGGCCGCGTTCGTGATGAATTTCGTGGTGCTGACGGCTGCGCTTTCGGGGGCGAACGCGAAACTGTATGTCGCCTCGCGGCTATTGTTTTCGATGGGGCGCAGTGGGTGGGCGCCTGCCGCGGTTGGACGCTTGAGTAAGGCAGGATCTCCAAGAGTAGCGCTGCTGGTTTCGTCTTATGGAGTGGTGACGGCGCTGATTTTTGAGCATTGGAATCCGCAACAGGCCTTTCTTTACATCATGGGCGCAGCATTCTCGGGGCTGATCTTGTCGTGGATTGTTTCGCTGGCTGCACATGTCAGCTTTCGCTGGCGGTTGAGTCAGGAGCAAGTCGCGGCACTGCCGATGCGCTCACCTTTGGGCATTGCGGGATCGGTCGTTGGATTTGTTCTGGTGACCGCGGCTGTTCTGCACACGATGTTTTCGACGCGAGTAAACGAGATCGGCGGCCTGGGTTTCCTTGTGGCGCTGACGATCGTCTATTTCGTGCAGAGACATAGGCGAAAGAAACCCGGGACATTACCATCGTAAGTCTGCAAAAGATTTTTCTGCCTTGGAAGAACCTCGACTCCGCTA
Organism: Candidatus Sulfotelmatobacter sp.; assembly: GCA_036490235.1. Classification (GTDB taxonomy): domain Bacteria; phylum Acidobacteriota; class Terriglobia; order Terriglobales; family Acidobacteriaceae; genus Sulfotelmatobacter. The sequence continues at coordinate 20,229 of DASXEG010000032.1, read as the reverse complement.
GCCTTTTCACTGCTGGTCATAAATCCCACTTCCTGAAAACTTAGGGCAGTTCTTCCTTCCATGATTTTGGCATCGATGATTCTGGCAATATTGCTATCTCATTCCGATCCGCGGGGTATTGCGTGGTGCGCTGTTGGAATTCTTGCGGGAATTTATTTGTTTTTTAATGGATTCCGTTTGCTGAAGCGGAAAAAGTTGATTCTCGATACTCCCGCTTCGAAGATTCGCAGCGCGTCGCTTGGAATGGTGGAACTGAGCGGGCTGGCGGCAGGGCCTTATACCATGCCCGCTCCGATTACGGAGCGGCAGTGTTATTTCTATCGAACCGTGGTATGGGAGTGGAAGCGGCAGGGACGCAGCAGCCGGTGGGTGAAGGTCGCGGGCGAGTGCTCGCACGTGCCGTTTTTTCTGGATGACAATACAGGCAAGGTTTTGATCGATCCGAGGGGCGCGGAACTGGATTTGCATTGCGACTTTAAGGAGGAGTATTCCGATTCGATTTTTAGCTCTGATGACGGAGCGCCGCCGAATGTGCGCTCTTTTCTTTCGCGCCACGGGCTTATGACGGGCAACAAGATTAAGGTCGAGGAGTATTGCATCAAGCCGAAGAATGCGATGTTCGTGGTAGGAACCCTGGGGGAAAACCATGGACGGCCTCTGGCAGCGACACCGGTCTTTGACGACGAGCACACTACAAAGACCTCGAAGGATGGGCTCTGGTTTAATCCGATTCAGTCGGCGCTGGGAGAAGGTGCTCTGACAGTTGTAGCCGGCGGAGATGCGTGGCGAGATGAGAGATCGATGAGCGAGGGGCTGATGGGGAGCTTTGTTCGGCGTTCGGGCTTTCAGGATTCGCCTTTTGCCTCTTCCTCGTTGGGAAAGTCGATTCTTGCGGAAGAGTCGGTGCATGCCGCTTCGGCTGAGGTCATCAAGCTTCCGTCAACGCAGGAACCTGTGGCAAGCACGGGGATGACGCAGCAACAGAAGGTCGCGGCGGCGCTGCTGAAGGCGGGGATCAGCAATCCGGCGGCGTGGGCAGCGGCGAGTGCAGCGGGAACGAGCGCGGCAACAAACTTATCTGAACGTGGAATGGACGGATTTGACTCGCAGCCCGCGACCGTGATCACGAGGGGAAGAGGTCAGTCCACGTTTCTGATCTCCTGGCGGAGTCAGCGTGAGGTTGCAAGGTCGCTGGGATGGAAGTGTGGGGCGATGATCTGGCTTGGTCCTGCGCTCGCGGTGCTGAGCCTTTACGGGCTGTTGACGCTCATTCATTTGGTCTGATTTCGTTACGACCTGGTCCCTGCTCGGGTGTGACAGGCGCGAGCGGTAGCGAACTGTGCCTCTAGTACAATTGCTTCCGTGAAGAATGCCGTTCGCATTGGAATTCTTGGCGACTTCAACCCCGAACTTCGTTCCCACCACGCTACGGGGGATTCTTTACAGCACGCCGCACGAAAATTGGATATGAAAGTGGAGTCGGAGTGGATCCCGACGCCTTCCCTGCTTGCTCCTGACGCGAAGAAAATTCTCGAGAGCTTTGACGGGTTGTGGGGTTCTCCCGGAAGTCCTTTCAAGAGTTTTGAAGGAATGCTCAAGGGGATCGAATTTGCGCGGCGTTGCGACTGGCCATACCTTGGCACCTGCGCTGGATTTCAGTATGCGCTGATTGAATTCGCCCGCAACGTTCTGGGCATTGCGGACGCCGATAGCGCGGAGAATAATTCCGGATCGAAAAATATCGTGATTTATCCCGTGGCCTGCGCGGTTCCGGACCGCAAAGGGAATGCTCCGAAGCTCTCTGGCGTAGTGCCGGAGATCCGGCTGCGACCGGGTTCCTATTTGCAGTCGTTTTACGGAAAAGACAAAGAGGTTGTTACCGAGGAATTTTTCTGCAATTTTGAAGTCAATCCGGAATTTGAATGGGCGACGATGGAGGCGGGGTTTCCAGTGGTGGCGCGCGGAGCCAATGGTGAGATTCGCGCGATCGAATCGCCCACGCATCGCTTCTTTGTGGCTACTCTTTTCCAACCACAACTTTCATCCACGGAGAAGAAACCTCATCCCGTCGTTGTGGCTTTCGTGCGGGCGGCTGCGGATTGGGGCAAGAAGAAACTGGATGACAGCGTTCTCGAATAATCCTTACTTTAAGAAGACTTAATACTTGCTCGCCTCTTTTTATTTTTTTAGCCTGATTCAGGCCCCTTTCACGAAGCGCAACGACGCGGAATTCATGCAGTAGCGCAGACCTGTGGGTTGCGGGCCGTCATCGAAGAGGTGGCCAAGGTGAGCGTCACACTCAGTGCATGAAACGGCAGTCCGCATCATGCCGCCGCTGTTGTCGGAGATTTCTCTCACATTTTCCTTGGCGATCGGCTCCCAAAAGCTGGGCCAGCCGGTACCAGAATCGAATTTTGTAGTTGAGCTGAAGAGCGCGTTGTCGCAGCAGATGCAGCGGAACATGCCTTTATCGTGCAAGTTCCAATACTTCCCGGTGTAGGCGAATTCCGTATCCGCCTGGCGCGTGATTTCAAAAGCACCGCGCGACAATTGTTTCCTCCACTCTTCTTCGGTTTTGATCACACGGGGGATTTTTACTTTGCCGAGGCGTTTACCGTCATCGGAAAACTGCACAATCGTGACTTCTCCGGGTTCGGATTTCATGGCCGCCTGTAGGGGATGGGAACGCCGGAGGGAGAATAGCGCCAACCCTCCGAGAGTTGCGCCGGCTCCGAGCAGGAACACACGCCGGCTGGAATCTACTTTCTCGTTCTCTTTACTATCGCGCGAATCGAACATGACTCCTCCTGGCTCCGCCGGCTACTGGTTGCCGGTATATATTTCCGGGAATTCTTTGCGCAGGTTCGCAACTTTGGGGGCGTCGTTGTAAACGATGTAGGGGTTATCCGGATGCATGGCTGCGTAGTTCTGATGATAGGCTTCGGCCGGATAAAAGACTTGAAATGGAACAACCTGAGTCACGATCTTGTGGCGATAAATCTTTCCCTGATCGAGTTGCGCGATGTAGGCCTCGGCGATGTGCTTTTGTCCGTCATTGTTATAGAAAATGATGGAGCGATATTGCGTGCCCTCGTCGGGGCCCTGGCGGTTCAGTTCGGTCGGATCGTGGGCTACAGAAAAGAAGATTCGCAATAGCTGGCCATACGTTATCTGCGAGGGATCGTAAACGATCTGGACGGACTCGGCGTGGCCGGTCTGGCCGCTGCTAACGGTTTGGTAGTCGGGATTTTTCAGGGTCCCTCCGGAGTAACCGGAAGTTGCTTTGATCACACCTTTCACGTGTTGAAAAACCGCCTGGATTCCCCAGAAACAGCCGCCTGCAAGGACAACTGTTTCCTTTGCGGGAGTAGGGGTCCTGGCTTCATCCACCAGCGGAGGTGGCACTGGAGCGCTGCTGCCGGCCTGGCAGGCCAACGACCCGCCGAGGACCGTGAGAATCAACACCAATGTGCGTAAGGAATTTCGGGGCATGTCAGCCCTCCGTGCGATTATTTCGTCTCTCGATTAGAGTTACGAAGCAGACAAAGGTTTCGGATGGCATGCCGGTCCTGCCAAAAGGCATGCTCGATAAGCCAGCCCGAAATGGTAATGAAGTCAACAGGTTGAGGCGAATTGGCCACGAGTATGCACTTGACACACAACTGATTTCTCGGTAGAGTGTTTCTATCTTTTAGAGGGAACGCCATGAAGAACCTGATTGATGTCAGCATGAAACTCCAAACCGAAGATCAGTGCTTGGACTTTATTGAAAAAGTACGCTGGCCAGACGGATTTATCCGTTGCGTGCGCTGTGGCAATGACAAAGTTTCGCGGATCACGCGCACCGTCAATCCCTCTGTCACTCGCAAAGAAAGAAAACAGAACAAGCGCACTCGCCTTTACGCTTGCCTAGAGCCAACCTGCAAACACAGATTCACCCCGACTGTCGGAACTCTCTTCCATGATTCTCATTTACCTCTTACGAAATGGTTTGCCGCAGTTGCGCTAATCGTTCACGCGAAAAAAGGCATGAGCGCAAAACAAGTAGAGAGGCATCTGGGCGTGAACTACCGCACGGCGTGGTACATGGGACATCGTATTCGCAAGGCGATGGCATCCGGCGAAGGAATCCTCTCTCCAAAATCCGATCCGAACGATGGCGGTCCTACGGTACGCGCCATCAAGCCGCGCAAACTCTCGGGCACCGTCGAAGTGGATGAAACGTACATCGGCGGAAAGCATCGCGGATACAAAGGAATGTACGACAACAAAGAAGTTGTCATGGGCATTCGTGAACGCGGCGGCGACCTGCGATTGATTCATATTACCGACAACAGTTCTGCCAGCCTTGCCGAACAGATCACCAAGCATGTCGATGACAAAGTGAAAATGGTTGTCACGGACGAATGGAGCGCATACCCTGCGGCCATGATCGCATCTGGCATCCACGGTTCGCGGCACGAAACCATCCGTCACAAAGATGGAGTTTACGTAGACGGCATAGTCCACACGAACACTGTCGAATCCGCGTTCTCCCTCTTTAAGCGCGGGGTCGTGGGATCATTCCACAAAGTTTCTGGCAAGCACTTGCATCGCTACCTTTCCGAGTTCGAGTACAGATTCAATCGACGAAAGGACGCCAATTTATTCGAGGATGCAGTAGGGCAGATGGTGAGCACGGCGGAAATGAAGTATCGGGATTTAGTTTCGTAACGCACGAACGCCGAAGGCCGCGAGCCTTCGGCGTTCGTAAAACTGAAAAAGGTGGTACTGACGTGGAAACTATATCACATGCGGCAGCGTGTTCGCTGCATTGGCTTTGGCAGCACAAAGCGTGCATCAGCCTAGGCGGAATAGCGACTCTCGTGGGTTTGTACGGTACTATCACTTCTTATCTTCACCGCAAAATTGATGGGAAGATTATGCGCGTTCTTAGATTGTCTATACCACTTACCTCCGATGAAATCAGTGCGAATATTGGTGGCACTCCGGCAAAAACGGAAAGTAGATTATGGGACTTGCTGGACCGGGACAAAATCAGGCTCGATCAAACTAGCGTAGACGGCAAAACCCGGTGGGGAATGCCACTTAATGGAAGTCGCGGTCATGCGCGAGACTAGCGCTTCCGTTTTTGGCTCGACATCGCCGGAAACAGCATCGCCAGCTTGACTGGATCGGTTTCCGGGTTCTTCTTGCGGCGCAGTCCGCGTCCCTCGACATCCTTCCGCGTCACTGGTGTCGTGTTCACCATCTTGCGGATGACCTCGGTGAATTCCGATTCGTCCACGACCATTGGATTTGACTCTGGCTCGGTTTGTTTTTTCTTCCGGCTCACGGAGTCCACTGTAGCACGCCGAGTTCTGTGCATCCTGGTATGGCCTTTGGAGGTTTTCATTTTGGTGACCTGTGTGTCAACTGCACACTCATGGAATTGGCTTGACATTCGCCTTATATTCGCCAACAATACGGCATGGCCATCACACGCAGGCAGCATGAGATGTATGACTTTATGTCCAGGTTTATTGCGGAACATGGGTATTCTCCGTCTTACGAGGAGATCAGGATTGCCATGAACCTGAACTCGCTTGCCACGGTGCATAAACACGTCACCAATCTGGAAAAGAAGGGGTTGCTTACGCGTGATTATAACCGCAGCCGCTCCATCGATTTGGTACCGCCTAAGGGGCGGCTGAAGCAGTCGATGAATGTGAATACGGGACTTGTATTGCCACTGTCGGGGCGAATCGCTGCGGGCCAACCGATCGAAGCGATCGAGACCAACGAAACCATTTCACTCGCCGACTTCGTGCGGTCGAAAGAGGTGTTTGTGCTTGAGGTGCGGGGGAACTCGATGCAGGATGAGGCGATTTTGGATGGCGATTATGTGTTGGTGGAGAAGCTGAAGACGGCGCACAACGGAGACATTGTGGTCGCAGTGGTAAACCGTGATGACGCCACGCTGAAGCGGTTTTACCGGGAGGGCGAGAACGTCCGGTTGCAGCCTTCGAATGCAACCATGCAGCCGATTATTGTGCCGGCGGGGTCGGTGGAAATACAGGGAAGGGTGATCGGGGTGTTGAGGAAATACTAGATAAGGTTTTCCGGGTCCGAGCTGCTCAATTTTGGGGTTGGGTGGCACGACTGGAGTCGTGCCCTTCCCGAAAGCGGATGCCCGATTGGCTAGCCAATGTGCTTATCGAGGGCCTGGGCGATAGCTTCTTTGGGGCGATAGCCCACAAGCTGCTCCACGACCTGGCCGCCTTTGAAGACGAGCAGCGTAGGAATGCCCGTGACTTTGTATCGCATAGGCGTGGCGCTGTTTGAGTCAACGTCCATTTTTCCAATCTTGATCTTGCCTTGGTAGTCCCTGGCGAGTTCCTCGACGATGGGAGCAATGGCACGGCAAGGGCCGCACCAAGTTGCCCAAAAGTCCACCAGTACGGGCTTATCCGATTTCAAAACATCCGCGTCAAAGTTCGCATCCGTAACTTCGACGATCCCATTTCCTGCCATTTGCGTCTCCTAGTTGTGATTCACCCGAGCGATGGACGGTCTGTTGTTGCAGACAAACAGCCGTCGCAGTCAAACCCGGCGATCTAATTCAAATAAGTGCATGCCCCAATACAGGCATTCTTATTATCGCATTTCATTTGTCTTACGGGGAGTTTGATGCAGTCAGTGTACTGAAAGTCGCAAGGGGCGGGCGCAGAGTCATGGTCCAACCAAAGTGCGCTAACTGGGCACTTTGAGGACCGACAATCGGTGGCGGAGTCGCGTTCCGGCTAACCGTTTCTAAAAAACAAACTTCACTGCGGCCTGCATCAACCGTGGAGCGGCTGCGCTGACTACTTCTCCAAAGGTGGAGCTGTTGATGTTTCCGTCGATCGAGGCCGGCCCGTAGAACTGCGCGTGGTTGAAAACGTTGAAACCCTCGAAGCGAAATTGCAAAGACTTGCCTTCAGTCACCGGTACGTTCTTCTGCAAAGCCAAGTCATAGTTATCGAGCCCAGGTCCATAAAAGAAGCGACGCCTCGCGTTGCCGAAAGTACCGAGCGGCTGCAGGCTAAACAAGGAAGTGTTGAAGTAGGGCCGCCCATTGCGTGGGTTGGAATTAAGGTTGAGTGCGCCGGGGGTGAATTGCGGCTCGTCCACACCGTAATTGTTTATGCCGTTGGGCTCGGCGCCGAGCAGAGAATTATCGCCATAGTTGAGCAGCGTGACCGGAAAGCCGCTGCTGAAATGGGTAATGCCGGAAATCGTCCAACCGTTTGTCCAGCGATCAGTGACGCCGAACAGCCGAGGAAGAGGCAACTGATAGGCGTAGCTTGCGACGAAGTTGTGTTTGACGTCGAACGCCGACAGCGCGCGGCTGAGGGCTGGGTTGACGGGATTCACCTCTTCGCCGACGTTTGAGGACTGATCCAGCGATTTGCTGTAGGTGTAACTGGCAAAAAACACCAGCGGGCCGCTGGTGTGCCGGAGACTGAGTTCTAGCGCGTTGTAGTTCGAGTTGCCGATGGTCGACTGGTTGGTGTTGCTGCCAAAGTTCGGCCCAAGCGGGCCGCGGGTTCCGTTCACAGTCTGTCCTGAGGCGGTTGTATAAACATTGCTTTCGCCGAATGGGCCGCAGGTTGCAGAGCCGGGCGCGACTTCGCTCGGTTGGCTGAGGGCAAGGCAAGCGGCAGGATCGCCTGGGTTCGATTCGACCAGAACCAGAAGACGGTGCGATTGATTGCCGACATAAGTAGCATTCACCAGCGTGTTGTCGCCGATTTGCCGCTCGATCGAGAGCATGTATTGCTCGGTGTATGGAATGCGGTTGGTAACGGGATAGGCGGGAATTCCGCTGATCGGAATGTATTGCGACCAATCGATGTTCGCATCCGGATGACTGGCCGACGAATTCAGCGGCGCGAAAGTGACCGGGAAATATTGCCCGAGGTTTTGGCCGCTGGAAGCGGTTACAAAAGGATTTGAAAATGTCGGCGGGGCGGGGCTGCTGTAAGTTGTGCCGTAAGGAGCGTTGGCGGCGAGCACGCCGAGGGTGAGCGCTTCGATAGATGTGTAGTAGAGGCCGAACCCTGCGCGCACACTGGTTTTGCCGGGCCCGCCGGTAATTTTTCCGAGCAAAGTATCGGCTGCGCTACTGGGCGAATACGCGAAACCGATACGCGGGGAGAATTCATCTCCGGGAGGGGCAAGCGTGCGGCGCACGCCGGGGTCGGTGGGATACAGAATTCCTGCGGGCGCTCCGGGAAACACGACGGATTGCTTGCCTGGTTCCGTGGTCGAGATCTGATTGTATTTTTCGTACCAGGGTTCGATGCGGTCCCAGCGAAGGCCGTAATTCAAAGTGAGGTTCGAGCGCAGATGCCAGTTATCCTGCGCGAAAACTCCTGCGTATTTGTTGCGTCCGTAGAAAGGATTGAGCTGGCTCTGGTTGTACTGGCTGGGAATGCCGAGGAGAAAGTCGGCGAAGTCCACTCCGGTTTCGCTTCCGGTAAAGAGAAAGTTTCCGTTGAACTGTGCGATGGGATTGACGTTGATCTGGTCGTAATGGAATTCGCCGCCGAACTTTAATGTGTGGTTCGAGACGACCTTGGAAAAATTATCCAGCACCTGAACCGTATTGTTCGCCTGCTTCAGTTCATTGGTGTTGGTGCCCGTCGAAAAATTGTTGAAGACGAGATTCTCTACGCCTTCCCCCTTGGGGTCGAGCGCCACGATGGTTGGCGCGCCGGATGAATCGACAAAGCCCTGCGATGCGAGGCTGACTCCGAGGCCACCTTGGGGCTTTCCGAGGTCGTTATAGGCACGCATGTAGCTGAAGTGCAGTTCATTGACTTCGGTGGTGGTCAGCGTTTTGGTATCGCCCAGACTGAAAAGCTGCGCCCGTCCAAGATATAGCGCGTTAAAGCCGGGCACGCTCGCCCCACCCTGTGCAACTGGATAGGGATTGTTCAGCGAGTAGTCATCGAGGAAGTAATAGCCCGAGATCAAGCCCCAGCCGGTATTGCCGTCGAGGCGGATCGCGCCTTTGTCGTCGCGCAAGGACTGGTTGCTTGCCGATGTGGCAAAGAAACTCCCGCCCTGATTGGGCGCGGGAATGTATTGCAACAGGCGCTGCGCCGGCACGGACCACGCGCCCGGGGCAATTTGCGCATTTGGAAAGACACACTGCGCGGAAGTGGTGCAGGAAGTTGCGTAGGTTGCCGGAGAGCTCCCACTCGGGTTCGGCTGCGTCTCCCCTTGAGTAAAGTAATAAGGCTCTCCAGCCTGAACGTTGTAGCCGAAGCGCTGCGAAAGCGTCTGCGCCCAGGCAGGGCCGGTTACCGTTGTAGGAACGGAAAAAGATTGCCCGTTCACGGTTTGCGTCGTGGAAAACAATGACGCCAGATCGGACAGATTGCCGGAGCGGTCTTGCAACGAGGGCACCGGAATCAAACCCGTGTCGATTCCCTGCCGCTGGCGCGTGCCTTGATAGTCCGAAAAGAAAAAGATTTTGTTTTTGCGAATTGGCCCGCCGAAGGTTCCGCCAAACTGGTTTTGAATGAACGTGCCGCGTGTGGGCGAAAAATAGTTGCGGGCATCGAGATCGGTGTTGCGGAGAAATTCGAAAAGATCCCCGTGGAATGAATTGCCGCCAGACTTCGTCACGACGTTGATCTGGCCGCCGCTGAATTCACCATATTCCGCGTCGAAGTTGCTGGTGAGAATGCGGAATTCGGCAATCGAATCGAGGTTGGGAATGATCGCCGTGCCCATGTTTACGTCTTCTTCGGCGTCACTGCCGTTCACGATGAAAGCGTTGGCGAACTCGCGTTGCCCGTTGATGGAGATGGTGCCGGGATTCAGATCGCCGGAAGGCGAAAGCGCGCTGGCACCGACGTCCTGCACGGTATTTGTAGTGATCGAGGTTGCGGGCGCGACGCCGGCTTGCAGCGAGAGTAGATCGGTATAACTGCGGCCGTTGAGCGGGACCGAGGTCATCTGCTTGCTGTCGATGACTTCGCCGATCTGGCTGCTGTAGGTTTCAAGGTGAACTGCGCTGTCACTTACCGTGATCTTGTCGTCGCGCCGGCCAATTTGCAGCGTGATATCGACGGAAAGCGCGCTATTCGTGTCGACCTTGATTTCGCTCCGCCGATACGGCTTGAAACCGGAATGACTTACTTCCAACTCATAGGTGCCGACCGCCAAGACGGGAAACGTGTAACCGCCACGGCCATCTGAGGTGGTTAACTGACGCGCCCCCATGTTGGCGTTGGTGAGACTGACCGACGCGCCGGCAATGGCTGCTCCTGAAGAATCTTTGACGGTGCCTGAGATACTTCCGCTGACTCCTGCGGATGCCGATCCGACAAGAGCACAGAAGAAGCACACTAAAAGGGACAGGGCAATGCAGAAATGACGGATTGCGTCGGGATGGAAAGATTGCAGTTGCAACCCAGTCGCAACTGAGGATATGATCGAGTTCCGGTTTTTAATTCTGTCTGCCATTTGATGGGAGAAGGATTTACAAGCAGTTGCAATCGAGTCGCAACTGAGCTGGCATTAGCAATCTTGCCGGATAAGGCTTCGGATCGTCAAGTTTCGCGGCAAGATTTCGTCGCATCACGATTGCGACTACTTGCAACAATAGGAGGTCAACCATGCCGCTTCCCAAAACGGAAATGCCGGGACGCCTGCAGTCGCACTTCGCCGGGCGCGGGATTCGAATGACTCAGCAGCGCCGCGCGATTCTCAGCGTGATGGAAACCGCGACCAAACATCTGGATGCCGCACAACTTCTGCGCAAGGCGCAGAAAATCGACGCCAGTGTGGATCGCAGCACGGTTTACCGCACGCTGCGGCTGCTGAAGCGACATGGCCTGATCGATGAACTCGACCTGATGCACATCAACGGCGAGGGACATTATTATGAGCGAAAAATGAACCGCGATCACATTCACATGGCGTGCTTGCGATGCGGCAAGATCATGGAATTTGTCAGCGATATTTTCGAGAAGCTGAAAGGGCAGGTGGAAAAAGATTGCCGCTTTCGGATTGTCGTGTCGCGGCTGGAGATTGGCGGCTACTGTGCTGCGTGCCGGGGAGCGGAGCCAGCGCAGCGGACGGCTTAGGGGGCAGTCAGACGAAGCTGCTCCAAAGATTCTGAAAGAGGGAAAGAGTTCACGCTTGCGGAAGTGGGCGAAAGAAAGCAAAAAAGCGCCTCGAACTTTCCAGTTCAAGACGCCTCGGCAGCCCTCCCCCAGAACTGCCAAACCACGATATGGATACTAGGGTTGGGCGGTTTCTATGTAAACGTCACTTTGGTAATGAGAAAACGTTGAGAATGCAGCACTTACGGCCAGGAGCTACTGCCGCTTGACCCAGGTTTTGCCGGCGTCGGAACTGATCCAGACTTCTGAGGTCGAAGTAGTGATGCTGGCGTGCTGCGGGTCGGAAAATTGAATTCCAATGACGTTACCGGTGAGGGATGTACCGTTTATTGAGGGAGTTACAGGAATCCAGTAAGTTCCTGCATCGCGGCTGTGGTAAAGGCTGCCGGCCGAACCTCCGACCCAGATATCCGCGCCATTCACCGCTATGGCGAAGAACTCGGTGGAAGAACCCGCACTTGGATTCACCGTCTGCCAGCTTCTGCCTTCATCGCCGGAACGCTGCAGGACCCCAGCGTTGATTGCCCAGCGGAGGCTGGCGGGGACCGGCACAGGGCTCTGAGGAGACAAGTTGGCGGAAGCCTTGTTCGACTGGGAGGCAATGGGATTCTTCGCCTTCACAACATCACGACTATTGTCCAGGGACAGCAGAGGGACAGGCTGATTTTGAGCAAGTTGTGCCTGGGCGGGTTCTGAATCCCGCTCGCTAAGAATTCCGCTCTGCGAGCCGGATTTCGCCACAGTGGGTAGTGCGCTTCTCTCTGAGGCGGTTGGAGTCTTGTGCGCATCCGACCCGTCGTTCGGCAGCGGCTCCCCCACTTCCGAAGCCGGGCGAGCGGGAGCGCTAAAGGACGTTCCATTCGACAAGGAACTCGACGCGACTTGTTTGGTTTGGCGATTGTGTTCGAACTGCAAAATGCTGACGGAGGCGACGATCAGAACTCCGGCTGCTAAAGCTGCCCAGCGAAACGCGGGCCAAACGAACCATGGGCTGGGAGCCAGGTTCGCCGCCGGGAGGGTTCTGGATTGCGTGGGCAACTCGAGTGCCGAAGCCGCAAGCGCCAGAATGTCGCGGCAATCTGTGCAGTGCGCCAGATGGTCAATCACAGGGGCGCGTTCCTGGGCGAGGAGAGAATTTTCCGAAAAAGCGGTAAGAAGGTCAGGATCAGGATGTGGCTCGGATTCCTGCATCGGTCCCTGCAACTGCTTCAATACGCTTTGGGGTAACTTCTCCATTTTTACTAATACCCTGTTTTACCGATTCCCGGTTTTACCGATTCCCTGTTTTACTGATTCCCTGCTTCTTTGACTGGGCCCGCATTGGGAACCCGGCGGCTCGATCCCTCGCTCTTTTCTGAGAACGCCGGAGCGTCGGATTCTTGCGTCAAAGCGCGACGAATATCCAGCTGCAGATCCCGAACATCGACCTCGAAAGCTTCTTCGGCTTGGCGGCGGTTCATGCCGCGTTGGGTCATTTCGCCCAGAATCTTCTTACGCAAGGACTTAGCCAATTTATCGACTTTGCGGCTGACGGTAGATTCATGCACTCCGAGCATGCCGGCGATCTCCGCCAAGGTACGGCCATCGAGGTAATATGCAGCCAAAATCGTCCGGTCTTCTGCGGAAAGTGCGGCCAGGGCCGAACCGGTGGCAAGCTCAAGACGGGAGTCAATGATCGGCGCGGTCTCGGGCTCTGGTGCAGCAAATTGCGATCCTTCATCGCTTTCTTCATCAAGGCTGACGAGGCGTTTGGTGCGACGGTAGCGGTTGACGAACTCCTGCGCCAGGACCGTTCGAAGCCAGCCTTCGAGTGATCCGCGGCCGGTGAAGGAAGAGAGCTTGGACACGCGTTTGCCGTCGCGGGAGGTTGTGCCGTAGAGTTCGGCGTAAAGAGTGTCGGCCAGATCTCGAGCGGCGGAGTCTTCGCGGGCAATGCGAAGGGCGGCCTGGTAGAGTTTTTCGCGGTAACGCGTTAGAAAAGTTTCCCACGCGGCGTCGTTGCCGGCAGCGCAGGCTCGCGCCAGAGCCAACTCCTCGACGCGCAGCGTCATGAGGAACGCCCGGGCCTGCTGATGGCCGGCATCGCCGGGGAGATATTTCGCCGCTACCTCGACGAGGATTACGGCGAATGCCTCGGACGAGATTCCAACCCTCTCGCCATTGCTGTTGCCATGCAGCTCCGACAGAAGTTCGGCGACTGCTGCCTGCACGTGGCTAGAGATGGTTGTATTGATGCTCATCCACAAGAGGGGAGTGCGACTGTCCGTTCGACTAGGATACAGCTTCCTCGTTAGACGCCTTCAACACTTATTTTAGCCGCCAGGAGGGGAAACTTTTCGTTCGGGCGCGTCTACCTTTGAAAACCCTCGGAAACCACCGTCGGAGATTCTGGCTCAAAGTTCGGAGAACTCCACCACTAGGGTAGAGTAGTTTTCGGGATCCGCACGTGGCTGGAATGCGTCAAACGAGGCGGTGTGAGGGCTACCCGTGGTTGAAAGTCCGCATCGGAATACACTCCACGCGGGCCTCGAAGGTTACGGAGAAAGAAAATGATCGACAGAAAAAACGGTTTGCACCGTGTTTTCGTGGCCGCGCTCGCATTTGTGCTGGCAGGAGCGGCTTTTGCGGCGTCCGCGCCGGGATACAAGATAATTAGCACTTACAAGCTGGGCGGCGACGGAGGATGGGATTACCTGACCGCGGACGCGTCCGCGCGACGGCTCTATATTTCGCGGTCTACGCACGTCATCGTGATGGATCTCGATTCCGGCAAGGTGGTTGGCGACATCGCGGATACGCCGGGCGTGCACGGCGTGGCGCTTGCGCCGGAGTTCGGGCGTGGATTCACCAGCAACGGTCGCGAAGGCACGGTCAGCATCTTTGACCTGCAGACGCTTTCGACCAGCAGCAAAGTGAAAGTGGGCGAGAATCCGGACGCGATTTTGTACGATCCGTTCAGCAAGCGGGTTTTCACTTTCAATGGAAGGAGCGGGGACTCAACCGCCATTGATGCGGCAAGAGGCGCGGTTGCTGGAACGATAAAACTCGACGGCAGACCCGAATTCGCCGCCAGCGATGGGAACGGCGAGATTTACGTAAACATTGAGGACAAAAGCGAACTTTCTGTCATCGATCCGGTGAATCTTAAGGTCAAGACGACATGGCCGTTGGCGCCGTGCGAGTCGCCTACGGGGCTCTCGATGGATCGCAAGAATCAGCGACTGTTTGTGGGCTGCGGCAACAAGATGATGGCTGTGGTGGATGCGGCGGGCGGAAAAATATTGGCGACTCCACCCGCTGGCGACGGAATTGATGCTACGAGCTTTGATGAAGAGACCGGACTGGCGTTCGCCTCCGCCGGTGAGGGCGTGCTGACAGTTGTACGCGAGGACTCGCCGGGCAAATTCAGCGTGGCTGAGAATGTTCAGACGCAACCAGGGGCACGCACGATGGCGCTCGATACCAAGACTCATCATGTGTTTCTGGTCACGGCGAAGTTCGGGCCTCCGCCGGCGGCTACTTCTGAGAATCCGCATCCCCGGCGAGCGATTTTGCCGGATACGTTTGTGGTTTTAGTCGTCGGCAAATGAAACATCATTTCTATTCGCGGGCAAGTGCGGTTTGGGTTGGGCTGGCGATTGTACTTCTACAGAGTTTCTCGGTGCGCTTTTGCGCGGCATATTCGGTGCTGACGCATGAGGAAGTAGTGGATCTGGTTTGGAAGGACCAGTTCCTGCCAATGCTCAAGAAACGCTTCCCTGCCGCGACCGACGATGATTTGAAAAAGGCCCATGCATTTGCCTATGGCGGATCGCTGGTGCAGGACATGGGCTACTATCCGTTCGGAAATGAGTATTTCAGCGATCTCACGCACTATGTGCGCAGCGGGGATTTCATCGTCAATCTGGTAAAGGAGGCGTCCGATCTTGATGAGTATGCTTTTGCTCTAGGGGCCCTGGCGCATTACGCAGCCGATAATTGCGGACATCCGACTGTGAATCAGGCGGTAGGGATCGAGTTTCCCAAGTTGCGAAAAAAGTATGGTGACGTCGTTACGTACGAAGACAATCCGAAAGCGCACATCCGCACGGAGTTCGGCTTTGATGTGACGCAGGTGGCGAAGAATCACTATACCTCGGACAGCTATCACGATTTCATCGGCTTTGAAATTTCGAAACCGGTGCTGGAGCGAGGGTTTCAAGATACTTACGGCGTTCCCCTCAGTGAAGTGCTCTCGAAGGAGGATTTGTCCATTGGAACGTTTCGGCGGGCGATCAGCCAGATTATTCCGGAAATGACGCGCGTGGCGCTGGTTGAGCGCCGGAAGGAGATGGTTGCAGACACTCCTAACTTTCGGGCACGGCAGTTTCGCTACTATTTGTCGCGAACCAATTATCAGAAGGAGTGGGGCAAGGGTTATCGGCGGCCAGGATTTGGAACGCGCGTGCTGGCATTTTTCCTGAGATTTGTTCCGAAGATCGGGCCGTTCAAAGCGCTGGACTTCAAAGTTCCGACGCAGAAAACAGAAGACCTTTACATTGCCAGCGTGGATAAGACCGTCGAGAGCTACACGGCGCTGCTGCGCGAGACTGCGCAGGGGAAGCTAGCGCTCACCAATACCGATTTTGATACCGGCAAGGACACGCGGGCCGGGGAATATCGACTGACGGATAACGCTTACGCACATCTACTCGATCAGTTGGCGGCGCAGAATTTCGATCATGTGAGTCCCGAGCTGCGGCGAAACATTTTGGCTTTTTACAGTGATCCGAATGCGCCGATTGCCACCAAGAAAAAGACGGCGGCATGGCAGAAGGCGAAGGACGAATTGAACCGGCTGCGTGCGTTGCCGGCGAGTGGTGCGGCGATTACCTCGGCGGAGTGAAGCAGGAAACTTCTGTTTCGACCCTCAAGCGAAAGCGGATTCCTCTTCGCGCTTCGCGTAATTCGGAGTGACATATTCCGGAGATTTGTTTCAGTTAATTATCGAGCGACCGTTCGGTTGTGAGACCACTCGTTTCGATGTATCATCACAAAACTTTCCAAGACCAAGAGCGGCGGCTGAAGGCGCCGCCTTCGATTTTTGAGGACGCTAACAAATGGTGCATTTGCAATTCGAAGACAAGTTTTACCGCGCTCGCGTAACCAAGCGCGCAGAGTTTGCGCCTGACTTGTGGATGATGCGGGTGCAGCCGGGCGGAGAATTCAAGTTCGTCGCCGGGCAGTATGCGACCTTTGGGCTGGAGCGGGATGGCAAGCGCGTTGAGCGGCCCTATTCGATTGTTTCCGCCCCCTTCGAGGATGAGATCGAGATATTCCTGGAGTTGGTGCCTGAGGGTGCGCTGACTCCGCGGTTGTTTGCCCTGCAACCGGGCGATGAAGTGCTGATGCGGAAAGTGGCGAAAGGCAAATTCGGGCTCGATACGGAGAGTGGACGCAAGCATCATCTTCTCGTCTGCACCGTGACTGGTGTAGCACCCTTCGTCAGTTTTGCGCGCACGCTGGCTCGAGATTGGAAGGAAGGCCGATTCGATGGGAGTCATCGACTTTATTTGCTGAATGGCGCCAGCCGTCCGTGGGAGTTTGGATATAAAGAAGAATTGCTTCAGTTTGCGGCGGAACTGCCCTGGTTCAAATATGTGCCGACCGTGAGCCGGCCTTGGGATCACTCCGAGTGGGCGGGGGAAATTGGCCGGGCCGACGATGTACTGCGCAAATATGCCGACCAATGGGAACTCGACGCAACCAATACGACAGCGTATCTGTGCGGGCATCCCGATATGATCGCGAACAGCAAAGCAATCTTGAAGCGGCGCGGATTCGTGGACAGGACAGCGATCAAAGAAGAGGTTTACTGGATTCCGGCGAAGTAGTCAGACACCGACGATGGAACTTCGGCGTTCGACGAGCAGCGTGTCACGCCATTGATTTCCCATCTTGCCAATTCTTTCGCGTCTGCCGACTTCGCGGAAGCCGAGTGACTTGTGCAAAGAAACGCTGTCGATGTTTTCTGGAAAAATGCCGGCCTGGAGAGTCCAGATTCCATTGCGCTCCGATTCGTGAATCAGGGCTTGCAGCAACGCTTTGCCGACTCCATTTCCTCTCGCGGCCGTGGAGACGTAGACTGACACCTCGGCGACTCCTGCATAAACCTGACGAGCCGAGACAAGGCCGAGCGCCGCCCAACCTATAACCTCTTCCTGGTTGCTTGCGACCAGGCGGCAGCCTGGGAGATGACTGCTATTCCACTTATCCCAGCCGGGAATTTCAGTTGCGAAGGTTGCGTTGCCAGTGGCGATTCCTTCCGCGTAAACGTTGCGGACCGCGGGCCAGTCTTCTGCCGTCATCGGTCTGATTACTGGTTCCATTTTCTTCGATCAGGTTTCGGCGGGAGCGAAGAAAACGAGCAGGCTAAGTTCTTCGCTGATGTCGTAGAAGCGATGCCCGACTTCGGCGGCGACAAAAATTACGGTGCCGGCAGAAACTTCTTTATCCTCGGGTCCGGCCTGGAAACGTGCACGACCGCGGATCACGTAATAGATTTCGTCTTCGCGGTGGGGCTTCTGATGATCGGTCGATCCGACGGGTAGAACGTATAACCCGGCACTCATGGTGGGAACGCGTAGAAACTCACGATATGGCTTTCCGCTGACGGTACGTTGCTCGGTGATGGCGGCGAGGGTTGTGAAATGAGTTTTCACGCGAAGATGCCTCCGAAGATAAGATCGGTGAATTGAGGAACGAGATTGTTGGCCTGCAAATCTCCCTCCGGCTTGTACCACTGGTAGATCCAGTTGATCATGCCCAGGAGCGCGAAAGCGGCGGCGCGCGGGCTGACTCGCGCTCTGACGTTGCCCGGCGATCTTCTTTTTGTTTTTTCCTGAACCTCCGCCATGAGGTTTTCGAGGAAGTGGACGTAATCTTTTTTGCGCGCGTTAATGCGTTTACGAAGAGATGGCGGGAGGGGATGATTTTCGTGGAGCATGACAGTGATCTCGCGATCGCGCGGGCTGAGCACGACTTCGATGTGCAGGCGGATCAGAGCGCGCAAGCGCTCTTCAGGATCGGGGATGTCGCGAACCGGTTTCACCACGCGCTCTTCGGTGATTTCCATGGCATGAGCCATGATCTCGAAGAGAATTTCATCTTTGCTTTGAAAGTGGTGATAGAGGCCGCCTTTGCTGAGCTTGAGAGCCGCGGCCACGTCGTTCATCGAGGTCGCGTCATAGCCGCGCTGTTGAAACAGGCGGGCGGCGGTGCGAAGGATTTCCTGGCGGGAATCGACGACGCTTTCGCGAGCCATTGGCTGACATGGTAAACAGTTGCAGGCGGGATTGCCAATTCCCAGGGAGGGATTCCTCGCTTGGCTCGGAATGCCAACGATTATTTTCGTCTAAGCTATCCTTTCCACGACTTGCACTGAAATCGTGCTCCGTGCACAATATTGAGCGGAGCTCGAATCGGCTGTTTTAATCTGTAACCGGCGGCTGTTTCCGGGCATCCAAATATTTGTACGAGCAACAAGTGGCTTCAACATCCCCGCAGGCTGGGCGATAAAACGCAGTGAGCCTGCTGGAGCCGCTGATAGCTTTCAACAACCCCGTTCCAATGCGCGCGGACAAAGCGGTTTTGCCGAAGCGTCTTTGGAGCTGAAAGCGAGACAACGATGGCTACGGCAACTGCGGTTTGCAGTCTGGAGAACTATCTCGTTCTTCCCGATCACACCATGGATGAGCGGATTCGCGCCGCGCGCGAGTCGCTCGGTTCGGATGTTGTGATTTTAGGACATCACTACCAGCGCGATGAGGTTATCCGCTTCGCCGATTTCCGCGGAGATTCCTACAAGCTTTCGCAGGAGGCGGCAAAAGCTTCGGGCAAATACATAGTTTTTTGCGGCGTGCATTTCATGGCAGAGAGCGCAGATATTCTTGCGCGGCCCGGCCAGGTTGTGATTCTTCCTGATCTCAACGCCGGCTGCTCGATGGCAGACATGGCTGACATCACGCAGGTGGAAGAGTGCTGGGAGCAACTGGTTCGCAGCGGCGTGACCGATGATTTGGGCGGCGGCGTCACGCCGATTACTTACATCAACTCGACGGCGGCGATTAAGGCGTTTTGCGGCGAGCGAGGAGGGGTGGTTTGCACGTCATCGAATGCGGCGGCGGCGTTGAAATGGGGATTTGCGAAAAGCCCGAAATTACTTTTCCTGCCCGATCAGCATCTGGGGCGCAACACCGGTTATGCGCTGGGCATTCCGCTGAACGAGATGGTGGTATGGGATCCGTACCTGATCAACGGCGGACTCACCCCTGAGCGTCTGCGTAGTGCGCGAGTCATTTTGTGGAAGGGGCACTGCTCGGTTCATCAGCGATTTCTGCCGGAGCATGTGGACAACGTTCGCGCGAAGTATCCGGGGATTCAGGTGATCGTGCATCCCGAATGCAGGATGGAGGTTTGCCAAAAAGCAGACGCGGTGGGATCGACAGAACGGCTGTTGAGCATTATTCGTGAGGCGCCGCGGGCTTCGTCGTTTGCGGTGGGAACGGAGATCCATCTGGTCAACCGGATGGGAAAAGAGTTTGCGGGGGAAAACAAGATGGTGATCACGCTGGATGATTCCGGTTGCCTTTGCACGACCATGTTCCGGATTTCTGCGCAGCATTTGTGCTGGACGCTGGAGAACCTGGTGGAGGGGAATGTGGTGAATCAGATTAAAGTGCGGAACGACGTGAAGCGGTGGGCGCGGGTGGCGCTGGATAGGATGTTGGAGATTCGGTAGAAGACGGCAAGCGTTCGGAAAATAGGCTCAGCCATACGGTCGGGCACAGATCAGCCTCTCTCGATTCACCCCGCGAGCATCTTAATTGCCTCAATCAAGTCGGCCGGAAGCGCCACAGACGAACTGGCCAAATCCTGCCGCATGTGCTCGAGGCTCGCCGTCCCCGTCAGCGGAACTATCCCCACCGCTCGCGCGAAACTAAAAACAATCTGTGCCGGGGTGGCGCTGAAGGCATGGGCAACTTCTGCGATCGCCGGACTGTGGAGCACTTCGAGATTCGCCGTAAGC
>DASXEG010000106.1:0-12453 GCA_036490235.1 Candidatus Sulfotelmatobacter sp. | reverse complement strand
TAGGAATCTTTTACAGTTGCGGCATAAGCCTCGCCGTTATAAGTGGCAGTGGCTCGATCCGTTCCATTGGCCTGAGCTGAACCCGAGAGTTGCAGGCCGGCAAGATCGGTAATCGGAATCGGACCTTTTTCGTAAATGATTGTTGACGCGGTATTCTGGACGCACATATCCCCTTCCCCGCCAAACAAAAACGACTGGCCAATATCGATGAACCCGCTTGGGCAAATATCTTTGTTGCCCTGATGAACGCCATAGTTGATCAGCCAATACTCGATAAATACTTCCGTTGGGCCGCCCGTGGAGACGACATATTGCTGCCAGGCATAGCAATAGCTATAGCCATCGCAAGCCGCAGTGTTGGCAAAATTCGTATTCACCTGCAATGTGTACTCGTTGGGGCCGGTGAGTCCGCCGCTAAAGCCACCGTTGAATGGAACGTTGACGGTCTTTTCCGCGGTCACACCGGTAATCGTTGGAAAGCTGCCAACCGCCGAGCCCAGCAAGTGTCCTGACGGCGCTTGAGCCACATAGTCGTACCAGTTCCCAGCAACCGTCTCCGTTTGCGCATTTCCAGTGTGCTTTGCTAGCGCAGACCGATAGTTCGGTACACCGCCGCACTCCACCTCTTCCCATTGAGTGCTTGGATAAGAAGCATGGAAACACCCGGTACCGTACGTCTCGACATGGTGCATGGTTTCGCGCCAAACCTGGCGCGCCTGAGCTTCGGAATCGCTGGACTGCGCCGCCAACAAGGATGGAACTCCGGCGATGCTAAGCATGCTTGCTGCTACTGCGATACAGATCGTGGAACGAGTGCAAAACTTCATGAATTGTCCTCGATTACGCCTGGGAATTTAAAAAAGGAGGAAGATCCGGGCGAGAACTTCGCGGCCCTTTTCCCCGTTCAAGGAGGCTATCGATCCCTGAACACTGTGTCAAGAACGCATCTCGGATGAAAAAACCCGGCAAAACCAACGACAGACGGAGCCGGATGCCCCGCCCGTGGCACTTTCACGGAGCCTGCCCTGAGCGGAGCCGAAGGGTGGGCCGCGATGCTGATAGGGATCACGAGATTCGGTCCGCCGTCGTTTCTACCCCGTCGCCCGCCCGGTCCCACGCACCAGCCAATACAAAGCAACCACGTGCGTGATCATAAGCAGAGGCACATAGAGGATAGGAATGACATAAGCAGACCCCAACTGTCCCGCGACGGATGGAAGGTTGGCGTGGATGGCGTGATAATAGTCGACAAGGATATCCGCCGCGCCGACGACGTTGAACGCGACGACAAAAAACCAGAAGAGCGGCCGTATCTTTATTACTGCGCTGATCAGCGCGCATAGCGCCAGTATTCCGGCTGCAAAGTCTCCGTAAGCCGCAAAAACGGCGAAGCTCGCGGGCAGGTTGGGGCCAACGAAACCCGGCAGAATAAACACCAGGCCGAAGAAGCGAAAGCTATGGATGGTCGCGATAAACCGCTGCGCTTGGAAGCGGCCCATGGAGTTCAACCTGGGCAGCAAGTAGACGCTGAAGCAAAGCATCCATGCCACATAACCCAAAACGAGGTGGATGAGGAAGATAAGTTGGGCTGGCACGGTGGCCTCCTGTGCATAAGATGATGCCCGCAATCTCGTCGATGCGGCCCGGTTCTATATGGCACAATATCAACCCGTGCCAACCGCAAAGACGCAGGCCAACAGCGAATCCGCCCAAAGAGGCGAGTACGCCCAAAGAATCGACCGGGTCATCGACCATCTTCGCGCCAATCTGCACCGTCCGGTAAAGCTGGCCGAGCTTGCCAATGTAGCCTGCTTCTCTGAATTTCACTTCCACAGGATTTTTACCGCGGTCTCTGGCGAAACCCTGAATAATTTTACGAATCGGCTTCGTCTGGAAAAGGCCGCTCGCCTGCTTCGTTATTCCGAACAAAGCCTGACCGATATCGCCCTGGATTGCGGTTTTTCGTCATCGGCCACGTTTTCCCGTGCCTTCCGCTCCGGCTACGACACTTCGCCAAGCCAGTTCCGGAAAAGCGGCGAGATCAAAAAGAGCAAGATTCGCAAAGAACTCTTCCCTGAAGATGAATATGGTCTCCCCATGAGCGCGGAAGAAAAGCGAGCCGCGTTCCCGGTGAGATTGATCGATATTCCCGAAAGGCAAGTCGCCTATATTCGGGTGACGAATGCCTTCGAAATGGACCGGGTGCTCGCCGCCCTCAAGACGGTGATCGAATGGGCCAAATCGCAAAATATTTTTTCCCAAGGAATTCTTTTCGGAATGACGGTGGACGACCCGCACGTAACGCCAAAGCATCTCTATCGATACGAAGTCTGCCTTGCGTCGTCGCTTCCTTTCAAGTGCATTGACGGAATGTCGAAGCTGAAAATGCCGGCCATGCGCTACGCCGCCATAAAGGTTTCCGGCGACCTTAATAAGGTAGCAACGGCATGGGACTACCTTTACCGGGATTGGCTGATCCACAGCCCCTACGAACCCGAGCATGCGCCGGCGCTAGAAGTTTTTCTGGACAAAGAAAGCGCAATGGATTGGTCACACTTTGAATTAGATTTATGCCTGCCGGTTCGGAAACCGGCAGAGATGTAAATGATGAGCGAAAAAAATTGGATTCGGAGGAATCAATGATCGACGGAATTGGCGGCGTTTTTCTTTTTTCCAACGACACAAAAAGATTGGCGGCCTGGTATCGCGATTGCCTCGGAATCGAAGCCGCCGGCCAGGACGCGGAGTGCAACTCAGTCTACGCAACCTTCGACTCTCGGGACGTCGAAAATCCAGAGATCAAACGAACCATGGCATGGGCGATTATGCCCACGGATCAAGACATAAAAGAAAAGCCGCGAACCGGTCAGATCAACTATCGAGTGAAGAGCATGAAACAAGTCCTCGACCATCTCAAGAGTAAAGGCGTGGCCATCGACAAGACCCAGGAATATCCCGGCTACGGAAACTTTGCGTGGGTCAAAGATCCGGATGGCAACAAGATCGAGCTTTGGGAGCCATCCGAGAGTGAATAGAAAAAGTGAGGATGACCGCGTTCGATTAGTGCTTAGCATGCACCACATGAACGCCAGCGTATCCGGGCACGAGTCCTTGAATGGCATGGCCGAACCTGGACCTGATCTCCTGGAAATTGATGTCTTCGATGGCGCAAAATCCATGCGAACGAAGGATCGCTGCGATGTCGCTCGGGTCGAAACGGCTAATCCAACATTCATCCATTTTCTTTAGCTCTTCGGTCCGCTCGTTTTCTATTTGCCTGAGCTCTTCCGAGAACCCCTCGGGAGGTTCCATGTAGTCGAAGACGACCTCCGAATTCTGTATTGACGACATGTAGTCCAGAGTGCGGCCGATAGCGTCCAAATGCAGATATGGCACTACTCCCAGCCAGGTGAAGAACGCGGGCGAGTTCCGCTGAAAGCCCGCGGCGGCGAGTTTCTCTCCTACATCGTCGCGCTCAAAATCGACTGGCACAAAAATAAGCCATGGCGGAAGTGCGATTCGGGCCTCAGCCAGGTGCTGGCGCTTCCAAGCCTGGGTCGCGGGGTGGTCCGCCTCATAGATACGGATCGGTCGTGCGTCATGGGGATTCCGAAGAGCAAAAGTGTCGAGTCCAGCGCCAAGAACCACGACCTGCCGAATCCCTCTTTCCACAGCATCTGACAAAGCATCTTCCGCAATCCGGCTTCGCGCGGCGGCGAACAGACGCCCGATGCTCGCCAAGTGGTGTTTATTCGCGAATTGAAGCACGTCCTTTTCGTCTTCACCCAGAATCTTCATGGCAAATGGGTCACACAGGACGGAGCCATGATCAAGCAACTGATGAGCAGCTCGTTGTCGAGCGACCATCAGGGCAGTGCGGCTCGGTTCATTAGGCCTCATGTTCGGGCTCCCAAAGAGTGCGCGGACCCACAGAACGCGGTTTTCGGCGTGTGGGTAATTTCTGAAATCTATCGGCGTGTTCTGTATCTACCTAAACTTGATTCTCCCAAAGATCCCGATCCAAGCCAACACCCGGCTTGAGTGGCCACTCGCCCGACCCAAGAAATCGTGAGTCCCTAATTCCTTCCTTGAATCTCTGCAGATAGAGGAACAACGAACATGACAACTCTCGACTCCATGTTGGAACGTAACAAAACTTTTGCTGCCAGCCAGTCTGCGGCGCGCCAACTTCTGCCTCCTGCGCTGCCAAATGTGAAGGCAATCATTATCGGTTGCGCCGATATGCGTGTAGATCCGGCTCACGTACTCGGCATTAAACCTGGCGAAGCCGTCGTAATGCGTAACATCGGCGGTCGTATCACGCCAGGGCTGTTGCAGCAGTTGGGCATGCTCGGGCGAATCGGCGAAGTTGCTGGAGCGATTCCAGGAGGCGGCGGGGAGTTTCATCTCATCGTCCTCCAACATACCAATTGCGGCATCACCTATCTCGCCGCCGAGACCGCCATGCTGGCGGGCTATTTTCAAACGCCGGAAGTCGAACTCAAGAAAAAGAAAGTCACCGATCCCCGTGCGGCCGTTGCGGCCGACGTTGCCTTGCTCCGTGCGATTTCCGCACTGCCGGCAGCGTGGCTCATCTCCGGCCTCGTCTACGATGTGAAGACCGGACTTGTCGAAGTCGTCGTGCCACCAGAGCAGATTCGTCAGATTCGTGCCGCATAAATCGAGGGAGCTGCCCGGTCTTTGTTCAGAACTACCGATCGGAGGCTGCCGCACAAAAGTGAAGCTTGGCCAGCCCCAGTCCGCGAGTTCGGCCAAGGCAGTGGGACGTGGGCCGCACAGTCGAACTTTCTAGTCTTTGGCACCACCACGAAAAAGGCTGCCCCACTCGCCGCGGTTTTCGGCGAGTGGGTAGCACCGACCCATACAGCTTGCCAGTCATCTTGCACGATGCAAGTCCACGCACCTGCATCTCTGCCTTTTGTGCCTCGTTGACCACGCCGGTGGCCCATTTTTTCGCGGTGCCAAGCAGGAAAAAAATATTTCTGGACGACTTGTAGAATTTCGGTGCGGCTGACGACTATATGCTGAAGGCCCGGCATAGGCTGCCCCGAACCGTCACAGGAAGAAGATCGTTACAAGAGAAAGACCGGACCCGAGAATGGAGAAATCATGCCGCAATATTTAGTTGCGATTCACCATCCCGACAACTATGACGCGTCCCGCGAGGACGAAGCGATGCACCGCGATATCGATGTGCTCAACGAAGAGATGATTGCTGCCGGGGTCAGGACCTTCGCTGGCGGCCTGCTCCCGGCGCGGGAGGCGAAATCGCTGCGGGCGCAGGCCGGTGGCAAGGTGCTTGTCACCGACGGACCATATCTTGAGACCAAGGAACACATCGGCGGCTTTTGGATACTGGAAGCCGCCAGCCTGGATGAGGCGCTGGCCTGGGGACGCAAGGCCGTCGTCGCCTGCCGCGCGCCGGTCGAGGTGCGGCCTTTCGGCGCCCCGGCGACAACTGAACAGCTGAGACACACTGCACGCTGAACGGCGGCCTAAGAGAAATTATCAGGAGGAAAAACAACGATGAAAAAGAAAATTGGCGCTTTGCTGATCGAAAGCTGCGCAATCAAAAGCTTTGCCCTGCTTATGGTGCTCGGTACCGCGTACCTCGGTGTGGGGAACCTTGCTACGTCGGATCAGGCGATGGCACAGGAGGCCACGACACCTTATCCCACCATGGCCCCGATCGAACAATATCTGATGGATCGAAATGCGGAAATCGCTCTGGCCCGGAGTGCCGCGCCGGACGCCATCTCGCACGATGCCTCAGTGATCGTCCTGACCCGCCACGGCTACGAAACTGCAGTCGAAGGAAAAAACGGCTGGGTGTGCTGGGTCGCACGCGGATGGATGGCCATGTTCGATCACCCCGAATTTTGGAGCCCAAAAGTTCGCGCTGCAGAATGTATCAATCCACCGGCGGCGCGCTCCCTTCTGCCCTACGACTACAAACGCACGGAATTAATCCTGGCCGGCCATTCCAAGATCGAGATCGTCGCCGCGATCAAAGCCGCCATCGACAAAAAAGAATTGCCGGCGCTGGAGCCGGGAGCTGTGTCCTACATGATGTCGAAGTCGTCCTACCTTACCGACAGCGGCGGCCACAACATGCCCCACCTGATGTTCTTCGAATCGGTCGAGAGCGATCGCGCTTGGGGTGCAAATCCGCAAACTGCCCCGCTGTTGTCGGTGAATTACTGGTACTTGTCGGGGGAGGCGTATCCACAGCTCAAGAGCTTTCCTCCCATGAGCGTGTTCTTGGTGGGGGTGAACAAATGGTCGGATGGAACGCCGGCACCGAGCATGTAAAAAGCAGCGGCGCGGGTGCCCCATTTCTCGCGCGCTTTTGCGCGAGAAGTGGGTCTTTTTCGAGCGACCTCGATTACTCCTTCAGCCCGCCTTATTCCGAATCTTCTCCTCCCACCATCCCCAGTCGTTGATACGAACCGACCCATCTTCGCCATACGCGTAAGACCGGTAGCTGCTCCAACGCCAGTCCTCGGGCTTCGCCACCAATCCCCGGACTACCGGATTTCGGTGCATATATTTCAGCTTCTCCACCTCTTTCCGCTGACTCCACACGTTGAAGTCATAAAACCGGCGCTGCCAGAATTGCCCCGAGACGCCCGTGGTTGCCCGCCAGCGTTGCGAAAACCCCAGTTTCACAGCCTGCACAACAGTCGAAGGATCGCCGATCTGTGGCTCGGAAATTAGCAGGTGTACGTGCTCCGGCATCACAACATAGCCGACGACGCCGAAGCGATAGCGCTCGCGCATTAGCTCCAGTACGGTGAGGAGTAGATCGCGCGCCCGTTCCGTATCGAGCAGCGGGCTGCGCCGATAACAACTCCAGGTGATGAAATGGGCGCTTCCGGTGCCGTAGTAACGCTTCAAACCCCAAGGCATGAAGCGAGAGTATGCCAGCACCTAAGAGGTCTACTGTGACGGTCGAACAGGCTGGTATCTTTTCTTGGATGGAGATTTCATAGCGGGAAAGTCAAAAGCTCCACTTCTCACGCAAAAAAGCGCGCGAGAAATGGGGCACCCGCCCGCTTGGCTAGTCGCCACATATCCTTCCGCTGGAAAACTGCACCACGGACCTCGCGCTCTGCATTCATAAATCACTCCGGAAAACTGGGATAGGCGGAACGTTCCCCCTATCCTTAAAAATAAGCTCGCTTCGGCTGTCGATTTTTCCTCTACGCGACGACTATAGGATGAACGAATCAAAGGGGACGATCTGGCGCACAGGGCCACGAACTCTCACAAGCGCTGGTTCATAATCTCCGGAGGAAACCATGCGTAAAAATAATATTGGCGCAATCGCCATCAGAAGCTTCATGCTGCTAGCTGTGCTCGGCACGGCGTACCTCACGATGGAGTACCGTGTGATGGCACAGGATCCCGCGACATCTTATACAAAGATGGCCCCGATCGAGCAGTACCTCATGACGGATCAGGCTGAGGAAATAGCCCTGGCGCGCAGCGCCGCACCGGACGCCATCTCGCACGACGCCACGATTCTCGTCCTGGGCCGGCACGGCTACGAAACCGCGATTCAAGGCAAGAATGGTTGGGTGTGCATGGTGGAACGCGGATGGATGGCTATGTTCGACAGTCCCGAATTTTGGAGCCCTAAGATTCGGGGTGCGAATTGCCTCAATCCACCGGCCGCGCGGTCCATGCTGCCGTTTGCAGATAAACGCACGGAATTGCTGCTGGCAGGCCATTCCAAGGTCGAGGTCATCGCCGCAATCAAGGTGGCATTGGACAAGAAAGAATTGCCCGCCCTGGAGACGGGAGCCGTGAGCTATATGATGTCGAAGTCGTCCTATCTTACCGATAACGGCGACCACAACGGCCCTCACCTGATGTTCTACGAATCAGTCAAAGACGATGCAGCGTGGGGCGCAAACATGCCAAGGTCTCCTGTGATCTCAGTGAATTACTGGTACGTATCTCCGCAGACGTATCCGCAGCTCAAGAGTTTTCCCCCCATGGCCGTGTTCGCGATAGTAGTGGGCAAATGGTCCGATGGAACGTTAGCACCGAGCATGTGAGAAATCCAGCGGCCGGGTGGCCCAGGCTCTCGATGCTCACAGTGCCAACCGAGGCGGCCACCCACCCATAGACGGAACGTTCCCCCGTTTATCCTGCAAGAAAAGTTCGCTTCTGCCGTCGATTTTTTCCCCGCCCGAACGACTATAGAATGAACGATCCAGTGCACAAGGCTGTCGTGCTGGCCCCCATACAGGGGAGAAGATCGTTATAAGAGAAAGTATTGCATCCGCTCAACAGGCATTTACTACCAGGACTCACTCAAGGAGAAAACGATGCGTTTCATGATGATCATGTTCCCGAAAGACTACGCCACTGCAAAAGCCGGCACGGCACCCGACCTCAAAGACATGGAGAGGATGGGGAAATATAACGAGGAACTGGGGAAGGCCGGCGTGCTGCGCGCGCTCGACGGCCTGACGCCGCCCGCGACCATGAGCGCGCGCGTCACCTTCAAGAACGGGAAATCGACAGTGACTGACGGCCCGTTCACCGAAACGAAAGAAGTGGTCGGCGGCTTCTGGATCATTGAGGTGAAGTCGCGCGAAGAGGCGCTCGAATGGGCCTCGCGCATCCCCGGAAAAGATAACGAAACGATCGAAGTTCGCCGGTTTTTTGACATCACTGATTTCCCTGCCGACGTTCAGAAGCAGATCGCGGAGCGGTTTGCCGAGGGCGGCGACAAGCCGGGCCAGCAGTAAAAAAACTTCTCCGCGCTTTGTCGATTTTCGTGACGCGTCGTCTTTCCGGTTCTGATAGGCGTTGGCAAACGTATCTTTTCGGACGGAACCCCGCCACGCGAACTCGCGCTCGTCAGCACGAAAGCTGTGGGCTCGGGTGTCATCATCAGCATTTACAAGCCCAGCGGGCCCTTGCGGACTAGTTCGTACCACGACGCGCGGAAGTGAGCGAGCGCCAAAAGGCCATGCCAGAAGACCGGAGACTAGAACTGCATCACAGACAGGCCGGGGATCATACGGAAATGCCGCGCGTTGACCGTCAGCAGAGAGTAGCCCACTTCCAACGCGGTTGCGCCGATCAGGAGATCCACTAATGGTATGGTCACGCCTTGGCTCCGCTGCTCTCCATCGAGTCTGCCAGCCAGTAGCGCTGTGTTTTTGGTGTAGGGAGACACTTCTATGTCGTCCAGAAGTTCGCCAATGAAAGCATCGCGGCGATTGCATGCTTCTACCGTCTGGGCGCGGTAGATGCCATGGACGAGCTCGGTCAGCCCGACTGCTGACAGCACGGCCGGCTGGTCACCTGCCATAGCCACAATTTGTTTGAGCATTGTAGTGACTGTGTCGCCGCGTCGTTCGGCGGCGATCACCACGCTGGAGTCGAGGATCAATCCCATGCGGGCGGGTTTAACGGCTCACGATGGCAGTTGATGACCGCTTCCAAATCGCGAGCAAACTCTCCGTCGAGCGTCACCGTGGATCCGTGCGCCTCCGCCAGCGCGATAGATTCGGAAAGTAATCGACCCGGTTCCGGTTTGGAAGGCCGCACTGTGACCACAATCGGTTCACTCCCATCGATCACAACCTCCGCACCAGCACGCACGCGCGCCAGTAGCTCCGCAAAGTTGCGGGCCGCTTCCTCTTCCGAGATGTGGATCACTCGGTCAGCCATGGCCCCGATTATACCTTCATGCTTGTTCGGTTTATAAGTCGCCAAACCTATCACCTCGGATAGAACTGCTCGGCGGGAATCGTCGCTTGTCAAGACTGTGAGCTCAGGCATCAATGATGCACTTACAGGCCCAGCGGGCCGTTCGGACCAGTTCGTACCACGACGCGCGAAGTCAGGAGGGCGTGAGAGGTCATAACAATTCAAATGCTTGGGCTACTCGCGCCCAGTCACTGCGGCGAGTTGCTGGTGTTTTGGGGAGGCGGGTTGCCGGTGCCGGGGCTTGGCGCTCCGGTGGCGCCGGTCATGTTGGGATTATTTACGTTGGGTGGAGTCTGGTTTACGGTGCCGGGGTCGACGTGCTGGGTGGCGTCGGGGGAAGCGGTGGGCGGCGCTTGACGCGATCCGTTGTCGATCTTAGGCCTTGCGGCGGCGCGGGCCGTGATGGGACATTTCTCCGCAACGACGTTCAGAGTTTTGACATTGAGCCGCGGGAGTTCGTTGGAATTCGGCTGTGGCGCGAATTCGTTTGCAGTGATTTCTATGAACTTTCCGCGGACCGGGGCAAAGCGGTCGCTCGGTTCTTCGGTCAGCGCGAAGATTGCGCCTGTGTTGGCCTGCATGAAGGTGTAGCGTTTGTCTCCGTTGACGCAGCCGCGAACGGTGATCTCGGCGGTGCGGCTGTTGGTTGTGTGGTCCGTTGCGGCTTGACTTGACTGGGCGGGTTGTGACGAAGTCTTTTGCTGCTGAGCTTGCTCCGAAAACCCGGCCTGCGCCAAAAACCATAGAGTGAATGCTGCGAGGACGACTTTGCAGACGGTGGAACTCATGGGGATCTCCTTCGCAATAAGTTAGGTTGCGGTCAGAGCAGAGGGGTTGCCGCGAGGTTCCGCCCGTTCAAGAGGATCGGGGTATGGCGGGAGTTCCATCGAGACAATGATGGATAGTCAGTCAATTCCTTCTTGACCGTGCAATGAGCGCGGTTATAAGCGCGGCGATTATTCCGCCGACGGCAGTGATTATCGCCACTTTTACTGCAGTACCGCTCATACGTGAACCTCCTGACAGCCTAGATTCAATGGATTGCTTGTGACTTCATGTTGAATCGCGTTCATGAATTTGTTCCATTGGGTAGTGACGTATAAGGTCGAGACGTTTCAAACGGGGGCAGTCATATTGGCGGGGCAATGGGTCAGACGCAATTTGGACAAGCGATTTTGGCGCGATTCAACGCTTCTGGTAAGGGTGGAAGATGTAGTCCTTCGCCTTCACGGCGGTATGGCAGGCGTTGCCGCAGTCTGCGAGACTCTTGGGATCGGCCGTGAACTTGTCCGATGAGGCGTCGTAGTTGAACACAGCGTATCCCCATCCACCGGTTTTGGGAAATCTCTGGCTGTCCTTTTCCATGACGAAAGCCTGGGCAAAGACGTCTGGAACATCAACCGCGAACTGAGCCTCTGTGCTCTTCTTCGGCTTCCATTGGAGTTTCACGATTCTGGAGCCCTCGGGAAAGGGCTGGCCCTTGCCGGGAACGCCGGCCTTGTACGCCATGATCATGGATGGGTTGGCGACGATTACCTTGAGCACTTCTTCGGTCCGGGCGGAAGAGACCACCGACCAATCCTCGTACCCCCGAAAGTCGGAGAACGCGATTCCGCCCGGCGATTTCAGCGAGTATTTGTCGTTGTTCTGGACTTGCGCGTAAAGGGCCACGGCGCCGAGGAAGGCCAGCACAGCCATGGCGATCGCAACGGAGGTAACGCCGGCAAAACGTTCAGCGGCGGTGCGCGTTTCTATCTTTGGTTGTTCCCGCGTCACAGACTTCGTCACAAATTCAGACATGGTGCTTTCCTCCACCACTACGTTTTCTCGGCGAGCACTGAGCGAACATCGGCAGCGCTCTACCGCATTCTATTCGGGCCGCGCGTTAACCGTACATGAATTCCGACTTGCTCTGTCCGATCTCGATAATATATCCGTCGGGATCGCGGATATAGCAGCGCGTCTCGCCGTACTTGTCCTTCGGCTCGGTGATGAACTCGGCTACTCTGGAATTGGTCGATACGTTCGCCCGATAGACTCGCCATCGTGCTTCTGGTTTAATCGAGGGTGCCGCTGATAGGAGCGATCATGAGCGCTCAATCACCACACCTCAGATTCGGCGGACACTCGAAATTGGAGTCCCCCATGAGCCCTGTAACGGATGCAGTACAAATCGGACAAAAAAGTTATGAGATGCCCCCGCGAGAAGGGATGAGCATCGCGCAGTTTCTTACCGTCGCCGACATCGAGCGATCGGCGCGCTACTACGAAAAGGTCTTCGGCGCCCGCATTCTGAGCCTGGGTGACGGTAACGCGCCTGGGTATCTGCAGCTGGCGAATATCTGGATGATTCTGAACGTTGGGGGCGGCCCAACCGCGGATAAACCGACGGTCACGCTCAGCGTCCCCGACCCGAATCACATCAACAGCTTTATGAATTTCCGCGTTGCGGATATTCAGGCGTGTTACGAATTATGGAAAAGTCGAGGAGCAGAGTTCATCACGGCGCCGATCCCGAAGTACGGCGAGATTCGCTGCTACATCCGCGATCCTGACGGCTACATTATCGAGATCGGACAGAGCACTACCGTCAAGTACGGTTAGCACTGCAAGGGTTGGGGTCCGTGGCGCCCAGCTTTCCAACCGAGGGAAAGCTGGGGCAGGCTTTGTTTCGTAATGGCGCAAAGACCGGCCAGACCC
>DASXEG010000167.1:0-9144 GCA_036490235.1 Candidatus Sulfotelmatobacter sp. | reverse complement strand
CCGCCTTCCCAGGCTGAACTCGATTTCATTGGCGACTTCGCTCGCGATCTCCTCCTGCAGTTGCAGCAGGTGCCCAAGATCCCGATCGTATTCCCGCGCCCAAAGATGAGTCTGATCCTTCACCTGAATCAACTGCGCGGTGATCCGAACCCGCTCCGAATCCCGCCGAACGCTGCCCTCGATCACATACTGCACCCCCAATTCCTTTGCGATCTGAGGTATTGACGCTCGAGTATGCTTGTAGCTCATCACCGATGTCCGGGCAATCACGCCAAGATGTGCGGGATCCAGATTCCCCAGTTGGCTGATCATCTCTTCCGTCATGCCATCGCTGAAATATTCCTGCTCCGGATCGCCCGTGAAGTTCTCAAACGGCAGCACTGCCAGCATGATTTTGCCTGGCAATTCAGCCGATGTGCGCCGTGAATGCCATATCCAAATGGCGAGCCCGGTTATCAAAACCGCCGCGACTGCTGCGGCAACAACTGCCAATTTCCAACGTTTCGCATGTAGGGTTTGCAAGTCGGCATGAGCGTCACGTACGGCTTGCGGAAAAGAAGACAACGAGGGCACGGGGTTTTCTATTTCCCCCTCCGGCGCAGCCGCTTCTGTAACAGCAGCAAGAAACCGGTAACCCTGGCCCTGCACGTTCAGGATGTAGCGCTGATCCTTCGTCTCATTCAACGCCTTACGCACCATAAAAATGGTCTGCGTCAGGTTTGACTCTTCCACAAAACTGTCCGGCCAGACCGCTTTCATCAGCTCATCTTTGCTAACAACCCTTCCGCCGCTCTGGATCAATAAAAGAAGAACATCGAAGGCCTTCGGGGTAAGCGGCACGGTCGTCTCGCCCCTGCGCAACACGCGATTTGGCGGGTCAACGCGGAATTCTCCGAACTCGTACAAGCTGTTGGTCAGGCTCGACATAACAGAGTTTTTAGAAGTTTTGAGAACTTTTGAGCCGCCGTTTTAGGACATTCGATGAGCATTCGAAGTAGGGTTTGCGCCGGGGGGATGGCGGATTGGCGCCAACCAGAAGTTAACCGGAATTTTACCACGACTGGTTCTTCAATCCGCCGCCCAATTCTCAGTCAGAACCGCCTCATTCGTGAAGGCGAAGTCATGCCAGACAAAGCGCCACAGCGATGTTCTGTTAGGAAGTTGCAACATCTTGCGTCATGGTTCTGGCCAAGTCAGCCCCGGAAACGAATTGTCAATTGCATCGTGGCTTTCGTGATTCTGGCCGGAGCCTCTGCCGTCGCCGATGTCTATCTAAAAAATCTTTTCCCCTTCCTCGACCTCACCGGCTTCTCCGCCACCAACAGCACGACCGGCTCCATCGACGAAAGCGGCCCGTTCTTTCAGAAGTTAGGAACCAACGGCCGCACCTGCGAAACCTGTCACGCTCCCACCGATGGATTCGGCCTCAGCGCGATCGACGCCCAACTCCGTTACGCCCTCACGAGAGGAAAAGATCCTCTATTCGACCAGTTCGACGGTTCAACCTGCCCCACCGGTCCCGTGAACAACAGTCTGGTTTTGAAGAACGGCCTGCTCCGCATCGGCATCCAGGTTCCCCCCAACTCCACCGATCCCGATGCCGCGCAATACACCATCGCTGCCGTCGTGGATCCGTATGGCTGCGCGCTCGCGACCGGCTCGAATGGCGTACAAACCGCCTCCATGTACCGCCGCCCTCTGCCCACATCAAACCTTGGATTTTTAAGCGCAATCATGTGGGATGGCAGGGAGTCCTACGTCAACCAGTTAAACGTAATCGACACCTTCCCAGCCAATCTGAATCTTGATCTAACCCAACAGGCGATCGACGCGACACTCACTCATGCCCAGCCGCGCAACCTCCAACCAGTACTCAGCTAACTCAAATTGTCGGGCTCGAAATGCCGCTCAACACAGCCCAGTTGATTGACTTCTTCGCAGGAAATCTCTACGGCCAGAATGGATCTCAAGGCGGCCCGCAATTCCTGCCGTCGCAACAGTACTATCCCGGCATCAACGATTCTCTAGGTGGCGATCCTTACGGCAACCAGTTCAACCCGAACGTATTTACGATTTACACCTCATGGCAGAACTCCCGCAACCCGCAACAGGCATCCATCGCCCGCGGCGAGACCATCTTCAACACCCAACCAGTCACCATCAGCGACGTGCCCGGTTTGACCACCGGCACTGAGACCATCGCCGGCACATGCACCACCTGTCATGACACTCCAAACGTAGGAGACCATTCTTTCCCCCTCCCCCTCGATATCGGAACCGGCCACTCGCTGATATACGAAACCGATCCCAACATCATCGCGGGCCTGCAGCAACTGAAGCAGCCAACGCTACCGGTTTTCCAATTAGTCTGCACGCAAGGCACAGATGCCGGACAAACGTTCTATACCACCGAGCCCGGCAAAGCCCTGATCTCCGGCCAATGCACGGACATCGGCCGCATCAAAGGCCCCATCTTGCGAGGCCTGGCCGCGCGCGCCCCTTACTTCCACAACGGAGCCGCAGCCAACCTGACCCAGCTGGTAAATTTCTACAACGTACGTTTCCAGATAGGCCTAACCTCGCAACAGAAAAAGGATCTGATCAATTTCCTGCAAACACTGTGAGCATAAGTTGTTAGCAGAGCGTAATGGTGGGTGCCCATTTCTCGCTTCCTTTGCGAGCAGTGGGGTTTCACCCGCACGAAGAATGGTCTAGGATGCTTTCTGCACGGCGAGAGGAGCCTGTCATGCCCATGCAATCCTGCATCCCGATCATTCCCAGCGCAAACCTGGAGAAGACTCTTCGCCTCTGGGTCGAGGGCCTGGGCTTCTCGGCGACAAAACAAATGCGCCGCGAAGACAAACTCACCTTCTGCATGCTTCAAAAAGATGACTTATGGTTCATGTTGAACCAGCGAGCAGGAACTCCCGTGAAGCCGGAGAACTATGAAGGGATTCGCCTCTACTGGGCCCCGGAAAACATCCGCGAAACCAGGGAGCACCTGAAAAATCTTGGCTACGGCGTTTCAGAACTAGCAGATCGAGACTACGGCCAAACCGAATTCTTCTTAACCGACGACGACGGCTATTCCCACTGCTTCGGCAACCCCACTCAAAAATAAACAATCCCCCACAAAATGCGCGAAAGCCTGCCGACAAAAGATTTCCTTAGTGTAACTTCGTGTCCTTAGTGGTTAACCCAAGACACTCGAACCTTCCCCTCGACGAACCGCACCCACCAGCCTAGCCGCGCACCGGCGCAACGGCATGGCTACTTTCCATCCGGCGTGAATTTCCAGATGGTCAATTGTGTGCCCAGTCCAATGGCAAGAACGTTCCCGTCGGGGGTCCAGGCCAGGGCGTGATAGTCCAAGTCGAGGTCCACGGGAATCCTCGCGTAGCGCCCTGTGGATGGATCCAGAATCCCAGCCGGCCAGTTCCACTTGGAAGTGCCGAGCGGCGTGAGAATCCTGCCGTTCTTTGCGATGGCGTTGGGCGTGATGAAGGACGCCGGTCTTTCCCCGCTGGCGGGGCGCGGAATTTCTTGTTCCGGGCCGCCGTCAAGAGGCACACGGACGAAACGTATGACCGGGCTCTCGACGACTTCCACCAGGAGATATTTTCCCGACGGGTCCATGGCGATGCGATTGCCCCCGCGAATCTTGGTGGCTTCACCGGCGGCTGGGATAGCCCAGACGACGTCATCGGCAACGCAGAAGATCGTCTTCCCGTCCGGGGTTGCGGCGAGTCCCGAAATCTGGCCGTGTTCGAAGGGGATGCGCCGGGTAATGCGCCCGGTTGCAACCTCCCCTATGGCGATGGTGCGGCGCGGTTCCGTTCCCACAAGGAACGCGATCTGACCCGGCCCGGCCGGGGCCATGGGACCCGCGTTTTCTTCCTGGGTGTAGATCAGAGGCTCCGGGGGTTTCCCGGCTTCCACCGCCATCAGCCGGGAAGCGCCTCCCGTGTAAATGGAGAGCACTGCACGCCCGTCGGCCAGCACCAGAAAAGTATCGGCCACCTGGTCTGGAGAAAAATCGGCGATCCGTTCGGCGTGGCCACCGGCGGCGGAAAAGCGCACCAGCGCTTCGGGCCTCTGGTGCTGATCGATGTAGATGCTGCCATTGACGCCGGCATCGAGGCTGTTGATTAGGCTGGTCACGAGCAATACATCGCGGGCGGGGCCACGACCTGAGGCGGGAACGGACATCACGCGGCCGGCGCTTCCAGTGTTGATTGCTTCCAGGACGTTCCTGCTATCGCGGGTTACCGCAAGAGCCGAAATGTTGATGCCTTCCGGCAGGCCTGACTCCAAGCGTTGCAGTTTGCCCGAGTCGAGTTGAATCCGGTAGAGGTGTGGGAAGGCCTCGGGTTGCGCGCCGATTGCCGTGCCGAAGGCCACGGCACTCTTCCCATCGGGGAAGCTCCGCATGGCGACATCGCCATGAGACAGTCGCAGAAGCAGCGGCAGGGGTTGCAGACGGCCGGTATCGGGCCAAAATCGGAAGAGTTGCTCTTTTCGTTCCGCGTTGTAGCGTGCGACAAGCAAACTGCCGTCAGGAAGCGCCTCGGGATGGAACGCATCTTCCAGCAGCAACTGTTCCCGGCCGCCGAGTTTGGGCACGCTGAAAATTCCCCGCGGCACATCGGTGTAGCGGTCGAAGTAGATGCGGGTGCCGTCGCTCGACCAGCAGACCTGCTGCACATATCCGTTCTCTGAGGGATGCGTAAGGATGGAGACATCGCCGCTCGCGGGCGTCATGATTCCCACCTGATTGTCTCCGGAAGCGAACGCGAGCGTTTCGCCATCGGGGGAGAGGCGGGGATGGTCGGACGTGCCTCCAAGGGTTACGGCGGACCAACGGGTGGGCGGTGGTTCCCGCATCAGCCAACGGGTCAAGACAAAAGTTACAACTACGGCGAGGAGCAAGATGGCCACCGAAAGCCATGTGCGGCGCTGCGCCGATAGGTTTGGCGCGGAAACGATTGGCGCCATCGCCGCCTCGCTCTGGCTATCACCCTGAGAAAGGGCATGCAGGGCGAAGCCGAGGTCGCGTGCCGACTGGAAGCGATCGGCGGCGTCTTTTTCGAGGCAATGCTGCACCACTTCCCGCACCCCTGCGGGCACTGTACGCGGCAGCTCGGGAGGATCCTGTCGCAGGATGGCCTGCATGGTGTCCACACCGGTCTCGCCCTGAAAAGTCCGCTGGCCGCTCAGCATTTCGTGCAGCATCACTCCGAAGCTGAAAATGTCGCTGCGGTGGTCGGCCTTGATCCCGCGCACCTGCTCCGGCGACATATATCCCGCCGTGCCCATCACCACGCCGGGATCTGTGCGCAGCGTCATGGTTTCATCTGCTGGGGACCGTGAAGGAAGCACGCGGGCCAGTCCGAAGTCGAGAATCTTGGCGCGTCCTTCCCGGGTCAGCAGGACGTTATCGGGTTTGAGATCGCGATGGACGATTCCCGCCGCGTGAGCGGCAGCGAGGCCGGATGCGATCTGGGCGGCGATGTCCAGCGTCTTGCGCAGTCCGAACTTGGCTGTACGCAGCGTCCCGCCCTCCACCAGTTCGCTGAC
Organism: Candidatus Sulfotelmatobacter sp.; assembly: GCA_036490235.1. Classification (GTDB taxonomy): domain Bacteria; phylum Acidobacteriota; class Terriglobia; order Terriglobales; family Acidobacteriaceae; genus Sulfotelmatobacter. The sequence continues at coordinate 3,567 of DASXEG010000167.1, read as the reverse complement.
CATGTAGCCTTCGCCGACGTCATACACGGCCACGATGTTGGGATGGCTGAGTGCGGCCACGGCGCGCGCTTCCTGCTCGAAGCGGGCCCGGCGGGAAGCGTCACCGGCCACTTCGGCGGGCAGGATTTTCAGCGCAACGTCGCGACCCAGGCGGCTATCGTGTGCCCGGTACACTTCGCCCATGCCGCCAGCCCCAAGGGGCGCGATGATTTCATAGGGACCCAGGCGGGTTCCGGGAGGAAGAGTCATAGCGCGTCGCTAGATTGTACCGTGGGAGTGGATACGGGCAGGCCCAGCGGAGACATTTTCCGATAAAGCTGCCACGGGTGGGGCATCCCGTGTCGAGCTACGCACGAATGCCTGCCGACAAAAATTTTCCTTAGTGTAACTTAGTGTCCTTAGTGGTTAACCCGAAAGGTAAGTGGCACACACCAGACAGCAAGGGATTTCCCAAGCAGCATACTAACGTTGTCAGAGCGATTCTAGCGGAGGGTACTTCCAATAAAACGGGCCGCCATTCCGGCGGCGCAGGTTTTTTGCTCGCAGCTCAAAGCTCGCAGCCCGAAGCTAATCTCCCGCCACCGGCTCCGCCACTTCAGTCTTCGGAGCAGGAGCGATCCCGCCATTCGGTTTCGCCAGCGCCCCCAAGGGAATAAATCCATCCTGCGACTGCGCCGGTTTCTCTTTCAACACAACTTCCCGATACAGCGAAGCCATGCGCGCATTGTAAGCCTCGTCATTCTTCTGCGGCCCGCGATGTCCCGGCACCGGCGTCTGAGAATGATCGACCGCCAGCGCGGCCTTAGCATCCCGAGCCCGCTTCTTCTCCTCGCGAGCATTCTTCGCGATGCCCAGCTTGTCAAGATCAGTCTGCAGCTCGTTCGTAACAATCTCCTCACGCAGCCTCAAATAATCGACATGCTCCTCGTCCATCTTCACTTTCTTCCCACCGGCAAAAATCTCATGCCGCCCATGCTCCTCATACCACTTGGTAAGAGTAGCCGTCATGTGCATCTTCTCAATAATGTTCCGCCATCCCACGCCGGTGTTGTAAGCGCAGAACGAAATCTCACCCTCCTGCGTAGCGTAAGGAATAATGCATTGCTCCGTCCGCCGGAAGTCGTAGTTGAACAAATCCTGGAACCACATGCCCGCAATGAACAAAAAGTTCCAGCGATCGTTAGTACGCCGCTTCATCACGTCGTCGATCGTACGGTCCGGACCAACTTTCCCATAATCCGTTCCGGTAACGTGATAGTTCTTGTCAAACTTCCTCAGCAGATCCATCAACTTAAAATGCGTAGGCGACTTGAACGGATCGTAATTCTTCATCAAACAAAGCGCCATCCCGAAACCAGTAAGCTTTTTCCCACGCGCCGCATCGTTCACCTTGGCAATATCCTTAGCCAACTGATCCCCATGCAGGAAAGCAGTAACCGGCACCGCCTCCTTGGTTTCTTTATCAATCATCACAGCCATCCCAGTTCCACAGTTCGGGTGGCAACCGCACGATAGTTGACCCCAGTCGTTGTTCGCGTCTTTGGCGTGCATCAGGTCGGCCCAGTCGCTGAATGTTCCCATGAAAGAAATCGGGAACCAGTCTCGCGCCGGCTCGCCCAATCCCGTCTGACCCTGCACATCATGCGCGAGATGACTCAGCGTATAGCGCTGCGCCTGCCGCCGATCGTCAGTAACGGCTTCGTCGCGGCCAGTAAAGCTCACCGGCTGAAACGACAAAAAGCTGATTGTCTTCGGATTGTCGAGCGCGAACTTGATGATGCGCCCAACCTGCTCATTATTAATACCGTTCACAATCGTCACGACCGGAACGATTTCGCATCCGGCTTTGTGCAGATTCTCAATTGCCTTCAGTTTCACATCGAACAAGTTTCCAACCATGCGATGCGCATTCGCAGCATTGCCAATCCCGTCGAATTGCAAATACGCGTAACGCATGCCAGCTTCCACGGCCTGCTGCGCGAACTCAAAGCTCTTAGCAAATTCGATTCCGTTCGTCGCGGCCTGCACCGAGTTGTATCCAACTTTGCGCGCATAGCGCACCGCATCCAGAAAATACGGAGACAACGTCGGCTCGCCGCCGGAGAACTGCACGCTCATCTGCCGCCGCGGCTTGATCGTGATCGCGTTGTCAAGCATGGTCTTGATTTCTTCCCAGCTCAACTCATGCACAAACCCAACCTGGTTCGCGTCCATGAAGCAGGGATCGCACATCATGTTGCAGCGGTTCGTCAGATCGATCGTCAGAACCGACCCGCGCCCATACTTCACGGTAGAAGACCCGTGATGATGCAGCTTCTCATCGTTATGCGCGGTAATATCGCGCCCGGGGAACACGTCCTCAAGATGCTTCGAGAACGTGGTATCGATCGACATCACGTCTTCAAAGTGCCCATGCTTCGGGCAATCTTTCACCATCAAAATCTTTCCGTCGCGCTCAACAATCGTAGCCTTGATCTCGCCGACCTTCTCATTCATCAGCACTTCGTGCGGCAGGTGGCCGTCGAGAATCTGCTGCCGAATCTCCGGCACACACTTCGGGCACAGCGAATCCGTAGCGCGCGGCCAGCCCAGCGGCGGCTTCGACTTCTCATACGACTTCAGCAAAGGCTTGTCCGACCACTTCGGTGTAGGCGACGGATTCGGCTTGATGCGGTTGACGCGGTCAAACACCATCCATGTTGCCTTAGCGGCGGCGACGGCAGCGGCTTCTACGTATTTAATCGGCTTATGCATTCTGACTTTGGCTCCGTTTATTAGCTTCGAGCTCCGAGCGGCAAGCTTCGACCATTCAACTTAACAGCAACACCTGTAGTTCTCCCCGAGAATTGGTGAGGCGAACCTGGTCCGTACACGATTCCCTGGGTTTTAACTACCATTAGACTATTGAAGGCAAAGGCGGTTGCACATCTTTATCCCAGCGGATGGGCGAAAATGGGGGTTTAGCGGGTGGATTGAGGATTGGGCGGGGTTAAGTCGTTGAAAGGAAAGGGAGCAGTTCCCAAAACACTAAACCCTTGTCATTCCGAAAAGGGAGCGAAGCGAGCGCAGGAGGAATCTGCTTGCGACGCCACCACGGGCGCAGCGGGTGCTACAGCGGATTCCTCCTCACCCCTCCAGTCGTGTATCGGAATGATAGGGGTTTGTAGGTGGGTTGGGTTTGGGTTTCGTTCTGGGCTGTTAGCGTGGGATTGTCTTTGTGTGATCAGGAAAACTTTTGTCATGCCGACAAGGGAGCGGAGCGAGCGTGGGAGGAATCTGCTTGGGGCGGCGCCGCTGATGCGGGCTGGAACAGCGGATTCCTCCTAGCTCCCTTCGGTCGCGTGTCGGAATGACAAGAGTGAGTTAAGGTTCGGTACGGTTCCTGTTACTCGCATTGGAGCTGGCTCGCCCCAACCCTCCGCCAGATCCTCCCACGTAGGATTTCTCTCCTCGATGAGTGCGACTTTTTTCTCGCGACGCCATTTCTTGAGTTCGGTTTCGCGCGCTATGGCATCGCCGACGCTGTGGAAGGATTGGAAGTAGACGAGGCGGTGGATGCGGTATCGT
>DASXEG010000153.1:0-7740 GCA_036490235.1 Candidatus Sulfotelmatobacter sp. | reverse complement strand
TCGAATAGGAGAACCAGCGGAATGATCGGGATCAAATACGTCCACAGCAACCGCGACCAGCGGAACGGGCGAATCCTTGGGGTGTGCAGGAACAGCAAAAGAATTCCAACAAAAATAATGCCGATAGTCGACGGACCCCTCTTGGTAGCCTCAAATATCCCGATGCTTTCCCCTGCATCGACAGCATTTTGCAGAATCGCTCGAGCGTCTTCCGGCGGAAAATGATGGAAGGAGGTAAACATCGTTCGCAGCCCCTGCAGTGAATGAGGAACGTTCATCGCGTCCACCGGTTCCGGATAATAAGTGATGTGCTGGTCAGAGGACTCGCTGACACTTTCGAATGCTTTGAGATTCGGATATTTATCCGTCAGCCAAATCTGGATGCCCCCAGAATCCTCGGCGACATTTTCGGTAGTTCGGCATCGCAACTTTCGAGAAAGCTCCAACCACGGACCGCCTCCGCCGGAACACATATCGACAATCGATTTCCGGCCCTTTGGCCCGTTTCCGCCGGAGTCAATCAGGTTCTGTAGCAGCGAAGCGATGGGCTCGTAAGCCTTTAGGAGGTTGAAGCCAAACTGAATTGCATCCGTAACGTCATCCCGGAGGGATGACGGAAACCATGATTGTTCATGAAGTTCGATGAACTGTACGCGACGCATGGCAACTCAGACTGGCACGAACTGTGTGAACATTTTCATTCAATCTACAAAGGGCTATTCGCCGCTCCGCGACTTCATTCAAGCATTGAGTTCAGGTCCGCGCAATCGTTACGCCCCAGGTAAATCCAATCCCAGCCGATGCGAACAGCAACAACTGCCCGGGACCGATCAATCCGTCGCGCCGCATATTCACATAATTGATAACCAGATCACTGGCAAAGGTATGGCCATATTCTGCCATGGAAGTGTGCGGCAGACTGCCCTTTGGGCGTCCGACCAACTTGCAGAAACCCTCGCGATCGCGTCGGCTGATGTTCGAATAGATGAAATGGTCAATATCGTTCAAGCTCAAGGAACACGCTGCCAGAGCTTTATTCATCACCGAAAGCATGTTGAGAAAGTAGACCGGCATCACATCTCGCTCCATGCACAGGCCATCGACAACAATATCGGCGTGGCCATTGGTTTTGACCATGGTGATGGCGTTCTGCAGGTGGCCGAGCGTCATGGCTTCGACGCCCAGGATCAACGGGCCCTGCGTCGACAAGCTTTGAGTGCCTTCGCGGCGCAAGATCACGGAGCTACTGGCGTCGCCGTGCAGAGTAATCGGAAGCAAAGACCGGTTGCCCGGAGGTGCGGCGTCGCCGGCTACGAGCAAGACTGTTTGAATGCTTTCATCCGTTGCCATCCAGCCGAGCGCCGTCTTTATCGCGACGTGAAGTCCCGCGCATCCGCCGACTTTGAAACTCAAGATCATCGCATTTTCAGCGCCTAGATCGGAGCTGATTTTGTGTGCGAACGAGAGACCAGGCGAGCTTTTAGTTGACCAGCTTTCGCTGGACCATGTGCTGTAATCGAGGATGAGATTGATGTCCCGCGCCGTTATCCCCGCTTCGTCTATCGCCTTGGAAGTTGCTTCGAGAACCAATTCATAAAGGTGCTTGTCACCGCAGACTCGGACTCGAGTTAGTCCGAGACCTTCTATGGCCTTTCGTCTTGACTCCTGGCTCAACGGAGAGAGCGCTGTCTCCACTCGAGTTCGTTCCCGCTCCAAAACCGATTCGACAGCTTCATCGTTGGGCGGAACGGCGTACGCCGCTGCTGCAATGCGCACATTGATGTTCAAAGCAACTCCAGATGGATTGCCGCATATTCACGATCGCCGGCTGTTCCTAATAAAAGAGCGTGCCCGCTTGTAGGCCGGCTGCTAAACGCAAGGATCAAGTGAAAAAGAGCGCCTGTGCCCGCCAGACCTTGAGCGAATGTCTGCGTCGGTATGATAACGGCGTCATCGCCGGAAATCTCGCGAGCCAGGACCGTTGTCGCACTGCTGGCGCACGGCGCACCATTTCCGCTACAAATTGTAAGGCTCGGCACGGAACTGCCGAGCATCTTCCGGATCGTCTCCACCGGTTGATCCCCCGCGGCCCAGCGGCCCGAGCCGATTCGTGCATAGGAGCGGCCGCTGGAAGAATCATTTCTGCGCGCGGATGATTCCATCACCAATGCCGCCACACCTTCGCTGGGGATAAAACCGGTGGCTTCGGGTAAAGGTTCCGAGTTGTAGCACGCCGGCGAGAGCAGGACTGCCTCTTCATACCATGAATAAATGCTGCGCAATATCGCGTCACCGGCGAGCACGATGGCCACATCGGCCTGACCGTGGCGAAGCAGGCAAGCAGCCTGAATCATGGCGCTCTCGCCCGCAAAATATTTATTGCTCACCGTAATATTTGGCCCACGAACGCCCTGAAACATCGACACGTGACTCGCCGGCGCGCTGGCAAGAGTTTCCGGAAATGTAATGGGGTCGGTTCCATTCCAACCGTTCGCAGCAGCGCTGAGGTAGAAAGCTTCCGTGAGTTCAACACAGCCGAAGGCGGTTGCGAAAACCACAGCAACCCGGCCGCGATCCACTTGGGCCAGGTCGATTCCAGCGTCCTTCATAGCCAAAGAAGAAGCGACTAAAGCCCACACCGAAAGCCGATCGAGACGCCGAGTCTTCAGGCCCTGCACCACGCTGGCGGGGCGGAACGGCGGCACGAGGAACGCCCGCCGCAGCCCGGAGCTTTCCCAGGAAGAGATCACACTTGGCTCGAGAGGACTCTGGGGAATAAGCCCCGCGAGTGGGCCGTACGGACTCACGGAACCGACGCCGGTGATCGTGACAGCGGGCAGATTCGGAGTCATGAAGGACCGCTCTCGAATATGAGGACCGTATTACTGCCGCCGAAGCCGCTGGAAGCCGACATCGCCACCGGCAGCGGTTGCCGTTTCACTTCTCCTCTCAACCAATCAACGCTCGGGCTCTCGATGGGATTGGTAAGCCGCAACGTCGGAAGCAAGGCGCCAGCGCGCACGGCCATGATCGTAATGGCCGCTTCCAGCGCACCAGCCGCACCCAAACAGTGTCCGAAGTATGACTTTGTTGAAGATACGGGAATGGGCTTTTTCCGGCCGCGGAAGGCGGTCGCATAGGCATTGGCCTCCGCACTATCGTTCAAGGGTGTGCCCGTGCCGTGCGCATTGACATACCCAATGTCGTCGCCGCTCACCTCCGCCATTTCCATGGCAAGGCGTATGCAATCAGCCAATCCTTCGCCCTGCTGCTGTGGCGCGGTGGTATGAAATGCATCATTCGTCATCGACCATCCACGCAGCACTGCCAGTACATTGGCATTCCGCGCGGTAGCTGCGGCGAGCGTTTCGAGAACAAGAATTGCCGACCCTTCGCCCAGATTCAGACCCTTGCGATTCTGGTCAAAAGGCGTGCAGGGTTCGGGGTCCAATGCTTGCAGGGAATTAAAACCACTCAAAGTGAACGGGCACAGAGGGTCGCAACCTCCCGCGAGGATAACAGGCGCAGCTCCATCGAGCAGCATATTCGCCGCGAGCGCGATCGCCATTGCCCCGGACGCGCAAGCTACGGAGATAGCACAGCGCGGTCCGCGAATTTTGAAGCGCTCGCCAACGGCATCGGCAACGTGCGCGAACGGATATGAGGCGGCCCGCAACAGACCGCCGGGGCGTCGAAACCAAGCGGCCGGATCTTTGGCGATTCCGGTATCGATCTCGGTCAGGCCTCCCAGCGTACTCGCCATCACGACGCCGCCGTCACGGAAGGTGGCGCGATCGCACCCGGAACTCGCGATTGCATCCTGAGCCGCCATCATCGCAAGTTGATCGGTACGCGAGTATCGGGAACTGGAGTCTTCCAGCAGCGGCTCCAACCCCAGGACCCGCGCAGTTGTTCCTACAAAGCCGGGATACAAGTCCTTCGTGGGCTCGAGACAGGACTTTCCCGATAACATGCCCGCCTGCAAGCAGTCGAGCCCGACGCCATAGGGACTGACGACCCCGACACCGGTAACCACGATGGTTTTATGGATATCAGTCAATGGAAGCAAGCGACCCGAGCGTTAAAAAATTCAACCACCGATCTGAAAGTCTCGTCAAGTTGGGCAGAGATCGCCTTCACAACGGGACACGCTCCAAATCAGGTTTACGATGACGACGGACGACAATCGCTGTCAACGCACCTCCAATGGCGCCGAGCAGTATGCCGAGTGCCACGCTGCCAATTACCCAGATGATAAATTCTTCCCTATTTATGTGGCCGCGCATTCCGGACAGGGCTGACAAGGTTAGCGGCTGAAACGAGCCGCGGTAGAGAAGGCACCCCAATTCCACCGAGCAAAAAATAATCAGAGGCAGGAGCAGCGGGTTGCTGATGAAAGTGCCGGCCACGATCAACGGCTTATTCAGCTTGAAGAGCAGCGCGACGCCCACTGCCGTAAGAGTTTGGAATCCATATATGGGCAGAATGCCGATAAAAATCCCCAGGAACACCGCAGCGGCCGCGTGAGATGGATCGAGCCTCTCCGTCAGCAGAAGGGTTACGAACTTCCGCGCTTCAAACCTAAATCTCTGGATCACCGGCTGGCCTTTCCATCGCTCGAGCGGCGAACTGTCCCACGAAATCAAAAATACCAGCCGTACGCATTGCAGTCAGGATTCGGATCGCGTCATGCTCCGAGAAAACGAAATGCCAGGGACCACAGACAGACCCGTACGGTGTCACGGACGGGCTTCATCTTCGAGCGCGCCTGGCCATGGTCGTAGACTGCGTGGATCGGAGCATGCGCGATGGTACAGCCAGAACGAGCCATCTTGATCAGAATCTCCATCTCGAGTTCGTAGCATCGGCTGCGCAGTTTTCCCTCATCCAGTTTGTCCAATCGGAACAAGCGGAATCCACTCTGACTGTCCCGGACTTCGCAGCCCACGAGCGCCGAAGCCAACCAACTGCCGATCACGTTCGAGAGATATCGGGAGCGAGGCATTCGGGTGCGATCGAAAGGCCGCGCGCCAATGATCAGATCGGCCCCAGTTTCTTCGGCGACGCGGAGCATGACTGGAATATCTTCGGGCAGGTGCTGGCCATCGCCATCCAGGGTGATTACGTGAGTAAAATTTTGCTCACGCGCATAAGCAATCCCCGTGCGCAAAGCCGAGGCCTTGCCACAATTTTTGGACGACTGCAGGCAAGCTGCCCCAACCGCCCTGGCAATATCCGCGGTTCCGTCGCCGGAACCATCGTCGATCACTACAACCTCTGCCACATGCTCGCGGGCCCGCTCCACCACCTTTGCGATGAACGGGGCTTCATTGAAAGCGGGAATCAGGACACAGGTTCGCATGTTGCCGGTTCCAGTGTATCGCGCGCGTCCTCGCGAGGTCCGGCCAGGACGAATTCAAATCCCCGTTCTCTGAGTTCGTCGATGACCCGAGGCAAGGCTTCCAGCATGGTATCTGTTCCGGCGGGCAAATGATCGTGCAGCAGAATGATGTCCCCGCTTCTGGCTTTATTCAAAATACGTTGCGCAAGAACGGTGGGGTTTGCAGTGAATGTATCGAGTGTCCGAATGCTCCAGGAAATGTACTCGAGTCCAGCGCGCTCAAGATAAGGCGCCAGAAGTGGGTGACGCAGCCCCACCGGCGATCGAAAGAAGCGTGGCCGGAAACCGCAACTGCGGCGAACGCTCTCTGTGCAACGCTCAATCTCAGTCCGCAGACGATGAGGCATGAGAAAGCAGAACAGCGAACAGTGCGACCAGGTGTGATTGGCAACGAGATGTCCTTCTGTCCAAGCGCGCCGCACGATATCCGGATACTGATCTGCCCGCTTCCCGATCACAAAGAATGTCGCTTTCACGTCTTTTTCGCGCAGTAAATCCAACAATTTGGGCGTGTACACAGGGTCCGGACCATCGTCGAACGTGAAGGCCACGCAACGCGCGCCATCGACTCGTGATCGGTTGGCCACCAGCCATTGGTTGCGCGGATGAAACAATAGGTAAACGATGAGCAGCGTCGTGGCGCTTAGGACAAGAACGAAGAGCTGAAAACGATTAAATGCATACAGCAGGGCCAACAGGGCGCTGATCACCAGAGTCAACGAGAAAAAGATTACCGACCTTGCCATACCAGTTGACCCAGCCCTGTCGATGCAGCCGGAACTTCAAGATTCTTCTGTGCAGTCAGACTGCATGGCGGAGAGGGAGGGATTCGAACCCCCGATACCCGTTAAGGTATGTCCGCTTTCGAGGCGGATCGTTTCAACCACTCACGCACCTCTCCGCGTTGTAGAACAGCACTCGCCTGGCAATTAGTCTCGGCGTTTCCGCTAACGGCGATCTTTAAAAAAAGTTTGCATCAGCTCAGCGCAACGCCCAGCGAGAACACCGCCACAAACTTCCATGTGATGATTCATCGCCGGATGCTGCAGCAACTCCATCGCTGACCGCACTGCGCCCGCCTTCGCGTCGTCCGCGCCATAAATCAGGCGCTTGATTCGCGCGTGCACCATGGCGCACGCGCACATGGCGCACGGCTCAATTGTAACAAACAGCTCACACTCCCCCAGCCGGTAGTTACCAACGTTGGCTCCGGCTTCGCGTAACGCGACTATCTCCGCATGCGCCGCCGGATCGTTGTCGCCGATGCTACGGTTCCATCCCCGGCCAACAATCCGGCCCGCGCACACCACTACCGCGCCAACGGGCACTTCAGCTGCGTCCAGCGCACGCTGTGCTGAGCGCAAAGCTTCCTCCATCCAAAGTTCGTCGCTAAGTTCGGTCACAGGAATTAGTAGGTTGCAGGGTATCACTGGAGGACGTACGGGCAGACTTCTTCAGAATAGATCCACCGCACCTTACATCATGCTCAACACCGAACGCACTGCCTGCGGCACTATGGCCCGAAGAATCGCCGGTGCATTCATCACTACCGAATAAGCAATGAACAACAGAGGGATAGCCAGTACCATTCTCGCGGTAGGACTAATTTTGGCCAGGAACTTTCGCATAGCAATCTCTTATCCATTACTACGCAAAAGCGGGCAATAAAGTTCCATGCGGTTCTGGACCACCTTAGCCGAGCAGCAAACTCCGAGCCTTATTTCTGCAAAGCCAGCTGCGACGCCACTATCCGCCAGTGGCCGTCGCGCTTCATCACAACATCAAGATAGTAATACCGAACAGGGAAGCGCCGTCCATCCTGCTCCACTTCGTCGTCCTCGCCGCCATTCACGATTGCGACATCCTCCCGAAGAATCCTGATTGTGCGGCCAGTAGAAACCATCGAAACATAACGCGTCTTGCCTGAAGTCAAATTCTCGATTACATCCCGCTTGCTCCAGCTTCTGCCACGCTCATCGCATTGCGCGTAATCATCGGCAAAGATCCGCGACAGTTCGCCAACATCGGCCGCCATCAAAGCTCGATCTCCGTCTTCAAAAAGCTTTAGGATTTGCTGTTCGTCGCTGTGCATAGTCGATTCTGTCCCAACGCTCTTTCCCTCCTCGATCACTTAGTGTACGCAACGGTTCACAAGCAGGACTGAGCGCACGCCTTCGAGATTGTGACGTGCCCGGAGATTGCCCATCAAAACTGTGGATCTGAAGGCGAATTGCAAAAACCTGCGCAGCAGTGTCCGTCCAAGCACGAGAACGTTAATAAGCGGTAACAATCGCGCGAAAATTCTTTATCGTAGCCATTGAAATTTGGAATTAGACAGA
>DASXEG010000140.1:0-95980 GCA_036490235.1 Candidatus Sulfotelmatobacter sp. | reverse complement strand
AAGGTCGGGAGTTCGAATCTCTCAGGGCGCACCATAATTTAAGGAATTAGGGCACCCAACATCGGGTGCCGTTTTCTTTTGTCCCTGACGACTCATCTATAAGCGGGAATACTCAACCGTTCGCGGTCATCGCGAGACGTTTTCGATGGCGGTTGCGAGATAAGGAACTGACCTCGATTCCTCAGTTCAGGGCGATCGCGGTCTCGCGAACTCCTGTTACCCAAATTGGAACCTCGATTAACAAAAACCTTAGACACTTAGGTCTTGGTTCGATGGACGCCGCATTTCTGCCGAGATAATGTTTGGTAAGTCAGAACAAATAATTCCCGCCCCCACGCGGCAAGTGGCAGGAACGGGCGGCGGAAAATAAATAGAAGCAAAGTGATTCAGTGGTGGGTCCTGCCTGCCGATTCGAAGTTACGTGGTCGCGCTAAATAACTAAGCCTCTTCTCACAAATGGCTCTTGTAAGTGAGGTGGCGAAGCTACGCGCAAAAACAATGTTATGGAACTGATTACTGCAACCAAGGAAATGCCTCCGGGCACACAGCCGTTCGAATTCGCAAAGCCACACTGGTACGCCGTTTACACCTGCGCTCGCCATGAAAAATGCGTTGCGGAACAGATGGGACGGCGAGAAATTCGCGCCTTTCTGCCCGTCTATCGCTCCGTGCGCCGCTGGAAAGACCGCCGCAAAGAGATCGAAATGGCTCTTTTTCCCAGCTATGTTTTTGTGCGCGTAGCGCTGCAAGACCGGCTGCGCGTACTCGAAATTCCGGGCGTGGTCAGCATCGTCGGCGCGGGCAGCAAGCCGGAGCCATTGGCCGACCACGAGATCGAACCCTTTCTGCATGGAGTCGAAGGTTGCCTGAAGATGGAGCCGCATCCTTTCTTGCGCGTCGGCCGGCGGGTGCGGCTGCGATCCGGGCCGATGGCTGGGATGGAGGGAGTCTTGCTGCGCCGCAAGAATGGTGATGGTGTGCGCCTGATTGTTTCCCTCGAAATTCTTATGCGGGCGGTGGCGGTCGAAATCGACGAAGCCGATGTCGAAGCTTGCGACTAGCGTCAGCGCGGATGTTGCGGCCTCTGGGTTGTGTGGAAAGTTAAAGTGAGGAGGAGATTGTCGAAAATCGCTTGTCGCCTTGGTGTGGGCGCAATGCTACTGGCTTTTCTTTGCGGACTGGTTTGTGCCCAGGATGCGCAGGCTCCAAATTGTAGCCGGGAAGGAGCGTCAACCTCAGTTTCCGCCGACGATATTGTCTCGACCTTGCACGACGATCCGGATCTGCTCCAAGACGTAAAGGACGTCGTCATCGAGGATGCCGAGGAACGCGGGCAGCCGATCGATGCCGACGATCTTACCGACAAGGTCCTGTTCCAGAAGATTCGGGAAGATCAAAGCGTCTGCAGACTGGTGGCGCGGGAGATCGAGAAGCGGACAGGCGGCGTTTCCGAGGACAGTGATTCTGAGGACAGCGATTCTGCCGCTCCGGCAGAGCGACAGCTGGAGAGCGGCCAAAATCCCGACTTCGGCAACCGTGCCTCCGGTAATTCCCGCCCGGAGAATTCTGACAACACCACTTCGTCAAACCCCAATACTAATAACGACAACAACGGTGAAGATCAGTTCGGACCCTATCAGGATGACGGGGCTTCGGCTAACCAAAATCGTAGGGCTGTCGCGAACCGCTCCGGCAATAACGATGGCGACAATCGTGAGCCCGAAAATCCGAATGCGCAGAGAATCTATTCAACGCGCCGACCGCCGAAACGTCCCCTGCTGTCGGATCCGAATCAGCCGGCCACCAAAGGCATGCGCAACCCATACCCCGGCCTGCCGTCCACTACCGACCTCTACCGGCAGTTTCCCACCCAGCCAGCCAAACTCGAACGATTCGGGGCCAGCCTGTTTCTGAATCGCGTCCGCAATACGAATTTTTTGCCCATGGATTTGCCCGCCGGCCCCGACTACGTTCTAGGGCCGGGAGACGGACTGTTCATCAACTTGTGGGGCAGCGTCTCGCAGAGGATCAACGTAACCGTCGATCGCGCCGGACAGATCGCGCTGCCGGAAGCGGGAGGAGTCGTGGTCGCGGGGCAAACCCTGGCTCAAGCCGAGCAGATGATTCAGCGTGCACTCAGCGCGCAATTCAAGAGTGCGCGCATCGACGTCTCGCTGACGCGACTCAGGACAGTGCGAGTCTACGTCGTGGGCGACGTGGCCCAGCCCGGAGCTTACGACCTCAGTTCGCTGTCGACTCCGCTGAACGCTCTGCTCGCCGCCGGTGGACCAACCGCCCACGGTTCCCTGCGCACGGTGCGGCACTACCGCGGCACGCAACTGGTGCGCGATGTAGATCTCTATGACCTGATGCTGAATGGAGTTCGCTCCGGTGTGGAACGACTCGAGCCGGGAGACACCATCCTTGTGCCCCCAGTGGGATCGCAGATCACGGTGTCGGGAATGGTCAAGCGGCCGGCGATATACGAATTACGCAACGAGCATGAACTATCGGACGTGCTCGCGCTGGCCGGCGGCGTGCTGGTCTCAGCTGCGCTTCACCAGATCGAAGTGGAGAGAATTGAAGCCCATGAGAAGCGAATCACCTTGAGCGTGAATCTTCCCGACAGCGCCGACGGCGACCCGGAGGCTCTGCGCCGGGCGCTGGGAAATTTCCCGGTGCAGGATGGCGACCACGTCACCATCTTGCCGATTCTGCCTTACAGCGACAGCACGGTGTATTTGCAGGGCCACGTTTTTCGGCCGGGCAGATACTCATACCATCCGAAGATGGAGATCGCCGAGCTGTTGCGCTCTTATCAGGACTTGCTTCCCGAGCCGGCGGAGCACGCAGAGATCATCCGGCTGACGCCGCCCGATTATCGTCCCCGGGTGATGCAGTTCAAGCTCAGCGAGGTGCTGGAGGGAAACGATCCCATCGAGCTCGAGCCCTTTGACACCATCCGGATTTTCGGGCGTTACGAGATTGATGCACCTAGAGTGTCCATTCATGGCGAGGTTCTCCGGCCCGGAGAGTATCCGCTCAGCCAAGGCATGACCGCTTCCGACCTGGTGCGCATGGCCGGCGGTTTCAAGCGCAGCGCCATGACCCGCGAAGCCGATATCACTAGCTACGTCGTAGAAAGCGGCGAGCAGGTCCAAACCCGGCACTCGACGCTTGCGATCAGCAAGGCGCTGGCGGGTGACGTCCAGGCCGACCCGGCATTAAAGCCGAATGATGTCGTGACCATCCATCAACTGGCGGGATGGAAGGATGTAGGTGCGTCGATTGTGATCAAGGGCGAGATCATGTATCCCGGCACATACGGCATCGAAGAAGGAGAAAAACTAAGTTCGCTCTTACAGCGCGCCGGCGGCTACCGCGCCATGGCTTATCCCGAAGGAGCGGTGCTCGATAGGGTTCAGGTGCGCGAGCTCGCGGAAAAAAGCAAGCTGCAACTCATTCAGGAAGTCGAAACCTCAGGACAGAACGTCAAATTTCCGGCGAATGCGACCGCGCAGGATCAGGCGGCGCTGATGGCGAGCATGAACCAGCAGCAGGAAAATGCATTAAACGCCTTGCGCAAGCAGCCTGCGAACGGACGGCTGGTCATCAACATCTCAGGTGACATCCGGAAATGGAGGAACACGAACAACGACATCGAGCTGCGCTCGGGCGATGTGCTGACCATACCGAAAATGCCGAACTTCGTGCTGGTGACCGGACAGGTCTATAACCCCGCGGCATTGACCTATGCGCCGGGAGTTAGCGCAGCGACTTACTTGCGCGAAGGCGGTGGCCCAACCGACATGGCAAACAAGAAAAGTATTTACATCATCCGCGCCAACGGGTCGGTGGTGGGCCATGGCGGCCACGCTTCGCTCTGGGGCGGCAACACGCTGAGCGTCGCCTTGCGCCCCGGCGACACGATTGTCGTCCCGCAGAAGATCGCTGGCGGCGGTCACGCCTGGAAAGATACGCTCGACACGGTGGAGTTGGTCTCGTCGCTCGCCATCGCCGCCCGGGTTGCGACCAGTTTCTGAATCGATGTGACTGCGAAGCCGTTCGTGAGATTTCACATTTTTGGAAACTACGGCGGCAATTGGTTTCTTCTTCTGATGGCCCTTATTTCGGCTTCTACGCTTAGCGTGGCTCAAGCCGGTGATCAAAACGGCAAGCCAACAACCTCTGAAGCGAAACCAAGAGCCGGCTTGAATATCGCGCCCATAACAGACGCACCAAACGCTGCATACACAGACGCGACCACGGGAAATATGGCGAACCCCTCTCCCGCTGCGGTAATCGATCGCGAAGCAAAAGCCGGGCGCATGTCTCTCGAGAAAAGGTTTGCGCCCAACATCTTTGCCGATCAGAAGGCTTTCTGGACGCGCCCTTTCCATCCCAAAGAAGAGGACATTCACTGGCTGATTCCTTTCGCGGCCGCCACATCAATGTTGATCGGAAGCGACACTTCGATCGAGGCACGATTGCCCACCGGCGCAACTATCGTGAAACGCAGTCAAACGTTCTCGAGCGTCGGGGCTGGCTCGCTGATCGGGACCGCCGGCGGCATTTACCTAGCGGGGAGTTTCATTCCTGACCAGCACGCGCGTGAAACTGGAGTGCTCAGCGGCGAAGCCCTGGTCAACAGTCTGGCGGTGAGTTCCGCGATTCAGTTCCTGACCGGACGCGAGCGTCCCATGCAGAGCGACAGCAAAGGAAAATTTTGGCAGGGAGGAAGTTCTTTTCCCTCCAATCACGCAGCGGCAGCGTGGTCCGTGGCCAGCGTGCTCGCCCACGAGTATCCCGGACCGATGACGAAGATACTCGCCTACGGTCTCGCCTCCGCCGTCAGCGCAGCCCGGATCACGGGAGATAAACACTTTGCCGCCGACGTTTTCATTGGCAGCGCGATTGGCTGGTACATGGGCCGCCAGGATTACCGTGCCCACCATAACCCAGAGGTCGATGGCCGCAGTTGGGCGGTTTTGCCGAGCCCTGACGCGGAAACCCGCAAGCCGGCCAATATGGGTTCGCCCTACGTTCCGCTCGACAGCTGGGTCTATGCAGCTATCGAGCGTTTGAACGCGCTCGGCCATTTACAGACCGCATATCTCGGACTGCGTCCGTGGACGCGCATGGAATGTGCACGACTCGTAGGCGAAGCGCAGGAAACGATCGGAAATGGAAGCGCCGGGAATAAAGAAGTGAGCCAACTCCTCACGGCGCTGAGCGAGGAATTTGCTGCTGAGACCGCCCGTCTGAATGGAGGGGCGCCGAATGCGGGAGCGCATCTCGAGTCGTTGTACTCGCGCGTTACCGGCATCTCGGGGACGCCTTTGCGCGATGGCTACCACTTCGGCCAGACCATCATCAACGACTACGGGCGCCCTTACGGCGAAGGCTTTAATTCGATCGAAGGTTTCACCAGCAACGCAGTTGCGGGCCCGCTGGCGATCGCCCTGCAGGGCGAATATCAGCATGCCCCAGCCGTGTCTTCCGACGCTCCCACTGTCCTCGAAGCCACGGCAGCCTCCGACAACACACTGCCACTCGCCGACGGGACAGCCCAGATCAATCGCTTCCGATTGTTGAACACTACGGTCGGTTTTACTTTCAGCAACGTTGCATTTTCTTTCGGCCAGCAAAGTCTCTGGCTGGGACCAAGCGAAGCCGGCCCGTTCCTGTTCAGCACAAACGCCGCGCCGGTCACGATGCTGCGCATCGACTCAACAACGCCGTCCACGATACCTCTGCTTTCGTATCTGCTCGGACCCGTGCGCGCGCAATTTTTCCTGGGACGCTTGGCGGGCCAAGATTGGGAGGCGTCGCCTACGCTGTTCGGCCCGAATCTCGCCTCACAACCCTGGTTGCAAGGCGCGAGCGTCAGCTTTCATCCCACGGCCAATGTGGAATTCGGCATGGGATTCACCGCGCAATTCGGCGGCCAGGGCAATCCGTTTACCTGGTCGAGCTTTTTGCGGACGTTTTATTCGCACCGGCAAAATCTCACCGCGAATCCTGCCAAACGGCTTTCAGAATTCAATTTCGACTATCGCGTTCCCGGCTTGCGCGACTGGCTCGAGGTGTACGTCGACTCGATGGTGATCGACGAGTATTCGCCCATCGGCTCAACCCGGCCATCGATCAACCCGGGCGTGTATCTGCCGCGTCTGCCCAAGCTGCACAAGGTCGACCTGCGCCTCGAAGGCCTCACCACCGACCTGAACTGGCCGTCGCACTTCGGTCCGGGAGCGGTGTATTACGACGTTCGCTATCGCTCCGGCTATACCAACGATGGCAACCTGATCGGAAGTTGGGTCGGGCGGCAGGGCCGCGGGGAACAAGGCTGGCTTACTTACTGGTTTTCCCCCCGCACCTATCTGCAGGCTGAGTACCGGCACAACGGCGTCGACCGGGAGTTCCTCGAGGGAGGCCAACTCCAGGATTTTGCCCTGCGTAGCGACGTGATGGTGAGCCGGGAATTCAGCGTATCCGGCTGGCTGCAGCACGAAACCTGGCATTTTCCCGTGCTGTCAACCGCTCCAAAATCAAATGTTGCGGCCTCACTCCAGTTAGCTTTTTGGCCGCATTGGAAAGCGCGGCAGAATGAATAGTCGCCTGGCAGAAAATGCTGAAACCACAAAGGACACGAAGTATCACAAAGGCTTCTGCTCGGTGATTTCCTTCGTGCTCCTTCGTGCCCTTGGTGGTTGAAATGCTTTTCACCTGACGCGCAATACCGCCGCCCGAATTACAACCACCCGAAGAATCCGGAAACTTCGAACTTGTCCCGAAACGTCACCCAGACCTGCGCCGCCCCGCCCCCGCAGTCTTTTCCCGGCAGCCCATCCTCGCCGGACGGCCGCGCTGCCGAGCGCCGTGCCTGGCAAGTGGAAAAGCTGCGCCTGCTCTGGCAATGGCGCCGCCCGCTCGCCGCCACGGCGCTGGCGGGTTTTGTGTTATCCACCGCCGTCGCTTTGTTGATTCCATCTTCTTACACCGCGACCGCAGAACTGATGCCGCCGGATTCTGAGTCCTCCGCGGGTCTGGCCATGATTTCCGCGCTGGCCAAGGCCGGAGGTGGCCTGGGCTCGATCGGCGGAGACCTGCTCGGCCTCAAGAGCAGTGGCTCGCTCTTTGTCGGGATGCTCAGAAGCGAAAGCGCGCAGATGAGCCTGGTCGAGCAGTTCGATTTGAGAAGAGTTTATGGCGTGAAACTCCTCCACGATGCGCGCGCCCGCTTGGATCAGCGCACCCTGATCTCGGAAGACCGCAAGAGCGGCATCATCACCATCAGCGTCACCGACCGCTCGCCCGGACGAGCGGCCGTCCTTGCCAATGCCTACATTGACCGTTTGAACTCTCTGGTCAACGAGCTGTCGACCTCGTCGGCTCACCGCGAGCGAATATTCCTCGAGAGCCGGCTCAAGGTTGCCCGTCACGACCTCGACCAAGCTTCGAGCCGGCTGGCGCAGTTCTCCAGCCAGAACAGCACGCTCGACATCCAGCAGATGGGGAAGGCCATGCTCGATGCCGCGGGTAACGTGGCCGGGCAACTGATCGCCGCCGAATCCGAACTTCAGGGATTGCGTCAGATGTATACCGACGATAATCCGCGCGTGCAATCCTTGAGCGGAAGAGTTGGGGAACTACGCCGACAGCTGGCGCGGCTGCAGGGACGGCGAGCAGATCTCGCCGAGACGCCGTCTTCCGGTTCTCCATCGATGTCGCAGTTTGCCGATGCCAAGGAAGTGCCCTACCCCAATATCCGAAGTTTGCCTCTTCTCGGAGTCAAGTACGCCGAATATTACCGCGAGGCAAAAATTCAGGAGACCGTCTACGAGTTGCTCACCGAGCAATACGAGCTGGCGAAAATACAGGAGGCGAAAGAGACCCCGAGCGTAAAAGTGCTGGACCGGGCGAGCATTCCCGAAAGGAAATCTTCGCCTCCGCGGACGCTCATTGTTTTGCTCGGAACATTCCTGACGGTCTTTTGGGGCATGGTTTTTCTGGCGGCGCGCTCGCGCTGGCAGGCTGCCGCGCCCGACGATCCTCGCAGGCTTCTCGCATATGAGGCCTTCAGCGCGCTCAAGGCACGCACCGGCCGGGCTTCGCGCAACGGCGATCGCGCCTGCGAATGAGACCGTGGGCCAACCAGAGCGCGGCTCGCAAAGTGTAATGAAGCCAAAGATGGATTGCGCACAGACAAATCTAAAACTGACCAGCGGCGATCTGCTGGCCCGCAATGTGGTCTGGAACCTGCTTGGCGCCTGCGCGCCTTTGGCGGTCGCCGTCCCGGCTGTGCCTCTGCTGATTCATCGCATGGGCACGGACCGTTTCGGCGTGCTGACCCTGGCCTGGTCCGTCATCGGATATTTTGGCCTGTTCGACTTCGGCTTCGGGCGCGCTTTGACCAAGCTGGTTGCCGAAAAACTGGGCGCGGAGCGAAATGCGGAGGTAGCGCCTCTGTTCTGGACGTCTCTTCTATTAATGCTGCTGTTCGGCGTACTGGGAGCGATGGTGATGGCGTCGCTGTCGCCCTGGCTGGTTTATTCCGCTCTGCGCATCCCGAGGGCAATCCAGCAGGAAACCTTGCGCGCCTTCTACCTCTTGGCCGCCTCGCTTCCCATTCTGATCGCCTCGGCAGCCTTGCGCGGCTTCCTCGAAGCGCACCAGCACTTCCGGGCCTCCACCGCGGTGCGCGTCCCACTCGGCATCTTCACTTTTGCCGGACCGCTCGCGGTGCTTCCGTTCTCGACGAGCGTATTGCCGGTGGTTGCCGTGCTGGCTCTAGCCCGCCTTGCCGCCACTGTGGCGCTGGCAGTGCTGTGCCTGCGCGCCCATGCGAGCCTGAGCGACGGCATCGCGATTCGCGCTTCTCTCATTCCGGAATTGGCCAGCTTCGGAGGCTGGATGACGGTATCGAACGTCGTCAGCCCCATGATGGTCTCTCTCGACCGGTTCCTCATCGGAGCCCTGGTGTCGATCACAGCCGTCGCCTATTATGCTGCGCCGGCGGAAGCGGTGACCAAGCTGCTGTTCTTTTCGTCGGCGCTGGCGGGAGTGGTTTTCCCGGCGCTGTCGTCGGCCATCGCACAGGATAAGGCCCGAGCCGGAGTGATATTTATCCGGGCGGTGAAGTATACGTTTCTGGCCATGTTTCCCGTCGTACTACTGACTGTGGCCTTCGCCCGGGAAGGTCTAACGTTATGGGTGGGTGCGACATTCTCCGGACACAGCACGCTGATCTTGCGCTGGCTCGCGGTCGGCGTATTCTTCAGCAGTCTCGCACAGATACCTTTCTCTTTAATTCAGGCCATGGGCCGCCCCGACTTCACCGCCCGGCTTCACCTGCTCGAAGTTCCCGCTTACGCGGCCTTGCTGTGGTTTTTGGTGAGAGGGAAAGGAATTGAAGGAGCAGCCATCGCCTGGACTGTGCGCATGGCCGTCGATGCGGCGATCCTGTTCGGTTTTTCCTGGCGCTGGCTCGAAACCGGCGGCCGTGAGGTCCGCAGGTTTATCACGCCTCTGGCCTCGGCGATCGGTTTATTTATCCTCAGTGCTTTGCCCATGGATGGCCTCACAAAAAAAATTTACGTGGCCTCGACATTGTGCGCCTTCGCCTGCATCGCCTGGTTCGGTCTGCTCGATCCCGCGGAACGCACGTACGCGCGAACTTTGTACCCCCGAACTTTGTACCTGCGAATGAAAGTTGGAGCGTCCTAGGATGGAATTCGCCGAAGGCCTGCCAGCGTCAGCTCGAGTTCGTTCTGCGGGCTGGCAACAGCAGCTCATCGCAGCCGCGTCGTGTGTCCTGCTCTTTCTTTCCATGACTTTTCCTTCCGTCCCCGCGCTCGTTCCGCTCAAAACGGTGCTCTTTGCCATTTTGCTGGCAGCCGTTGTTCTGGATCGTCTGGCCCGGCCATTTCGCCTGGATCATCGTCTCGTGCTGTGGACTCTGGGCCTGACCGCGATGGGCTTTCTCTTCGTTCTCAAGGGCCTCTGGGCTGGCAACGCGGGAGCCTCCGCGGTGGTGACGGTCTTTATCTTCTGGCCGATTGCCTTCACCCTCTGGATTGCAGGCCTGACGCGTGAACACATCTTTGTAATCCTTGAGCGCACGATTCTGGTTGCCACATTATTTATTGGACTCTATGGCGTTCTCTTTCTGCTGACTGAGTTGAACATGGTTCCCGACATCGGGGTGGTGTCGGCGCTGTCTCTGGGTTTCGAGAATCAGTCCTTCGGCGCGACCGAGGGCTACACTCGCATGGCGATTGCGGGCATCAACTCTCTTCCGTTTCTCCTGCCCTGCGTCATGGCCATTTGCGCGACCGAATCGTCCGGGGCGAACCGCAACCGTTCTTGGAAGGTCGTTGGTTGGGCCGCTTGTGCGGCGAGCTGGCTGATCATGCTCGCCTCCGGGCGGCGGGCGCTGTTCCTGATCGTCTTTCTCACGCCACTAATGGTTCTGTTCTTTCGGTCCTTTCGCCCGGCGGCCGAGAAGCGGGAAGGCAGGAACTCTGTTCTCAAGTTTTCCCTGGTTCTCGCGGCCGCGATGGTGATCCTGTTTGCCAGCCTTACCCTAGTCTACGACTTCGACGTACATCTTCTCTGGGAGCGTTTCGCCGTAGGTTTTGATCTGAGTTCCCAGACCCCCGACAACGATGCGGCTCCCCGCAACCAGCAGTTCTACGCACTCACGCGCGGCTGGCTGGATCAACCCATATTCGGCGCCGGCCTCGGCGCCAGCGTCGTCGGCTCGATCCGCTCGGAGACGATGCCCTGGTCTTACGAACTCTCCTATGTGGCGCTGCTGTATCAAACCGGCATTGTGGGTTTTCTGGTATATGCCGCAGCCATAGTCTGGACATTCTGGCGCGGTATTCAAGTCATCGGTGAAGGTGGGCAACCCGCACAAATCATGATTCCTCTGCTGGTCGGCCTCTGCGGTCTGTTAATCGCGAATGGAACGAATCCGTATTTGGGCTGTTTCGACGAGATGTGGACTCTGTTCCTGCCTCTTGCCGTAATCAATTACCGGCTGGCAGCGCCGCAACTGAAGGCGCAGGAATTTCTGGAGTTGTAAGGCTGCCGCGCGCCTCGCATCGTTAGTTTTTCTATCAGCCATTTTTCCATCAGCCTCTACCAAACCGGGCGCAATCCAGAGAACCACGGAGTCTTCCGCTATGAACCGCATGATTTCAACCATCAAGCCGCGCCTTCCCCGTCCGGCCATCAGCATTGCCCGCGAAGTGCGCTACCGTTCGAAAGCCGCGTACTCTCTTTGCCAGTCCGCCATCGAGGCGGTCGCGCCGCAGACGATAGCTTCTGGAATCGCCGCCCCCCCGCCCGCCCTGCGCTTGCGAGTACACGGCAATTCCAGCCTGAGCGATTTCATCGCCACCGGAAAAACCATTGCAGAGAACGTTTCCGGTATCTTGCAAGCCCAGAATTTCTCTCCCGGCAAGGTGCTGGATTTTGGCTGCGGCTGCGGGCGAGTCATTACCTATCTTCACGACCCGGTTCCGGCGGAATACACCGGAGTCGATGTGGACAGCGAGGTGATCGAGTGGTCACAACGGAACATTCGCTTCGCGAATTTCGCAGTTGGCCCTCTGCAGCCGCCACTTCCCTTCGCGGACGGCGCTTTCGACTTCATCTTCACCATCTCCGTGTTTTCGCACCTGGACGAAACTCATTGCGGGATGTGGGCGAGGGAACTGACCCGCCTGCTCTCGCCCAATGGGCTGCTTCTGATCACGACCATCGGCCAACCCTGTTTCCCCCCGGAAATGACGGGAGAATTCCGTTTCTATCCCGCGCAGAAAACCTCCTGGTTCGCGGCCAACCAGTGCGAATGGTACGGGACTACCTGCATGACAGTTCGGTACGCGGCCAGCTTTTTCTCCGGGCTGCGCCTGGTCGGCCATTTGGAGCAGGGAATCAACCATCATCAGGATGCAATCTTATTTCGGCGCTAGCAGGCCTCCCATGCCGTCACTCGACATCGTCATCGTGAACTGGAACGCGGGAGCGCAACTGCAAAGTTGCATCGCATCCATCGCGGGCGCTCGGCAGGAAGATTTTTTTATCGCGCGGGTGGTGGTGGTCGATAACGCATCTTCGGATCGCTCCATCGCGAGCTTGCGGCCAGATGAGCTTCCCCTGCAGGTGATTCCCAACCCTACCAATCGCGGTTTCGCCGTTGCCTGTAATCAGGGAGCGAAGAACTCGCGGGCATCATATTTGCTTTTTCTCAACCCGGATGTGGTCCTGGAAGCCGAGTCGCTCAACGCGGCGGTCAGTTTCATGGAAGCGCCGGCGAATTCGCAAGTTGCGGCTTGCGGCGTGCAGTTGATGGACGATCAGGGAAAGGTGACGCGCAGTTGCTCGCGCTTTCCGACAGCGAGGCACATGTACACCCACATCTTGGGCTTGAACCGCATCTTTCCACAGCGCTTCCACGACAACTTCATGGCGGACTGGAATCACCGCGACACCAGGCCGGTGGACGTGGTGATCGGCGCGTTTCTCCTGGTGCGCCGCGAGCTATTCGAGATGGTATCGGGCTTCGACGAGCGCTATTTCGTATATTTCGAAGATATCGATCTGCTCCATTCCATCCATCGTGCGGGCTGGCAAACCTGCTACCTGGCGACCGCTTATGCCTATCACCAGGGCGGAGGATGTTCCCGCCAGGCCAAAGCCCTGCGGCTCTTTTACAGTCTGCGCAGCCGCCTGGTTTATTGCCACAAACATTTCGGCTGGTCGTCGCTTTTGGGAATTGCGCTCGCAACTCTGCTGATCGAGCCCTTCACGCGAATCGCGCTTAGCGCCTGTCGCGGCTTGCCCAGGGAAATCGCTGAAATTCTGAAAGCCTACGCGATGCTGTGGCGCTGGCAGCTGCAAATGCTCTCGGCCCGCAACCCAGTCTCCCGCCGCGACGACGTCAGCGTTGCGCCCCAACTTCCGGATCGACCTGCAAGCAGTCTTCAGGGAGAACGATCATGAAGGTATGGCTGGTCATTTCTTCCTATAGAAATGACGCGGAGGTAGGCGCACTCCTCGATCGCGTCTCTCCCCTGATCTCCAGCCTGTTCGAACACATTCTCATTGTCGACTCCCGGGGAACGGGTTCGATTCCACGCCTTCTCGAAAGCGGAGCCTGGAACCATGTCACTTATCGTTCCTATGATTGCAATCTCGGTTCCGGCGCCAATTTATGCGAGCGGCTGCGCCTCGCCGCCGAAGCCGGGGCGGACTACGCCTACGCCGTCAATCACGACGGCAACGTTGAAGCGGACGTCGTTTCCACTCTGCTCAGGGTAGCTGGCTCGGCCGAAAGCCTGGGAGCGATCTATCCCCTCGGCCTCATGACCAACGCCCGTCTGTACAACCTGACCGGAACTCGCGAATTGCCCTTGCCCGCCAAGTTCGTTTCTTCCCCGCCATCCGCGCCGCTGCTCGACGTCTTTTGGAGCAGCAGCAATGGCGCGCTTTATTCCCTGACTCCAGTTCGGCAAGGCATTCTCCCCTGGCACGCCATGTGGATGGGATGGGAAGACCTGGAATATGGCTGGAGACTCAAAAACCATGGTTATCGCCAGGTCATGGTCTCAAGCGCCATCTATCGCGACGATCATGAATATGTCGAGACCTGGGTCGGCAAGACCGTCGACAAACCTGCCTGGCGCACCTATTACTGCTTCCGCAATCTCCTGTTCGCCATTCGCCGCTCACGCAACCGGCCTCTGTACTACGCCGTGGCGGCTTACCGCATGGCGATCGAATGCGGCTTGATATTTCTGGTTCGAGATTGCAAATGGAAGCGCCTGCGAGAGCTCGTTGCCGGCGTCGCCGCCGGGCTGACGGAGAGCTTCGAGGGAAATTCCGAAAGCATGAGGCAAAGGAGGCCGGAAGCGGCCTCCGGCTGAATATGTGCGGCATCGCGGGATTTCTCGAAATCGACACGCGCAGTTCGGACGAGTCGCTGCGATCGACGGCCGCGCGCATGTCCGGAACTCTGCGGCATCGCGGCCCGGATGACACAGGAGTTTGGACCGATGCGAGAGCGGGTATAGCGTTGGCCCACCGCCGATTGTCGATCATCGATCTTTCTCCGGCCGGGCACCAGCCGATGTTTTCGGCCAGCGGACGATACGTCGCCGTCTATAACGGGGAGATCTACAACTTTCAGGAGTTGCGCGGCCAGCTGCAACATTCTTCCCATGCCATCGCTTTTCGCGGCCACTCCGATACCGAGGTCATGCTGGCATGCCTTGAAGCCTGGGGACTGGGAGAATCCCTGAAACGCTGGAATGGCATGTTTGCCTTCGCAGTCTGGGACCGGGAGAGCCGGACGCTGCATTTGGGCCGCGATCGCTTTGGGGAGAAGCCGCTGTATTACGCCTGGATGGGCCGCACGTTCCTGTTCGGCTCCGAACTGAAGGCTCTGCGCGCTCACCCCGCATTTCGCGCCGAGATCGATCGCAACGCACTCGCTCTCTACCTTCGCTACAACTGCGTGCCATCGCCCTATTCCATCTATAAACAGGTGTTCAAACTGCCTCCGGCCAGCTTGCTTATGTTCACCGGCAATGATCCCCAATCCGGCAGTCCGGTTCCCTACTGGTCTCTCGAGGAGAGCGTAGTCAAAGGACGGGCTGAGCGGTTCCGCGAAACGATCGATGAAGCCGCCGCCGAACTCGAAGCATTGCTAAGCGACGCAGTCCGGCGTCGCATGGTATCCGACGTGCCGCTCGGCGTGTTTCTCTCCGGCGGAGTCGATTCCTCGACCATCGCGGCTTTGATGCAGGCTCAGAGTTCACGCCGGGTGAAGTCATTTTCCATCGGACTGCAAGAGCCCGACTACAACGAGGCTACCCATGCCTGCTCGGTTGCCGAACACCTGGGCACCGAACACGCCGAGCTTTACATCACCACCCGCGATGCCAGAGACGTGATTCCGTTGCTGCCCGCCATCTACGACGAGCCCTTCGCGGATTCCTCGCAGATTCCCACCTTCCTGCTGGCGCGGCTCACGCGGAAACAGGTGACAGTGAGTTTGTCGGGGGACGGCGGCGACGAAATCTTCGGAGGCTACAACCGCCATCTGTGGTGCCGGCCTCTGGAGCAAATGATGGCCCATGTTCCATGGCCCGCGCGCCGCGCCCTGGCGGCTGTGATTCATCGGGCACGCCCTGCGCAGTGGCAGTTGCTCTACCGCATCTCCACTGCGTTTACCGCGGAGCGCGGAAAGCAGCGGCTCTCCGGGCAAAAACTGCATAAGCTGGCCGACGCTCTCATGTCCCGGGACATCGAGACCGCTTATCGTCATCTGGTGTCGCACTGGGCAGAGCCCACGGAGATCGTCATGGGATCAGAAGAGCCGCCCATCCTTCACGGCAATGCGGAGTCATGGCTGAGGATGCCGTCCGCGACCGAGCAGATAATTCTGCTCGATTCCTTAACCTATCTGCCCGACGATATTCTCACCAAGCTCGACCGCGCCACCATGGCGGTCAGCCTCGAAGCGCGCGTTCCATTCCTCGATCATCGCATTGCCGAATTTGTGTGGCGCCTGCCTCTGGCCATGCGGATCAAGGATCGCAAAGGCAAGCGAATTCTTCGCCACGTGCTCTACCGGTATGTTCCGGCGCGCCTGGTCGACCGGGCCAAGACCGGTTTTGGCATTCCACTGGAATCCTGGCTGCGCGGGCCGCTACGCGAGTGGGCGGAAGAGCTGCTCGCGGAGCGAACCCTGCGGGAGCAGGAGTTTTTTTCTCCTCGTCCAATCCGCCGGATGTGGAGCGAGTTTCTCAGAGGCAAGGGCGCGTTTCACTTGCATCTCTGGGATGTGCTCATGTTCCAGGCATGGTGGCAGCAGCACCATGCCGAGCTCGCGCCTGCTTCTGAGGTCGCGGTGTCCTGCTAGGCAGAAATCGCAATAGATATTTTCAAACTGGTGCTCGAATCCCGATCCGCCATTCCCATTTGTAATGAAGTTCATTTTCGACACGGCAAAATCGGAGGGGAAAGTTCTCCCTACCCTTGACTGCCGGTTTGAAGTTGCGGCAGGAACATGTCGATAAGGCTGATTAACGAGATGTAAGGCAATGCAGATTGTGGCAAGAGACACGATGGAAAGGACTGGCTTTGAACTCACATGGGTGGTATCGACTTTGCGCCGAACTGAAAAATGACGCCCGGAGGTTTGCGCGTCAGGATGTAGCCCTGCGCGTGGGAGCGGATTTAATTGCCGTCTGCAGCTCCGTGATTCTTGCCTTCGTTGCCTGCTACTTTTTCTGCTCGGCAATTCTGGACACACAACCGTCGGCACAACTGGCGCAGCCCTTTAAGGCTCTTCTAATCAGTCATGCATGGATCTGGAGCCTGCTGGCGCCGGTAATTTTTCAACTCCATGGGTTCTACACCCGGACTCGAGGTTACGCCGGAAGATACAAAATGCTGATCGTCGCGCGCGCCGTGACCTTCTTGGTGCTGGCCTGGGTTTTGGCCGATCAAATCCTCGATCGCGGCCAGGTCTTTCCGCCGATGGTGGCGCTGCTGAGCTGGGTATTTCTGCTGGCCACGGTCGGCGGAAGCCGCTTCGTGAGAGATCGTTTGTTCGAACTCTACCGGGTCGAGCCGCGACCCTCGCCGGGCAAGCCGGAGCGCGTGCTGGTACTGGGTGGTGCGGGCTACCTCGGCTCCGCCCTGGTCCCCATGCTTCTCGAGCGGGGATACCGGGTGCGGGTGCTCGATTCCCTGATCTTTGGTCGCGCCTCGCTGCAAGCGGTCGCCGAACATCCCAACTTTGAACTAATCGCGGGAGACATTCGCGACATTCGCGCCGTCGTCGAGACCATGAAGCATTGCGACGCGGTCGTGGACCTGGCCGCGATTGTGGGCGATCCGGCGTGCGAAGAGAATCCGAAATTGGCCACCGAGATCAACCGCGCCGCCACCCGCATGCTGATCGATGTGAGCCGCGGATACGGCATCCAGAGATTCCTTCTGGCCTCGACCTGCAGCGTCTATGGCGCATCCGAATTTCTCATGGATGAGCATGCGCGGGTAGGTCCCATCTCGCTCTATGCCCGCACCAAAGTGGACTCTGAGAGTCTTCTCCTTGAAACCAAATGCACCGACTTCCATCCCACCATTCTTCGCCTGGCGACACTCTTCGGGGTTTCGCCCCGTCCCCGATTCGATCTGGTGGTGAATCTGCTGACCGCGCGGGCGATTCGCACCGGGAAGATCACTGTATTTAACGGCGAACAATGGCGGCCCTTCATGCACGTCTACGATGCCGCCCGCGCCTTTCTCACTTGCCTCGAGGTCAGCAGCGTCGAAACCGTCTCCGGGGAAATTTTTAACGCGGGCTCCTACGAGTTGAACTGCCGCCTCGCCGAGTTGGCCGGGAAGATTTCAGCCATCGTCCCCGGGCTGATCGTGGAAGAGGTGGAGAACGACGACCGGCGCAACTACCGTGTCTCGTTCGATAAGATCCATTGCCGCCTCGGGTTCGTCTGCCAACGCAGCCTGGAACAGGGTATTCAGGAAATCGCCGCCATGATGAGCACTCCCGAGGTGAAGGACTTCTCCGGGGAGATGTTCAATAACCAGGCGATGCTCCGGCTGTACTCGCAAAGTCCCAGCGCCGTGCACTCGAGCATCAGCATTCTGGAAAATCTGGCGAAGGCGCAATACGCCGGACAAGGCGCCCGGTAGTTTGCGATGAAGCGGAACCTAATCCCCATATCTCGGGCGGCCGACCGGCCGCGCATCGCTTACGTAATTACGTCCCCGCAGGCAGCGGAATTTCTGCGCGGACAGCTGGCTTACTTCCGCCGAGCTGGCTATGACGTGACTATTATTTCTTCGCCCGGGGAATCGCTCGTGCGCCTGGCGGAGGCCGAGGGAGTGCGCTGCATCGCGATTGCGATGACGCGCGCAATCTCGCCGCTCCCGGACCTGGCCTCGCTCTGGCGGCTGTGGCACGCGCTGCACCGTCTCGGCCCCGACATCGCCGACGTGAGCACTCCAAAGGCGGGCTTGCTGGGCGGCCTGACCGCAGTTTTGGCGCGCGTCCCCCACCGGGTTTACGTGCTTCGCGGACTGCGCTTGGAAACGGCTGCGGGAATCAAACGCCGGGTGCTCTGGCTGGCGGAATATCTGGCTTGCCTCTGCGCTCATCGTGTGGTCTGCGTCAGCGACAGCCTGCGGCGAAAGGCGTTGAGTCTGGGCTTGGTTGAGATGGAAAATACAGTTGTCCTCGGTTCCGGTG
The DNA here is from genome assembly GCA_036490235.1 of Candidatus Sulfotelmatobacter sp. GTDB lineage: Bacteria > Acidobacteriota > Terriglobia > Terriglobales > Acidobacteriaceae > Sulfotelmatobacter. The sequence goes on along the minus strand of DASXEG010000140.1, from coordinate 77,685 downwards.
GTTCGCGAGGAGTCGATGCGGCCCGATTCCGCCCGGCTCCGGCAGGCGATCCGAGCGTAGCGGAACTGCGTGGAAAACTCGGCATTGCGGCAAACGATTTAGTAGTCGGCTTCGTTGGCCGCTTCACGCGAGACAAAGGGATCTCCGACCTGCTGGAAGCTTTTTCGCGGTTGCGCCCGAGCTTTCCGCAACTCCGATTGCTGCTGGTGGGGGCGTTTGACGAGGAAGATCCGCTGCCGCAGAGCGCGCGCCAGGCCATCACAAGCGATCCGAACATCATCGGTTGCGGTCCAGTCAGCGATACTTCGCTCTACTACCACCTCATGGATGTGTTGGTGTTGCCGACCTATCGCGAGGGTTTTCCCAATGTCGTGCTCGAAGCCAGTGCCTCGGGCAGGCCGGTTGTAGTCACGCGCGCAACCGGAGCAATTGATTCGGTGAAAGAGAACGTCACCGGACTGCTCGTTCCGGTGGGCGATGTGCAATCTCTGGCGGAAGCCATCGCGCGCTTGTTGCGCGAGCCCGAGTTGCGCACCACGATGGGGCTGGCGGGGCGCAACTGGATCGAGCAGGAGTTTTGCCCGGAAGCGGTCTGGGAAGCGCAGGCGAACCTTTATCGCGAAATAACGGAGAAGGATTTCCGACGGCGTTCGCGACGCGGGCACTTGGCAAAGAGCGCATTCGATCGGATCGCCGCAACTCTCGCTTTGCTGATTGGAACGCCGCTGCTGCTTCTGATTGCGCTCGCGATCCGCCTGTTTCAAGGGCGGCCGGTTTTGTTCCGGCAGATGCGCACCGGCTTTCAAGGACGTCCCTTTCCCTGCCTGAAGTTTCGCACGATGACCGACAAGCGCGGCGCGGACGGTCAACTCCTTCCCGATGAGCAGCGCCTTACCCGCCTCGGACGACTCCTGCGCAGCACCAGCCTCGATGAATTGCCCGAACTGATCAATGTAATTACCGGCGACATGAGTCTGGTTGGCCCCCGCCCGCTGTTCACTCATTATCTCGACCGCTATACGCCCGAGCAGAGGAGACGGCACGAGGCCCTGCCGGGAATTACGGGGTGGGCGCAGATCCATGGAAGAAACGCCGCGAGCTGGGAACAGAAACTCGACTTTGATGTCTGGTACGTCGACCATCGAAGCTTCTGGCTTGACGTGAAGATTCTACTGATAACAATTTGGAAGACGTTTAAACAAGAAGGCATCTCCCAGCCCGGCCACGCCACCGCCAAAGAATTCATGGGAACCCAAAAGCCAGTGGTACTCCAGCATCACGAAAACTGATTCTCAAAGTCCAGCCGACGATAAAGATGATGGACATCGAGAGAGTGTTTGTTTACGGGGCTGGCGGACATGGAAAAGTTGTCGCCGACATTTTGCTTGCGCGCAAAGATCCCCGCTTCGCGGGCTTCATCGATGACCGTCCCGAGTTACAGGGCTCCACAGTGCTCGGATTTGCCGTCTGCGGCGATGGCCACTGGTTGCAAAACGAAGCCAGCCGACAGCGCGTGGCCGTAGCCCTCGGCATCGGAGACAACTTTTCCCGCCAGCGAGTCGCGCAGGCATGCCTTGCCTGGGGCGCAGAATTACTGACCGTGGTGCACCCGACCGCCGCAATTTCGGCTTCCGCCCGGCTGGGGCCGGGTGCGGTGGTGATGGCGCAGGCAGCGATCAATCCTGATGCAAAAATCGGCGGTGGAGGAATTGTCAACACCGGCGCCTCGGTTGACCACGACGCGGAGGTCGGCGAGTTCGCACACGTCGGCCCGAAAGCCGCGATGGGCGGCGCGTCGCGATTGGGAATGCTTTCATTTCTTGGCATCGGCGCCGTCATTATTCATTGCGCAGCAGTCGGAGCACACTCCATTGTCGGCGCGGGCGCAGTGGTCGTTCGCGATATTCCCGACGGCGTGGTCGCGATCGGCGTCCCCGCCCGCATCCATCGGCACCTGTGAACTCCGATTCCCTTCGTGTTACTTCGTGCCCTTCGTGGTTGAGAAATGTTTTCAAACTAAGCCACCAATGAACACTCCTGCCTCTGCGGGAAATCTCTCCGGCAAACTCGCAATCAATGGCGGCCGGCCAGTGCGACGGCCTCCGTTCGCGCCATGGCCGCACTTCGATGCCGACGAGATAGAGGCTGCCGCGCGAGTGCTTCGCTCCGGAAAGGTCAACTATTGGACGGGAGAAGAAGGCAGGCAATTCGAGAAAGAATTTGCGGCCTACACAAACTGCAACCACGCGGTCGCCGTCGCCAACGGCACGGTGGCGCTCGAGCTTGCTCTCTATGCATTCGGCATCGGACCCGGCGACGAGGTGATCGTGCCCAGCCGCACCTTCATCGCATCCGCCAGCTGCGCCACGATGCGTGGGGCGACTCCGGTGCTCGCCGATGTCGACCGCTGCAGCCAGAATCTTACGGTCGATACCATCCTGCCGCTGCTTACCTCGCGCACCAAAGCCATCATCGCAGTACATCTGGCCGGATGGCCCTGCGATATGGATTCGATCATGGAGCTAAGCCGCAGCCGCGGCGCGAAGGTGATCGAAGACTGCGCCCAGGCTCACGGCGCCACCTATCACGGGCGTCCCGTCGGATCTTTCGGCGATGTCGCCGCATTCTCGTTTTGTCAGGACAAGATCATGACGACCGGCGGAGAAGGCGGTATGCTCACCACCAATGATCCTCTACTTTGGCAGCGCGCCTGGAGCTTTAAAGATCATGGCAAGAGTTACGATGCAGTTTACAATCGCATTCATCCTCCCGGATTTCGCTGGCTGCACGAATCGTTCGGCACCAACTGGCGGCTGACCGAGATGCAGTCTGCGATCGGCAGAGTCCAACTGGCAAAATTACAAAAATGGGTGGAAGTAAGAAGGAGGAATGCCGATATCCTCTTGCGCGGCATCTCGCGGATTAGCGCCCTTCGTGTGACAAAACCGCCAGAGGGAGCCGGCCACTCTTATTACAAATACTATGCGTTTGTCGCACCCGAAAAATTGCGCGAAGGCTGGAGCAGAGATCGGCTTATGAGCGCCATTCAGGCGGAAGGCGTCCCCTGCTTTTCGGGGAGCTGCAGCGAAATTTATTTGGAAAAGGCGTTTCCCGAAAAATCTCGGCCGACACAAAGGTTCCAGGTAGCGCGGGAACTGGGTGAAAACAGCCTGATGTTTCTTGTCCACCCCACCCTTTCGGAAGAGGACATGCTTGATACCTGCCGCGCCGTGAGCAAGGTGTTCAAAGTCGCGGCCGTTGCGGATAGACCCATGGTCCGTGCCGAAGCGCGAAGCCATCGTGTGTGACGTGGGACGACGCGTTTAGGTCTCTGCCCAGTTATTCCACCTTCACCGGTTCCGACCTCACCACCACTTCACCCTGCTCGAGCCCTGCTGAGCTTCCTCTCACCCGAATCGTCCCATTCTTCCCCGCAACTGACCTGATAATCACCAGCGCCATTCCGCTGAATGCCTTCCGGTGATCAGCGTGAAAAGGTTCAACCGTTGCTGGATTTCCATTATCCACACCCGCGATCGTTCCCGGGCCTTCGAGATCGAAATGGACTAAATTGTCCGCCTCGGGGCACAAGTTTCCATCCTTATCTTCGATACGAACTGTGACGAATGCCAAATCGCTCCCGTCAGCCGCAATCTGTACACGATCCGCTTTCGTCGTGATTTTCACCGCAGGGCCGGCAGTTCGCACCTCATCGACGGCCACCTGTTTGCCGCCGTTGTAAGCGACCGCCCGCATCGTTCCGGGCTCATAGGGCACCTGCCAGATCCGCCGATACTTCGTCTCAAATTCTCCTGACGAAAAAATCTCTTTCGAGACCGGCATCTCCCACTTATCCGAGTACCTCGCCTTCTTGCCCAGTGACCCGCCATTCAAAAATAGTTCCACGTCCTCCGCATTCGAATACACCATCACCGGAATCTTCTGCCCCTCCCGCCCAGGCCAGTTCCAGTGCGGCAGGAGATGAACCATCGGCTTCGTCGTCCACTCGCTCTGGTAAAGGTAATAGCGATCCTTCGGGAAACCGGCAAGATCAACCATGCCGAAATACGAACTTCGCGCCGGCCAGTCGTGCGCCTTCAAATCCACATGGTGTCCCGACCAGAAATACGGCGTCGGCTCGCCGATGTAATCGAATCCAGTCCACACAAACTCTCCCAGCACCTGCGGTAACTCATCCTGATAAGTGAACTCCACGTCCGGACAATACGCCCAGGGTGGGCCGAGAATGTCGTAACTCGAAAGCTGGAGTGAAGAATCCTTTTCATACCGCTCGATTGGCAGGCGATAGACTCCGCGCGAACTGACGCAAGATTCCGTCTCCGACCCAAAGATCTTCCACTTCGGATGCTCCCGCAGGATCTGAGCATAGTGCGTGGGCTGGTAGTTAAACCCCGGAACATCCACCTCATCGGCGAGTCCGTTTTTGATCGCCGCCTCCCAGCGGTTGAACCCCGCTGTAGTCGGTCGCGTCGGATCTTCCTCGTGAAAAAAAGTGACCAGCCGATGCGCCACTCGCGCCCCGTCCGCCGACCCCTGCTCGAGCACCTCATTCCCAATGCTCCAAAGAATTATGCTCGGGTGATTACGGTCGCGCCTCACCATGTCCCGCGCGTCCCGCTCCGACCACGCATCGAAATACTTGCTGTAGTCGTTCTCGACCTTTGCCATCTCCCAAACGTCAAAGGCCTCATCCATCACCAGCAATCCCATCTTGTCGGTGAGATCGAGCAGTTCAGGCGCCGGAGGATTGTGGCTGGTGCGAATCGCATTCACGCCCGCGCCTTTCAGTATCTCCAGTTGCCGCTCGATCGCCCGCCGGTTCACCGCAGTTCCCAACGCGCCCAGATCGTGATGGTCGCAGACGCCATGAATCTTCAAATGGCGCCCATTCAGCAGAAATCCCCGGTTCGCATCGAAGGCAATCGTGCGAATCCCGAATGGCGTAAGGTAAGAATCAACTTTTTTCTGGCCAACCCGCACCTCAGTCTCCGCTGCGTATAGATAAGGATGGTCGATATCCCACAACAGCGGCGTTCGCACCTCGAGGTTCGTTGAAACCGTGCGCGTCTCCCCGGCCTTGAGAGCAACATCAACCGAACTCTGCCCCACAGATTTCCCGTTCGGATCAAGAATGGAAACCCGCACTGTAACGCTCTTATCCGCGCCATCTTGATTCACAATCTCGGACCTGATCGCAACTTTTGCGCGTTCATTCGTGATCTCAGGAGTCGTTACATACGTCCCCCAGTGTGCAACTCGAACATCGCCCGTGACCTCAAGCCAGACATTTCGGTAAATCCCCGCTCCCGGATACCAGCGCGATGAATTCTTTTCTGGCGTCAAACGAACCGCCAATACATTCGCGTCATCGCCGAACTTAAGGTAAGGGGTCAAATCCAAAGCGAAGCCGATATACCCATACGGCCTTCCGCCGACCGAATGTCCATTGATCCAAACTTGCGAATTCGACATCGCGCCGTCAAATTCCACCGAGATATGCTTTCCCCGCATTTCCGGTGGTAACGTGAACGTCTTGCGATACCATCCGGTTCCAAAAGCGCGCAGCGCTCCCGTCTCAGGGTTCAACGTCGGATCGAACGGTTCCTCGATCGCCCAATCGTGCGGCAAATCCAAGCGCTGCCACTCAGAATCGTCAAACTGCGGGTTCTCCGCTCCAGAAGCCTCCCCTTTGTAAAAGCGCCATCCTGCATTGAAACTCGTCTTACGCCCGCTACTGGGATAAGGAGCTGCGGCGTGAGCGAGCAAGGAAAGATGAACGTCAAGCAGTGCAAATAGGACAATTGCGAACCGAAAAAGTCGCCCTGGATTTCTCATGCGGCTCCAATCCCACAGCATATTCAATCGACCGCCTCGCGTGAAAGAATAAATCGTTTCGTCTTTAAAGGTCTAAGCAAGCTTCTCGAATCGGCGTGGGGAAGAGTTTTCCGCCAGTTCGCGCCCGTCAAATTCTCTTGCCAAACCGTGCCCCAACGGAGTAGCCTAGAGGCAGATGCCAATCAAGCGGTTCACGATTGGCGAGGTTGTCTTCCACCGGATCAGCGGAGAAAAAGGAGAGATCGCTCGTGTTTTCGATGAGCGAAAATACGTGGTGAGAGTAGATCTCTTTCCGCCTTGGAAGGAAGGCGCAAAGGAAGTTCTCTGGGAGGGCAAAGATATCTCCCGGCGAACGCCTCATCCCCGCCCGCACGAATAGGGCGATCAACTCAGCATCGCCTGCACACCCGGAAGAACCTTTCTCGCCTTAAAACACCCCCGCGAATCGGCAAAGCCAGACCAACATCTATTAAGATGAAACGTTCAAAAAACTTTGCACACAACGGACCGTTTGCGGCCAACGATGAAACAAACGACCATAGGAGTCCTTGCTCTGCAAGGCGATTTCGAAGCCCATCGCCGCCGCCTTGAGGAATTGGGCGCGCACGTTGTCTTCGTCAGGAAACCCGAGCAGCTCGACGAAATCGAAGGCTTGGTCATCCCAGGAGGTGAATCTGGGACATTCCTGAAGCTGCTTGGAGAAAAAGGATTCGGCAAACTGAAGGAGTTCGTTCGGGCAAAGCCCACTTTCGGAACCTGCGCGGGAGCAATTTTGTTGGCGAGTGAGGTTGAGAACCCGAAACAGACCGGCCTCGGCGCTATTGACATGGCTATCCGCCGCAACGCCTATGGTCGCCAGATCGATAGCTCCATCCGCGAAGGCAAGTTCCTACCGGGCAATGGTGGAAGCAAAACCGACTCGCCCATTGAGATGGTATTTATCCGCGCACCTAAGATCGAGCGTGTCGGTCCCAATGTCGAGGTTCTTGCCACCGAAGGCCAAGACCCCGTTGTTGTGAGGCAGGGCAACGCCATTGCCGCAACCTTTCATCCCGAACTTTCCGACGACACCCGCGTCCATCAAGCGTTCCTCAACCTGGTCCACAAAGAGGAGAAATAGACCGGTCCGCCAGTCGGCGAACCCCGCACTCCAGCCACCTCGAGGGAACACCCCGCATCAGCGCGACCCTTTGCCATGTTTCTCTTGACATTCTTTTCGTGTAACTGTAAGGTTACGCATCATGCGGAACCGTTCGGTTACATATTCTGCGGAAGCTGCATTTCAGGCTTTGGCCGACCCCACCCGCCGCGCCGTCCTCGATCTTTTGCGGCGGGGCAGCCAGCCCGCTGGTGGAATCGCCAGCGCTTTTCCCGTCTCACGTCCTGCCATCTCAAAACACCTTCGTCTGCTCCGGCGTGCGCATTTGGTACGCGAACATCGGGAAGGCCGTCATCGGGTGTACCAGCTTAATCCCGAACCACTCCGGGCCGTCGACTCGTGGCTGGAACAATACCGCAGTTTCTGGCAGATGAGTCTCGGCAATTTGAAGACCTTTGTAGAGGCCGAGTACGCGAAGGAAGTCCAGCAGTCTGCAAAACAACATTCCAAATCGAAAGGAAATCTCGAATGAAATCGCTACGCCCAGCTCTCTCACTTTTTGTCGTTTTGTTTGCCGCAACCTTCGCTCTGGCGCAAAGCAGCGCCGAGAAATCGTTCGATCAAATGAAGTCTCTCGCAGGCTCCTGGGAAGGGAAGAACTCGGAAGGAGATGCTCTCAGCGTCAGTTTCCGCAGCACGGGAGGCGATTCCGCGTTGATGAGCGTGATCACCAGTCCCAAGCACCATCAGGGAGAAATGGTTTCCATGATTCACATGGATGGCCCGAGCCGCCTGATCCTCACGCACTATTGTTCCTCGGGCAATCAACCGCGTATGTCCGCAACCACTTCCGCCGACGGCAAGACCATCACCTTTGACTTCTTCGACGGCACAAACATCACCGACAAAGGACACATGCAGCGTGTGGTCTTTACCCTCATCGACGCCAACCACCACACGGAAGAGTGGACCTTTAACGCAGGCCCTGGAAGAGAAATGAAGGAAGTATTCGACCTGCACCGGGCGGAAGTAGCGCAAAAATAATGACAGCCGAGAACAAAGTGACTAGCGCCAAATGCCAAATCACGGCTGACAGCGACGCGGTGATCGCCGAAATCGAGATTGCCGCGACACCCGACCGCGTGTTCCAAGCGATCGTTGATCGCGAGCAAGCCCTGCAATGGGCCGGCGGTGAAGCTTTCGAAGTTACGCATTGGGAACTGGAACCCCGCGTCGGCGGCAAATGGCGTCTCGTATCAAGAGAACGGCAGGGGAAGGGCGCCGGTCAGACCTTTGATCATCACGGAGAAGTCGTCCAAATCAATCCTCCGCACCTCCTCGAATACACCTGGCTCGCGAACTGGCATCCGGATCCGAATCATCGCACGACGGTCCGCTGGGAACTGACAACCACAAAAACGGGAACCATTCTCAAAGTCACGCATAGCGGTCTGGCCCCACTCAATGTCGCTAAAGACTATGCGCAGGGCTGGCCGGGCTTGGTCGAACAGATTAAGAACTTCGTAGAAAAATAATGAAGCGGGGGACACGCGGCCCCACCCGACTTCAAGGAGAAATAGTCAAGGAGCTTCCATGGCGACAGCACGAATCACTCCCGACAAAGATGCGGTAGTCAGCGAGATCTTTATTGCCGCGCCGGCCAAACGCGTCTTCGATGCGCTCACCGACCCGAAGCAAGTAATGAGCTGGTGGACCGGTGAAGATTGCCGGATCGAAAAGTTTGATCTGGAGCCTCGACGCGGAGGCAAGTGGACTTACGATACGGCGCAATCAAAGCTCAAGGTGAACGGCATAAGCAAATTTCATTGTGAAGGGGAAATCATCGAATACGATCCTCCGCGCCTGTTGGCTTATACGTGGATCGCCAACTGGCACGACGATCCCTCGCGGCGTACCGTAGTCCGCTACGAATTAACACCGGAAGAAGGCGGAACACAGATAAAAGTCATTCACAGCGGCCTGGCGCAGGAAGCCGCAGCCCGCAAGGATTACAGTGGCGGCTGGGCAGGCGTGCTCGAACAACTAAAAAAATTTGCCGAGCAGTGAATCATGAAACGGCGGACGCTCTTGTCCGCCGTCTTGTCGTTGATTATCGCTTTTCGACTCAACGGAGAAACGCATGGCAACAGTAGCAATCAGTCCTGACCACGATACGATTCACGGCGAGATGTTCATCGCCGCTCCGCCTGCCCGAGTGTTTCAGGCTCTCACCGATCCCCAGCAAATGCCGCTCTGGTGGGGACAAAGGGAAATGTATCGCGTAACCAAATTCGAGTCCGACGTTCGCCCTGGCGGCAAATGGAAAAGTGTGGGAGTGAACGCCAAAGGGGAGACGTTTGAAGTAGGGGGTGAGTATCTCGAAGTTGATCCTCCTCATCTGCTAGTGCAAACGTGGATTGCGAGTTGGTCCGGCACGCTCGCCACGAAAGTTCGTTGGGAACTGCAGACTCAGGAAGATGGCACGGTGGTGCGGATTACGCACAGCGGATTTGCCGGGAATGTTTCCGCAGCCAACGACCACACCCAGGGTTGGCAGCGCGTGCTTTCGTGGCTCAGTAGCTACGCAGAGAAAGGACAAACCATCGAAACTCGGCCCGATAAATTTTAATGATGAATCAACGTTCGCTCACGCCACCCGGTACGGAAGGAACTCCCTTCTTGTGATGCTTTGCCGCTTCTTCCTGATCTGCCATCAGCGTGCGATGATCCTTCGCCGAACTATCTACCGTGTCTAAAGCCTCGCTCAAGATGAATTCGTAGCGGTTCTTTTCTTGCGGTGAAACCCCTGCTGCATCGCGCAAGGCCAGCAACCTCTGTTGAAACTCGGTGTCTGCATCAATAATCACTTTCAGCGGCTTGCGGATATCGTCCTTGCGATCGACGTAGGTGTCGATGTTGTCGTTCAGTTCGTCGTAAATGAGGAGAAAATCATCCAAACGATCATGCGTCACTTGTGCGCGATCTGTTGTTTTCGGATCTCTGCGCGCCTCATCCAGGGTTGTCAGGCGGGCTCGCGCAAACTTCACGTATAAACCCAGGCGCAACACCGGTTCCCAACTGGTATCGCGAATCTGATCGATCTCCGGCTGCGTAAACGGATCACGATGCCGCTGGCCCCACCCCATCGTGACGATCGTGACCACCAATCCGAAACAAACGCCGAGGCGAATGCCAGGCTTCATCATTTCTTGCCTCCATTCGGAAACATCGCGGCAAGCAAATCGTCGCGGACGCGCTGCAGGCGATCGATCGTTTCCTGCACCCCTTTCTGCTCATCGTGCGCCACCACGTGTTTCAGGTCGGCGAGCTTGCGTGTCATCTTACGCACCGCAATCTCGCTTTGCTTTTCATGTTTGTGAGATTGAATGGCGTAGTCGCGGGCAAGCTCCGAGTACTGGGCAACATCGCCGAGTGCGGCCGCCGCCTTAGCATTATCGCCCGAGGCATAAAGCTGATCAGCGGCAACGAGTTCGCGCTGCGAAATTTCAAGGCATAGCGCCGGCCGCTCTCCGATCCTCGCGCCCGCCACGCGGCCTTTGAGTTCGTCAATGGTGGGATTGCGGGCCAGCATCTGCCCGCACGCAATCGACAAAAGCATGAGGAGCAGCCCGCTGAGCAGCCTTCCCCATCCCGAGTATCGCCCGTGAGCTTTCATCGCTCTCAGCAATTTATTTCTTCGGCTCAATCGCAATCAGCCGATGCTCTGCCTTCCACTCATAGTCAGGATACTTCCCGTTGGCCGTGTTGAGAAAGAGATGATAGTTCGCTGCCGCTGTCTTGTAGTCACGCAGATGATCGTTGGCGGAGGCTCTTAAAAAGTATGTGATCGAAATCTCGGGCAAGAATTTGGCGCGGGCATCCAACGCCCGCAGCGCGAGTGCGTAATTGTGATTCTCCCCCGCTGCAAACGCGAGATCGCCATACGCCTCGCCCAAATCTGGCTTAATCTTCACGGCGGTGATAAATTCCTGCTGCGCTTCGGGAAATTTCTTCTCGCGCAGCAGAGTCTGACCGAGCTTACGGTGCAGCTCTGCATCGGTTGGATGCGTCGTTACCAGGGATCGGTAGGCCGCCTCGGCCAAATCATTTTTTCCCACCGAGACATAGACTTCAGCCAGGTCAAGCTGAGCCTCCAAATCATTCGGCGAGAGTTTAACGCCCGACTGTAACGGCGCAATCGCCTCTTCGTTTTTTCCTTCCGCAGCCAACACTCGGCCGAGCTGAATTTGTGCAGCAGCCTTGCCAGGCTGCTCTTTGACGAGCTTTCTCAGGTAAACCTCGGCGTCTCCGAACCGATGCCCGTGCATATACAAATTCGCCAACGCAATTGCGGCATCTGAAGACCCCGGCTCAACCGCAAGCGCCGCTTTGTATTCCTTTTCCGCATCGCTCGCTTTATTTTCCTGCTCCAGAATTACTCCCGCTGTGAGATGGGGTTCCGATTCCTTCGGTTCAAGCGCGGCAGCGTGTTGAAACGCATCCAGAGCATCATCAGGCTTCGATTTTTCCAGCACATGCCCTAACGCCAACCATGCGCGATACTGTCCCTCGGCTGCATGACTCGTGGGTTTCAATCCCGTCGCTACGCGCAGGAATTGCTCTGCGCCGGGTTGACCGCTCTTTGCGAGCTGTAAGCCCAGATTCAAATTCGATTCGAAGACATCTGGCTTTATTGCGACCGACTTGCGATATGCAGCGATCGAGTCATCCGTCTTTCCGAGGGCATTTTCTACAAACCCAAGATCGAACCATCCCACATAGCTGTTCGAATCTTTCTCAACTACTTTGCGGAGCAGCGGCTCGGCTGCCGCGTAATCCTGTTTATCGATGTCCGCTTCCGCCTCGGTAAGCTCGGCAGGCTGAGCCGGGAGGTCGTCATCCGGCACCTGCACGTGATGCGCTCCATGGGGGCGGGAAGAAGAGGATCCGGAAGGTGTGCCCGGTGCGCTCGACTGCGCGAAGGAATAAAGAGTAAACGCGAGAACCAGCGAAATTCCGAGAAGAGATTTACCTGCTGCCATTGCCGCGCGACGCTCCGTTGCCGTTGCCAGGCGCCCTGAGCACGCGAGCCAGGTATTTTCCTGTGTAAGATTCCGGCAAACTCGCGATCGTCTCCGGCGTTCCCGCTCCTACAATCTTACCGCCGCGCGCTCCACCCTCGGGCCCAAGATCAATGACCCAGTCGGCTGTCTTGATCACTTCAAGATTGTGCTCGATCACCAGTATCGATCCGCCTGCGTCGATCAGCCGCCGGAACGCTGCCAGCAACTTGCTTATGTCGTCAAAATGCAGCCCCGTGGTAGGCTCGTCGAAAATGTAAAGCATGCGCCGCCCGCGCCTTGACTGCTGCTGCCCACCGCCCGGTCGCCCAACTTCCCGCGCTGCAGGCTGCAGATGTGCTGCCAGCTTCATCCTCTGCGCCTCGCCTCCGGATAGAGTTGTCGCCGATTGGCCCAGGCGCAAATATCCCAAGCCCACTTCATCCAGCGTGCGGAGCTTGTCTGTGACCTTGGGAACTTCCGCGAGAAACTTCAACGCCTCTTTCACTGTCAGGTTCAAGAGTTCATGAATATTCTTTCCGTGATACCGAACCTCCAGCACCTGAGGCTTGTAGCGGGTTCCTTTGCATTCTTCGCAAATCAACTCCACGTCTGCGAGGAACTGCATCTCCACCGTAACCGTTCCGTCACCCTGGCAGGTTTCGCAACGCCCGCCGGGAATATTGAAGGAGAAATGCCCGGAGCTGAATCCACGTTTCTTCGCCTCGGGAAGGGAAGCAAACAACTCACGGATGGCATCAAACGCCTTAATGTATGTGACCGGATTCGATCGAGGCGTCCTCCCGATCGGCGATTGATCGACGAGAACGACTTCATCGATGAATTGCTCGCCCTCCAAACTCTCCCAAGTTGCCGCGCCGCGTCCCGCTCCACTTACGGGTTGCTGCTTTGCCTCGGCCAGGGCCTGATACAAAACCTGGTGCAACAGCGTCGACTTGCCCGAGCCTGAGACCCCGGTAATCGCCACCAGCATCCGAAGAGGAATGCAAATATCGATCCCTTTCAGGTTGTTCGCCCGCACACCGGTCAGCCGGATGTTTTGTGACCCCGGTTGCCGCCGCACCGCTGGTACCTGAATCCGCACCTCATCCGAAAGATAACGCCCAGTTAAGGACGCAGGATTTCTCAAAATTTCCTGATACGTTCCTTCGGCTATCAGTTTCCCGCCATTCTCGCCCGCGCCCGGGCCCAAGTCCAGTATTCGATCTGCAGTCCGCATAATGTCGGGATCGTGCTCGACGACGAGCACGGTGTTCCCCAAATCACGCAATCCTTGCAAAATCTTGATCAACCGATGCGTGTCTCGGCTATGCAGTCCGATGGACGGCTCATCCAAAACATACAATGTCCCGACCAAGCGGGAGCCAAGCGAAGTCGCAAGTTGAATTCGCTGTGCCTCCCCACCGGAGAGAGTCGAAGCCAGCCGATCCAAAGTCAGATAATCGAGCCCCACGTCATTCAAAAAACGAAGCCGCTCGTGGATTTCCTCCAGTAAACGCTCAGCGATCTCAGCTTCTCCCGCGCTCAACTGAACGTCGGCAAAAAACCTTGCAGCGTTCTCGACAGTCATGCTGCAAACTTCACAGATGTTCTTTCCATTGATCTTCACCTGCCGAGCTTCCAGCCGCAGCCGTGAACCGGCACAATCCGGACACTGCGAATACCCGCGGTAGCGGCTCAGGAACACGCGGATGTGCAGCTTATATTTCTTGCGCTCGAGATACTGAAAGAATCCGCGCACCCCAATAAAATCGCCTTCGCCGTTCAGAATCAATTCCTGGTGCCCAGGCTCAAGTTCCGCCCAGGGCATATCCAGCGGAATTTCGGACGATTTGGCGAACCGCTTCATCTCTGTGAACAGTTGCCGGTACCTCGGTTTATTCCACGGATCGATCGCACCATCCCCGAGTGATTTCTGCTTGTCGGGAATGACCAGATCGAGATCGAAATCGATTGTGTTTCCAAACCCCTGGCATCGAGGACAAGCACCATAAGGATTGTTGAATGAAAACAACCGAGGCTCCGGCTCCTCATAACGCAGATTGCAGTGCTTGCATTCGAATCGCTGCGAGAACCGAAGTGTAGAAGGTCTTGGTGCGGAATCATCTTGTGTGGAGCGGGCACTCTTGCCCGCCTCGCCGCCATCATTCGAAATGTCAGAGTCCGGCAAATCAAAAATCACCTCACCAGCTTCGCGATACGCCGTCTCGACGGCATCCACAATCCGCGACCGAGCCTCCGCCTGAACCGTCAATCGGTCGACCAAAACAAACACCGGCTGATCGAACCGAATGTCCAGCAACGACTCTGGAGTCGAAAACTCAAATAACTGTCCATTCTGGTAAAGCCGGTTGAAACCCGCCTTGCGCAACTCAAACAACCGTGTCTTCACTGCTTCCGTTAACCCTAAGTCAGGTGCGGCAGATTTCTTGCTCTTCCGCCCGCGCGACGCTTTCTTGTCCTGCAGCGAGGAAGGCGCAACATGTTGCAGAGGAAAGAAAACTTGAATTCGGGTCTCCGGTTCGAGCTGCAGAATCGCATCCGCCACCTGGTCGACGGTGTCTTTCTGTACTTCACGGCCGCAGTTCGCGCAGTAAGTTCGCCCGACGCGCGCAAACAGCAACCGCAAATAGTCATAGATTTCGGTAGCCGTAGCGACAGTTGACCGCGGGTTGCGCGTAGAATTTTTCTGCCGAATCGCCACCGCCGGCGCGATCCCATCAATCGTGTCCGCCTCGGGCTTCTCAATCCGCTCCAAAAACTGGCGCGCATACGCCGACAGGGATTCCACATACCTCCGCTGACCCTCGGCGTAAATCGTGTCGAAGGCGAGCGAGGATTTGCCTGATCCGGAGACGCCCGTCACCACCGTCAGCGCATTGTGGGGAATCTCGAAATCGATGTTCTTGAGATTGTGGACACGTGCGCCGTGGACAACAATATTTTCCGTGGACATCGCGTTAGTCGGCCGGGAACGCCGGCGCGCAGAGATTCCATTGCGCGCACAGCGCGAATGACCGAATCTCTCATTATAAAGGAGTCACAGCGGACAAAAAGTGAGGTTCACACGGAACGCACTGCGCTCACCGCAGGGTTCCTCGCCATTGGCCGGCGTTAAGCGCGCGCATGAGCAAATCGCAACCTTAGGACGCGACAGCGTCAGTAGTGTCGCGTCTCAGCCGCGCGCCGGTGCTCAAAGCTTTTTCAAATCGTGGCGCAAATAACACAGTGAGCACCAATCCTAATCCCAGCCCGGCGATTAAAAATGTAACCGCGGTGGGAACATCATACGGGTGACGTACTGGTGTGATTTCATCCATAAGGCTCATGAAACAGGTTCGATGCTTTCCATCAAAATCTTGTTGCTGTTCATCTGCAACTTGCCCGTAACCTTGACTCGCTTGCCGAGGAATTGCCTTGCCTTGGCCACATCGTCAAGCTTGTACACTACTTTCGTGACTGGATCTTTCAGCACGACCTCGCCATTCTCCTTCACAACCACACCACTAAACGTCTTTGCCGCTTCGGTTGTAACCTCACCTGAAGCTGGCATCTGCGCGTCGTTTGCGTGTTGCGGCGGAACTCCCGCCGTCTCCGATTTTCGCGGCGCAGTTGATGGAGAATCCTGGTCCGCTTGTTGAGCATAAGCCGGTGGCGGAGCGATCACCGCGAAACACAGAATCCCGAGCACAAGCGCGATGTGAAGCACAAACTGTTTCATTGCACCTCCTGGGTACCTCACAGGGGAGTGTTGCAAATTCGCTACCATTTCTTCCTCCTGTTATCTCTTTTCCCAAAGCCAGTTGGGGAAACCAACCATTTCAGCCGGTGGAATTTCCGCTCGATAAGGGCAAACTTTCCACCCGAGGTTACGCGGGCAAGAAAATCAATTTCCTACAGGATTTACCCGAGTTTCAAAGTCCTGTGTGCAGCGTACCTTCTTCTCAACCTTTTACAGGTTCGCAGACAGTTCCTTTCGGTTAGCTCAGCCATCGGACGCTAATTACAAATATCTGTTTTCGGTCGTTAACATTTCGGCCTTTCGTCGAACGGAGAATGTATGTCACTCAACACCGCCGCCTACGGACTCTACCCCCAAGATGTGGCCTTGAGGGATGTCGTCCACACCCTGAACAGCGCCGGATTCGAGAATGAAAGCATCTGCATGATGTTGTCCCCCACACATCCCATCGCGTCTCTCGTTCGCGACGCCAGCGTGTTCAACTCCGAGTGCAAGTCGAACGCGGCCACCGCAGCTCTCATCGGCTGGCTCTCCGAATTCGGCGCTGTCATGATTCCTACGGTCGGATTTTTTATTCGCTCCCAGGCATTCTTTCACGCCCTGATGGTCGCGCACGAAACACCTGCATTTTGCGGAAACTCTCGAACTTTATCGGGATTAGGTTTTTCGGATGACGACGCCGATCGCTTCGAAAATGAAATTCGCGAAATGGGAGTCTTGGTTTACGTGGCTTGCCCGGAAAGCCAAAAGATGACTTGGGCCTGTGAACTTCTCCGCCACACTGGCGCACGCGAGGCGTCAACGTTGGATTCGCATAAGTCAACTCTAGCCGCAATGGCCTCTGCCTGAGGCAGAAGTATTCGATCGAAACCGCGGATGTCGTAGTGGAATCTCAGGGAGCGCGCGGGGAAAGCTCGCTTTATTCCGCTGTAGAATCCTCGCGCTCCTGCTCTTCATCCCGCCGCTGTCCGCACCGGAACGCCAACCCCACGCCAAACACCACAATTGAAACCGGCAGGACGAGCATCACCAGAATAGCCCGACGGAGCGGAGGACCCCGCGTGCAAAATCCAAATCAAAGACTCAAGAACGAACGACTGTCAGCTATTTTACGAATGCCAGCAACGCAAACACATAAACCCACAACACGGCCATAAAATGCCAATACCAGGCAGCAACATCCACCACAATCCTTCGCCCCTCGATCGGCCGATCCAGCAGAGAACTAATCGCCGCCCACACGAGCGCGATGATCCCTCCCGCTAGGTGGAGTGCGTGTGCCGCCGTCATCAGATATACAAAAGAGCTGTTCGGATTCGTGTTTACGAAAAAGCCACGCGCCTGAAGTTCGCCCCACGCCAGCCACTGACCCGCCAGAAATCCCAATCCGAGCAGCACCGTAATACCGAGCCACGGGAAATACCTCTCATCGCCGAGCGAAACTCCGGGAATCGAGCGAACCGGCGCCAGTGCCGCGCGCCGCGTAATATCCCGGCGTGCGAATTCCATCGTTATGCTACTGATGAGCAACACCGCCGTGTTCAAGAACAGTAGCGCCCACGGCAGTTGAACCGTGCCCCAATCGCGCACGTAGGAGTTCGTAGGGCTATCGAAAGTGGGTGATCCCTGCCGCACTACATAGGCGCTGGTCAGCGAAATAAAAACCGTGCTTACGGTAGCAATCCCGCAAATCAGCCCCAGCCGGGCCCTGCGCAAGCGCGCACCGTAATCCGGATAGTTCGATCCCTGCGAATGGTCGTCGCCATCGCCGCCAATCGGAGGTGTAGGAGTATCTCTTCCACCCCCGAGCCGGCTCACCGGAGCGCTTGGACTATATGTCGGCATAATAAGTTCAGATGCCAAAATGATCGCTCTGAGTACCAGTCAGCGAGCAAACATCGTTTACCACAGCCTTACCGGAACATCGTGGCGCTGATCGATTCTCCGAACGACAAAATTCTCGTTATCTATGGCGCCGGCCACCTCGGCTGGTTGCAACAGGACGCAGCCAACGACGCCACGGTAAAGCTGCGCAAGCTCACGGAATTTAGTAATTAGGTCCCTGACGCAAAAAAGCCGCAGGCGCCCCGCCTGCGGCCGTCCCTGATGAAACGAACTACCAAACCAAAGTCACAACTCCAGCCATCGCGATCGTATTCGCGTTGTGGATGATGAACGTATCGGTACTAGCAACCTGCAAATCCACCAGGTGGCTGTAGTCGATATACAGAATGTGCGTGCCGGCGGTGCCGCTGAATCCCGAAGTAATCGCCGCACCAGCCGGCGATTCAATTCCACTCCATTCGAGGAAACTCGAGGGCACATGCAACAAGGTCACATGCCCCACACCGCGGTAGCCGAGGTTATTCTGCACTCCCATCACAAATACCGGAACGCTTTCTACTGGATTTACCGCCGCACTGGACGCGCCCGCGCCAAGGTTATAGACAACCTTCGACGCGTTAGGTTGGTAATGGTTTGAGTGGCGTGCAACCCGATTCATCGCCACCACAGCCACGCCGCCCGCCAGCAGCAACGTGGAGAAACGGGAAATCAATGACGGAACTTTCATAGGTGTCCTTTTATCCTGAGTTTGCCCTGACTTTTTCCGTTCAGGGGTTGAGGACGATCGTTCGCCAGCTAAGGAGCGCTCGTCGAGTTATGTGGAAGGCCATCCAAATGGCGTGCTTGCGAATTGTGAATAGCCCGTTTGCCCAAGCCTGGGATTTGCCAACTCCATCTCAACCTTTTAAAGCCACTAGCAACCTTCGCCGGTAGCAATAGCCGAGCGCGATTGCGCCGCCAACCGCAAAAATCCCGGAGAAAAACTGCATCCAGCGCTCGCGCCGCACCAGCACGTCCGGACGAAGTACCGGTCCCCGCGAATCGGTAATCGGCGGCATGACAAACGCCCGGTTCTCGATCTTCAATCGGGGCGCTGCCATCTGGATCAGTAATCCGGCGATGAATATTGCCCACAGGCACAAAGCCAACCACGACTGCCGCATTCTCGCTCCCAACGGTTGCCGTTGCTGTTCGTTTTTTGGGTTCACGGTTTCTCCTGCCCGCAGGAATAGTGCGAAGAGTGGCAGCAGCTTTTCAAAATGTCATGAGAAAACTTGCGAAAAACGAGAAGAGTATAGAGATCAATTGCGACAGAAATTAGCGGGTTGAACGCCTCCGGGTTCTTCCCGAAAGCCGATCTTATTGCTCGAACATCGGAACTTGCCGCTGATCTTCAACCCCGCGCCGTGGCCGGCGCGCGCCGCCAATGACCGCCAACACTATCAATGAATCGAGTGCCGTCCGAGGCACGAAAATACGCTGTGTATTCGACCGCTGATCGGGAGGATTGACCAGGAAGCCTTCGGACATCGTGTGCATCAGGTCTGCAGGCATTAATCCTTCGAGAATTTCGTTGTCTTTGAACCGCAGTCGCACCCATAGACCCTCTGATCGCGGCCGCGAGGTAAAGGTTTTTCGCACCAGCGATTCCGAGTCTCCGAACTCCCTCACAAAATAAACACCCTTAATTTCCCGCAGATCGATCCCAACCACATTGCCGGAGGTGTTCAACAATTCCAGCTTGCCTTCGTTTAGGAATTGAGCGGGCGAAACGTACCCTGATATCGAATCCCGGTCCATCTTGCGGACAATTACTTTTTTATGCGTCGAAGGCATAGAAGAAGAAGAGGAATGCGAGAGCCGGTGTTCCCAAGATCGAAGCGGCGCGGGCTCGACCGTAGTCTTGTTACCTCGCAGGCCCGACTACCGAACCGAGCAAAAACCCCACAGCTAACTCCAATTCTCGCACCATTTGACTCGATTTCTGCGGAATCCACGTTGGCAGTAGCCAAATTGTAAACGTTGTGTTATTCCTTTAAGTTGCCTCGGTGGGTCTCATGCCGGCATAAGTGTTTTGTATTGAGTAGCTTGTCTAGCTATGGCGGGTGTCCACTCGGAGCAGGGCCGAGCCGATCTGTGGAAATCTTGTGGAAATGCAGTAGCGCAGTTATCCCGAGCTGCCGTCCTTTGGATCGCTTGAGAACGAATGGCTGATTACATCTACACCATGGAAATCCGGTTGACGCCGGACCAACTCAAGGGCGTCAACTTGGTGCAAGAAGTTACCCGCGCCGCCCAGGTTACCCTTTATCTTACCGGCGGTTCCATTCGCGACATCATCAGCGGTTTCACCATTCGCGATCTGGATTTCACGATCCAGGGAAATCCTCTCAAACTCCAGAAAGAATTCGACCGCGCCGGCGCCCAAATTGTCGGCCGCGACGAAGATGCCCGCACATTGTTTCTCTTGCTACCCGGAAATGTCCGCGCCGAACTGGGCATGGCCCATACCGAGCACTATGAAAAGATCGGCAAGCCGCCGGTAATCACCCTTTCCAGCATTCAAGAGGACCTGCGCCGCCGCGACTTCACGGTGAATGCCATGGCGCTGTCGCTGAACGAAGGATCGCGTGGCCTGTTGCTCGATCCTTTCAACGGCGTCGCAGATATCGAAGCCAAAGTGCTTCGCATTTTGCATAACTATTCATTCGTAGAAGATCCCTCGAGAATGATTCGCGCGACCCGCTTCTCCGCGCGTTTCCATTGGCCGCTTGAGGAGAAAACCCAACCGCGATACGACTCTGCCAAAGAGAATAGCTACATCGACCACATCTCGCGCGGCGCCATCGGACATGAAATCGCTCAACTGGCGCACGAAGATGATCCGCTCAATGTGGTGCGTGCCCTCGAAAAAGAAGACTATTTGAAGGTGCTGCACCCGCACTGGACCGTGGCAAAGGTCGATGTCAACGGCCTGACGCAGTTGATGAAAACTCGTCAGCAATTAGTCGATCTGGGTTACACCGTCGATCCTTCCGCCGCTGTGATGTTTTTCCTGACTTCGCATCTATCAGACAAGGACATCTCCGACTTGCGCCGGCAGATGCCGCGAAAAGATCTGGTTGAAGCCTGGCGCGATATCGAGGATCACGCCAAAGAACTCTCCAAGCGCCTTACTGGAAAAGAAGCGGCAACTCCGTCGCGCACCTGGAATCTGCTTTCGAATGCGCGTCCGGAAATGGTTCTCTTCCTCGCCCTAACTGCGCGCCAGCAAGCCGTGGCGCAGAAGATCAAAAACTTCCTCACCAAATGGCGCGATGTGCAAAAGCGCGTCCCGCTGCCCGAGATGACGGAACTATTGATCACTCCGCAGTTGCCGCAGTATTCCAAGATTGCGAATGACGTTTTCATGCTCTTGCTGGACGGCAAACTCCGCAGCCACACGGAGATCATGAAGTATCTCAAGCCGCTTGCGCCACCACCGCCGCCTCCCCCGCCCCCGCCTCGCCGCGGACGCGCCAAAGCTGGTGCTCCAGTGCCGGGCGCGCCACCGGCGTTGGCCGTGGCCGCGAAAACAGGCAGGGGAAGAGGCAGGAAAGCCGCTGTTGTGCCGGCGTCACCGCCTGCTCCTCCCGCACCCGCACCCGCGCCACCGCCAAAGGTCAAGCCGGAAACCAAACCCCCAGAGCCGACGAAGCTGGCGAAAACAAAGCCCTCGGCAAAGCCAAAACCCAAGAAACCGGCCGGCAAAAAGCCTGCCCCCAAAAAGCCCGTCAAGAAAACCAAAAAGCACAAGAAACATTAATTCTGTTTTTTATTCCTGGCGCTCAACCAGCAAAAGGCGAGTTTTCGTCGGCCAATGCAGGATCTCTCATTGGGTTTGCCTTTCTCCGGAACGCTTGCGCGCGATTTCGGCCACTCCCATCCTGGCCATCCGGCGACGGAAACTTCGTTCCATCGGCCCAAAATCCGCTAGCACCAACGGTTTTCAGCAGGAAAAGATTTTTCTCATCCCAACTTTCCAATCAGGCTTACAATGGATCTATGCGGTGCCTGTCGGCAATCGCGGTTTTTCTCCTCGTTGCGGCCCTCCCCCTGTCTGCCCAACGCGGAGGCGGTCACGCATCCGGCGGCAGTCACGGCGGATTCTCCGGACATGCAGGTGGTTTCAGCGGCGGCCATTCCTTCGGCGGCTTCCACTCCGGTTCCAGTTTTGCCCCACGCTCGTTCTCCCGCGGTTTTTCGCGAGGCCCAATCGCGTCTCGTGGCTTCAGTCGGGGATTCAACAATCGAGGATTCAACCGGGGTGGGACGCGCTTCCACATCGGCGCTTACGGTTTCCGCAATAACTGTTACGGGTACAACTGCGGCTACGGTTACGGATATCCCTATCTCGGAGGCGGAATCGACCCGTATTGGTGGTGGGATAACGATTCTGACAACGGTTACGATCCCAGCGCACCCTACAACTACGACGACGGCATGGCGAACCAGATGTACCAGCAGGGCATTCCCATGCGCCCGCCACAGTCGGATGATCAGAACTCATCAGCCCACTCGGCTCCGCAGCCACAGCAGCAACCGGAGCGCACTGAACTTTCCACGCCTACAGTTCTAATCTTCCGCGACCAACACCGCGAGGAGGTTCAGAATTACGCCATTGTCGGCGAAACGCTTTGGACCTTCGCTCCGCAAAAAACCCGCAAGATCTCACTCGACGATATCGACATCCCTGCCACTCAGAAAGCGAACGATGAGCGCGGCCTGGATTTCCGCGTTCCCGGCGCGTAGAACGCCCAGTCAACTTCTCATTATTCGAATGCGATAACTTCCTGGTAAACCATAGCCGTGAATACCTTCCTGCATCCATGCTCAGGGTCGCTTGTTCGGTTTTCGTAGACTAATCAGCCGCCTTTTCTTTCCCCCTTTGTCCATCCCAAGCGGCTTTAGCCGCCATCGGGCTCCGCGGGACGAGGTCGGACAGGACCCAAAAATGACTGGGCGTTTTGGAAGACGGCAGCTATTGCGTCTGCGATGTAAACTGATGCCGTTATGACGGATCTGTCATCGAAGTTGTTTTTTGCAGTTCTTCTTGTCGGCTGGGCGAGTTCCCTGAACGCTAAGGAACAGAAATTCCAGGTTGTTTCTTGGCCCGAGTCCGGTCAACCCGTATTGACCTTTACATTTTCGAGATTTAAAGAACTCGGTGGCGCGTCGGGAAAGGAACGCACATACACCACCGACGTAACCGCGAAAAATCTCTCGAGTAAGAGGATTGCCGGAGCAGCCTTCTTGCTGTATGTATTCGACAAGGATAAGGCCAGGATCGGTGAAGGCTACATGAATGTAACGGACATTGCAGCTAATGAGACGGTTAAGTTTCAGATGACGCTCCGAGCTTCCGGAACTCCCTCATCAGTATCACTGTCTGCGGCACCAAGCGAATCGCGCACCATATCCATTACAGTGAATTCGGTCCCACAGGGCGCAGCCTTTAAGGTCGACGGAAGAGAAGCAGGAACCACCCCTAAGATGATAGAAATTGGTAACGGCAAGCACATTCTCGAGTTTGTAAAGGAGGGTTTCAATTCTGGAACGTTCCCCCTTGAAATCACACCCCACGATGTATCCGGTGGCAGCATTAGTTATGAGCTTGGAAATTCCGCCCACGACACGATCGAACTGCGCGACGGATCGGTGCTGGCGGGCGATTTGGTCTCGGTTCAAGGTATGCAGGTCGAAGTTCGCGTCGGAGGAAACACCCAGACCCTTGATCGGAACCAGATAAGACGCATTTTATTGACTGAGCGCTCCCCGGTTTCGAACTGAATTTCGCATTGGCCGCGCGTCTTGAATTTAGGTACCCGTCTTCCACCCTGTGCATAACTCCCCGCCTTCCACAAGCCCATCCCCGCTACAATCCCCCCAATTCCCGTAAAATTAAAGAGGCCCATGTCCCAATTCGTCCATCTGCACCTGCATACCGATTACTCCATGCTCGACGGCGCCTGCGACGTGGAAAAGCTCTGCGAGCGGGTGCAAAAGCTCGGCATGCCTGCCGTCGCCATGACCGACCATGGCAACATTTTCGGCGCGGTCCATTTTGTCAACGCCGCACACAAGCACGGCGTCAAGCCCATCATCGGCTGCGAACTCTACATCTGCAAAAAGGATGATCACAACATCGAGCGCACGCCTCCCGAAGGCGACTCCTACAATCACCTGCTAGTGCTCGCCGAAAACGAAGAAGGCTATCGCAACCTGATCAAGATCACATCCGAAGCCTCGCTGCACGGTTTTTATTACAAGCCCCGCGTCAGTAAAAAATTTCTCGCCGAGCACTCGCGCGGACTGATCGGCCTTTCCGGCTGCCTGAAGGGCGAAGTCGCCGAGCGCCTGATGGAAGGGAACTACGATGCCGCGCGATCCGCAGCCGCTACATTCACCGACATTTTCGGCAAAGAAAAGTTTTTCCTGGAAATTCAGGATCAAGGACTGGCAAAGGAACATGAAATTCATCCCGGTCTGTTTCGGCTGGAAAAAGACCTCGGTCTGCCGCTCGTCGCCACCAACGACAGCCACTATCTCTGTGAAGACGACGCCCATGCCCAGGATGTGATGCTGTGTATCCAGACCGGCAAGTCCATCCACGACGCGCAGCGTATGAAGTTCGACGGCGACCAGTTCTTCGTTAAGAGCCGCGACGAAATGTATCGCGTCTTCAAAGATTCGCCGGAGGTGTTGACGCGCACGCTCGATATCGCCGAACGCTGCAGCATGAAGCTGGCGAAAATTGCCACTCCATTTCCGGAGTTCGAAGTTCCGCCCGGATACACGATCGACAGCTATTTCGTTCACGTCACGCGCGAAGGGTTTACCCGCCGTCTCGAGGCCCTTCGGCCCCTGAGCGAGCAAGCCAAGCTCAAGCACACGATCGCCGACTACGAACAGCGGCTCGAGCGCGAACTGTCGATCATCCAGCAGATGAACTTCCCCGGCTACTTCCTCATCGTCTGGGATTTCATCCGCTACGCCAAAGAACGCGACATTCCCGTAGGCCCGGGCCGCGGTTCTGCAGCCGGTTCGCTGGTCTCGTACGCGCTCGGCATCACCGACATTGATCCGCTCCAGCATGAACTACTCTTCGAGCGCTTCCTCAATCCCGAGCGCGTGTCCATGCCCGATATCGATATCGATTTCTGCATGAACCGCCGGGGCGAAGTGATCGACTACGTCACCAGAAAATACGGGCGCGACAACGTAGCGCAGATCATCACCTTCGGCACTATGGCCGCCAAAGCCGCGATCAAAGACGTTGGCCGCGCCATGGATATTCCATACGCCGATGTGGACCGCATCGCGAAAATGGTGCCCACGCAGTTGAACATCACGCTGGAGAAAGCGATCGAAGAATCGCCGCAACTTCGCGAAGCCATGGAGAAGGACGGCCAGATTCGGGAACTGATGCAGACGGCGCTAAAGCTGGAAGGCATGGTGCGCAACTCTGGTGTGCACGCGGCCGGAGTAGTCATCTCGCCCAGGCCGCTCACCGAACTCGTGCCCCTGCACAAAACCAAGAACGATGAAATCGTCACTGCCTTCGACATGGTGGCCATCGAAAAGATGGGGCTGCTGAAGATGGACTTTCTCGGCCTCACCACGCTGACGATTTTGACCGATACCTTGAAGCTGATCGCGCAGACCCGGGGTCAAGATGCTGCGGCGCCGGTATTGAGCATGGAAAATGGTTGGCCACAGCCCATTCCTGCAAACCTCGACGACATCCCGCTGGAAGACCAGTTGACCTACGAGAAGGTTTTCTACACTGGACTCACTTCGGGCGTTTTCCAGTTTGAATCTCGAGGCATGAGAGACGTGCTGCGCAAGTATCAGCCGAACTCACTTGAAGATCTCACCGCTTTGAACGCTCTCTATCGTCCTGGTCCCATCCAGGGCGGGATGATCGACGACTTCATCGATCGCAAACACGGCCGCAAAAAAGTCGAGTATGAATTACCGGAACTGAAAGAAATCCTGCAGGAAACGCTGGGCGTGATCGTGTATCAGGAACAGGTTATGCAGATCGCCAATCGTCTTGCAGGCTATTCGCTCGGTGAAGCCGATCTGTTGCGCCGCGCCATGGGCAAGAAGAAAGCGGAAGAAATGGCGCAACAGCGCGAGCGCTTTGTCGAAGGCGCAACCCAGCGCAAGTTCCCGCCGAAGAAAATCGAAAAGATTTTCGATCTCATGGCGCAGTTCGCCGGCTACGGTTTCAATAAATCTCACTCCGCCGCTTATGCGCTGCTCGCGTATCACACGGCGTATCTCAAGACGCATTATCCGGTTGAATTCATGGCCGCGCTGCTAACTTCCGTTACTGGCAGCACCGATGATGTCGTGAAGTACATCAACGAATGCCGCGAGATGGGAATCTCAGTCGAAGCGCCGGATATCAACGTCTCCGACGCTAACTTCACCCCGCACGGCGAGGCGATTCGTTTCGGCCTGGCTGCGGTAAAGAATGTAGGCGGCAATGCGATCGAATCGATTGTGTTGGCACGCAAGAAGCTCGGACGCTTCAAATCGATTTACGAATTCTGCGAGAGTGTCGATCTTCGCTTGCTCAACAAGCGCGTGCTTGAATCCCTCGTAAAAAGCGGTGCAATGGATTCACTTGGCCGCCGGGCACAACTTACCGCAGTGTTAGATCGTGCCATCGAGCGTGCGCAAAAAACCCAGCGCGACGCCGAATCCGGCCAGCATGGTTTGTTCGGAGTTTTTCAGGAAGAAGAAGCCGAAGCCCATAACGACAGGCTGCCGAACATTCCAGACTGGGATGAGCATGTCCGCCTCACCGCCGAAAAAGAAATCCTCGGCTTCTTCATCTCGGGGCATCCACTCGAAAAATTCAAGGACAAGCTGGTCGATTTGCAGGCCTTGAGCATCGAAGAAATCTCGGCGATAACCAAATCCACCGGTAAAGACGAAACCATCGCCACGGCAGGCATCATCGCTAATGTGCGAGTGTTGAAATCGAAACGCGGCGACTTCTACGCGCAAGCCACGCTCGAAGACATGTCCGGTTCGATTGACATGATCGTGTTTCCTGAGGCCTACAAAAAACTCTCCGACAAGGTAAAGCTTGAAGTGCCGGTGCTCGTTCGCGCGGGTGTGCGTATCGAAGAAGGCGCGAATCCTAAAATCACCGCCGCAGAAATCATGCCGCTCGAAGACGCGAAAATTCCTCTTCCGCGCGCCATCCGCGTCCGCATCCCGCTCGAAAGTTCCGGCGAGTCCGTTGTCGACGATCTTCACTCGCTCTTCACTGAGCGCAAAGGCGAAGCCCGCGTGCTGTTTGACGTGGAACGCGCGGGCGATTTCATGGTAGTGATGGAAGCCGAAGGTTATAATGTCCTGCCGGATCGCAACTTCATCAACCGCGTCGAGCAATTATGCGGGCGTGGTGCGGTTCGCGTGATCAGTTAATCGTTATCAGTTCAACATGGCCGCCGATCCCAGAGCGCAGCAGGAATTAAATGAGATCGAGCGCGAAGTCGCGCTCATTGAAGCTAACTCGGGAAAAAATGAAGAAACCCATCGCCGCCTGGCGGTGTTGCACGAGCGACTGCATATACTCAGAGAAGAGATGCAGGGACAGCAAACCGCGTGGGGAAAAACCGAACTTGCCCGCCATCCCCAGCGCCCGCAAACCCTCGACTACATCGAGCGCCTGTTCACCGACTTCAGCGAAATTCATGGTGACCGTACTTTCGGAGACGACCCCGCCATCATCTGCGGCATGGCTCGCTTTCACGGGGAAGAAGTCTTAGTCGTCGGCACGCAAAAAGGACGCGACATGAAGCAGCGCGTCTACCGCAACTTCGGAACGCCGCATCCCGAGGGCTACCGCAAGGCGCTGCGCATCATGCAGGTCGCCGAAAAGTTTCGGCGGCCGATTATTTCGCTCGTCGATACTGACGGCGCTTATCCCGGCATTCATGCCGAAGAGCGTGGCCAGGCGGAAGCCATAGCGCGTAATCTGCGCGAAATGGCGCGACTCGAAGTTCCCATCATCGCAACTGTGATCGGCGTAGGCGGCAGTGGCGGTGCATTAGCCATTGCCATTGCCGATCGCGTGCTCATGATGGAGAATTCCATTTACTCGGTAATTTCTCCCGAGGGCTGCGCCGCCATCATGTGGCGCGATGCGACTAAAAAGGAGTTAGCTGCCGAAGCCATGCGCATCACCGCCACCGATCTCCGCGAACTCGGCTGCATCGACGACATTGTCCCCGAACCCGAAGGTGGCGCACACCGCGACCACGAAGCGGCGGCAAATCTGCTGGACGTAAACCTGCAAAAACACCTCTCGGAATTAAATAAAATTCCCGCCACTGATTTAATCGTGTCACGATATAATAAATTCCGGAACATTGCCCAGTTCTTCAAAACTGAGTAATGGAGCTTTATCTTCTGCCTGCGTAATGTCATCCCGAACGCGGCGATAGCCGCGAGAGGGACCCTACGACGGTAGGGAGAGCGGACGCAGTGGAGAGGACTCCCGAGACTGCATGCAGCGAATGTTTGTCCTGGCATCGTAAGGTCCCTGGAGAGGCTGACGCCCCAGTCGGGATGACACCAAGAGAGATGTGGGTGATAACAAAACGTATGCCCGTTCAAAAACTTGATTACCCAGTTCGCAATCAGGTTACCTATGGCTCATGACAAGCGATTTGGCCTCGCGAAAAGCCCCACCGCCGTATAATTATCTGTTTCCCCAAAGTGGAATTCGGGCGCATCACTCCGCCCGCCAATTAAAGGAAGGTGTCGGAAATGGCTACAACAAATATTGTGCCCCACGGTGCAGGCGGTGGGCTGGGGCGCAAGCGCATCGTCAACGACATGAGCATTCAGGTCGCGACGGTCAACGGTTCCGGTTCGCAAAGCTCTAACACGGTTTTACTGCGCGCAATTTTTCAGATGGGTGTACCCGTTTCCGGCAAAAATCTTTTTCCCTCCAATATCGCCGGACTTCCTACCTGGTACACGATTCGCGCCAATAAAGATGGTTACATCGGCCGCAAGAAGGAAATCGATTTTCTTGTCGCCATGAATGCCGAGACAGCGAGGGACGATGTCATGTCGCTCGATCCCGGCGGATCGGTTCTCTACGACGAACCCCTTGCCCTCGATAAACTTCGGAACGATCTCATCTTTTACTCCGTTCCCTACGACAAGATCACCGCTGCCGTCTGCCCGGAAGCCAAATTGCGCAAGCTCGTCAAGAACATGGTGTATGTAGGCGTCGTCGCCTACCTTCTGACAATCGAGATGGGCGAGGTCGAAAAAGCCATTCGCAAGCAGTTCGCGAAAAAAGTGAAAGCCGCGAATCTGAATCTGTCTGCTGCCCAAGCCGGGTTCGAGTACGCGAAGGCCAACCTGGAGAAGCGTGGCGCGTTCTACATTGAGCGCATGAACAAGACCGTGGGCAAGATCATCATTGACGGCAACTCTGCCGCCGCGCTCGGCTGCATGTTTGCCGGATGCACGGTTGTCACCTGGTATCCGATCACGCCGTCGTCTTCGCTTGTTGAAACGATGATCGAATACATGAAGGAATACCGCATCGGGCCTGACGGCAAGGCTACTTTCGCTATCGTGCAAGCCGAAGACGAGCTCGCCGCGATCGGAATGGTGATCGGCGCAGGCTGGGCGGGCGCTCGCAGCATGACGGCGACCGCCGGTCCCGGCATTTCCCTCATGTCTGAATTCGCCGGGCTGGCATATTACGCGGAAGTTCCCGGCGTGATCTGGGACATTCAGCGCGTTGGCCCCTCCACTGGCTTACCCACGCGCACTTCCCAGGGCGACATGCTCTCGACTGCGTTTCTTTCGCACGGCGATACCAAACACATCATGCTGATCCCATGCTCGGTCGCCGAATGTTTCAGCATGGCGTCCGATGCATTCAATCTCGCAGAGCAATTCCAGACTCTGGTCTTCGTCATGTCCGATCTCGATCTCGGCATGAACAACTGGATGTCGGATCCGTTCGAATACCCGACTACGCCAATCAAGCGCGGCAAGGTTCTCACCAAAGAAGATCTGCAAAAACTCGGCGCCTTCGCCCGGTACAAAGACCTTGATGGCGATGGCGTCGGATACCGAACGCTGCCAGGCACCGATCATCCCAATGCCGCATACTTCACTCGCGGCAGCGGGCACAATGAAAAATCCAGCTACAGCGAGCGCCCTGATGATTACGAAAACAATATGGAGCGCTTGAATCGCAAATTCGAGAGCGCCCGTGCTTTTGTCCCGCGTCCCGAGATGTTCAAAGGCACGAATGCCAAAATCGGCGTCATCGCCTACGGCACGTCGCACTGGGGCGTCAGCGAAAGCCGCGATCAGCTCAGGTCGGAATACGGAATCGAGATTGATTATCTGCGCCTGCGCGCCTATCCGTTCACGCGCGAGGTTCACGACTTCATCGCGCAACATGAGCGCATCTACGTCGTCGAGCAAAACCGCGACGCGCAAATGCTCAGCCTGCTCAAGCTCGATCTGAAGCCGGAACTCATCACACGACTGCGGAGCATCGCGCACCTCGACGGGCTACCGCTCGACGCCCGCTCTGTTACCGACGAATTGACCAGCATGGAGGGTAAGTAAATGGCTACCACGCCCACCGCCGAGCCCCGATCTCCGGAGCCGAAAACCAATCACATCGGCCTGACTGTCGTCGATTACAAAGGCGGCAAGACTACGCTCTGCGCCGGCTGCGGCCACAATGCCATCTCCGAGCGCATCATTGAAGCCATGTACGAAATGGGCGTCTCGCCCGAGCGCGTCGTCAAGATGAGCGGCATCGGCTGCTCCTCGAAGAGTCCCGCGTATTTCATGAACCGCTCCCACAGCTTCAACTCGGTTCATGGACGCATGCCTTCCGTCACCACCGGCGCGGTGCTTGCCAATCGCAATCTCATCGCCCTCGGCGTGAGCGGGGATGGCGATACTGCTTCCATCGGCATCGGCCAGTTCGTGCACCTGATGCGCCGCAATCTTCCGGTGATTTACATCATTGAAGACAACGGCGTGTACGGTCTGACCAAAGGCCAATTTTCCGCGACCGCCGATCTCGGCTCAAAGTTGAAAACGGGAGTGATCAACGATCTTCCGCCAATCGACACCTGTGGTCTGGCCATCGAACTCGGCGCAACGTTTGTTGGACGTTCTTTCTCCGGCGACAAAAGACAGCTTAGTGCCATGCTCAAAGCCGCCATCGCGCACAATGGCACCGTAATGCTAGACGTAGTCTCGCCCTGCGTTACATTCAACGACCACGAAGGCTCGACCAAATCTTATAAATATGTGAAAGACCACGAGGAGATGTTGCAGGAAATCAGCTTTGTCCCGCACTTCGAAGAAATCCATGTGGACTACGCCGCAGGCGCCACCGTAGACGTGACCATGCACGATGGCTCCCATCTCCAGCTTCGCAAAATCGAAGAAGACTACGACCCCACCAACCGGATCGCAGCCATGAAGCGCCTGAGCGAGGCCCACGACAAGGGCGAAGTACTGACGGGAGTTTTTTACGTCAACACGAAAGCGCCGAGCTTCATGGAGATGCTGAACATGATCGACGCTCCGTTGGCCACGCTGCCGGACTCGCTGACCCGCCCGGGCCCCGAAGCTTTGAAAAGCGCGATGGAAGAGTTGATGTAGCTCTTGGATTCTTGAATCGCTCACCAGCCCGGCGCGCGGTCTGTCCTCTTAATTCGTGAATACAGGCTGAACAGGAGAGTCGCTTTTCCGCTCCTCGACTTCGTAGCACGCTTCCGCTATCTTTTTCTTTCGCGATTCGCACAAATCCGTGAGTTCTTCACCCATCCCGCCTGTCGACACTATCACTGTCGCAAATCTCATCAAACAATTCGGTCGCTTCGCCGCGCTGCGCGGCGTAACGGCCGAGTTCGCCCTGGGCAAGTTTTACGTCATCATCGGCGACAACGGAGCAGGGAAGACCACTCTCTTGCGCACACTGGCAGGCTTGGCGCAGCCCACGCGCGGTTCTGTATCAATTCTCGGCAAAAAGCCGCTCGACGCCAACCGGGAAATTGGCTACATGGCTCATCCCTCGCTGCTTTACGACGAGATGAGCGGCATGGAGAATCTTCGCTATTTCGCCGGCCTCTATGGCATTTCCGGCGATGATCGCTGCGCGCAGGCCATTCGCGCAGTGCGGCTGGATCCTCAATTAGCGCGGCCGGTAGGCCAATACTCGCAAGGCATGAGGCAGCGCATGTCTTTGGCACGCGCCCTTCTGCACGATCCCAGGATATTGCTGTTGGATGAACCTTTTTCGAATGTTGATCTGCATTCAGCGCGGGAGATGGCCGAACTTCTGCGCGATATGCGTGACCGCGGTAAGACCGTCTTTGTCGTAACTCATCAGGCTTCGCTTCTCCGATCAGTCGCTGACGAATTCATCTGGATGCAGGCGGGGCAGATCGTGAATCGAACGACCCATTTTTCTGATTTCCCTCCAGGCGCTGCCCAATGACTTCACTTCGCTCCATCACGATCGCGACATTGATCAAGGACATTCGCCTCGAATGGCGCTCTCGCGATGCGATCAATGCCATGTTGTTTTTTTCGTTATTGGTGGTCGTGATCTTCAGCTTTTCTTTCGACCCCAATGCCGAAGAATCGCGCGAAATCGCAGGCGGGTTGATCTGGGTGGCATTTCTGTTTGCTG
Organism: Candidatus Sulfotelmatobacter sp.; assembly: GCA_036490235.1. Lineage (GTDB taxonomy): Bacteria > Acidobacteriota > Terriglobia > Terriglobales > Acidobacteriaceae > Sulfotelmatobacter. The sequence goes on along the minus strand of DASXEG010000140.1, from coordinate 45,301 downwards.
CGATTGTCGCGCTGAATCAAACCTGGGCGCGCGAGCTGCGCAATCAGGTGCTAGACGCGTATCGGGTTTCTCCGGCTCCTCCGAACGCACTCTTTCTGGCGAAGGCGTTCGGCAATTTTATTCTGGTGACCATACTGGAAGCCGTGATGGCGCCACTGTTTGTAGTCTTTTACAACCTGCGAGCTGTTGGCCCTGCTTGGCAATTAATTCCGCTCGCTGTTCTTGGAACCTGGGCGCTGGTCGTTAACGGAACCTTCTTTGCTGCGATGTCGCTACGCACGCGCAGCCGGGAAATTATGCTTCCATTGCTTTTGTTTCCAATTTCCATTCCAGCCGTACAATCCATGGTCGAAGCCACGCGTATTATCCTTTCCGGCGACGGCTCCGCGCGCTTCTGGATCGTGTTGCTTCTCACCTATGATGTGGTGTTTACTACTGCTTGTCTGGGTTTGTTCGGGACCATCCTGCAGGCCGAATGAAGAAGATTTTCCCCATTCTCGCGGCGCTCACGGCTCTCCTATTGGCGTATGGCTTTTACCAGGCCATGTGGGTTGCTCCAACGGAGCGCACCATGGGGGACGTGCAGCGCATCTTTTATTATCACGTGCCCTCTGCCTGGACAGCGTTCTGTTTGTTCTTCACCAATCTCTTCGCATCAGTCATTTATCTCATCCGAAAAAACCCCAAAGCGGATGCTCTGGCCGTCGCTTCCGCGGAGGTGGGTGTGGTTTTTTGCACCATCGTCCTCGTTACCGGTCCGATCTGGGCGCGGCCGGTCTGGGGTATCTGGTGGACCTGGGACGTTCGTCTTACCACAACGCTCGTCCTGTGGTTGATCTATGTCAGCTATCTGGTGCTGCGCCGTTTTTCCGATTCCGCCCAAACGCCGGTCCTTGCCGCTGTGTTGGCAATCTTCGGCGCACTGGACGTTCCCCTTGTCTACTTCTCCATTTGGTTTTTCCGCACTCAGCATCCTCAACCCGTGATGGGTAATGGTGGATCGCTTGATCCCCGCATGTTGCACGCGTTCCTGATCAATCTATTCGCATTTTCCTGCTTCGGCGCAATCGTCTGCTGGTGGCGCTACCGCCTCGAGCGCGAGCAGCGGGAGGTCGAGGAACTAGAGGCCTTGGAGTCGTTACGCGGAGTGTCCCGGTGAATTCAATCAAATTTCTCTACGCGGCTTACATCGCCACTTGGCTGATTCACGGCCTGTACCTTCTCAGCATCGCGCGGCGCTATAAACGTGTGCGGGATCGCCGAAAGGAAGCGGGTAAAATAGTGAGGGAATAATCTAATTTGGAGCCTTCCACGTGCCCTGGAACTCATCCAGGAAGGTTGATCCTCCGCCCGAGCGCAGAAACTCATAATCCTCGATCACGGCGGCCGTACCTACCCGCTGTGATGGCAACGGTGCTTCCGAGCGAATCACACGAGCAGTAAAGCGCACCCGAACCGCATCGGTCAATGTAATGTGGGGTGGAAAGGTTAGGGTGACTTCGCAGCGGGTACCCGATTGCACTGGCCGATCCAGGTAGAAAAACACGCCGCGCGCGCTTACATTCTGGGTTTCGGTTTGAATCTCACCAGCCTGGGCAGCTTGTTCATCATCGCTCGTTGTTTCCAGGCGAATGATGGCGGGCAAGCGCATATCGAAGCGCCGCATCAATCTGCGCTCCTCATTTTGCGTGCGCGTTGCGGGTGTGTTGCCCAAGAGCATTATGTCGCAGGATGACCAAACAGAATGCGAACGGAGCCACTCACGCCTTGATTGGAATGCCCTGAGTCTTCAAACTGATAGAGACATTCCAATAACCATCACTCTATATAAATCCCGTTTGTTTGCAAGAGCAAAAAGACCCCGCTGAACAGCTTCAGTAAACGATCGATTCCAGTCGCAAATGCCTTCACTCCACTTTCATGCCATTGTGCGGGCCGCGGCCATCTTTCATGCGGCGCCGCTGCATCTGAGAGGTCGTAGAGCGAGCGCGCAGGTGGTGCTTCGCTTGACTTGGCTATCCGTCAGATGTTCTAGTAGTTGTTTATTTTCCGCAAGCTTTTAAATGATAAGTCAGTGGCGGGCAAGTTCGCCGACGCCCTGGGAAAGACTCGCGAGTCGTCTCTCGCCGTACGATCCGTGTGTATCGGAGGAAAAGCGTGATGGGTATTGGCAGTCGGTGGTGCAGAACTGGAATCTCCAGCAGTCTGCCGGGCAAAAAGCGACGAATCTCTATCGGTGTCCGCGTGGGCGGTGTTTCTCTAATCTTGTTTTTAGCCGCTTGCGCCATGTTGCAACCGTTTCGCCGCTATTCGGAGCAAGCCGCAGCGAATCCGAACCTTGATGCATCGTCGTCCTTGCTGGCTGGTTCTTCATCGAAGTCAAAGCCCGATGCTCATGCCGTCCTCAGCCAGCTCCCCATGCTCTTCGAGCCCAATCAGGGCCAGGCCGATCCCTCGGCGATGTTTATCGCACGCGGGCAGGGCTACAACCTTTACCTGCAGAAAACCGGCGCAGTGCTCGCTCTGGCATCGAAGGGGCAGCATATTGATCACGTAAGAATGATGTTGGCGGGAGCCAACTCAAACCCCCAAATTTCTGGCGCGGATCCGCTTCCCGGAACCAGCAACTACTTCATCGGAAATGATCCGAAAGCGTGGCATCGAGGTATTCCTCAATTTGGCGGAGTTCACTACCACAGCGTTTACCCAGGAATCGATCTCGTCTTCTACGGCAGTCAAGGGCATCTGGAGTATGACTTCCGAGTTGCACCGGGTGCCAACCCGTCGCAGGCACAGTTGCAATTCGATGGATCAAGCAAGGTGAAGCTAAACCACGGGGAGGTAATTCTCAACGCAGAGGGCGCTAGCCTCCGCCTGCAGGCTCCCAAGATTTACCAGCGCACCGCCAATCGCCAACAGTCTGTGCCCGGCCACTTTGTTCTTCGCGCCGACAATCGTGTCGGCTTCGAAATCGGTCCTTATGATCACAGCCGGGAACTGGTAATTGATCCGGTCATCAGTTATTCGACCTACTTCGGGGGCGGAACGCCCGCCGGCGCAACCACAAGTCTGCCCTACGTCGCAGTGAACGGCAATGGCTTCATCTATCTCACTGGATCGACCACCGCGACAGATTTGCCGATCCCATCGACGGTTACTCCCGTTCAAAGCACGCTGAACGGCGCGCAGAACATTTTCATTCTCGAACTGAGTCCCACCGCCGCCGGAGCGGCGCAGGTCGCGTATCTCACCTACCTCGGCGGCAGCGGAACCGACACCGCCGCCGGAATCGCGGTGGATTCCGCGGGCAACGCCTACGTCGCAGGCAGTACAACCTCGACAAACTTTCCCGCGGTTAACGCATTCCAAAGTGCACCGGTCTCGGCAGGTAAATCGCACGTCTTCGTCAGCGAAATCTCGTTTACGTCTACTCCACCTGCGCTTAATTACTCGACCTACCTTTCCGGCAGCGGCACCGACATTGCCACCGGCATGGCCATCGATCCGAATTACAACGTATACGTGACCGGCACCACAACTTCTTTGTCATCGTCCGATGTTGCCTCCGGTTTTCCGTCGACGAAGCTCCCGGTTCCATTCCAGCAGAATCCGTCGCCCGGATCCGCCATTCAATTTTTCGTAGCGGAAGTGAATACACGTGGAATTGGCGCGAACAGCATTCCGTATTCCACGTACTTTGGCGGCGCGACTCCCACAGGTGCTATAGCTATTGGCGGAGGAATCGCAGTCGATACTACCTTCAATGTCTATTTCACCGGCACCACAAACTTCTATAACAGCCAGGAAACCCTGAGCGGAGGCGGCGGCCAGACGACCGACTTTCCGATTCTGAATGCCTATCAGCCGTGTCTTGATACTCCTCCGCCCACCGTCTTGGTCCCTCCCGTAACCTGTAACGCACCATCCGCCACGCCGTATCCGACCGATGGTTTCGTTGCCAAGCTAAACCCGGTCAACGCGCAAACCGGCGCAGCGCAGTTGCTGTTCTCGACTTATTTCGGGGGAACGCAAGCCGATTCTGCCACTAACGTCACCATCGACAGCTCAAGTGTCTACGTCACCGGATCAACCAACTCCAGCGATTTCGTACTGCCGACCAACTCGGTCCCATTCCAGACTTGCCTGAATACGCCGGTGAATCCGGCGGCCGGCACCAGCTGTACTCCCGCCACACCTACCTCGCCGACTGATGCATACGTTGCCAAATTCACCAACCCGACCGAGTCCACCGGATCGACCAGTTCTCCCACTAACCTTAGCTATTTTTCTTTTCTGGGCGGAACGGCAAACGATAGCGGGTTGGCGATTGCCGTAAATACTGGCGCGGATGCCCTCGTCACCGGCTCCACGCAATCCACGGATTTCCCATTTACCACTGGTGCGATCCAGACTACTCTGAACGGCCCTCAGAACGCATTTTTCGCAGAGATCAACACCAGCACGACCACTACGGCGGGCAACAACAGCTCCGGCAGCTATGCGACCTACTTCGGTGGCAACGGCACCGATCGCGGCACGAGCGTCGCGGTTGATCCTGCCTTGAATACCTATATTGCCGGAGATACAACCTCCACCAATCTTCAGGTCCAGAACCCACTGCAGTCCAGCTTGCAGGGCGCGCAGTCCGCATTTGCCCTGAAGCTGCAGCCGGTCGCCAACCTGTGCATTACCTGTGTTCTTCCGGTGATCAACCCGGCCAGCAGCTCGGTGGGAGCTGGCAATCCAATTACGGTAACCTTCACCCTCACGAATGAAGGGCCAGATCTGGCTACGAATATTACTGTTTCCGGTCAACTCACTCCGGGAACCGCAGCTACTTTCAACCCTGCGTCCACCAACTCGGGTACTTGCAGCGTGCCCACTGGCAACACGGCAACCTGCCTCATTCCATCGCTGCAAGCGGGAGCCACGACATCGGTGGTCTTCTCTGCCACGCCGACAGCGGCTGGTGCCGGGGCCATCATCGCGACAGTAACTGCGGCGAACATCAACACCAATCTCGGAACGGTCGCCACCGCATCCTATACCGCAACGACTTTTACGCTTAGCGTCACCCCCTCGAGTCAAACGGTGGTTGCAGGGGAGACTGCCACGTACGCGGTTTTGGTTTCTCCGGTCGTGACTTTCGGCAACAACGTTGCCCTTTCCTGCACCGGAAACATTCCCGTCGGAGCAAGCTGCGGGTTTAATCCGAGCACGCTCACTTTCAACGGTCCTAACGCTCAGGCGAGCACGCTCAGCCTGACGACTACAGAGCGGCCACCTGTGACCATCAGCTCGATAAAATGGCGCGGGATCAGCTACGCATTCTGGGTGATGGCGCCCGGCATCGCATGGATGGGCTTGGGCAGCAAGAAACGCAGCCGTGCCCGCGTTCTGGGCTGGTTGGCGCTGGCGACTGTCTTTTTATTCTTCGCACTGCAGCCGGCGTGCAGCAAGGCGAAACAGGTGGTGCAGGTGACCGGAACTCCCGCAGGGTCCTACCCCTTACAAGTCACGGCAACTTCCGGGTCGTTCACCAGCAGCTATGGGTTTAGCTTGACGGTTCAGTGACGAGGGCAACGCGGAAGCGTCTCGTACCTATGCGCCGGCAGAAAGCCTGTGATGACTCTTCACTTCGGCAATCCCATATTGCCGAATCTTGTAGAGCAGAGCCTTGTAACTGATCTGTAGCAGGCTCGCCGCCTGTTTGCGGTTCCAGTTCGTTTGCTCGAGCGCCTGCTTGATAGCCTCGGCCTCCGCTTCATCCTTCGCGCTCCGAGCCAGTGACTTCAATCCGCCTGCTTCGCCCCGGCCGGCACCATCGGAATGGACAACGGCACCTCCACCATCCGAGCGCGGTTGCAATTCTGCTGCGGCCAGATTCTCATCGGCGAGAATCAAGTAGCGTTTCAAGAAATTGCTCAGCTCGCGCAGATTTCCCGGCCACGGATATTTCTGACAAGCTTCCAGCAACGCGGGAGAAAGCGGCAGTGGAGGACGCGCGTACTGCTCCGCCATGCGCGTCATGAATTGCTTCAGTAGAATTGGAATCTCTTCCTTGCGTTCGCGCAGCGGCGGCAGTTGCAGCGTGAAAGCATTTAACCGGTAGTAAAGATCCTCGCGCAACCGCTTCGTAGCCAGGGCCTGCGGAATATCGATATTCGTCGCCGCAAGGACGCGCACGTCCACTTTGATGATGGAACGGCTACCCAGCCGCGAGAACTGCTGATCCTGCAGCACGTGCAGCAGTTTGGCTTGTAACGCCGGCGGCATCTCGCCGATTTCGTCAAGCAAGATCGTTCCCTTGTTACACAACTCAAACTTGCCCGGCTTGGCGTGTGTCGCGCCGGTGAACGCGCCGGGCTCATAGCCGAACAGTTCGCTTTCCAGCAGATCTGCCGGCACAGCGGCGCAATTCACCTTCAGAAATGTGCGATGTGCCCGCGGCGAAAGCTTGTGGATCAGCCGCGCCAGCACTTCCTTGCCGGTTCCGCTCTCTCCGAGCAGCAGAACAGGTATATCGACATTCGCCACCAAAGCCGCTTGCGAGCGGATTTTTCTCATCGCGGCGCTCGCCGCGATGAAGAATACGTCGTCGCCGACTTCCTCGACTTCGCTGCCGACCGGAACTTTTCCGTGGCCCAGGCATTGATCGATGACCGCATCCAGTTCAGCCTTTTGAAAAGGCTTAGTGATGTAGTCATGCGCTCCCAGCCGCATCGCCTGAACTACCTTGCGTGTATCGTTCACGCAAGAGAGCATCACCACTTTCGCTGTGGGACGCTTCTGGCGAACTTGTTCCAACGTCTCCAACCCGTCGATGCCGGGCATGAGCACGTCGAGAAGCACAAGATCTGGTTCCAACCCTTTATCGATGCGTACTAGAGCCTCTTCGCCGGTCGACGCAGTTTCAACTTTGTAATCGTCGACTTCAAGCAGAGTCCGGATGTAGCGCAGCATTGCCGGCTCATCATCGACCAATAGAATTCTGGACTTCTCGCTCATCTGACCTTTCCTTTGGGGGGATTGGTGGATGGATTGAAGGGGATAAGGAATGAGAATTTGCAGCCCGAACCAGGATCGCTTTCCAGCCAGACTTTCCCGCCCATGGCCTGCACCAGCCGCCGCACGATCGCCAGCCCGAGTCCCATGCCTTCTTGACTATCGTTGCCCGGCAAGCGAAAGAAATCATCGAAAACTTCCTGGTGAAATTCCGCGGGAATTCCCGGACCTGTATCGGAGACACTTACTTTTGCGGCGTTCGGCTGCAGATTGTTTTGTCGCCGCCTTTCGTTTGATGAGGCTGGAACCCCGGCAGCTCGACGCTCCCACATGTACGGTTCAGCGTGGAGCCAGACTGTTCCACCTCGCGGAATAAACTTAAAGGAGTTCTCTAATAGATTGGAGATTACTCGTTCTATTTTTGGTGAATCAAATTGAAACGCGGGCAGTTTCTCATTGGGAAGAAAATATAAAGCCAGTTGCTTTTCCTGGAAGCGGGACGACCATATTCTGCAGACCTCAGACAAACAGTCGTTAATATTTCCTGACGCGAACTGCATCTTCAGGCCGCCAGTCTCCAAAGCGCTGTAGGTAAGAAAATCCTGAATGAATTGCTGCAAGCGCTTTCCGCTTGCCTCCATTTCACGCAGCACTTCCCGCTGGCGTTCACTGATGGGACCGAGCTTTTCGCTTTGCAGCAGTTCGACATAGCCATTCAGAATGGCAAGCGGGGTCTTCAAATCATGCGCGGCTGACCCAAGAGCATTGGTCGTGCGGTGAAACCGTTCCTGCAATTCGGCGTACGCTCGCGGAAGATCCTCTAAATTGGGAATTCCCGCGGCCGGACCATGCGGCAGAGGCACTTCCGCTGCCTCTTTCGGACCTTCAGGAACGCAAAGATTCTTTTGCGAGGTGGCCATACGGAATGGTGTCCAGCACAGACAGGGAGGAAGCACCCGTTGAAAGCTCAGGTGCTAAAAAATCGTATGCCAGGTTACTTTTCATTGTCAACGAGAAATGACATGCGATTACCCAAGTGTGGCAAAATATTGCACTTCTGCCTTCGATTCCGTTCGTTCGCGCTTCCTTCAGAATCTCCTTGGAAAATCATGGAAAGAAAGTGCTTTAACCTGTTTTCAAAGGTTTTGACCCGCCCTACGGCGGGATTTCTATCCCGAAGTTCGCCTAGCTCTCGCTTCTCATGCCTGTATCGCCTGATTTGGCCCGACAGGTGCTAAAAATACGGGCAGATTCTGAAGGCACGTGACAGGAAGAGCACCCATGGCGGAGCGTCGGCGGTGGCCACGTCTGCCCCTCGCTATTCCCGTTTTTGTTAAAGGACGGGCAGGGGAACACGAATTCCTCGAGTTTTCAACCGCTTTGAACGTTTCTGCAGGGGGTATGCTGATCGCTGTCCGTCACTCCATACCTGCCGATAAGGAAGTCTCCCTCGAAATTCCAAGCGCGCCTCTCGTAGCCTTGAGCTCCCTGCCGCAAGCCGTACGCACATTGCGGGCAAAAGTGCTTCGAATGGTGCACGTCGATGCTTACAATCTAGTAGCTCTAAAGTTCGCACGCCCCCTCGCAGAGCCCCCCTCAAAGCCCCCTTCAAAGCCTAAGACGTTGACTCGCAGACAGGTGTCAGTCGCCTGATGTCTCCCTTGAAATCCTAAACTTGGTTCATTGCAAGATTGGTTTAGTACCGGAAGGGAACAAAATAGAGTCTTTAGTAAGTTGCGGTTCATCAATCAGATAGACTAGCCTGTTTGGGTACCAGTCTGCTCCCCCGCGTTCGATCCGGCAAAGCGCAGCTTAGTTCTTTTTGCTTAGCCGGTGCGGTGAAGCCTTATGGTTACTGCGAATTCAGTCAGTTCTCTGGTCCAGCCCTTGGGAGAGATGCCACCCGAATCGATTATTTTCGGTGGCACCGATGCCATGCGCGAGCTCCGCGAACGGCTCTCCAAAATCGCGGGCGCCAATGTTCCGGTATTGATTCATGGTGAGAGCGGGACGGGCAAAGACATCATTGCCCGCATGATCCATACGGCTTCCCCCTGGAAGACCGGTCCCTGGGTCAAAGTGAACTGTCCTGCCATTCCCGGAACGCTTCTGGAAAGTGAACTGTTCGGCTACGAGAAGGGTGCGTTTACCGGCGCATTCGGCACCAAGCCCGGCCGCGTGGAAATGGCGCACCGCGGCACGTTGTTCCTCGATGAAATCTCCGAGCTGGATATGAGCCTGCAGTCTAAGCTCTTGCAACTCCTGCAGGACGGCCAGTTCTGCCGCATCGGCGCCCAGGAAGATAAGAAAGTGGAAGTCCGGGTGGTCTGCGCCACCAACCGAAAACTGGAAGATGAAATCGCGAATGGCGCTTTTCGGGCGGATCTTTTCTATCGCATCAACGTCGTTAATCTGTACATGCCTCCTCTGCGCGAGCGCACTTCCGATCTCGCCGACCTCGTCGTCTATTTCGTCGAGTTCTACAATCGCAAGTTCAACGCACGCGCCAAAGCTCTTTCACCCGATCTGATGAGCTCTCTGCGCAAGTATCACTGGCCGGGAAATATTCGTGAGTTGGAAAATCTGATCAAGCGCTACGTGATTTTAGGCACCGAAGAAGCCATCCTGGGAGATTTGCGACCGCGTGAGCCTGATTTCTTCAACGCGGATATCGCCGTGGATGGTCCAATCTCGTTGAAGAAACTCACCCGTCAGGCGGTGCATGAGCTCGAGCGCAAAATCATCCTCAAAGTGCTCCAGCATCATCACTGGAACCGTAAGCAGGCAGCCCGGGCATTGAACATCAGTTATCGCGCTCTGCTTTATAAAATCCGTGACGCTGGCCTGCCGTCCAACCGCTCTTCTCGGCGTCCGACAATTCCCGATCCGCCGCCTGGCGTAGCTGCGGACTAATGCATCTTGTGAGATGAGTTGTTCTGACCTGCGGCGAGACTATCCCCGCAACTCCGACAAAGCCTTGCGCGCCTCCGTGTTGTTGGGACTAATCTTCAACACGCGCTCCAGTTGCTGCCGGGCCTGAGATGTCTGATTGAGTTTTTCGTACGCCATCGCCAGGTGATAATGCACGGCCGGATCATCCCCCGCCCCACGCTTCTCGTTGAGCCGCAGCGACTCCTGAAACATCTGAATGGCCGACTGATACACGCCCTTCTGAAAATATGCCCAACCCAAGGTGTCGGCTGCATTGGACGACTCCGGCAGGCCGCGGCGCGCGGTCTGCGCCATTGCCAATGCCACATCTACATTCCCGCCTTGCTGTAGCAGAACATAGGCCAAATTGTTTGAGGCCAGTGCATTGTCCGGCTGAATCTCCAGCGCCTTCTGATACATTGCCTTCGCCTGGTCCCAGTCTTTTTGTGACCCGTACAGTTCCCCGGCCAGAATATAAAATCCGATCTCCCGTGGATGATCTTTGATCGACTGCTGATATGTAGCCAGCGCCTGGCTGGCCGAGCCTTCTGCGGCCTCGACCTGTCCTAGTTTCAGTAAAGCGTCAGAATTATTCTTGTCGAGTTCGATCGCTTTGTTGAACTCCGATTCCGCGTCGCTCAGTTCTTTTTTCTGAAATAGCGCCGTACCCAGCAAGTCATAGAATCCTCCAACGCTCGGCGATTTCGCGATCTGGGCCCGGGCCGCGGCAATGGCCTGGTCTACTTGCTTCTCTGCAAGATAAGTATTCATCATGCCCTGCAGCGCTTCAGTCGAAGCCGAGTCTTTATCGAGCGCCTGCTGATAGAACTTGATCGCTTCGCTGTACTGCTTCTGCAGTAGATAGAGATTGCCCATCTGCACGTAGGGAACGGCACTTGCCGGCACAAGCCCCATGACCTTCGTCAAATCCTGCTGCGCATCGGAATACTTCTGCCGGTTCATTTCGCCCACGGCCCGCAAAATATACCCGTCCCCAGCGTAAGGGGCTGAGGCGATGATCTGCTGTCCAGTTTGCGTGAGCGCGTCAAAGTCGCCGCCCCGCAGTTCGAGTGCTGCCAGCGCGCGCTGTGCATCGATCAGGTCGGGCCGCAGGCGCACTGCCTCCCGCCACTCCGATTCCGCGCGAGCATCGTTGCGCTGCAGGTCAAACGCGAGACCCAAATGGTAATGCGCAATCGCATTACTTGGATCTTCCTTGAGTGCCTGCTGCAGGGAATCCACAGCCGCAGCAGCGTCGTTGCGGCGTACCTGAATCTGGCCGCGATAGATCAGCGCTTCGACATCGTGAGGATTTGACTTCAAAATCTCGCCGTTCAACTTACCGGCTTCGTCCAGTTGATTCTTCAGGATCAGCAACTGCACGTAATTTTTCTTAACCTGCAGGTCTTTCGGATGATCGTTGTAAAGCGAAGCGTATTCGGCCAGCGCCTTGTCTACTTCCCCATCGGCGAAATAGAAATCGCCCAACATGCGGTAACCCTCGGATGTGTCCCCGAGGTCTTTCTTCGTTTGCTTCAGCAGGCTCTCGGCGTCTGCCTTTTTTCCTTCCGTCATGTAAAGCCGCACCAACGCCTCGCGGGGCGCCGGATCCTTCGGGGCGGCTTGAATCGCGTACTGGAATTGCTTCTCAGCTTCAGGCATGCGATTGCGGGATTGGTAGAACCCTCCCAGCGCCAATTGCGCATTCATCGCCTTGGGATCGAGCTCAGCGGCCTTCTTAAAATTGAGTTCCGCCTGGTCCGGCAGGTTGGCGCGAAGCTGCAACAGGGCCAGGTCGAGATAGGATTCCGACCGGTTTGGATTGGCGGCGATAGCCTTTTGCATCTGTGCCATGGCCGCCGCCAGATTATTTTGAGCCGCATAATAGTCAGCCCATGCCTGCAGGACTTCCGGATTTTGCGGCTGCTTCAGCAGCAAAAGGTCGAGATGCACCCGCGCCTGCTTCAGATATTCGTCATTCGTCGAGCCATCGGGATTTCGGGCCGCCACCAGAAGATTGGCAACATCAATTCGCGCGCGATAGTTGTCCGGCGCTAAATCGATGGTGCGGGAAAGTTCCTGAAAAGCGCGCCCGATGTCGCCCAGCTTGAGATACGTTTCGCCTAGTTGGTAATGTGCCGCTGCAAAACGCGGGTCAACCTGCAACGCATTCGAATATTGGATGGCCGCTTCCCGGTATTTCCCCTTGGCAAAATAGCGGTCGCCACTCTCCAGATACTTTTGCTTCCGCACATTCGGATCCCGAGAGCATCCGCTAAACATCGCGGCGATGAAAACTGCAATGACAAACAATCGGACTTGGGCAGAACAACGCATGAGCCTCCAAAAAGCCGGTACTGAAGAGCGAAAACGGGACACTGCGGACCCTACCAAGGTACTGCAACACGGGCTTGAAAGAAAAGTGACGGCAGTGCAGCAAGTCGGCTAAGAAGCGCTGTTCACTTTGATTCGGAGTGTTCGGAGTGCTAGACTTCACCCTGTAGCGCTGGGTTAGCGGCGCAGATTTCCTTCTTGTTGCATTGATGAGCGGGAGTAGTTCAGCGGTAGAACGCCAGCTTCCCAAGCTGGATGTCGCCGGTTCGATCCCGGTCTCCCGCTCCAGATTTCACGAGTAAATTCGATTCATGGCTGCACCCCAATCTCAAAGTTCAGCGTAGATAGCGCCAGCCGATATTGATATTGCGCATTCACATAGCCAATCGCCGCGTCCGTCTGCTGTAGCTGTGCCTGGCTCAGTTCGACGATCGATGCCAAACCCAACTTATATCGTCCCTGCGCGTAATTCATAGCCAAGTCGGCCTGTTTTTCCAATTCTTCCGCCACGTCGACTTTTTGAAATGCGGTGTTTGCGGCCAGCCATGCGGTTCGAACGTCACGAGAAACCTCATCGCGCAGGTTCCGCGTATTCTCCGCCGCCGCTTTTGCTCTAAGATTCGCCTCTGAAGCCTGCGCCGTGAACAGAAAGCCATCGAAAATCGGCACACTCATGTTCACGCCAACAGCGCCATACCAGCTGGAGACGAAATAGTTTGGCGCGCAAGGCGTGTCCGCAACGCAATCCGGCCGCACCGGCGACGCTCCAGCTATTCCCAGGGCGCTGATCGTGGGAAAGAATTGATCGCGCTGAGCTCTGTGAAATTTTTCAGCTGCCTGCTGATTGAAAGTAAGCGCCTGCAGATCTGGTCGCTGCTGCATCGCCGTATGGATCAGCACATCCACATCCGGTGGAGGCGGGGGCGCCTGCGCTTCATCTTCCGCTAACTCATAGTGAACTTCGTTGTCGAAGCCGAGTACCGCGCTCAACGCCGCAATAGTAGAATCGACATTATTCTGCGCATCCAGTTGCAACAGCTTGGCCTGCGAGAGATTGACCTGAGCAAAAGAGAGATCAAGGTCCGATCTCAACTTGTTTTTCGCAAGCTGATCCACCTGGTTTTCAACCGATTGCCTTGTAGTTACTGTCTGTTGAGCGACCTTGAGCAGCGCCTGCGCCTGGAGTGCGTTGTAGAAAGCCTGATCGGTTGCCAAAACAAGATCTTCGGTCGTGGCCAGCGCATTCGCGTTCTGCGCCTTTTCCTGCAGTTTTGAAGAAGAAACAAGGTTCACTGTGCGCCCGAAGTCCGTAAGCAACTGGCTGAGAACAACTCCTGCGCCCGCATGCACAAGCAGTCGCGACGCGGTCAACGAACCCGCGCCGATGCGGCTGCCTTCATTCGCTTGCACCGCTGTCATAGAGCCGTTGAAGTTCGGCAGTTCCGCCGCCCGTGCTTCGCGATAAACCTGGTGCTGCGCCAACGCCAGCAAATGCCCGACACTGATCTGAGGATTGTTCTTGATTGCCATCTGCTCTGCCTGCATGCGAGTCAGCCGCGTCGTGCCGTTTGGCGGAGGCGCTTGCGCCGGAGCCTGTGCACTTATTTGCGACGGAGTCTGGGCTCCGAGCTGCGGAGGAAAGCTGACGTTGAGAGCGATTGGATGCTCGGAAGCAGCCAGGACATTTTGTGCCGGCACTGTTTGCGGCTCCGGAGCCGAAGGCAGAACCCGTGCACCATCCGGCTTTGCTGCGTTCTGTCCAAATACAAGCTGCGATAAAAAAAACCATGAAACCAACAATAGAGCGCCAGTGATTGCAAAATAACTTCTGGTCATCTTCTTGCCTTTGCGAAGTCGCGCCACGCTGCCATTTCTTTGATGGCGGAGATGATTGTTATCCATTAGCGCACGTCACGCTGCCGTTTCTCATTGCGCTGTCTCTATTGTCGTATCCGCTGCGGCCTGCGGTTTGCGCTTTCCATAGACCAGCAGGTACGCCGCCGGAACGATAAAGATCGTGAGAAGGACCGAGGAGGTCAATCCCCCGATAATGGCGCGCGCCATGGGGGTGTACTGCTCCGCGCCAGTGCCCAGTTTCAACGCTAACGGGATCATGCCGAAAATGGTCGCGAGCGAAGTCATCAGAATTGGCCGCAGTCGAACCCGGCAGGCATTGATTACCGCATCCGCAGGAGACAAGCCCTGTTTTTCCAGATTATGAGCGAAATCCACGATCAGAATGCTGTTCGATCCCGCTACGCCCACCAACATCAACACCCCCATCAGCGACATGACATTCAGGGTGCTGTGGGTAATTGGCAGGATGACCAGCACGCCGATGAATCCCATGGGAATCGCAAGCATGATGAGAAGCGGATCCATGAACGATTTGAATTGCGCCGTCAAAATCAGATACAGCAGAACGAAGGCAATCAGGAAACCCAGGGCAAAACTGCGGAATGAGGCCTCCATCCCCTCTACCATGCCTCGTAAGTTCACGCGAACATTTTCGGGAATGTCGGTCTTGGCGAGAATGTTTTTCACTGAATCCGTCACACCTCCTAAATCTTCTCCTCGAGGAGTGACGTAGATATCCGTTGTTCGCTGAATCTGGTAATGATCGACCTCGGTCGGAGTAAGTACTGGCTTGACGTCGACGACGTTCTTAAGCACCGTAATCGGCCTGCCCTGCCCATTGCACGCCCACGGAGAGCGGGGGCTAGCGGTTGGTCCGCAACTCAGCGGCCCGGATTCTGCCGGATCGCGCAACGGAATTTGTCCCAGGTCTGCCATATCGTGAATGGCGGCATCGCCGTGCTCAAAATATTGGACGGTGAGGTAATAGTCATTGCCGCTCTTGCGGTCCACCCAGTAGTTGGGTGCGATCATAGCGTTGGAGTTCAAGGCCGTGATTATGTTATCGACGACATCCTTTTGCGTGAGGCCCAGTTCACCCGCGTGCACGCGATCTACATCGAGTCGTAGCGCCGGATAGTCCAGGTCCTGGGGAATGTAGACTTGGCCCACCCCACGGACGCTCCGAAAGCGAGTCGCCAGGTTCTGCGCGATATTGAAGCTGCGATGCAAGTCCGGACTGCTGACCTGTACGTCAATAGGCGCGGGCATGCCCATGTTCAGAATGGCATCGACCATCGAACCGCTTCCGAAGAATGTCCGGATCTCCGGAAACTGAGATGAAATAGCTTTCTGGACGCGATCCATATACACGAAGCTGCTGACGGTATGTGGTTCGTTGAGCGCGACCTGCACGGTGGCCGTGTAAGGGCCGGAATTGGTCGTGTAGAGAGCCGAAAAATCCGGCACCACTCCGATATTCGACACAATGCGCTTAAGGTCTTTTGCGTCGACGGTGTGACGGATCAAGTCCTCGACCTTTGAAACGTATTCATCGGTCATCTCGATGCGTGTGCCCGTCGGAACCTTGAGGTTGATGGTGAATTGTCCGGCGTCGGTCTTGGGAAAGAATGCCAATCCCAGGAATGGGTAAATCGCCAGGCTCAGTACAAACAAAGCGCTCAGCGCAATGACCGTAAGGCCGGGCCTCAGCAGCGATCGCCGCACCCATCGCTCGTAGAAATCCAAGAGCCGGTTGAACATGCGATTGAACGCAGCGTTGAAGCGGTCCATCCACGAATGGTCGGCCGCCTTCGTGGGTTCAATTTCGTACTCGCCTCCATGTCCCTGCTTCTCGTGTCCAACATTCTTTAGAAAACGCGAGCAGAACAAGGGAATGACGGTCATTGCGACCAGGTAAGAGGCGAGCAAAGACAGGCAGAATGAAAGAGCAAGCGCGGAAAACAGAAACTTGGCGACGCCGTAAAGAAAAATGACAGGAAAGAAAACAATGACGTTCACCAGGGTTGCGGCAAGCACGGCGAGATTCACCTCGTTGCCGCCAACCTCGGAAGCAGCCACGGGCGCAGCGCCCAGTTCGAGATGGCGATAAATGTTTTCCAGAGAGATGACGGAATTATCAATGACGCGCGAAAACGCCAGCGCCATGCCGCCAAGGATCATCGTGTTGACGGTGCTTCCAGCGACCGCCAGCGCAACGAACGCCGCTAATGCCGATAATGGGATTGAAAGCAGCACCGCCGACGTGGCCCGGAGACTTCCCAGGAAAATCAGAATCATCAGACTCGTGAGAATCAGGCCGAGAATGCCTTCGTGCAACACGGTGCCGATTGCTTCCTTCACGAACACGGACTGATCGAAGACAATGCTGGTCTTCATTTGCTTGGGGATGCCAAAAAGGTTTTTGATAAGCCGGCGAACCCCATCGACCACCGCAATGGTGTTGGTGTCGCCCCCCTGCTTCATGATGGGAATGTATACGGATTTCTGGCCGTCGATACGAACGATGTTGGTTTGAATTCCGTGGGCGTCCTCGGCTTTGCCTACATCATTCACCGTCACCCAGGAGTTTCCCTTGACTTTGAGCGGCACGTCGCCCAGTTGCTGCATGTCGTCAACCAGGCTGTTGGAGTAGACAAAGTAGTCGTACGGCCCCATCTTTACATCGCCTGCGGGCAGGATCAGATTGGAGTTATTGATTGCGCTGACCACATCCATAGGGCTGAGTTGCCGCGAAAGCAACTTGTAGGGGTCGACGTAGACCATGATCTGGCGGTAGATTCCGCCGAATACGCCGGGAATCTCCGCGCCGGGAACCACCGCAATCTGATTGCGAATCTGAAACTGTGCGATGTCGTGAAGTTGCGTTTCATTGAGTCCCTCGCCTTTCACCGTAACCAGTGCCACTGGCAGGCTGGAGGCGTCGAATTTCAACACGACGGGCGGCAGTGTGCCCGGAGGCAAGCGCTTTAAATCGGCAAGCGCCAGATTCGAAATCTCGCTCACATCGGCATCGGCGCTGGTTCCGGGCTGAAAGTAAATCCGAATCATGCTGACGCCCAGCATCGATCGCGATTCCATGTGATCGACTCCTGCACCCAGCGTGAAAAAGCGTTCCAGAGGATCGGTAATGTCGGTTTCGATATCCTGCGGAGGCATTCCGGAATAAAACGTTGCCACGACCACTTCGGGCAGGTTGATGGGCGGGAAAAGATCAACCGGCATCCGTGCGACGCTGGTCACACCAATCACCAGCAGCACCAGGCAGATGACCACGATGAGGTACGGATTACGGATTGAAAATCCCGGCATAGAAATTTCCGATTTGCTTTCGGCCAAACGCCTCGGCTTTATTCCGTGGTGTCCCCGTGATATTTCATGATGGGTACCACCTGTGCGCGTACCGTCTCGCCCGGCCTTAATCCAGCGCGGTCACTGACCACCACCTGCTCTCCCTCTTTTACCCCTGAAGTGATTTCGGCATCGGTAGCCGTCTGCAGTCCTAACTGAACGTTTCGTTCTTCCAGTTCGCCGTCTCCGTTGACCACATAAATCGTCGTCCTCGAGCCCTGGCGATTCAGAGCCTGAATGGGCACGGTTGGCACGCCCTGCCGCCGGTCCAGTGAAAGCTGCGCTTCTGCGTAAAGACCAGGCAACAGCAAGCCCTTGCTATTCGGCACGTCCACTTCCGTATGCATGGTCCGCGTGTCCTCGCGAACATCCACGGAGAAACGTGCCACCTTCCCGGGAAACGTTCGATTGAGCGACGGAACACTGACCGCAACCGGATCGCCGACGTGAATGTATTGCACATACGATTCAGGAACCGGAATCACCAGACGAAATAGATCGTCCTCAGAAAGCTGCACGATCGGCATGGCCTGCGTGCTCGATGTGGTCCCTCCCTGAACCAGCGTGCCAAGATTTGCGTAGCGCTCCGTTACGACTCCGGTAAACGGTGCTGTGATCTTCGAATAATCGAACAGGCTCTGGTCATGCACCAGCTTCGCCTGCGTCTCCGCCGCTTGACTCTGCGCTGCTTCGAGCGCAGCCTGCCCGGCATCTACCTGTGATTGCGCAGCCAAATCCTTGCCCTGCGCATCATCCACTTCCTGCTGAGCCACCAACCCCGGCTGGCTCTGAAAGACGCCATTCAGACGGGTGTATTCCAGATGCAGAGCCTTGTATTGCGCCTGATATCGCCCCAGTTCGTGCTGCGCGCGGATCACCTGATTATTCGCGTTCTTGATCTCGGCCTGGTCTTGTTGCAATTGCGCTTCGAGTTCGGGAATCTCAAGAACTGCCATGACTGCTCCCGATTTCACATGCGTGCCGTAATCAACATTCAGCTTTTTCACGTAACCGGATTCCTTCGCGTAAACGTCGATCTCCTGGAAAGGAACCAACTCAGAGGAGAGCGTCAGCTCCCGGCCTAAAGTTTTCTTCACTACCCGCGTCACGCCTACTGTTTGAGACGGTGCGCTGGCTTCCACACGGCTCTTTCCAGAACAAGAGGACAGGACCAGCCCCGTCGCCAAGGCAACACTAATCACGGAGCAGGAAAGAAACATCTTCCTTCGAAATAGAATTGTGCGCTTCATGCCATGACTCTCGCTTTTTCTTTCGCGCAACTCCTGCCTGCTTTCTAGCTTTCGGTCTTGATGACTTCGCTGAGCTTTTGCACCGAAAAATCGCGAGACCGGCAAAATTCAATGATTTTCCGCTCAGCCTGTTGCAGCTTCGCGGCGACTGCCGGAATCTCGGCGGCAATATCTTTCGGAATCGTCAGAACACCATGGCGGTCGCCGTGCAATAAATCGCCGGGGTGAACTTCCATTCCGCCAACCTCAACTCTGCTGCCAATCTCAAAAATGTGCGCATACGCATGCGACACCGCTACGTTACCTGCGAACATTTGAATGCCCATGCTCTGCACGGAAGGCAGTTCGCGCACCGCTCCGTTCGTCACATATCCGACGCAGCCGAGAGCCTTCAGAATCGCTGCGTGCATGTCGCCTACAAAGGCTCCGCGGCCCGGAGGCTTGTCCATATCTTCAAGGACGAGAATCCGTGGCGCGGGAATCTCCAGAATGCTCTTCCAGAAATCGGCACGATCGTTAAATGCACCTCCGACGATCGGCGGGTCGCCCGATCGCAGCCGCGCTGTCGCTGCATATCCCACCATTGGCGGGGCATCCTTAAACATGCATCGGACACGTGAGTCCGCGAACCCGGCGTTGCGCAGCCGCACGTGGAAAGATTCGATCGCGTTGGCCACCATGCAGGTTTCACAGTTGCCAAGCGCCGCCAGCGTAGCTTCCGGCAGCCTGAGCTTCGGCGCTTTGCCGGTATCGTTTTGATGAGTTTGATCCAAGGTGACACTTTCCCTTTAGAGCCGGGCAAGGCTCATTTCGTGAACCTGAAGTACTAACCTGCAAAATGAAGAAATAGCCCTGAAATGCCGGTATTAAGGATGCAAGAAAACCAAAAACCGCCAAGAAAGATTGCAGATTAGCCGAGGAAAACGCTTGATGGCGGAGGTCGATTGTACGGGGTTTGTGCTGGTACGCGGCTTAAAATCGATTCCGTAGGCGCGGCCACAGCGGAAAGGCAACTGGGTGCCAACAGGTGGATCGTCGTGACCGGAGGTATCCAATCAGCTGCGTCTTTGGCAAGATGCTGCCTCTTTGCTGCAGGAGCCCCGTGTAAGCTTGCCGTTCGTGCCGTTATGGATGAAATTCCCAACGGCGTGCAATACCGCGTCAATAAACTCACCGTCAGCGAGCAGACAGCAATGAGCACAACCGTAGTACACCATTTCCGCAGGGATAGCTTCTCGACATGTTCCGAAGCGGACATATCAGCAGTGAAAGGTGATACTCGTGCTTTTACCACAGAAGAAGGAATCTGCACAAGATAAGAACAGTTAGAGTTGACTTTGGTAACCCTTTCATTAGATAGCGACACGGAGACTGTCGGTTGTATGGCATCCGGGGTCGACATAACGACGGAAACGATTTGCACGGAATAAAATCGATCGGAATGTCCTTTACACCGCTCTCAATCTTCGGCCTGTTCGCGGTCACCGCCATGCTCATTTGCTACGCCCTCGAAGATCGCAATCCCTGGTTTGTTCTGGCTTTTGCGGGTTCATGCATACTGGGCTCAATCTATGGATTTTTACAAGGAGCCTGGCCGTTTGGATTGGTCGAAGCTGTCTGGTCCGCGGTTGCAGTGAGGCGCTGGCTTCGGGCGCGGCCAGAGAACTGATCTGCGATTTGGGCCTTTGGAAGCCGAAAGTTCTGCGCGGTCGATTCCGGGAAGCTAGGTTTTGTGAGCCGGAGCACTTCGAATCTCCTCCAACAATTTCGGATCGATGTTGCCGCCGCTGATCACCGCGACGGCCAGCTTTGCCATCGGCAGTTGCTGAGCGTGAAATATAAACCCCGCCACTGCGACGGCGCCGCTCGGCTCGGCAATCGTCGCAGGGTTTGCGCATAGATACTGCATAGCTTGCCGAATCTCATCTTCGGTCACTGTAATGATATCGTCGACAAACTTTTCGATATGCTGAAAGTTGATCTCTCCGACGCTTTGCGTTCGCAATCCATCGGCCATCGTTCGCGTAACCTCGCTGGCAGGGAACTGTACGATCTTTCCCGCGCGGAAACTAGCCTGCGCATCGGAAGCCAACTCGGGCTCAACCCCGATCACCTTGACTGAAGGCTTGCTCAGTTTTATTGCCGCGGCAACGCCGCTAACCATCCCGCCGCCGCCAACCGGAGCAAGCACCATCTCCACTTCCGGCAAATCTTCGAGAATCTCCAATCCCATCGTCCCCTGACCGGCAATAATGTGCTCGTCGTTATACGGCGGGACAATCACGTAGCCGTGTTGGGCTGCCAGTTCTTCTGCCTTGCGCTGCCGTTCCACACTTCCCGGTCCAACGAACACAATCTCCGCTCCCAACGCCGCCGTCGCCTCACGCTTGATAGCTGGAGCATTCTCGGGCATCACGATCACAGCCTTAGTTCCCAACGCCCGCGCGGCATAAGCCACGCCTTGCGCATGATTGCCGCTGGAATAAGTGATGACGCCACGCTTGCGTTCTTCAGGTCCGAGCGATGCGATCTTGTTGTAAGCGCCGCGCAACTTGAAGGCGCCAATCGGTTGTTGGTTTTCAGCTTTGACAAAGAGGCTCCGCGGATCGGCATCGCAGAGAGGGAAACGGACGAGTGGAGTGTGAGTGGTTATGCCGTGCAGGCGAGCCTGCGAGGCTAGAATGTCGGAGAGCGTGACCATTGAGTGAGTGACTAAATCTCCAAAATCACCGGCATAATTAGCGGTCTTTTCTGCGTTTGCTTGGAGATATACCGCTTCAAATCAGCGCGAATCTTCTCCTTAATCACACCGTAATCCGCTTTCTCTTCGTCGCTGGAGAAAGCCAGCGTGTCCTCTACGATCCTGCGCGCTCCGTCGAGCAGGCCGTCCTCGCCAGGGTTAAAGCCGCGAGTGACAATTTCCGGCGTCGTTTCCACTTTGCCAGAAAGCTTGTTGATCGCAATGATCGGCAGCACGATGCCGTCTTCACTCAAGTGTCGCCGATCTTTGATGATGAGATCCTCGACCACGTCGGTGCGCGAGCCGGAATCGATGCACACCCGTCCTACGTTCACGCGTCCGGCCTTCCGCGCTCCCAATTCGTCGATCTCAAGCACGTCGCCGCTTTCGATAAGCATCACCTTGCCCACGGCGCTATGCATGGCCCCAGCCATCTCAGCATGAAGCTTCAATTGCCTGTACTCGCCGTGAACCGGAATGAAATAGCGCGGCCTCACCAGGTTGATGATCAGCTTCAGCTCTTCCTGGCTGGCGTGTCCGCTCACGTGCACGGGAGGCGAAGTTCCATCTTCATAAATCACGTACGCCTCGCGGCGGAATAAATGATCGATCATCCGGTAGATGGTTTTTTCGTTCCCCGGAATAATGCGCGACGACAGCACAACGGTATCGCCCTTCTCGATTTTCGCGTGCTTGTGATTGTCCACCGCCGCACGCGACAGTGCGGACATCGGTTCGCCCTGCGTGCCGCTGATCATCACGCAGACCTTTTCCGGGGCGAAGTTCTTCATATCGCCCGGATTGATGATCAGGCCGTCGGGGATTTCGAGGTAACCCAAATCTTCCGCAATCTCCGCCGAGTTGTTCATCGATCGCCCAATAAACGCCACCTTGCGTCCATGCTGGTGCGCCAGTTCCGCCGCCAGCTTGATGCGGTGAATCGAAGACGAGAAGCATGAAATGAATAACCGCCGCTTTGTGTGCGCAAAAATCTCGTCAAACTTGCGCCGTACCGCACGCTCACTCGGCGTATAGCCCTTGCGTTCGACGTTGGTAGAGTCTTGAAGAAGCGCCAGCACGCCCTGTTTTCCATACTCGGCAAACGCGTGCAGGTCGAATAAGTGATTGTCCGTCGGTGTGGGATCGACCTTGAAATCTCCGGTATGCACAATCACGCCCAGAGGAGTGTGAATCGCCAGAGCTACGCAGTCCACGAGGCTGTGCGTCACTCGAATAGGATCGATTGTGAATACGCCGGCCTTGAATCGCTCCCCGGCGCGCATTTCACGTAGATCGGAGTCGTCAAGCAACCCGTGCTCATCGAGCTTGTCTTCCACATAGGCCAGCGTGAACTCTGTTCCCCACACCGGAACGTTGAGTTCAGAAAGAATCCAGGGTAAGCCGCCAATGTGATCCTCGTGTCCGTGAGTGAGAATGATCCCGCGCACACGTTGACGGTTTTCGGTGAGATAGGAGATGTCAGGCACAACAATGTCCACACCCAGCAATTCAGACTCGGGGAACATCAGACCTGCATCGACCACAATGATGTCGTCGCCCCAACGGATGGCCATGCAGTTCATTCCGAACTCGCCCAGCCCGCCAAGGGGGACAATCTGCAGTTTTCCAGTTGTCATGGAGTACTGATGATGCTAGCAGACTGCTCGAAGGCGCGTATAGGGCACCGCCGCCTACTGTCCTTATCGGATACCATTTTCTCGACCATTGGCGTAGGTTGGGAGGAGTGAACGATGAGCATTCCAAGTCGTGGCTGCGAAAGCGCACCGAGAAGGCTCTCATCAAAGGCTTGACTCGCGCCTATTCACGGGTCCAGGTCGATCCCGACAAATTTCTCATTCAACTGCGCACGGCTTACCGTGTGCCAATAAGCGGCTACCATGGCGTCTATTCGCTCGAGGTCGGTGAACTCGACTCCGTCGCTGACGACGTCATTCGCGCCGGAATGAAGTTGGCCGCCGCCGAAGGCGCCGGTTTCGGCCTGGGAGGGTTGATCACCATCGTCCCCGATCTCGGCATTCTCTCTGCCATCACCATGCGCACCATTCAGAAGCTGAGTCTCGTCTACGGCTTCCAGTTCAATACCGACAACGAAATTGCCGACCTTTGGATCGCGGCAGCCAGCGCGGCTGGCGTCGACATCAGCCGAGACCTTTTCGAAAAGGAAGTCCTGAACAGATTTATTCCACGGGTCATTCAACGCATTGCCGCCAGCGCCAGCGCCGAGGTCGTTGAAAAATGGGCCGGCCGCATGATTCCTCTTGTGAGCTCGGCCATCGGCGCCGGACTGAATTACTGGTTTGTTCGCGCCTGGGGAGAGCGCGCTAAGGCCCACTTTCGCGAGAAGCATTTAACAGTGAAGCGAGAGCTGCGAGCTGAGTTGATCGCCCCGCCTTCAAACATTTTGCCGGCACAAGCACAAACAACCTGAATTTTCTTTCCCATGATTGTGACATCCTCATCACCTCGAAAAACGTGACTGCGGTGTAACCACTGCGAGCCCGGTGGCCTATACAGCCAAAATCTATGCTAAAAAAAAGTATGCCCACTTTCGGCTGCTCCGCCATCCTTTTCGATCTCGACGGAGTTCTCGTCGATTCCACCGGTTCCGTTGACCAGCACTGGCGCATCTGGGCCCGTGAACGAGGTATCGACGAAGAAAAGGTGATTGCAATTGCTCACGGTGTGCGGGCAATTGAAGTGATTCGGACTGTTGCGCCGCATCTGAATGCCGAAGCGGAGTTGCGCCAGCTCGAGCAGGAAGAGACCGACGATCACCATAAGCTCAAGGCAATGCCGGGAGTAATTGACCTGCTTCGTTCGCTTCCAGAGAATCGGTGGGGCGTGGTCACGTCCGGTTCGCGCAGCATCGCTCCCGATCGTCTTCGTACCGTGGGAGTGCCGGTTCCGAAAGTGTTAATTACCGCCGACGATGTTGTAAATGGAAAGCCGCATCCAGAGCCTTATCTGAAGGGTGCAGCCGAATTGGGCGTCAAGCCGGAACAATGTCTCGTGATCGAAGACGCGCCGGCCGGGATTCGTTCGGCCCATGCCGGAGGGATGAAAGTCATCGGCTTCGCCAGCACTTATCGGCCAGAGCAATTGCAGGAAGCCGACGCCGTCATCAAGACCTTCCAGAAATTGTCGGTCATGCAGAACGGGAATTCACTGCGCGTAACCGTGATGCCGCTTGAAGGAGACTCGACGAACTAACGCAGCCACTCCTCGAGTTCGATTCCGCGATCGGTTTTCTCGTCGCGATATTTGACGATCACAGGTGTGTAGAGCGAGATGCCCGCCGCGCTTTTCTTTACCGCGCGCGATCCGGGGACAACCACAGCTCCTTCCGGAACCTCAAGCGGCGAGTCGGCCGTCGCGCGGTAAACCGTATCGCGCACCAAATCGTATAGTGGCGTCGAACGAGTCAAAATCGTTCCTGCACCCAGTACCGCCCGCGCACGGACCAAAGTGCCTTCATAAACTCCGCAATTTCCACCCACCAGCACATCATCTTCAATAATCACCGGCGCAGCATTCACCGGCTCAAGCACTCCACCAATCTGTGCAGCGGCACTCAAATGCACGCGCTTGCCCACTTGCGCGCATGAACCGACCAGCGCATGCGAGTCGACCATCGTTCCCTCATCGACATAAGCGCCGACATTGATAAACATCGGAGGCATGCAAATCACGGATGGGGCGACGTAGGCTCCCATTCGAACGGAAGAACCGCCGGGAACGACGCGCACGCGATCGGCGACAGAAAACTTGCGGACGGGGAAGGTGTCTTTATCGACAAAGTTGAGCCCACCGCCTCCCATTTCAGCCAGTTCGCCCAGCCGAAACCCCAGCAAAATGCCGTGTTTAACCCATGTATGGACGACCCAGCGGCCTGGATTTGCAGGATCAACGCCTTTTTCAGCAGCCCGGATCTTTCCTTGAGTAAGCGCCTCTCGAAATTCGAGAAACACCGGCCGCGCATCAGGATTATGTTCGATCTCGCCCCATGCCGCCAGGCGTTCAATAGAAAACTTCAAGGATTGCATGCGCTGAAAGTATAAAGGAATTGGCGAAGTTAGAATTCAAGGCAAGACAAGGATTGGAAACTGAAAACTGGCAACCGGGAACTGACAACTGTTAAATACACTTGCACTCACTGCGAATCAGTACACCGCTCATCGCATGTGCCGCTTCGCGGCCCTGCGCCAGTGTTGTATAAGGCCCATGCCAGCTTGAATGATTCGCATCGTGCCCTGCCGGCCGTCCCTTACCCTGGTTGCACTGCCCGCACGATCCGCGATGCAGCACAATCTTCCGCGGTCCCGCAGCCCAGTTCTCGTAAATATAAAACGCGGCAACATCAGCGGCTGTTCCTGCCGGTTTCGCGATCACTCCGGCTT
Organism: Candidatus Sulfotelmatobacter sp.; assembly: GCA_036490235.1. Lineage (GTDB taxonomy): Bacteria > Acidobacteriota > Terriglobia > Terriglobales > Acidobacteriaceae > Sulfotelmatobacter. The sequence continues at coordinate 19,397 of DASXEG010000140.1, read as the reverse complement.
CCATCGCGATCTTCTGCAGCTTCGATCGGGTGTCACGCCTCATCGGCAAGAGCGGCAGCCGGTAAGTTTCTTCGATCTTACCCATCATCGCCAGCACAGCCTTCACCGGCAACGGGCTCGACTCGATAAAATTCGCCTGCATTAACCCCAAATATTTTTTGTTAAGCGCGCGCGCCGTTGTCCAATCATTACTTAGCGCAGCCCGCGTAAGGGAAGTCATCTCAGCAGGAATCTCATTGGACGCAACCGAGACTACTCCCACTCCTCCCAGCGCGATTACCGGCAAAGTAACCGCGTCATCCCCAGAAAACACGAGAAATGTTTCAGGAACCGAGGCGATAGCCTCGGCGATCTGCGTCATGTTGCCGCTTGCTTCCTTCACGCCAATAATGTTTGGAATCTCTGCCAACCGCGCCAGCGTGGCCGGCTCTAGATTAGCCGCCGTTCGCCCGGGCACGTTGTAAAGAATGAGCGGTTTCTCCGGGACAGCTTCAGCGATGGCGCGGAAATGTCGATACTGCCCCTCCTGCGTGGGCTTGTTGTAATACGGGGAAGCAGTGAGAATCGCGTCAACGCCAGGCCTGGAGCCAACTTCCTTAGCTTTCTCTACTGCGTCCTGCGTCGAATTCGAACTCGCCCCGGCAACGATCGGTACGCGGCCGGCGACTACCTCAATTGTCGTATCAATTACATGCAACCATTCGTCATGATTCAGCGTAGGAGTTTCGCCCGTAGTTCCGCACGGGACGAGAAAATCAATGCCGGACTCCACCTGCCATACGACTAAATTACGCAAGGCGGCCTCATCAATTGATCCGTCCTGATGAAAAGGAGTGACCAGCGCCGTACCGCATCCGCGAAGTTGCATGATAATAAGATAGCGCGAATAGGCGCATGAGGGAACGTGCGGCTACAGCTGCCGCCAAATGTCCTTGAAATCGTAGAAGCCCTTTTTCCCAACCAGCCACTCCGCCGCCCGCACCGCGCCCTCCGCAAATCCCCGCCGAGACTTGGCGTCGTGGCAAAGATAAATCCGATCCGCTTCAGATTCCAATACGACCTCATGCATTCCCACAACGTCGCCTTCGCGAAAGGAAGTAATCTCAAGATCCTCATTCCTCTCGCTGGCTTGGCGCATTACCCTTTGGAGCGCCATCGCCGTTCCCGAAGGCGCGTCCTTCTTGTGTGCGTGATGCCGCTCGAATATCTGTCCCGAGTAGTCGTGCCGAAGAGCCATCGAGGCCGTACGTGCGACCTCTAAAAATAAATTCACGCCAATCGAGAAATTCGCGGCAAAAATAAATCCTGTTTTTCGACCCTCCACCAGTTTGCGAACCTGCTCACTTTCTTCATACCATCCGGTTGTGCCGACAACCATGTTCTTTCCCGCGCCCATACAGGCTTCTATGTTTGCCAGCACACAGTGGGGCGTCGTGAAATCGATCACAATATCGATGTCAATTAGCCTTTCAGGAGTGAGAGCCGCGCATTCAGCGTTTTCCAACGCCCCGGCGACGCGAACGCTATGGTTGTGTTCGCGCGCAACTTCGGCAATCAGCGACCCGGTCTTTCCCCGTCCCAGAGCCAACAAGCGCATAGAAATATCCCCGTAACATCTCAAGACCGATTTAACCACACAGGAGGCTGGGAAGGCTTGGGCGGGGAAAATTACGCGTAAACGTCGGGATCCAGCTCGCGGAAAAATACTCCATGCAAGCGCTGAATCACCTCCGGCACATCATCCTCTTCGATGACGAACGTCAGATTGATCTCGGAAGCGCCCTGGGAAATCATCCGAATCTTCTTGTCCGCCAGTTCGCGGAAAACCAGCGCTGCGATCCCGGGCTTCTCGCGCAGATTTTCGCCAACCATGCACACGATGGCTTTGCGACCCTCGTACTTTACATCGGCGAGCTTTGCCAAATCCGCGGCCAGCGCGGGAATCGCCTGGTTAGAATCCACGGTCAGCGAAACGCTGACTTCAGACGTCGATACCACATCGACGGCAACCTGATGCCGGTCGAAGGCCTCGAAAATTGCTTTCAGAAAGCCGTGCGCCAGCAACATGCGCGGTGCAGCCACGTCGACAATTGTGATTCGTTTCTTGACGGCGATTGCTTTGAAGATGTTGTTTCCTTGCGGCGCGCGGGTGGTAATCTTCGTGCCTTCGCATGAAGGATTGCGCGAATTCAGCACGTAAACCGGAATGTTCTTCTGAATTGCCGGCAAGACCGTCGCAGGATGCAGTACCTTCGCTCCGAAGTAAGCCAACTCGGCAGCTTCGTCGAAACTGATCACCTTAATCCGGCGCGCGTCAGGGCAGATGCGCGGATCGGTCGTAAGAATGCCGTCAACGTCCGTCCAGATTTCGATCCGTTCAGCACTCAATCCAGCGCCAAAGATCGCGGCGGAAAAATCCGATCCACCTCGACCGATGGTGGTCGTGATCCCGGCACGGTTCGTCCCTATGAATCCGCCCATCACTGGAACCTGGCCGGAATCGAGCAGTGGCTTTACTTTCGCCCGCAACCTCGAGTTGGTTTCTTCATACTGTGGAGTTGCCTGCATGAAGTTGCCGTCCGTCACCAGAACCTCCCGCGAATCGACGTGCACACAATTCAAGCCGTGAGCGGAAAAGGCCGCGGCCACAATTTTGCTCGAAAGCATCTCGCCGAAAGCGGCAACGTGGTCGGTAGTTCTCGGAGTGATTTCCCCAACAGCTGAAATCCCGCGCAGCAATTCGTCCAGCGCTTCGAAATCGCTGCCTAACTCCGAATGAAAATCGGTAAACAGCGCAGTGCCCATCAACTCACTGGCGGTATTGTAGTGGCGCTCCTGCAGCGACCGGCAGAGTTTGAGCGCCGCCTTTCTCTCTCCGGCGCCGGCGGCACGCGCCATCGTAAGCAGCGTGTCCGTAACTTTGGCCATCGCGCTCACCACAACCACTGGACTTTGCGCCAGACGGCCGTTCACGATCTCGGCCACGCGCGTGATCGCCTTGGCATCTTCCACCGAAGTGCCGCCGAATTTCATCACGATCATCGGCGTGGCTTTCTTCGGAACTTTTCGGTGCGTGCCTCAGATTTCAATTCAGATATCCCTTGGCCTTGAGCAACTCGGCGTTCAGCACAGCGGCGCCCGCCGCTCCGCGAATGGTATTGTGCGAGAGCACGGTGAATTTCCAATCGAGCACGCTGCAGGGCCGCAATCGACCCACAACAGCAGTCATGCCCGCGCCGGCATCGACATCAAACCGGGGCTGCGGACGATCATTCGCCTCGACATATACGATGGGTCTCTCCGGCGCGCTCGGCAATTTCAATTCTTGCGGCTCAGCCCGATACTCGTTCCAAGCGGCGATAATCTCCTCTGCCTTCGCTCTGGTCTTAAGCCGCACCGAAACTGATTCCGTGTGCCCATCTTCAACCGCAACCCGATTGCATTGCGCACTCATGGCAAAACCCGCGGGAACAATCTTCGTGCCGTTGATCTTCCCCAGTAGTTTCAACGTCTCCTCTTCCATCTTTTCTTCTTCATTGCGGATGTAAGGAATAACATTGCCCAGAATATCCAGAGATGCCACACCGGGATAACCCGCGCCGCTAACGGCTTGCATGGTGACTGCCATAACCGCTTCCAGGCCGAATCGTTGCTGAAGAGGCGCCAACGCCATCACCAACCCAATCGCAGAACAGTTGGGATTCGTTACCACATACCCACCGGATTTGTTCCGCCAAGCCTGTGTTGAAATTAATCCAATATGCGCGGCGTTGACCTCCGGAATAACCAGCGGCACATCTGATTTCATCCGGAGTGCGCTCGAGTTAGAAACCACGGCGCAACCAGCCTCAGCAAATTTAGGTTCCATTTCGGCTGCGATCGAGGCGTCGAGCGCGGCAAAAACAATCTTAGGAGCTCCCTCAGGCGTCGCCGCAGATATCTTCATCGAACCCACATTCACCGGAATAGCCGTCTTCAACCGCCAGCGCGCCGCTTCCGCGTATGTCTTGCCTTCAGATCGGTCGGAAGCGGCGAGCCACGCCACCTCAAACCACGGATGCCGCTCCAGCATCTGGATAAATCTCTGTCCAACGACACCGGTAGCGCCAAGAATCCCAACTGGAACTCTATTGCTCATAAGTGAATACTTGAATTTTACAACAGAGACTTCAGCTCACCGTTGAACCCAGGTAATCATCGGCATCGGAAGCTGAGAAATGCAGGAGCAGTAAAAATAGGCAGTTTGGATGGCTACTTCTTGATTCCTATCTGGCTGCCCAGGACGTACTCATCCAGGGGCCCGAACTTGCGCTTTTCAGCATAAAGCCGCCACCGCCGAAAAACGATTCTCAAGCTCGCCATCACCGGAATCGAAAGAAAAATCCCGAGAATGCCTGCCACCTCGCCGCCCGCCATCACACCGAAAATTGCAGCCAGAGGATGAAGTTCCACGCTCCGCCCCATGATGCGCGGTGAGGTTATGTAATCCTGAGTCAGCCGCCACACTCCAAGAAAGATGATGATCGCAAGCCAGTGCGGATAGCTTAGAAGCAATGAGACGCTGATGATGATCAGCGCTGCCACCAGCGGGCCAACGACAGGGATGAACTCAAGCAACCCCCCGAGGGTTCCAAGTACGAGCGAATACTGCATACGCATCACGCCCAGAAATCCCGAATAAGCAATTAGCGTAAGAGCCGCAAGAATCAATTGCGCCCGAATGAACTGCGCCAGCATCTGGTTCAAATCGCTAAGCACACCCTGTAAGAGTTCCCGCTGCGGTCGCGACTGCACCAGTTCCAGCAAGATGTGGCTGAAAGCTTCACCATCTTTCAGAAAGAAAATCGATAAAAGCGGCACCACCACCAGCAGCCATGCCTGCTTGGCTACATCCGCCACGCGCAGCCCAGCTGCCTGCGCCAGTTTGATGATTTCGTTGCTGTGGCTGGCAAGATAGTCTCGCACCAGCATCACGATATGGCCGTTCCAGCCATGCTCTTCCCCCAGTTGCTCCGCGATTTCGCCGGAACTGAGGCGGGACAACGCTGGCAGCGATTGCCCTAAACGAGCCCCTTCGCGCGCGATTTTCGGCCCGGTGGAAACGAAAAACAGCACAACCAGCCCGAGCAGAAGAACATAAATAACAGCGATCGCGCGCAAACGCCCATGGAGCAACTTCTGTAAGTAAGAAACCAACGGACTCATCAGGTAGGCAAAAAAAATGGCAAACAGGAAGGCAATAAGGGTTTCACGCGCTGCATACAGAAATCCCAAGCCCAGCGCAAACAGCAGCGCTGTGATTAATACTCGGGCCGTTCGTCCATCTGTTAGCAGCAAATTCTTGCCCCAGCGACCAGGAGATTACTCTCGCAAAGCGTCCCGATTTTCCTAGTCCCGCACTACCTCTGTATTATCGCCCGGACTCTCCACTCGTACCAGCTTGAACTGATCACTTCCATCCACCCAAAGAGTCCACGCAAATGACTCGCCTTTGAGGTCGATTCGCAATAGATCGCGCTCGGTTCCGTGGATCGTAATCTTCTGTTTGCCGGTCAACTCCATCCGAACGCGCATCGAGGTCTGATCCTGCGGAACCAGTACACCGAATTCCACAGGCCCCTGCTGACATTTTAAGTTTCCGCCATCCGCATGGCAGTTGGTTGCCAGGTAACGCCAAGCCAAAACCTCACGTTGCACAAAAAAATTGTTATCCAGAACTGCCGAAGTATTCGGCATAAGGAAGGGCCGCTCCGCCGGCTTTCCGTTGCCGCTCGTAATTTTCTCGATCAGGAACTCATTTTTCGGCAGCACCGTCAGCGAACCATTCGCATCGTTCCACTCGTAACTAATCAGTTCGCCACTGCTGGTCATCTGCAATTCCGAACTTTGCAGAGAACTCGAATTTCCCGCGTCCTGCAGTCGCGATTTCACGGTGCTCACCCCGTTTTCCTGCTGGACGCTGAAAGTTTCCGTCACCACCCGCTGGCCTTTCACGAAAACCCCAAACGAGCCGGAATCAACCATGTTTCCATGCGATTTGGCGTCGACCTTCTTGTCGCTGGCAGAACTCAAGATTGCAAATGCCAGGACCGCAATTATTCCCCATCGCATCTTCGCGATAAGAGTCACTTTTTATCTCCTTCACTTCGACTTCGCTTCAGCTTCACTGCCCGGATCAGCTCTGCAGCAACCTGCGCCACCGGTTTACCGCCGGTTTCTTGTCGTAATGAGGCCTTGAGGTAATGCGGCCGCCGCAGTTCGTACAAAGCACGAAATTGCTCTCGATCTTTTAGCAATGGGCGTTCTGATCCGGCATCCAGCGCTTGACCTTGGCAACGGTTCCACAATTCCTCTACTTCGGCATCCAGGAAAATAGTCGGAACTCCCCAAGCCTCAATCAATTTAGAGTTCGCCTCCTGAATAAACGCCCCGCCCCCCAGTGCAATCACACATTCGCCATGCAAACCAGATTCCCCAGCCAATGACTTTAGCGCTGCATGTTCCAACCGTCGGAATTCAGCTTCGCCCGATTCACGAAAGACCTCGGCAATCGTCCGGCCTGCGTTCTCCTCAATCCGATCGTCGAGATCCTCAAATGCCCATCCCAGTGCCGCCGCTAAAGCCCGCCCCACGCAGCTTTTGCCCGCACCCATGAAGCCAATCAGAATCACCGCTCGCGATGCATGACTTTCCTTCGCCCGTCGCCCGCGCGGCACACGACCACGAGGCGCAGACTTTTTAGCACTCCGCTTTCGCCGATTCAGTTTCTTTTTCAGTTATTGCTGCTTGTCAGAGCGTTTTCTGAGGTGGATTTTACCACTGAAGGTTCGCAGCACGACCGTCGAAGAAACGGCCACTCGACCCATAGTACCTGCAAAGGCACGTCCCTTATCGAGCGCGAAATAGGTGTGAGTCTTGGGTTGAAGAGGAATATCGTCATGAACTTCGCCGCGAACCGAGCGAGCGCTCACGTCAGCGGAAGTCCATTCAGGAATCGTAGCGTCAATATCGCCGCTATGGCTGGTCAGGCGGTATTCGCCGCTGTTGCCAAAATCTCCGATGTAATTTATCTTGCCGCTGGTCGAAACCACCTGCACCAGCGCGCCATTCACTTCATTCAGCGTAACTACGCCGCTCAACGAGTCGACCTCAACGTGCCCGTTCTGGATGTTATCCAGAGTCACCGGGCCGTTCATGGTTTTCACGTGCACGTGCGCACCTGAGATGTCGCGCACTTCCACCGATGCACCTGGACCTTCCAGATTGACGTCTCCATGCAGCTTTTCCGCCCGCAGGGTTCCAGTGCTCGAATGCAGTGTAATACTCGCATCGGCCGGAACCTGAATTTCGTAATCCACGCGTCCGGATTCGGCGTCAGCGCCAGGAAGCAGGTGAGAAGTGATATCCACGCGGTTTCCGGACTGGTTGTTGTCGATCTCAACTTTGTCCGAATGCAGGAAGGCGCTAACCAGGACCGTGTTGCCCGAAGAAGGTTTAACCGCGATCGACCCGTAAGGATTCAATACTGAAACCCCGGATCGCGCCGCAACTGTGAAGTGAAATTCTTTCTTGGTTTGCGCTAACAGGGTGCCGGCCATGAGCACGGTCATCACGGCAACGATCGACTCGCTCCTGCTCAACATACAATCAGTCCCCCGAATTCACCGCTTTGCCCCGTCCGCTGAACCATGCAATTGAGAAAGATTACTACGGCTGCAGATGCTCCATTGCCATTTCAAACAGCATCGACTTCTGTTGATACGCATCCATCAGCGCATGCCGCGCCTCGACGTCATTGGGATTGTCGTTCACCACGCTCTGCGCATCGCGAATGTAATCATTCACACTCCGCAGATTTTCTTCATACTCACTGCGCATCGCCGGCGAGTTCGTCGCGACCTCGTCCATCAAATCTTCGTCATTCAGACCGCCCGTGTTCACTACCGGAACAGCGGTCGTAGCCTCTTGGATAGGTGCAACCGTGGATGACTCACGTTTTTGATAAATTCCAATCAGGATCAACAGCATGGCCGCCGCCGGAACCAGCCAGCGCGACCAACCCCAGCGCGCGCTGAACGAAGGCAGGTGGATGTGCTTTCTCGCTCCTTGGGGACGAATCAGGCCCTCGCTTCGCAACGCCGCTTCGATTGAATTCCAGACTCGCGAACTCGGCTCATCAGCCTCTTGCAGATCGCCGGCCGCGACTATGATGAGGTCCAGTTCTCTAACCAAGTCCGCGCAAGGCGTACAGGTTTTCAAATGCGCCATCTGTTCCCGGCTGCGCTCTGTTTCCGCCAAGCTTTGCTGAAGCTCAACGCAAGTCATACCACTCTCCCCGAATCTGCTCCGCGTATCCCACGCACAGCTCCTGCGCCCCTGCAACGAGATCAGTACTCAAGCAAATTCAACGTTCCTAACCCACCCGAGACTTTACGGCCTTTTCGGCTCTGTTCATCTTGAGCAGGTCGCGCAACTTTAAGCGCGCCTTATGCAATTGTGACTTGCTGTTTCCTACCGAGCACCCGACGAGATTTGCAATCTCATTATGCTCGTAACCCTCGACATCGTGAAGAACAAAGATCGTTCTGTACCCCGGCGGCAGCTCTTCCACCGCTCTCTGCAACTGCAGGCGGTCGATCGATCCCGCCAGCGATATATCCTCCGCGCCGAAATCTTTCTTTGGAGAATCGTCTTCCGTGCTCTGTGTCGTCTCTTCCAGCGATGTGACCGGCAAAGTCTTTTTGCGCAAATGCATCAGCACGACATTGACCGCCAGCCGATGCAACCATGTCGAAAACGCCGACTCGCCCCGAAACGTCCCAATCTTGCGGTAAAGCTGTAGAAACGCTTCCTGCGCTAAATCTTCGGCCTCAGCCGTATTCGACGTCATCCGCAGACACAGAGAGTACACCCGCCGCTTATGCCTGTCATAGAGCACGCGGAACGCGTCAGCGTCCCCCTGCTTGGCCCGGTCGATAGCTCTAGCCTCGGCCTCGCCCGCTTCAGCGCCCTGATTCTGTCGTGGCTCGGTCAAATTCGCTGTCCCGGCCGCACACATTGGGATGCGGCGTAAGTAATTGGTGTTGTATTGGTTGCGTCCTTTTGCTTCCAGGGATATCACGGTTGGGAATCCAGAATATCAGAGTCTTTCTACCGAACTCCGGAGCCTCCTTTCGGCAACCTTTTGCCTGATTGGCAACCACCCAAAGACCTTTGCATTTCTACGCTTGGATGCACGAATCCCCACAATACTTGAAACCCATTGGCAGGCAAAGAGTAGCGATCTGCCGAAAATGGAATCCTTCCAGCCCCTCACGCCGTCTTCGTCGCCGTCGTAATACTCTCAAGCCCATGTCCATGTGGACCTAATTCCCGCTGCCGCAATAGGAAGGCGAACGTCAGCCCAAGAAATCCCAAAATGGAAAAAATCCACATCCCCAGGTTGTAACCGCCGGGATTGCTGGCGTCCGCATGGGCATACTTATTTGCCCATCCCACCAGCAGATTGAGGCCAAAAAGGCCAATATTCTGAATCATTGTCATCAGGCCGTAAGCGGTTCCCAGTTTCGACTGATCGACGATGTAAGCCACCGAAGGCCACATCACAGCCGGTATCAGCGAAAATGCCACCCCCATCATCGCCATCGGCACATATAAGTTGATCTGGGTGTAGGCCATCATCAGATAAACCGGAATCAGCAGCACCGATCCCAACATCATTAACAGAGCCCGCTTGCCCACTCGATCCACCCATAAACCGAACAATGGCGTGACGATCATGGCAAACAGGGTCAACATGCTGGAGAGGAATCCACCAAACTCGCGCGAGGTCCCGTGCGCTTCCATGAAAAACTTTACGGCGAAAGTCTGAAAAGGGAAGATGGCGGAATAGAAAACAATGCACAAAGCCACGATGAGCCAGTAACTCGTGCCAAACTTCCAAAGATCGGCGAAGACGACTTTATCGGTTGAGATTGCACCCAACGAATAATTTCTCTCCGCCCAAGCCTCCATGAACCAATAGATGATCGCGCCCACCACGCAGAGAGCAGAGAAGCCCACCGCGATGAGGAATGGAGTTCGCCAACTGGCATACGCAGAACGCGCCCAGGTTGGCGAGTTGAGCGCGGCAAACGTGCCCAGGCGAGATGCAGTCAGGTTCAATCCAAATGCAAAACTCAGTTCCTTGCCCCGGAACCATCGCGCCAGCGCAGTGACAACAGCCACATTCAGCGATTCCGCGCCCATCCCAAAAATAAGCCGCCCCGTCGCCATGATCGAGAGATGCCCCGAGGCGGCGGTGATCGCCGGACCGATGAAGCAGAGAACCCCGAAGATCATCAGCGATTTGCGCAGACCGATGCGGTCGATGATGAAGCCGCCGATCAGTACCGTAAAAATGTTGGGAAAGCTGTAGATCGCCTGCAGAAAGCCGATATCCAAATCGGTGAACCCAAGCTGCGCTTTGAGTACATCGGCCAGCGGACTGAGCGCGTCATACACGTAATAACTGCCAAACATGGCCAGGCTGACGAAAATCAGCACCAGCCACCGGTACAGCGGGCTCGGTTCGGGACGCGAAGCTTCTGTCATGGGCGGTTTTTTCTCAGAGCAAATTGAACATTAAGAAAAGCGAAGAGGAAGATTAGCAGATCGAAGTGCAGATTGAAGTGCGGATTTCTCACTCCGGCAGCGTCCGGCAGCAAATCCGAACTTCCTGTCATTCCGACCAGAGCTGGAAAGTTTTAGCGACAGCGTAGTGGAGGAATCCCTACAAGACTGAATCGACCTACGGCTAATACTTCACAATCGCCGCAAACGACTTCGCATCCAACGACGCCCCTCCCACCAGCGCGCCATCAATTTCTTCCTGCGCCATGAGCGCCGAAGCATTCTCTGGCTTCACGGAACCCCCATAAAGAATACGCAGAGTCGCGGCAAACTCTTCCCCGAAAATCTCCGTCGCCTCGCTGCGAATCACCGCATGAGCTTCGGCCGCCAACTCAGGCGTAGCCGTTTTGCCGGTTCCAATCGCCCAGACCGGCTCATAAGCCACCACCAGCCTCGCCGCCTTCTTCGCCGAAATCGCATGAAATGCCCGCACGCACTGCCGGCGCAGCACATCGTCAGTCAATCCTGCCTCGCGTTCTTCCAGCACCTCGCCCACGCAGCAAATCGCCTCCAATCCGGCATCCAATGCCGCTTTCAGCCGCATGTTCACGGTGTCATCCGTCTCGCAAAAATACTGCCGCCGCTCTGAGTGCCCCACAATCACATGCGTCACGCCAATCGCCAGCAGCATCGCCGCCGACGTTTCGCCAGTAAAGGCTCCCTCCGATTTCCAATGCACATTCTGCCCGCCAACCGCCACATTCGATCCCTTCGCCGACTCCACCGCAGCCGCGAGATCAATATCCGGCGCGCACACCACAATCTCATCGCGACCATGTCCCGCAACCAACGGCAAGAACTCGCGAAAGAATTCCCGCGTCTGATCCGGCGTCTTGTACATTTTCCAATTGGCAGCGATAACTTTCTTTCTCATGTAGGGCCTTTCCTGAATGATTTACCCTGTGTTTCTCTGTGCGCTCCGTGTTAAAAGAAGTTGGCCGGAAGCCTACGAAGCTCAATCCGTAATATGCCAACAGCCGATCCCTACAACCTAAACCGCTTCGTCCAAGGCCAAAATCCGGTCTATGAGCAAGTCCTCTCTGAACTGAAGAACGGTGCAAAGGCAAGCCATTGGATGTGGTTCATCTTCCCGCAGATCAAAGGCCTGGGCCACAGCTCAATATCGATCGAATACGCCATCGCGTCATTGGATGAAGCGCGCGCCTATCTTAATCATCCTGTGCTCGGACCGCGATTAAAGGAATGCACTCACCTTGTTCTTTCAACACAAGGCAGGTCCATAAAGCAAATCTTCGGCAACCCCGACGACATGAAATTCCGCTCCTCCGTAACCCTGTTCGCCCAGGTGTCACCGGACGAGGACATCTTCGCGGCGGCGTTAACGAAATATTTCGGCGGCGCGCCCGACCAACTCACCCTCGATCGCCTTTAGCTCTATTTTTTATTCGTGAGTGCTTCCACGCCCGGCAGCTTCTTTCCTTCCAGAAATTCAAGCGACGCGCCACCACCGGTAGAAATGTGGGTGATCTTGTCGGCAACTCCCGCGCCGTGCACCGCAGAAACTGTATCTCCGCCGCCCGCAATCGAAATTGCGCCCGCATTGTCGGCAACCGCTCTCGCAATCTGGAAAGTTCCCCGGGAGAATCCCGGAACTTCAAACACGCCCATCGGCCCATTCCACACAATGGTTCGTGCCGCCGAGATCTCTTCCGAGAACAATTCGATCGTCTTCGGCCCGATGTCGAGCGCCATTCGATCCGCTGGAATCGATTGTCCTTCCCCGATCTGCTGCTGCACGGCGTTCGCCTCGGGCTTCATGGCCACCACGTGATCCACCGGCAGTAAGAACTTCACCTTTCGTTGCTTCGCTTCTTCCAGCAGTTGCCGTGCCAGGTCGACTTTATCCGCTTCGAGCAGCGACTTCCCAATCTCCTGTCCCTGTGCCTTCAAGAACGTGTAAGCCATGCCGCCGCCAACAATCAGCGTATTGACCTTCGTAAGTAAATTACGGATGACGCCAATCTTGTCGCTGACCTTCGCCCCGCCAAGAATCGCCACAAAAGGCGGTTCCGGGTGCTCCAAAGCTTTGCCCAGATATTTCAACTCTTTTTCCATGAGCATCCCGGCGGAAGACTGCTTCACAAACTTTGTAATGCCGACCGTCGAAGCATGCGCCCGATGCGCTGTCCCGAAAGCATCGTTCACATAAAAGTCCGCCAGATTCGCGAGCTGCCGGGCAAAAGCCTCATCGTTCGCTTCTTCTTCGGCGTGAAAGCGCAAATTCTCCAGCAGCAAAGTCTGGCCTTTTTCCAATTGCGTCGCCACTTCTTCCGCCTCTGCTCCAACGCAGTCCGGCGAAAATCCAACGTTTTCGCCTCGCGCCAATTCGTTATCGAGCAGCATGCGCAACCGTTCTGCCACCGGCTTCAGGCTCATCATCGCATTCGGTTTGCCTTTGGGCCGCCCCAGATGCGAAGCCAGAATAAGCCTCGCCCCGTGACGCAAAGCATATTCGATGGAAGGCAAAGTCTCGCGAATGCGCGTATCGTCCATCACGCGTCCGTCTTCCAACGGAACATTGAAGTCGACGCGCATAAAAATTCGATTACCGCTCAGTGGGAGATCACGAATGGAAAGCTTGGGCATGTTGGCTGGAAGTCCCCTTGCAGATGATGGTGTGGCGCGGGCACTTACCGCCCGCAGCATCCACTTCAACCCCCGCGGGCGCGCGGACAAAAGTCCGCGCCACACGAGGTATTTTTATAATTCTTTGCCGCCGATGTAATGAATAAGGTCGCGCACGCGAGAAGAATAGCCCCATTCATTGTCGTACCAGGAAATCACTTTCACGCAATTGCCGCCCACCACCATCGTCGAGGGCGCGTCGACGATCGAAGAACGCGAATCGCCTTTAAAGTCGGAGGAAACCAGCTCACCTTCTTCAAATCCCAGATAGCCTTTGAGCGGGCCCGCCTCCGACGCCTTCTTCAAGGCGGCATTGATCTCTTCTTTCGTCGTCTTCTTCTCCACCCAAACCACCAGATCTACCACCGACACATTCGGCGTCGGTACGCGCATTGAAAATCCGTCAAGCTTTCCCGCAAGTTCCGGCAGCACCAGCTTCAACGCCTTCGCCGCTCCCGTGGAGGTCGGAATCATATTGATCGCCGCCGCCCGCGCCCGTCGCAAATCTTTGTGCGGAAAATCGAGAATGACCTGATCGTTAGTATAGGAGTGAATCGTCGTCATCGTTCCGCTGACAATCTTGAACTCGTCATTTACCACCTTCGCCACCGGCGCCAGACAGTTGGTTGTGCACGATGCATTCGAAATGACGTGATGCTTTCCCGGATCGTACTTCTCGTGATTCACTCCCAGCACCACCGTGATGTCTTCATTCTTGGCTGGAGCCGAGATGATGACCTTCTTCACCGTTCCGCGCATGTGCTTCTTAGCGTCGTTAGCATCGGTGAAACGTCCGGTTGATTCGACCACGACCTGCGCGCCAACCGACTCCCACGGCAGCGCCGCCGGATCTTTCTCTTTGAAAACCTTTATCGTTTTCCCATCGATCGAGATGCTGTCCGCTCCTGCGCTGATCTTGTTTGGCAGGTTGCCTAGAATCGAATCGTATTTCAGAAGGTGGGCCAGCGTATTCGGATCGGTCAGATCATTGACCGCGACAAATTCGAGGTTCGAATCTTTGATTGCAGTGCGCAAAACGTTACGCCCAATGCGCCCAAAGCCGTTGATGCCAACTTTAATCGCCATCCTTGCCTTCTCCTGTCAGATGAATGCGAACTCAGGAATTCCGCGTTCAATATACAAACAAATTATGTTAGCAGGGACGCGAAGCGACGTAAAATCCCCCTGTCTGCAACCGCCAATCCGCGGTTCAGTGAGCGAACCTTAGGAAAAACTAAGTTCTATGTAAGTGTCCGTTCTCCACCAGACCAGCGGCAACCGCGCCATCCAATACTTCCGGTTGATCATTTTTCGGGCGTGCGCGTGCTCCTCTTTCGGCAGAAGGCGCGCATGAGCCGAAACCTTAGCTCCAGTTTCCTTGCCGCGAATCGTGCAGGGAGCGACCTCGGCCCACGGATTGTTGCGAATCCGTTTCACTTTTCCCATGGTTCCCCGCGTCATTACGTACAGTTTGTCCTCATCCTCTCCAAACCATACCGGCGTTGCCACTTTCGTCCCGTTCTTGCGTACGGTCGTCAAAGAGATATATCTCTGGCCGCGAATTGCAGGTGGAATCGCTCTCGTCATGGTGCACCTTCCAATGGAAACGCCGGGTTTGTGACCGCAAATCCAAGGGCTATCGCCTTGGGTTCTCGCGTCGCTGCCCCGATTGATCCAGCGCTCTGTTCTGTGTTAAAAGCCATTCATGCGCAAATGGATGCGCGAGCGCTTGCAGCGCCGCAAAAAAAATACCGCACCCGCACCTGATCAACCCGCCGCCCCTCCTTTACAGCCCGCCTATTTCGATGCGGAGGAGAATGCCTCTCCTGCCGACGATGGTGGGAAAGGCGCTGCCGAGACCGAATCGCCGGCTGCAGCTTTAGAGTCTCCTGCAAGTGAAGATCAAGGCGCTGGGAATATTCCTCAGACTTCGCAAGAACAACCGTCCGATGCTCCACGCACCGGCTCCCGGACATCGAGCCGGCGGCCTCGTACCGAGTCAGGAGGCGCAGGGCGCACTCGCCGCCGCGGTGGCCGAGGCCGAGGCGGACGCGGTCGCGAACAGGCGGTTGCGCAGGCCTTCACCCCCGCTGCGGTGAAGGGATCAGTCCAACCCGCGCCCACCGCAACTTCGGAGGAAGAAGCGGCCGATACAGGTGAGCCACAAGCTGAAGCTACAGAGCCCGTTCCAATATCGACTCCAAAGGTCCCGGCTGCGTCGGCACGTCCGCCGAAAGGCGTCGTGGTATTGGCGATCGGCTTGCCCGGCTCAGGCAAGAGTACCTGGTTCAAGCGCCACAACTTATCGCCGCTCTCCAGCGACATGGTTCGAAGTCTTTTGTTCGATGACGTCCGCGAACAGCGCTACCAGGATCTGGTATTTTCCAACCTGCGCTCACTGTTAAAAGCACGCCTGATCGCCAAGCGCCCCACCAACTACGTGGACGCGACAAATCTCAGTCCGCATGAGCGCCAGCACTGGATCAAGCTGGCCAAAGATTACAACTACGAGGTCCATGCGGTTTTCTTTGATGTTCCCCTGGAAGTTTGCATTGAACGGCATCAGCGCCGCGACCGCGTGGTTCCCGAAGATGTGATGCGCCGCATGGCTGCAAAGCTGAAGCCACCGTCATTCGGGGAAGGATTTGCAAAGATCACAGTGGTCCGAGTAAAGAAGAAACAGGCAGAAGCCGAGCAGCCTCTCCCCGAAGCCTAACCTTTCAGATAAGGTAGCAGCTCCTTGAAAGCGGGAGTCGCGGAAGATCGCATTAGCTCGTAAATCATCATCTCAGTAGACGAAATTACCGCGCCCGCTGCGCGCATCCGTTCCAGCCCAACCTTCCAGTTCCACTCCGTGCGCGAACTAACCGCGTCAGACGCAACGTGCACAAGGTATCCCTCGCGCAGCGCCGCCAGCGCGGTCTGCATCACGCAAATATGGCTTTCCATGCCGCAAAGCAGTAGCGTATTGCGGTTCCCGGGCAGGCGCTTGAGCAGCGTGCAAAAAACATCGCTCCCAAAACATGAGAACAGATTCTTATCGATGGCCTCCGTCCCCGGCAGAAGGGAAGTGATCTCCGGCACCGTCCCGCCCAATCCCTTAGCGTATTGCGTGCTCACAATCGCAGGAATCTTGAGAATGCCCGCCGCGCGAATTAACAGCTGCGAATTCCGCACCAACTGCTCCTTCTCAAAAATGGGAGGCAGCAGCTTCTCCTGAATATCAACTACAACCAGTGCGCAACTGTCCGAGTTCAAAGGCCGCCGCGCCACCTCGGCGTATTGATCCAACCCGCTCTCAAATGTCGTAGTCATGAATCCACCTGCCCGCTGACTTTATTTGAGTTGAGCCACAACGGCGCCGTCAACGGGAAAAATCAACCGATGCATCATTGACCCGGTTTCCCGCTCATTGGATAATGAAACCACTGCCCCCTCGTTCAACGGCAGGACAGCTGACTCTGGATCAGCATATCGGGGTTCGAATCCCTGGGGGGCAGCCAAATTCCAGCCGGCATTTACCCACATTCCGCAGTAAGAACAGACAAACAGCCACCCGATTAACCGATCATTTTGTGCTGATCGCTGATCCGGCGCTCACGTTCGTTGGCAAATCGCTCAACGCCTGCGAAAATCGAATCCGCATCGAGATGCGCCTCCGCAATCACGTCTGCTTCGAGCCCGCCGCTCCTCCAGGAATTGTCGAAGTCGGAGGTGAGCGAATACTCATCCGTCAACGGACCCAGGTTGCGCAGCGGCCAGACGCGTCGCGTCCCGGTTGACACCACCATTAGATCGTAGCGAGCCTCAGGTGGCAGGACGGAATCGCGATAGCCCTGTGGCTGGCGATCGAATAACTCCTCGCTGATCGCCGCGATCACCTTTACGTTCACACCAGCGGCTTCAAGTTTGGGCATCACCTTCACCAGATTCACAGTCGAACTCGACCCTTGGGCGATCACATAGCCATGACGCGGCTTGTCCTTTGCGAAATCGCGAATCACATACAGCCCTTTCGCCGCCGCGCGCGGATCGGTGTCGGCGAAGTGGCTCCGGTCCGCGACCGGGAAGTCGGGACGCGCCACTTCCAGCGTGATGATGCCCACGTGCGGATCGCGTGCGGCAATTTCCGCCGCCGCGAAATAACCGGGCGCCACGTCGTTGTAATCCCAAAAGCTCAAATTAATCGCCTGGCCGCGGGGGAACAGCTTCCACACTTGCGGCGCGAAGATCCCGAAGTGTGTGCGCGCATCGGCCGCGGTTTCAGGGCCAGAGTGTGCAGCCAGAATATGCAACACACCGACGCGGAATTTACTGTCCTGATTTTGTTGGCTCCAAACACGCGCCGGAGTGTACATCAAGGGCGTGAAGGCTCCGTACGTACCGCTCAAAGCCCAAACGCCGGCAAATTTCTCAGGATCCACAGAGGCGCTTTGACTCACCAGTCCGATCGCGGTAGAAACGTTGCCCGCTTCCTGAATCGGCGCTTTCAAGCGTGTGCCCAGCGGATTGTCTGTCGGACTGTAGTGTCCCCACAAGCTGCCGTGCTCCACATTGATCGACTCCGAAAGATCGGCAGCCACAGTGAGAAATCTTCCTTCGGTGACGTAATTCATCCACTTGATGATTTCGGAAATTGCGCGCCGCGCTCCGGCTGCCTCACCCGGTTTTTTGAACAGCGAGATGCTGACTTGCTTCTCGGCGCCAGAAATCGCATTGCGAATCGAAACCTTCTGCGGTTCTTCCGGCAACGTCACGACCCGCAAGCGATCGTCGAGGAACGGATCGCTCGCAGCTGAGATACGCAACTTCACATCGTCGCGCACAGTATCGCCGATTTCTACGAGGCGATCGGCGAGGCGATCCCCCAGACCGTCACGGTCGAGCAGCGACATCACCACGTCGAGATTCGTCTTGAACTGGATCAACCGATCGCGCGTGTTGGTCACCGGACCTTTGCGGATTCCTTCGAACTCCACGCCATAACGCTTCTCAAAGGTTTGCGCCAGCGCGATAAAGTACTCCGAGTTCATCTTCAGCGCGTACGGATGGCTGGGATAACTCACCAATTGATCGCCGGCAAAGCCGGGAATTTTTCCTTCAACCGCTGTAGGCCAATAGCCCTTGATGGTTTTACCGATGGCGGCGACGGGACGGTGGTCCTGCGCGTCCAGTTCATCCATTGCCTTCAACACCGCGGCCACTTGGCCGTAATCGTTGCCGTTCGTCAACGTGAAGACATTCCAACCGTAAGAAGTCCATTGACTGACGATATCGTAGCCCTCATAACACGCAGCGATCACGCCACCAATCTTGCCGCCAATCAGGCAATCGTCGATTCCCGCGTTGTTGTCGGATATCATCACGCGCAAACGCTTGCCTACTTGCAGCGCGAGCGCTTGCGTCTTGAACTCCTGCGCATGCCCTTCGGTGAGCGCGAATTCGCCTTCGAGCGCGATCACCTTCGGCGACGCTGGAGCACCCACGAAATCCCAGAAAGCCGCTTTGCCCGCAGCAGTCGCAATGCCGATGCCTGAGGGTCCACCGTTTACATCATTGGTGCAGTCAGTACTCTCGGCATGGCCCGACAGCGCACGAATGCCGCGGCCTTTCGCCTGCGAAAACAGCGGATGGTCTTCCAGCCCCGCATCTTGCAGCAGTGTCTTCAGTGCCCCCGCCCCGCGCCGGAATCCCAGCGCATCAATCGGCAGCATCGCGACCTGGGGGTCGACGTAATAGCGCTGATCCCGTGTCTGCTGATACTTGCGATACAACGCCTGGCCCATGATCATCCACAGCGCATAGCACGTTGGAATCGAGTGTCCCGCCGCGAGCATGAATTTGTCGCAGTAAGGATGCTTTGGCCGCCGATAGTCGTATCTCAGCCCGCCGTTTTCGGGACCGACCAAATGTGCCGCAACGTTGTACGGTGTGTATGCGAGCGGTCCGCCGAGATGTCCGGTCTGCGCGTAATTTCCGAGCAGCACCAGGGCCATGCAGGTCATGTACCCAACGTCGTCGAGCATCGGATCGTAGGCCAAAGCCTGTTGCTGGGAGGGAGAAGGAACTACCTGAGTGCA
>DASXEG010000135.1:0-35565 GCA_036490235.1 Candidatus Sulfotelmatobacter sp. | reverse complement strand
TGTTCGCGCTCTTCCGACGGTCTTAACTTCACCGCCGCGGTGCGCTCCAGTTTGTCCCACGAAAACTTCCGGCCCTCGAGAGCGCGCTTCAGAGTTTTAAACAACACTACTGAAAACAACTGTCGATACGCGAACCGCTGCAGCCAAACCTGGCTGAGCAGCCAGATATCTTCCTTGTCATCCGGCCGCCGCCGTTCCAGCGCGAAAGCCAATGCCGAGGCGAGAAAATCAATTACGAGAAATGCAAAAAAGAACGCGACCAATTTGTGGAAGCTCGCTGGGTCGGTGGAATCCGGATGGAAGTGCTTCTGGATGAAGTACCAGATCGCCCCTACGGCAAACATGATGTCAATCAACGGCGATACCAGCGGCAGCAGAATCTGGAAGATGACGATATTCGGCAGCGCGACCCAGCCCAGCGCGCCTTTGCGCACAAGTACGCTGCGATGCTTAAACACCGACTGCAGAATTCCAAACGACCAGCGAAATCGCTGGCGCATCAAGCCATTTGCGTTGGTCGGCGCCTCGGTATAAGCCAGCGCCATGTCTTCGTACTCAACGCGGTATCCGCGCCTGAGCAGCGCCATGGTGAGATCCGCGTCTTCGGCAACCGTATCGATCTGGTAGCATCCCACCTCGCGAACCGCAGAAACGCGCCACGCGCCAATCGCTCCCGGCACCACGCTCACCGCGCCCAGTACATCCAGCGCGCGGCGCTCAAAATTCTGGCTGGTGATATATTCGAGCGCCTGCCAGCGCGTCCAAAGATTCACGCGATTCCCAACCTTCGCATTTCCAGCAATCGCGCCAACTTTCGGATTGATGAAATGCGGAACCAACCGGGAGATCGCGTCGCTGGCAATAATCGTGTCGGCATCGATTCCGACAAAAATCTCGGCATCCTCAATATGCTCGATGCCGTAATTCAATGCCTCAGCTTTTCCCGCATTCGGCTTGGTTAGGATCAGCACTCTGCCTATTTTCTCTTCAGCAATGAAAGCTCTTCTCGCAACCTCAAGTGTGCGGTCCTTCGAACCATCATCGATCACAATCACACGCAGGTTGGGATAGTCAGAGTTGAGCGCCGCGCGCACCGTGCGCACAATTACTTTCTCTTCGTTGTATGCCGGAATGAGAACGGCAACACTGGGCTTGTACGAAGCCACTTGGGCGGGTTTGCCAAGAATCTTTTCCCGGACACGGTCGTACACTGCAGCCGCGCCGATAAAAATGAGCCGACCAGTCATCAGCAGATCGCCCAGGAAAAATATCCAGGTGATGACGATAATCCCAGCTTCAAATAGCCAGAAGCCCAGGCCATCCAGCCGCGCTGCCCATCGTTGCGGCGTGCTCAACGGAGCCATCACGTCGGCGCGGGTCTTTCCAAAAAGCTGGTAGACCGGAACGATCGAAATGCCCCGTGCCCGAATCCCCTCGATGATCGCCGGAAGCGCCTTGACGGTTTCCGCGCGGTTGCCACCACCATCATGCAACAGCACAATATTGCCGCAACGCAAATCAGCGCCGGCGCAGGGTGGCAGGTGCGCCAGCACATAGCTCGAGATTTCCTGCGCCGTATGCCTCCGCAGTTTGCCGTTGCCGGCATCGACCTTATCGCTCCAGTCGTTCGGATCAATTCGATTCCCGACGGTGATGTAACCCATATCCTGCGCGAACTCGAGCGGTTTTACTTCATCGGCAGTATCGGGTTCTTCATCGATTGCATACGGCGGCCGCAGCAGTTTCGTCCGAATTCCCATGAGGCTGGCAAAAAGCCGCTCGGTCAGATTGAGCTCAACCTTCATGTAATTCGACGAAATGCTGCTCACGTCCGGGTGCGTGAACGTGTGGTTGCCGATGGTGTGGCCTTCTTTGTAAATCCGCTTCGCCAATCCCGAAAACTTGTCGGCCTGAATGCCAATCAGAAAAAATGTTGCCGGCGCGTTCTCGCGTTTGAGCACATCCAGAACCTTGGGCGTCCACTCGGGATCAGGCCCGTCGTCAAAAGTGAGGGCCACTTCATTGGGACTATAGCCATATCTCCCCACGCGATAAGGCTCCGGAAGATTTTGAAAATTTTCGTCCGTAATCAGTTTGGTTTGCGGATCGATGGTCAGGTCGCGCGTTCCATGCGTCGGACGCTGCTCAATGCGCAGAATCTCGCCCTGACCCTCCATATCCACATCCTGGCCCGGAGGAACATCCTTCAACTTATCTGCCGCTCCGGCGTCGCCCGGAACATCCCACACCCGCCACAGCGAACGATCCTCGCCGCCCAGCCTCCACAACGCGAATGTCTGGATGCCCAGCGTTTGCGCAGCCCGCATGTGGTTCAACGCCGTCACCGCATCCAGAAACCAAACGTCATGCTGGAGGCTGCGCTCATCCAGATAACTGAAATGAGGATTAAGGGCGTCATCGTCGAAGGTCACATCTTCGTCAGAATCGCGCGCGGCGAGCCATGCCTCCTGTGCGCTGACCGAACTGTCGTGTACATCGGGAGGAAGCTTGCCCTTCTTCGGTTTCAGTACCCAGTCATAACCGTAATTCGCGATGGCACAAATCAACTTCTCACGGGGAATTGCCTTCACCGCGAATTTCAGGTTATCGACGAACCAATCCTCCGACGCAACCGGCCCGGATTTGCCTCCCGGATAATGCTCGTCATAGTTCATGACAACGACGCCATCCGCCGGCGCGGAAACTGCCGCATAGTCGTATTCATTGTTATGCGGAGGCACGCTTACATACAGCTTCATGCCGCGTGCGTGAAGGTCTGCCGAAAGTTCGTTCAGCAACGCGATATAGCCGGGTTGTCCGGATGGTGGAAAAGCCTCGAAATCGATCATCACGCCGCGGAAGCGGTCCGACGAAAGAAAAATTTCCATCTGCTTGCGAAACGACGCGCGTGCATCGGGATCATTCAGAAATCCCGTGATGTCCCCCACCCATTCGGTGCCATCAAAGTTGTTGATCATGGGGAACACTTCCATGGTCGGGTCATCCGATTTCAGAAACGGCATGACGCGATCGTCCACCGATCGCGCGTGCCCGTTCTGAACCACGTCAAAGAACTTGTTGGTCTGGTCATCCACTCCCTGCAAGCGGCCATCCGTTGTTAGTACATGCAGCCAGTCGGGATATAGAAGATCGATCTGCCGCGAAAAATCGCGCAGGGAAGCGAAGCTGGCCGAATCCCACGGCACGTAGAAAGCTGCCCGGATGCCTTCCTGCTGGTTCAGCTTAACCTCCGAGCCGGGCAGCTTCGTCTTGCGGTGAGAGCGGAGCGCGACTTTCTTCAGCCGTTCCCGCGCCTTGTCTTTTTCGTTTTCTTTCAGCGCTTTGAACGCCCGCTTCTGCGGAGAGAAAAGCAGTTCGGGCAGCCGCTCGTCCCGCAGCGTGGTGTAGACGAAGAAAATGATCAGCGCCGACAACGCGGCGACCAAGAGGTCAGATAAGCGTCTGAGCCGCTTCCAGCGAGCACGCCGGGGGTCGTAAAAGACAGGTTCCGCCATGAAGAAACTATAGAAACTAAACGTTCATCGTATGCCGCAGGCGGCAGACGGTCAATTCTGAGGGAAAATTTAGACGGGCGCGTGGCAAGAGCACATCGAGGGCACTTGCCAACTAAGATGCCTTTTTCCGGTGCGGAGTTTGCCAGGGCGTATATTCTCAGCGTGCTCCAACTTTTACGCAAGGACGCCCGATTTTTTTTCGCCGCCTTCCTTCTCGCGCTAGCGTTGCGCCTGATCTTTGTTCTTCATTTTCCAGCAGTGGTTGACGACTCCCGCCTCTATGCCGATATCGCCATGAACTGGCTGCAATATGGTGTTTATGGCATCACTAATTCCGGCCACGTGATGCCGACTCTCTCTCGCCTGCCCGGCTATCCAGCGTTCCTCGCAGCCATTTTCGCCCTGTTCGGATGGAGCAATTTCCGCGCAGTCCTCTTGATCCAGGTCGCTTTCGACCTCGGCACCTGTCTGATCGTCGCCAACATTGCCCGCCGCATGTTCTCCGATCGCGCCGCAAAAGCGGCGTTTATGCTAGCCGGCCTTTGTCCTTTCATGGCCAACTACTCAGCCGCCGCGCTCACCGAAACGCTGGAGATTTTCTTCACTGCACTGGCGCTGGATTTTGCAGTGCGCGGAGCGACATCTTTTCGGAACGACAGCCGTACTTCTTCGACCGCGATTTGGATCGCAACCGGATTCTCCATTGGAGGCTGCTTGCTTCTGCGCCCCGATGGGGGAATCCTGCTCGCGGCCATCCTCATTTATCTGGGTATTCTATTTTCGAAAATTATTTTTCAAGAGAAGAAGCTATCGACTGCTGTTCTTCCGATCGTTCGTTCGACCATCATTCTCACGGTGAGCGCATTAGCGCTTCTAATCCCGTGGACCGTACGCAACCTGCACAACCTTCACCGCTTCGAACCATTGGCACCGCGCTACGCCAACGACGCTGATGAGATCGTCATGACCGGCTTCAACCACTGGACGAAGACCTGGATGGCCGATTACGTATCGGTGGAGGAAATCTACTGGAACGTCCCTGGCGATGCTATCGAGGTAAATCGCCTGCCGCGCCGCGCTTTCGACTCGCCGGCGCAGCGTGAAGAAACAGCGCAGCTATTCGACGAATACAACCGCGATCACGATATGACTCCGGAACTCGACGCCCGTTTTGCTACGCTGGCTGCCGCGCGAATTCGCACTCACCCGTTTCGTTATTACATCTCGCTTCCGGCGATGCGCATTGCCGACATGTGGCTACGCCCCCGTACCGAACTTTTTCCCTCCGACCCGCGCTGGTGGGAGTTCAACGACGACCGCATATGGCTCTCGGTCAGCATCGTGTTTGGCCTTATCAACCTCGGATACGTATTAGCCGCCGCGGCCGGTGTGCTGCGCGTTCGCAGCTTCCCCATCGTCGGATTGCTTGTCTCCTTCGTGCTCCTCCGCTCCCTCTTTCTAGGAACGCTCGAAAATCCCGAGCCGCGCTACACGCTGGAATGCTATCCCGTGGTCATATTGCTGGCAGCGGCATTGTTCATCGGCAAAACGCATCGGACCCATCGGAAACCCGCATAAACAGGCTCTAATATCTAATACAACGTATGTGAAAACCCGTATTCAAACGATTCAAAACCGCCACTTCATTGAAAATTAAACTTGAACATTGTGGCCCCGCAGTTGCACAATAGCGCCCCAACAGGCTCCCAGGGTTTTTAAGTCCAATTGTCCTCCTGGGCAACCACGTTTGAAGTGCGCCTTCGCAGGCAGGAGCTTCCCATGCGTTTCATCACGCGGCTAGTTTCAGGGTTGATTGCATTGTTAGCGGTACTGCTGCTGGTTCAGACCTCTTCGTATGCCCAACAAGCGACCGCGTTGCTCACAGGCTCTGTGAAAGACGGGAGCGGAGCAATCATCGTGGGAGCAAAGGTAACGTTGAAGAGTGCTCAGACCAACACTAGCCGCACTGCTACCTCAGATAAAAACGGCGACTATCTGTTCAACCTCGTCAACATCGGAACATATGATCTTCAGGTCGAGCAGCGCGGGTTCGATACTTATCTCCACAGGGGAATCACGCTTGAGATCAACCAGAATGCCCGCTTGGATGTCACACTTCAAATCGGGAAGACAAGCGAGGTCGTCGAAGTCGAAGGAGACGTGACGCAGGTCGATACCATCAGCGCCACTCTAGGCAAAGTCGAAACCACAGAGCGAATCCAAGATTTGCCGCTCGCTGCCCGCGATACGATGCAGCTCGGCCTTTTGCAGGCCGGCGTGTTCGCCCCCGATCAGGATGACGGTTCCGGCAATCCGTTTTCCGTTAGCGGCCAGCGCTCCGAATCGGAAACCTTCCTCATCGACGGCGCTGATAACAACGACTTCCTCGGCAACAATATGGTCGTCGATCCCAATCCAGACGCCGTTTCTGAGTTCAAGATTCTAACCAACAACTACGAAGCGGAATACGGTCGTACCTCAGGCGGCATCGTCAATCAGGTAATCAAGTCCGGAACGAACTCCATTCACGGCGACGCCTTCGACTATTTCCGCAACACTGCGCTCGACGCGAACGATTACTTCCTGCAACAGGCGCCAGTCTTTCGTTACAACATCTTCGGCGGAACAGTCGGGCTCCCGATCATAAAAGACAAGATGTTCCTCTTTGCCTCTTATCAGGGAGCTCGACGCTCGGAAGGACAAAATCCGGGAATTCTCACTGTGCTGACTCCCGCTGAGCGTAACGGCGACTTCAGCGCTTTAGGATTCCCTCTGCTTGATCCAACCGGCGCGAACCCTTCTGGCTATTTCCCAAACAACCAGGTGCCGGTGGATTCGGTGATGAAGAACTACATGAACGCGTATCTCCCCTTACCGAACTACGGCACCAATGGCTTCGTGGAAGATCCGGTCGCGAGCTTATCCGAAGATCAGTTCATCTTCCGTTACGACTACAATATCTCGACCAAGGATACGTTTTCGGCATTCTACATACTGGATGATCAACCCCAAACTTTCCCTTTTGAGGTTTTAAAAGGAGCGTCTACGGGAGGAGATGTGCCGGTTGGCTCCGGCTTTACCAACAGCCAGCGTTTCCAAACTGCGTCTCTCAGTTGGACGCGGACGATTCGTCCGACTTTGCTGAACGAATTGCGATTCTCGACGAATCGTTCAGCTACTTTTGATGCAGTGCCGACAAACACGACGCCGCCCTCGGCTCTCGGATTTACGACGGTACATCCAGACGATCCAAATGGCGCCGCTCCTCCGCTCATTTCGGTTGGCGCAGCGTTCAGCCTCGGTCCTTCACCACAGGGGCCGACCAAAGATCATGACGTCACGTTCCAGTACCAGGACACGCTTTCGTGGACCCACGG
This sequence comes from Candidatus Sulfotelmatobacter sp., assembly GCA_036490235.1. Taxonomy (GTDB): domain Bacteria; phylum Acidobacteriota; class Terriglobia; order Terriglobales; family Acidobacteriaceae; genus Sulfotelmatobacter. Next base: position 28,673 of record DASXEG010000135.1, on the reverse strand, counting down.
CAAGCACGCCCTCAAGTTTGGCGCCGATGTTCGCTTCGCGCAAAGCAATTTTAATTACGATTTTTACACCAACGGATCCTTCGATTTCGGGTCGTACTACACCAATACCGGGAGCTCGCTGGCCGACTTTGTTGGCGGATTTACCGACAACTACTTTCAATTCTCCGCCGCCAACTATGGCATTAGAAGCCATCAGCTGTATTTCTTTGGACAGGATGCCTGGAAGATTACGAGGAATCTCAGTCTCGATTATGGCCTGCGGTATGAGTACGATTCGCCCCAGACGGATCCCCAGAACGAAATCCAGGGCTGGTATCCCGGGCAACAGTCAACACTTTATCCGGGATCCCCTCCGGGCTTCTTATACGCGGGCGACCCAGGAACACCAAATCGTGGCCTCGTCTATCCCAATCGAGATAACTTCGCTCCGCGGTTTGGTTTCTCGTGGGACGTGCTGGGCAATGCCAGGCTCGTAACCCGAGGCGGCTTCGGAATTTTTTACGATATCGAAGATGGGGCGCTAAACCTTCAGTTCGGCGGACAAGCTCCATTCGGATACGTGGCCAACAATTATCCGTGTTTCACCACGGCTGCGACCACTGGCACTGGCTGTCTCGCTCCGGTCAACGGGTCATATTCGGCAGATCCCTTCCAGGGCCTCTATCCAGACCCATATCCATTTATCGCTGGCGGACACCTCGGCCAGTTCTTCCAGCCTGCAATCCCATTCGCCTATGTCGTCTCGCCGCACTTCCGCACGCCATATGCAGAAAATTTCAATTTCGGGTTCCAGTTCCAACTGACGAGGGACACGGTGTTGGAAGCGGCTTATGTCGGCAGCATGAGTCGAAAGGCGGTCAGCAGCACCAACCTCAATTATCCCGAAATCTTCGCTGGGCCCAATAGCTTAATGGCGCAATATCAGGCGGTCGTGCGATCACAATCCAACGGATCACAATCCAACGCACTCTCCGATATCACGCCTGACTGCGCCCGACCCCTTGCCAATTGCAATGGGGATTCCATCCCGACAGGCGCGACTCAAATCGAAACCAACGTCAGCGCGGGCACATCCTCCAGCAATCAGATGCAACTTACGCTGGACCGCAGGATGAATCACGGTTTGGGTTTCCGCGTTGCCTACACACTTGCGAAAACCATCGACGTGACCTCAGGTTTCCGGGCGCGCTCCTCCACCTTCACCATTCCCTATGACCCAGCGTTTGACCGCGGCCTCGCCGATTTCGACGCTCCGCAGCGACTGGTGCTAAGCCCCATATGGGATATTCCAGTTTGGTCGAAGGCGAATGCTTTTGAGAAGAACATCTTCGGAGGATGGTCGGTTTCGACGATCACCTCATTTCAGTCAGGAAACCCGTTCACTCTTTACTCGAGCAACGGGGCGAGCGAGTCAGAGGAAGGATTGGATCGGCCTGACGTCGTCGGTCCTATTCATGTGTTCCGCAACCCGCGACAGCTTCGAACATTCAGCCCTGGCTCAGACGGGTTGCATGGGAGCTGTCTGCCGCAAACCGTGACCGGAAACTTCTGGATCGATCCCACAAATCTCGTCTGCGCCGTAGGTCCACCTGCAGGCCAGCCTTTTACTCCTAATATTGGCCTGGTGCCGGGCGGAGTTCCTCTTTTCAGCTACGGCAATATGGGTAGAAACGTTTTGCGCGGGCCGGGAATTAATGATTGGGATATCTCTCTAATGAAGAATTTCAAGCTTACGGAGAGCAAATCTATCCAGTTCCAATCGAACTTCTTTAACGCGTTCAACCACACCCAGTTCTTTGGGCCGACTTCGGGAGCTGGCGCTTTGGGTTTGGGCTCGCAGTTTGGTCAGGTTTCAACCGATAGTACGCCGTCGAATTCGCCGTATTATCGGGGACCAAGGATTATTCAGTTCGCGCTGAAGATATTGTTCTGAAAATTGACTGAAGGATATACGAACCAGGGCGAGATCTTACGACAACGGCGAGTCGCTCATGCGAAACCGCGTCCGCACATGCTCGGAAATCAGCTCAATCGCGGGCCGGTTCACCACCGGATCGCTCTGCGCCAAGTACCGCATGGCCTCGACCAGCAGCCGCTGACCGTCCACGTAGCGTGGATCCGACGTGCGCTCTCTTTTTGGGGAACGGCCTAACCGGGGAGGGGCAGTAATCGTGAATACTTTCGCCATGCGGGGAACCCAAGACTAAAGTCTCTACGCAGTATAGCTTCCGACTTCGATTTTCAGAACAAGATTCTTCAACCCAATTAATCCTGCATATTCAATCACTTAGCCCCGAGGCGAGACGAATTGCGTCTTGCTCGTGGTTTTCAATTTGAACACATCGTTACCGATCTTGGGATGCAAATTAATCCCTGAGTATTTGGCCAATCGGTAATCACCCTGCGCCTGCATGAGCTTTTGCTGCACCGAAATGCCGTTATTCAGATCGATCCACAAAATAATCTCGGGAAAATTGGCCCGGGTTTTCTCGCTCTTCGGGATTAGATGAATCTTTCCGGTGGGAATGTTGTCGATCGTCTCCTCGCCCAGATAGCTCACATCGAATGATTTCTTGAGGTCCTCGCCGCTGCCGCCGAATCCCAATACCAGAAAGCTCTCCACCTGATCGCGATTTTGCCCGGTTGAATATTCCATCACCTGTTCGATCTTCGGGTCATATATTTGCAGCTTGCCGTCTTTGTAGAGCACATATTTGCGCTCCGGCTCCTTGAACTCGGCCATCATCTCAATTTGCTGCCCATTCCGCCGGTAATAGACGGTGCCTTTTTGAGTGTCGGTCTCATCCACCGCTTTTTGATATTGATCGAAAACGAAATCAGCCTGCGCCGCCTGAAAGTGGGCGGCCGCCTCATCCATTTTTCTCAGGACGCTGTCGAGAGTCGGTTTTTCCTGAGCTGTTGCCGCCGAGTGCAGCAGGATCAGACAGAACGCGCCCATGCTTAGCCAGAAAAAGCTTAGCGAGAGAGAGCTCAGCACGAAAATGCGCCGCGGGAAAGTTTTTCTCACTATTTCCTCTTCACCCACACGCGATAGCTCTGCACCTTGCCGTCGTGATCCGGAACGCCTTCGTATCGTGTAATCGTCACCGCGCCTGAAATCGGTTCGATCACGCGCAACATTTCCGCTTTCATCGTTTCATCGTCGCCCGCGGTGACTACCGCAGATGAGATCTCATACACCAGACCGTCCTGCATGTCCCGCGTGACGATGACCTCACTGGGATGCAGGTTGCGCGGAACTGGTTTGTCGTTGAACTTGATCCAGTAGGGTGAAACGAAAATGAAAATCAGGATCAGCGTGACCATGATGTCGTAGTGCAACGTGCCACGCTCATGCTGCCACAGGATATAGCTGCGAATTGTCCGGAACGCGCCTTTCATTGGGAGTGAAGGCGGTAGGGAAGACGCGCCCGATGCGGTCGTGCCGAGTTCCACACTTTGCAAGTCTAGTGGCATACAGACAAGGTTTCAAGGTTACAAAGTTCCGAGGTTTCAAAGATCCGGGCAAGATAGGACTTCCAAGCTTTGAAATCTGCACCTTGAAACCGGTTGTCAAAACCTCTTTGCTGTAATCTTCTCCGCACCAATATACGGCTGCAGCACCTCAGGAATCACCACGCTGCCATCCGCCTGCTGATAATTCTCCAGAATCGCAAGCCAGGTTCGTCCGACGGCCAGCCCACTGCCGTTTAACGTGTGCACGAACTCGGTCTTATTCCTGCCTTCCGGCCGATAGCGAATATTCGCCCGCCGCGCCTGGTACGTCTCAAAATTCGAGCACGATGAAATTTCGCGATACAACTGCTGACCCGGCAGCCAGACCTCAATGTCATACGTCTTCGCCGAAGCCGCCCCCATATCGCCCGTGCACAGCGACATCACGCGATAATGCAATCCGAGTTTTTGCAGGATAGTCTCTGCATTGCGCGTCAGTTTCTCGTGTTCTTCGTACGAATTCTCAGGTTTCGTAAACTTTACCAGTTCCACTTTCTGAAACTGATGCTGGCGGATGATCCCGCGTACGTCTTTTCCGTAAGATCCCGCCTCACTCCTGAAACAAGGGGTATAAGCAGTAAGCGAAATCGGGAATCGTGCCGCATCGAGAATTTCATCGCGATACAAATTCGTCACCGGCACTTCGGCCGTCGGAATCAGCCACAAATCCTTCTCGCCATGAGGAACGCGGAATAAATCTGCGGCAAACTTCGGCAACTGCCCCGTGCCATACATCGATTCCGAATTCACCAGATACGGCGGCAAAACTTCCGTGTATCCATGATCGCGCGTATGCAAATCGAGCATGAAATTTGCCAGCCCTCGCTCCAGCTTCGCACCCAAATCCCAGTAAACCGCAAACCGCGCTCCGGTCAATTTCACCGCACGCTCAAGATCGAGCACGCCCAGCTCCGCACCCAAGTCCCAATGGGGCTTCGGAGTAAATTCGAACTTCGGCGGCGCGCCCCATCGCCGCACTTCCACGTTCTCTTCCGCGCCGTGTCCTACTGGCACACTTTCATGCGGAATATTCGGAATTCCCGCAAGAATATCTCGCAGGCGTGTGTCAAGATCCGAAGCATTTTTTTCGCGCGCCTGGATCTGCTCACGGAGTTCCTTCGTCTCGGCCATCGCTGCTGACGCATCCTGACCGGCTTTCTTCAGCTTCGCGATTTCCTCCGAAGCCTTGTTCCGCCGGGCCTTCATCGTTTCGGCGTCAGTAATGGCCTGCCGCCGCTGCGTATCCACGTCGCGAAAATCTTTGAGCACAGCAACCGGGTCGGCGCCGCGCTGGCGCAGCATCTCCTCCACTCGCGTCAAATTGTCACGGACAAAATTCAGGTCGAGCATGGGAACCACCACTTTATCGGAAATCGAGCCCGGAATGCATCTTGTAACGGCCAGCTTTAGTGTACGGTGCGTGGCTCGCGCACTCTTCGCTGCGCAAACATCGCGCCCAGCAGCAAGAGGCTCAACAGCAGCAAAGCCCAAATCTCGTGCGCCATCACGAATGCCTGCCACCACGCGCGACCTGCCAGCGAGGCGGGAATGCGCCCATTTTCCTGCAGAGTCTGGAGTGCAGTTCCTCCAGGAACCAAAAACGGCGTCGTCAACAACAGGGCCACCGTCGCAACCCTGCGGTTCCTTCCAAATGACACAAACGCCCAGCACACGGGCAAGACCAGCAAACTCGCATCGTAGAAACGATGATAGATAGGCAATAGGCTGCAGATTGCAAGCGCCGCCAATTCCAGAACTTCAGATCTGTCACGCTCACCTAAAGCAAATCCAATCAACCAGCAAACCAGCAGAATCGCCCCAACTACACGCGCAGTGTCGTTGGTCCATTGCACGCCGCCGATTAGCGGATACAAAGCAACCTGCAGATTGATCAACCCAAACCGAAGCGGATTGAGGTCAGTAAAATTCCCCAATTTTCCCGTCTCGAACAATATCCGATTGTCGCGCACATAATTTCCAAACCAGGGAGTGTGATTAGCTCCCAACCACAGCAGTCCCGCAGCCCCGACAAACGCCAACAGCACTGCAGCGGTAACGAACAATCGTCTGCGCCTCCGCAAAAGATAATAAAAAACAAAAATCAGTCCGATCTGCGGTTTCAGGCCCGCCGAAATGGCGAACAATGTCGCGGCCGTGAGGTCGTTCTTAAGCCGCGCCTGCCAAAGTCCAATCACGCTCAACTCAACCGCAATCGCAGTCGGATTCCCCGCGGCCAGACAGGTATGAAACGGCGCAAGCGCAAGCGTGGCCGCGATCAGCAAAATCCCCCGAGGCTCCACGTAATAGAAGCCGGCCAGTTCTAACACGGCCCGCAACATAATCACGTACAGCAAAAGATTCGCCACAAACCACAGCCAGGATGCGACATTCCACGGCAATACAGTAAAGGGTGCAAGCAGAACCAACGCCGTGATCGGATACGCAGTTGGAAATCCCCGATTAGCCACCAGCGTCCCATTCGCCACTTCTCCTGGCAGGAACATAAAGTGCGCCGCTTCCGGTGGCCACAGGCGCAGCAAAACTTCGGGGCTATAAGGGTCCAGACCCCGCACAAGAGCCTTCGCTTGGATATAAGGAGAAAGAAAATCATTGAAGCTGGGGCCCGTGCGAATCGCCCTGAGCGGTCCGCGGACTGCGAACTCCGACGCGGCAAGAAGAAGCAAAAGCAAACAGAGTTTCGTCCGGGCATCCACCGGGCGGCGCAAACCAAACCGGTTCAGTGCCGCGATGCGCTGCATGTTTACTACGCCGACCGGCCGATTCCAGCGGCACGCGTAAAAGCAGGAGTCGGACGCAGAGAAACCATCCGCAAATCCGACCTCGCTGACTGCGCACAATCAATCAGGAGAAATGCCGAGACCCAGAAAAATACGCACAGGTAGGAACCCGGCGCAAACAGCCAATCCTCGAAGCCAGCGTGGATCAATCCGGCAAGCGTAATCAACGCGAAGGGTGCACCCCAGTGAGCAGCGGTTCCCGTCCGCCGCATCCAGGCAAACATCCGAAGAATATTTCGAACCAGCAGCGCCAGCAGGAGCAGAAACGGCAGAATTCCCAGCAAACCCATATACTCCGCCATTGCCAGATAGCTGCTTCCGTGTTCGCGGTTCGTCCCATATACGGTGGAAATGTCCGATTCGCGAGACGATCTCTGCTCGGTTCCCAAGGCGCTGGTGCCGAATCCAGTGCCGAACAACGGGTGCTGTTTTACCGCAGCAATGGTGTCATCCCACGGCGACTGCCGCGATCCGAACAGGCCATTGTGCGTTCCAATATTCTTGAAAACAAATCTTCCCGCGAAGCTGTCCACCCATGCACTTACACGCGAGGGGTTCCCAACCGCCATAATCTCAACAAAGAGCGCGATTACAAAGGCGGTTTTCAGCACCAAGCCGGGGCGCCGTAATGCCATCGTGACGGTAGCGGTCACGGCAAAAACGGCAACAATCGCTGACCGGCAAACGCTTGCGTAGAGCAGGCCGCCGCAAATCGCCAGAGCCAGCAACCGCCGCCGCCTTTCAGTGCTGTCCTCTGTTGTCACCACAGACCAAAGCAGCACAGGCACCACTAGGACCCCGATGAACGCGCCCATGTTGTTGGGATTGCCAAACAGATCGTAGCCGGTGAGATAAGCCGCTCCTGAAACAAACGCTGCAACTTCACAGGCCATGGTCAGGCCGCGTAAAAAACTCCGCTCGCGTCCCCAGAGCGCGAGCCGGCCGCCCGTCGCAGCATAAAGAAAAAGCAAAAACAGGCTTCCCGTTTTCAATAGTCCGGTTTTGGCGGCAGCCGATGAACTCGCGGACGCCATCGCCGAGAAAACGCAAAACAATGCCACGAGATGAAAAACTCCAAAATGCCTTTCCCGATTCGTCTTGATCCACAAAACAAAGCCGGCAAATGCGCCAATGGCTAGAAAAACCCAGCGCAGAGTATAGCTTGCGCCTGAAAGCGGCAATGCGACGGCCGCCGCCAAAAACGTCCACATCGTTACCGGGAGGAACACTTTTTCGTAATGCCACAAACAGACGGCAATCACTTCCAGCGCGATAATGCCACCCAGATACGTCGTATTCGCAAAGAAAAATGGTCGGCGTTCTACATAGAGAAACAGTATCGGCAGGCCCACAATCGCGATCAGAATCAGAAGAAGAAGCCGAGTGGGAACTCTCATCGTATTGTCGCCATCGAAGACTGCGCCGCCCGGGCTCGCATCCGGGCATTTCAAACCGCTGCCGCCTGTCTGCAACCGCGGCAATTAAGTTATGCGGTTTAGGGAAAACAAATTGTACCGCGAGTCTCCATCAACTCCTACCGCTTTCCAGCTGCGGAGGTGTCGTAAATCCAAGCCACAAGGGCCACGAAGTCACACACAAAGGAATGCGCGAAGGCTTCCTTCGCGCCCTTCGTGGTTAACTGACGACACTACCCAAGCTGCCCCCGATTCGCCGCTTGATTCTTCACCGCAAACAGCAACACAACATTCAAACTTACAAGCAGCCACACAAAGTATCGCGCCACAAACAATCGCCACCACCACGACTCCGCAATTCCGGAACTGATGTGAGGACTCAGCCGCATCAAGGCCGCATGACCGGGAAGCATCAGGAGCACCAACAGGACGCATGCAGCAACTTTCGCCCAATCCATCGGCCATTTCAGGTCACGGAACACCCAGCAGAGCGCAAGCGTCAGAATCGTTGCGTCAGAAACACTGTGATACAAGGCAAGAAAGCTCAAAGCCCACAGGGAGACCAAAGCCAATGGCGTATATGCGCGAAAGCGCGCTCTGAAAACAAAGGTCGCCCACAGAATCAGGCCGCATAAAAAAAGAGAATAGGCCGCCACATTAGCCGCGCGAACACTATGGAGGAACTGGTAGAAGACAACCTGTGTATTGTTCACATGAAAGGGGAGGGCGCCTTCCGTAAAGCCATACAATCGTCCCGGCGCAAACCAGTACGAAAGGTTGTCGCGATAACTGGCAATCAAGGTGCGCCAAGCAACCGGGTAACGCGAAAATGCAAACGCCAGCCCGGCAGCCGGCACTAATGCGCCAACGAAAACCCGCTTTCTGAATTGCAACAAGTAAAACCCCAGCGCCCATATGCCCAGCTGCGGCTTGAGCGCTGTCGCACCGCCAAGCGCAAGGCCGCACCAGAAATCGCTTCCATCTTCCGCAAAATAAATCCCCAGAAAGCACAACGGCACGACGAACAAGGCAAGGTTACCCAGATGAAATGCCTGGTGCAGCGGATCAAAAGCCAAGACAAAAGTTCCAAGCAGCAAAGCCCGATCGTCCGAGAACTGCAATCCCGCTATCCGGATCAGCAGCGCAATCGTGGCCGCAATGCCAGCCAGTCCCAGAATCAGCCACAACACATTCGCCCAAATCCAAGGCAGAAACGTAAACGGAGCAACCAGAACCAGCGCCGTCGGCGGATAGATAAGAACAATGTTCACTCTGGTAGCGGCGATCCGATCTCCCACTGCGTGCGCCAGCGGCGCATCATAAAAATTCTGCCCATGCCGCCACATCCACGCACCAACATAAATCTCCGAAAAATCATTCTTGCCGCCCTCAAACGCCGGAACGATTCCGCGAAGCACAAAATCCGCCAGCATCAGCAGTGCAACGAATCCAAGTATTAAGTGCAGCCAGCGGCGTTTCATGGTTGCAGAGTCTACTACACCGAGAAATTCACAGGCTGAAGCCTGAACCGCCGATGCTACAATCCGCTTTCCGATTCTCCATAAATATAAAGATGATCGAGTTGAACCTCGGCCGCGTCCGCTGCGCCGTGCTTGATCTCTTCACGCACGGATGCCTGCCTATCTCGTCTCTTCGCCGCGATCCAATCCACAACGGTGAACCCGCATGAAATGGTACTTCGGTCTGTTTGTCGTCTCGGGATTCTGCAGCATTCTTTATGAAGTCATCTGGCTGCGCTCGGCGATGGCGCAATTTGGAGTCACCACTCCCATCGTGTCACTAGTCCTATCGGCGTTCATGATCGGGCTGGGTCTCGGGTCGTACGCAGCTGGCTACATTGTTCGAAAGTATGGCGACCACCTCGGTTTCCCGGTTCTGCGGCTTTATGCGCTCACAGAATTGCTGATCGGCGTCTCCGCAACCGTGGTTCCTCTTCAGTTTCTATGGGGCCGTGAAATCCTTCTCAAGCTCGTTTACGGCATGTCGTTTTCCTCATGGGCTTACTTTTTTCCTGCCGGAGTTTGGATCGCGATAGTCCTCGTTCCCTGGTGCGCATGCATGGGAGCAACCTTCCCCTTCGCCATGGCCGCGATCCGGCAAATGCCCGGCATCGATTCGCAGCGTTCCTTCAGCTATCTATATCTCGCCAACGTGTTCGGAGCAGTCGCCGGCGCAACCGTTCCGCTCGTACTGATCGAGTTTCTAGGATTCCATCGCACTCTGCTCGTTGGCGCCGGTTTTAACGTTTTGCTTGCGACCTGCGCGTTCTGCCTGTCCCTAAAGCTGGGAATCGCCAAGCCAGTTGCGGACCAGCCGCCAGCGGCGCCCACCGCTGTATCGCACGCTGATGATCGAAGACTCCTCTGGCTATTATTCGGCACGGGTCTCACCAGCATGGGCGCGGAAGTAGTTTGGGTACGGATTTATACTCCCTCTCTCGGCACCGTCGTCTATGCATTCGCAGCCATTCTGGCCATCTATCTGGCGAGCACGTATCTCGGATCGGCGATCTACCGTCGCAAACCGCGCCCCGATACTCTCGACGACGGCGGGCTCTGGATACTGTTTGGGATCTCTGTCCTCTTTGCCTTTCTCACGGCCGATCCGCGAATACCAATGCCCGGTGTTCTGCGAGCCTTATTAGGCATCGCTCCGTTTGCCTTCGCCGCTGGATTCATCACTCCAATGGTTCTCGATCGCTATTCGGAGGGCGACCCGGATCGTGCCGGCACCGCATACGCCGTCAATATTGCTGGGTGCATGTTAGGTCCATTACTCGCGGGATTCATCCTTCTTCCGCTGATCGGCGAGCGTTTTGCCCTCTGTCTCTTCGCGCTGCCCTGGCTCGTCGCGGGTCTTCGCGTGCGTCGCGTTTCTTCCCTTTCGTTCTGGAATCCTCGCGCTGCCTCCGCTTTCTCGGTCGGTTTGGTAATCGTTTCCATCGCCTGTACCCTCTGGGCAAAAGGTTATGAGGAGCAATTCCAAACGCGCTGGGTGCGCCGCGATAGCACTGCTACAGTCATCGCCACCGGTTCGGGTAGAGCGAAACGGTTGCTGGTCAATGGTGTCGGAATGACCCAGTTGACCCCTGTCACTAAAATGATGGCGCATCTTCCACTCGCCTTTCTTTCGCGTCCGCCGCAGAAGGCTCTCGTCATTTGTTTTGGAATGGGCACGAGTGAACTTGCGATGCTCTCGTGGGGAATCGACGCGACCGCCGTCGAACTTGTTCCCAGCGTCCCCCTAGCCGTGACCTTCTTTCATCCCGAAGCCAAAACTCTTCTTCAAACTCCACGCGCCCACATTATTGTCGATGACGGCCGCGCTTATCTTGAGCGTTCCTCCGGCCAGTTCGACGTCATCACCACCGACCCTCCTCCGCCGCTCGAGGCCGCAGGTTCGAGCCTGCTTTATTCGAAGGAGTTTTATGCGATTGCCAAGCACCATCTTCGCCCTGGAGGCATTCTGCAGGAATGGTTCCCCGGCGGCGATCAGGCCATCACGGCTTCGGTCGCGCGTGCGATTTCTGAGTCGTTTCCTTACGTTCGGGCTTTCAGCTCAGTGGAGGGATGGGGCATTCATTATCTCGCGAGCATGAGTCCCATCCCAGATCGCTCCGCATCTGATCTCGTGGCACGTATGCCTGCCGGAGCTGTGCAGAACATGATGGAATGGGGCCCAGCCTCAACTCCCGCCGCCCAATTCGACCTGATGCTCGACCACGAAATCCCGGTGAGTTCCATCATCCAGCTGGACGCAGCCATGCCTCCTCTTCAGGACGACCGTCCCATCAACGAATACTTTCTTTTCCGGCGCTTGAGCGATCCGGCATTCGATAAACTCGTGTGGCAGTTTGTGAAGGGACACTAATGCAGAACAAGCAGGCGTGACGGCAGCCATTCCGCGGAGAGGATCAATGACAATCGACCGTCGAACCTTCCTCCGTCTTGCCGCCGCCGCTTGCGCTTCTGCTCGTTTGCCACTTGCCAGCTCACAGGCGCAGCCAGGACCATCATCGCTTCGCCTCACGCTTCACCCAGACCGGTTAGGCAACAAAATCGAAAATGATTTCACCGGACTCAGTTACGAATCCGCACAGCTCGCCAATCCGAATTTCTTTTCCGGCGAAAACACCGGCTTGATTGCGTTAGTCAATCGCCTCGGGAATTCCGGAGTCTTGCGCATCGGTGGCAACACCAGCGAATACTGCTATTGGAAGCCGAATTCCGACAATAGCGCCACCGTTTCCCCCGACTTCGTTGCAGCTCCCGATCCCGGTCACAAAGTGCCGCCTCTCGTAAACAAAACCCCGCAAGCAATTCGCAACCTGCGGGATTTCATCGACGCCTCAGGCTGGAAACTGATCTACGGTCTGAACATGGGGACCGGCACCATAGAAGAGGCCGCAGCCGAAGCGGCCTATGTGATGGACGTAATCGGTCCCAAGCTGATCGCGTTTCAACTTTGCAACGAGCCCGACCTTTTCTATCGCAACGGAATCCGCAAATCGGATTACGAATTTCCTCAGTTCGCGGTGGAATGGCAACGATTCTACGATGCAATCCGTGCGCGCGTCCCGAACGCGCCCTTCGCCGGGCCGGATACGGCCTTCAACACCTCCTGGCTCGTTCCGTTCGCGCGCAAATTTAAGAACGAAGTGACTTTCCTTTCCCAGCACTACTACGCCGAAGGCCCGCCCACTGATCCCTCAATGACGATCGAGAAATTATTGCGGCCCAATCCAAAACTGCAGGAAGAGTTCGAAGGCATGAAGAAGACCGCGCAGGAAACCGGCCTGCCTTTTCGCCTGGCGGAAACCAACTCGTGTTACTCGGCAGGTAAGCCTGGCGTCAGTGACACCTTCGCATCAGCTCTTTGGGGCGCGGACCTGATGTATCAACTCGCTACGCAGGGAGGTGCTGGAATCAACTTTCATAGCGGCGGCTATGGATGGTACACGCCAATCGCCGGCACTCCTGCACACGGATTTCTTGCGCGCCCACTTTATTACGGTATGTTGCTTTTTGCCGAAGCCGGCGCAGGACAATTGATTGAGGCGCAGCTTGACGGTCTGGAACTGGCGCCACTGCTCACCGCTTACGGGCTACGCGGCAGCGTCGGTAACATCAAAGCAGCAATCTTCAACAAGAATCTGGATCGAACGGTTCAACTCACCATAAACGCCCATGGAAAGTATGCGAGCGTGCTTCGACTTTACTCCCCTCGCATCGACGACACTACGGACGTAACTCTGGGCGGCGCGACTGTCGGATCCAACGGAAACTGGTCTCCCTTGCAAGAGGAAAAGATCCTGGCGCAGAACGGCAGTGTCGTGTTCGGAATGCCCACCGCCAGCGCAGCCTTGCTTACGTTTCAGGGCTAACCGGCCGAAAACTTCGCTTCATGCTAGTTGATGGGACCACCGAGTTTGAAAAACGGAAGATCCATTGCCCTTAGGCTGGTGCCGGGAGGGGGATTTTCTTGAATCCGTTTTCAGCCCCCAACGGTATCAGTAAGTTGCAGTGTTTTGCGTAACTTGAGCCTTTTCGTGCCTCCGTTACGTCCGATCTGACACCCATCCGGCTGCAAAAACGGTAGGAAACGGTAGGGAAATCCAGCGAAGAGATTCCGGTAGGCTCAGGCGTTCCAGACCTACAGGCAGCCTTTGTGACCAGCCTAGCTGGCGCATTCTAGATCGCATTCGGATCGGTGAACCTCTTCCAGATCGACATCTGTTGCGCCGCAGTCCTCGTGGTCCCCATGCTTGGCGAACAAAAGACGAAAATGCTAGACTGTCCTTTTGGGACCTCACGCCATCCACGTCGTGAGGTCGATCATCGGCAACCAGACCCACCATGGACGAAGGTCGCTAGCGCGTGCTGCTGATCGCCGCCAGCATTTTAGCGGCTCGGAGACTTGCCCAGTACGACAGTGGGGCACGAATTCCTGCGACGGTCAGTGCCATTGATGCTGTCCGGTGGGCAGAGCGGATAATGGAGGAGATTGATAGGCGTCATCCGACGAAGCAAGTGCCGCAAGGAAGCGGATAGAATTACGCGGAGTATGGCTGAGTTCAAGGACGCAATCCGGGCGGCAGGCGGCAAGCTCGAATATCTTCACCAGTCTGACGGACGACTCGCCTTCCAGATTTCTGGCGACATGCGGGCGCTCTATATGGTCGCCGTCAGCATGGACGGTTTGCGCCTTCTCGATACCATTCCGGCGGTCGGCTACGGACAAACGGCGGTCTATCCGCAGCCTTCAGTCGTCGCTTACGTCCAATCCGACGAGCAAGGAATGTGGGGAAGGAATTGCCCCGCATGCGAACGGTACTTCAGGACGACTCACATCTTTCACACGAGTGTTTGTCCGTATTGCGCGCAGCCAGCGCCGAGCCTCACCTTCATCTCGAAGGCACAGCGACTCTACATCGCTGCGAGTTACGACGCCTTCGCACGAGCGACGCTGACAGGCAAGAATACGTCGCTCGACCTCGCTGATGTCACGGACGCAACTCCAGCGTGGCACTACGCAGAGGAGAAGCAGCAGACTCACTTTAGGTGCCAGACGGATGGCTGCGACATCGAGACTGACATTCTCGGGATATATGGATACTGCCCACGTTGCGGTCGTACGAACGCGAGACCTGCATTCGACGACGCAATGACTCGGATGCTCAACCGCTGGGATCAGACTGACAAAAACGTCACCGACAGGAACGCACGGGGTGAAGTCTGGGACGACCTCACCGTCAAGTCGGTCACGGAATTTGAAACTCTGGCGAAGCATCTCCGTCGGAGGCTACTCACCTTCCCGATGACGCGTAGTCGGAGGCAGCAGTTGGAGGAGTTGAACTTCCAGACCCCGTTGCAGGCGGACGACTCGCTGCGGCGGTGGTTCGACATCGGTGTCATCACTTGGAACGGCAACGCGAAGATTCCGCCGAGAGCGGTGAGACAACTGGAACTTCCGTTCATCACGAAGATGCTTCAGCGTCGGCACATCTTGATTCACAACAGCGGCATCGCGGACGACGACTATATCAAGTTGAGCGGCGACAAGCAGGTCCGGCTCGATGAGCGAATCAGAATCCCGAGCAACGAGGCGAAACATTTCGTCGAGGTCATCGGCGAGATGGGACTCAATCTGCTGGACGGAGTCGAATTCGGTTTTGAGGAGGCGCGATGATTGACGAGACGCAGCTCTCTTTTCCACGCGGTACGCTCGTCGAGTTCAGGCTGCATCTGGGCGGCGGGACGAAGACATGTCGCGGACTGGTTCTCAACACTGCGGTGCTCATAGGGAAGGGGGCTAGGCAAGTTTGGATTCTCGACATGGACGACCCGACACCTCAACTCGAAGCCCAATGGACAAAGAAGAAATTCATCGTACCGGAGGGAGACATCCTCTGCATCATCCCATCCACCGTCATTGGGGGAGAGACGCTCCTTCGAGACAATCCAGTCTGCTACGCTGTCCGCGACATGCACGGTGAACGCGAAATCCCAGCAGTCGAGGTCACAATTCCACTTCCTCGCGCCAACACCGCACAAAAGGAAGATGCTGCATCACTTCCCGATAAGGCGTAACCGCAACATGACCTTGGACGATTTTCGCCAGTCTCTCATCGCGACCGAGCCGCCAGCGGACTCACACTCGCGCTCGCTGGACTGTGGTGGGACTTGGAACAGAGCGGGGCTGGATAATGATGTGCATCCAGCCCTCTATCATTTCTCGAAGTCATCCAAGAACTCTGACGCTGGAGCCACACTCGTCACCAGTAGATGATCTCGGGCACGGGTGCAGGCAACATAGAGAAGCTGCCTTTCTGTGTTGTATACCTCTTCCAAATCCGAGTCATCAGCTACAGTCTCTATCCGCCGTTGCAGGGGAATAATTTCATCGTCGCAAGCCATCACAGCCACGGCACGAAATTCGAGACCCTTAGCGAGGTCCATGCTGGTTATCGAAGCCTTACCGTGCACAGTCTCAACTCTGTTATCGAGAATCTTGAATGGCACCGCAGCTCGTTCGGCAGCTGCCCGGGCTCGATCAAGTTCCGAAGATGAACGGACGAAGATAGCTATTTCGTGCGGTAGCAAGCCTTCCTGCACTCTTGCCTTAATCCACTCGCTTACGATCTTTGACTCAGCCTCAATGGAATCGAGAGTCCGAATCGTCGGCGGGGGTCCGTTGAAGACAGAAACCGTGGACTTTCGCTTCTCGATGATTCCGTCCACGTCCGCCATCTCCGGTCCCAAGAGCCTGTCGGCTTTCAACCTGATCTGGTGTGAGGTTCGGTAGTTAATCCTCAGCGTCATGGCTCGCCCACGCACATCAACGCCTAGCGCCTTCCACGAGAATGGCTGTTGGAATATCCGCTGCCCCAAGTCACCAGCGAAAAAGAGACTGTTGCGGCTGTCCTTTCCCACAGCAGCCAGGAATCGGAGTTGAGCAATGCTCACATCCTGAGCTTCGTCCACGACAATGAATTCAAAGGGTCTTGAAACATGCGTGGAATAGAAGGTCGCCAACTCGCTGAACATTTCAGACGGCGTAATCAGTTTCTTTGCCTTCAGAGCCATATTAAGTTTTTCAAATATTGACCACGCGATTGCACGTTGAGGTTCTTTGAGGCGGGTCCTCCGGCCCAGCCGCACAACGTCTCGATAGGATTCCCACGACGCAAGCTGCCACGCGTCCACAACTTGCTCCCACTCGGACATCAGAAATTGCAGGGAGAAACGGCTATCGGGCGTGCCTTTCGCGGCGTTCGAGAGCAGTTCCCAAACCGTATCTGACGTCGCAAAACGAGGCTTTCCGATATTCGTTTCATACAGTCGTTTTCCAACAGTGTTAAGTGAATGTACTTCGATTCGTTCCCCCAACCGGGGCTGATTTCCAATCAGGTGGCGTAGCTTTGTGCCTAAAGCATTTGAAAGCGGCTCGGAAAACGTCGTCAAGAGCAACCGAGAATCTGGATACTTCTTTGCCAGAAACACAGCGCGATGGACTGCCACTATTGTCTTGCCTGTTCCCGCTGATCCCGCAACCCGTGCGGGGCCGTTGAAATCACGTTCTACCAGTTCTCTTTGCGCTGGATGGAGAAAGACTGTCCACTTCTCCCAAGGATAGTCCAAAGCGCGTTCCAGTTCCTCCGCACTGCCAATAAGACGAAAACGTCGCTGAGCGTCTGGGTGTTGAAAGGATTCTTTTGTGGGAGCAACCACTTCCGGCGATGGCGGGATTGCTTGTGGCTTGACCTCCTTCCGGAGATCAAAAGAAGCCATCACCATCGGCGGTGCAGCAATCGAGACTTGCGGAATCACTCCGGTCGCAATGCCGTCCTCCTGACCCCAGCGTCGTTCCCGGTCAAGCTGACGGAGCTGGCTCTCTTCCCTTGCCACAATCACTCCGACCATACTGCGACGTTCCTTGACGTCACGGATCAGTTTTTTGATGTCGCTCTCGCTGACAGTCGCCTTGTCCTTGTTGTCAACGAGAATGCACGGCTCCATCGGAACGCCGCTGGGATCGCGGAAAGCTAAGATAAAATCTCCGTTCCGAGGGAGCTTCTCGCTGACTACGATGCCTGCCCACGCCCGCGCTTCTTCCTCGAAACTGATTTCCTCCAGTTTTCCCCGTCGAGCCGCCTTGGACATTTCGCCTTCGAGTTGCTGGTTCCGCTCTCTAAGTTCCGCGACTTCTCTCAAGCAAGCTTCGACCCGACGGGTGAGGTCGTCCCTGTTGGATTGAGCCGAACGCAGTTCATCCTTGTGGCGCTCTCTGATCTCAGTGGTTCTCTTCGCTAGTTCGGTCTCGAAGCGAGACCACACCTGCTGGTGCTCGTGATCGTGCCTGTTCTGGAGCAGGCGGAATGCTTCCTCCGCGCTGAGTTGCGCGACGCGGGCAAAGTCCTTGACTCCTAGGCGATCCAGAATTTCTGCGCGTGTGAGTTCGCCTGTACCAGAGCAAAGCGGGCATTCGATGGTCTCCTTCATCGCGGACGACTCAGCGGTCATGCGAACCTGATCGCGTTGCACTTTGTTCCCCATGGGTAGGTATACGAAGCAGATGGAAAATTTGTCTGGTTTTGCGGGAAATCTTCGGTAACAAGCACTCTGCTTTCTGGACGATTTTTCCAAAACGCCCGTATACCAAGACTAGAGGGACTGAACCTGACGATCCGCCAACTAATTCAGCAGCAGCGAAAGCGATTGTGCTCAACCAACCCGGTGGAACGTTTCGCAGCCGCCTTACTGATTTCAGGTGAGCTGACAAAGCGCCTGAGCAAGCTGAACGACTGCGAAATCGGAGAGCTGCTGGACGATGAGGTCGGGGCACGCTTGAACATTTTCGCTCCCGAATTAACGATCTGCCTTGCGGCTGCGGATCGGCTGCGCCGACGCGCTGACGAAGACAACCACAGTCCGGCTCAATCCAACAGTTAAAGATCAAGGGAGGACTCTGCGCAGTGAAATCAGCAGCTATCTATGTTCGAGTCAGCACCGCCGACCAGCATGTCGAGTCGCAGCTCTACGATCTGCGCGAGCTTGCGGCACAGCGTGGCTTGGAGGTCGTGCAAGAGTATCGAGACAGCGGAATCTCAGGGAAAAGAGCGAGACGCCCCGGTCTCGACGCACTCATCGCGGATGCACGGAAGAAGAAGTTCTCTGTGGTGCTCGTCGCAGCGTTCGACCGAGTCGCACGAAGTGTGAAGCACTTCCTTCAAGTGATGGACGAGTTCGACAGTCTTGGTGTCGTCTTCATCTCTCGGCGAGAAAACGTGGACACGAGCGGTCCAATGGGGAGACTGTTCTTGACGCTCATTGGCTCAATCGCAGAACTCGAATCGGACTTAATCCGCGAGCGGGTCTTGGCAGGGATGCGCAGAGCGAAGCTGGACGGTGTGCGGATCGGGCGTGCTCCGATGAACTTGGATCGCGCAGCCATCGTCCGCGACCGCATTGGCGGGATGACCCTCACGGCTGTAGCCAAGAAGTGGGGCGTTTCCCGCAGTCTAGTTTGCAAACTGGTTAACCGGGCGAGTGCTGGTGACGAAGGCTCTTTGCGACCGCCAACTCAAGTTGCTGATTTAGCTGTCGTTCCGCAGTCGAGTCCAGCCGAGGCACGCTGGTGACGAACTTATACGTTTGTCACCAAATGAACTCAGGGGAGAACATATGAGCGAGATCGAGATGAGGGAGGCACAGTTCGTATTCGTCGAGCGTGAGAGCCAGTGGGACGATGAGGAGAACCGCACCTTCGCCCTCATGCGGGAGCTTGAGACTGCCGAGAATCGGCTAGTAGCAACGTTCATGGACGAGTGGCGAGATCGTGGCGGCGACCTCAAGATGATGAGACTAGCCTATTCGCATTTCCGTAAGCGGCTGCTCTGGGTGTCGGGCAAGCGGAAGAAGGATCGTCCTTACTTGGGTCTCTCAGGATTTCCAAACAGACGATGACCACTGGAGGCAGAGCAGTCCCTATGCAACAGTCGCGAAACGACGAAGTGATCGGCAAGATTTTCGTCGCGCTCAGTCAGGACATGCGGCAGTGTTTGATCTGTGACGGCGTGTTCACGAAGCAAGGCTCTGCCGCGCACGCCGATGCAGTCTGTCATCCACCAAAGGGAAATTCTGAACTTGACGGAGAAACTCAATATGCAAATCGGTGAGCCCCTTCGGACGATTGTGGTAGAACCGCTGGAACTTCCAGTGAGTGATCCGCAGACGCAGCCTGAGTCTGAGCCAGAGCCAGCAGCTCAGCCAGAACCGGAGCCTGAACAGGTGCCAGCCAATCGATGAGAGTGCCGGATTACATTTCGCCAATCGTCGCCTATCGTGCGTGGCAGTTGGACGCTAACGGGTTGAGATCGCTATCCGGGGAGCCGTGGCGTCCGGGTCAGCCGCTAGCGGCGGCATGCAGGGCATCCGTCAGCAGGACAACGCATCATGTCCACGACGCGCCGCAGATGAACTGCACATGCGGCGTCTACGCAGCGAAGAGCCACGCGGATCTTCGAACGGCTGGCTACGCCGGGTTCGGCATACACGGCGAAGTCTATCTCTGGGGCATTGTCGTGGAGCATGAGCTAGGATGGCGTGCCCAATACGCCTGCCCCAAGAACTTCTTCGTGCCGTTGGAGATGTTGCCTGTCAGCATGAGCATGCTGGAACCACGCCTCAAGACGTTGGAGACATTCGGCTGCGACATCCACCTGATAGGCAGAAAAGGAAATATGCCGCTTTGGGTAAAGGATTCTGGCTATGAACCAACGGCACTCGACCTACTCGTGCAGCGGTGCAAAAGTTGGTATGCAGTCCGTCAAGAAAATCGTCGCATCAAGCGTGGCGACCGCGTGGCGATCCTCGGTCGGGGTATCGCTGTGGTAGAGCACTTCGACCCGAATGAGATTCATGTCCTGCTGTGGAACAGGGACAGCCTGCGGATTCAGCGCACGGACATTGTTTGGGATGACCAAAACATGCGCTGGGAAGCGAGGTACATCGCGGCGTGACTGCGAGGTTTTGAACGCCCTGCCGCTCGTGGTTCAAAAGGGGTCTACCAGCGAAGGCACAACTTATTCCAATACTAGCATTCTTCGAAATGCGGATCGCATTATGCTTTCAACGAAGCCGCCGCTATCGCCGACCATTCCTTCAAGAATCGACCGAATGTGACCAGAGCCTTGTCGACCTTTCGCTGGTCGCCGGGAAATCGAGCATGGAATTCTAGGTATTTCGTCAAATACAACTCAATCTTCTCATCCGAGAAGTCATCCAATTCCTCGATTCGCCCTTCCTCAATGAACACCATCGCCCGATGGACGTGTTGATCGTAGATCGGAAATCTCTGATTGCAGCAGTGAAGCCAGAATATCCGCCAGATCGCACCGCCTTTTGAGAAATGACTAAGGAATTCCTTAGCCAGATTTGCTGTATCGGCAGGGCTGCCAGTCGGCACAAACTCGGCAGCTCGCTTAACTAAGTCGTGTTCCTTGTGCGCAATGTAATTTCCCTCGACTGACTGTTTCTTCTTCTCGGAGAGCTTGCGCCCGTTTTTCCACTCGTAAAGGTTCCCGATTGCATCATCGGTGAACGGCTTGATCGAAATGTTCGTCTCGTACAGATGTTCAAGTTCATATCTGTATTGACCAGCCCAGAATTCGATGAAGGGTTCTTTTTCAGAAGCGACTGCTTCACAAATGAACAGACCTTGCATAGTCATTTCATCAGAGCTGGCAGACCCGGCGCTTCCGCCTTCGTGAACCAGCGCAGTCTCTGCCGGAACTGCTGAATCTAGCAAATCAGCGTTTGTCATCGCACTGTCTTGGCAAAAAGCTTACTCCCGAAGTACATGAACTGCCTAGTCGGTTTCTCACGACACCGGAAGCAAATCGTGGTGATGGTCCTGCGGATCGTGATCGCAGCTCTGCTGTCGAAGGAGCGCAGTCGAATCTATAATGCACGGATGCAGGGCTTGAATACACTCATTCTCGTCAGTGACGCCCTCGACGGCATCACGCTGCCGACGCTGGCGCAGCCCGACGTCACCAATTTGTCTGGAGAGGCCCGATCAGAGGCCCTCACCGCGTGGGGCATCAACTTTTACGTCTACTCGGTCATCGCGCATGTCAGAGCAGTCTTGCGTGGGCTGAGAGAAGTTGCAAGGATCGGAAACCTGCCTCCGACTTTTGTGGTAGCACGACATGTTTTCGAGTGGACTGCACAAGTCTGCTTTGTCGCCGAGAATCTTAAAGGACAGGTCGTGAGTCATGATTGGAAGGCCGCACGCGAGATACTAGACGAGGTCGTCATTGGCGGCAAATGGTTTAAGGAACACGGACAAAAGTACGGCGCGACCCCGACGGCAGCGTCTCTCCCAGACCCAGTTCGGTTGAAGCGCGTGTTGAAGTCCTACGAGGCGTATCTGGAACGGGTCTATGGCACCGAAGGCAAGGACGATTACGGGCTGCTCAGTGAATACTCGCATCCGAACGCAGCCTGCCTTCTGCAATATCACGACACAGATGTCTCAGGCGGCGATACTCGATTTGTGGAGCCGACTACAGGTTCCCCTCTCCCAGATGTCAACTGGTGCCTCGTTGACCTCATCGGCTTCCTTATTGAGTTACTGCGATTGAGTCGCGAGCAGATCGTCAGACCGGGACTCGAAGCCCTGGCGAACAGACTGTCTGCACTCATATCAGGGAAAAAACGGGGATGAGCAAAGCAGTCACAGCAGTCATTGATACACTGGCAGTCTTAGTCTCCATAGTCCGCCGCCGGAGGATAGAGTGGCATATTTTCCGCCTGACCTTCTCAAATGCGTCGCCTTTCTCGGATACAAAGGCCAAGTCGGGGACTTTCACTTCGCAGGTTCCGCATTCTGGGTCTCCCGCGCCGGACCAGAAGACATCAAGGAGTACCGTCCTGCGTATCTCGTCACTGCCGCTCACGTCATTGCCAAGGTACGAACGGACGGCGCAGACAGTCGCGTCTGGGTCAGGATGAACACGAAGGGCGGTAGTCAGGAGTCGGTAGATACGCCGCTGACCTGTTGGAGAACTCACCCGGACGAGAACGTCGATGTCGCTGTCCTAAAAATCGGTATTGGGGGTTACGACCACGCAACGTGGCCGTTGGAACACTGTGTCATCGGCGACAAGTTGGACACGGTTGAAACGGGTGACCGGAAGGTCGAACTCGGTGACGAAATCTGCTTCGCCGGACTATTCCATCCTCACGCTGGACAGCAAAGAAACCTTCCAATCGGTTCGCGTCGGCACCGTCGCAGCGTTGAGGGAAGAACCTGTCACGAGTCGCGACGGTCGTCCGATGGATGTCTACCTCGTCGAATCGCGGTCAATCGGTGGACTGAGCGGGTCTCCGGTCTTTATAGACGTTCGGATAGCGAAGACAACTCGCCCCCCGAATTATGGCTGGATGGCAGGCGCATACGATTCATCGTCAGCCGGGAGGTTCAAGTTGCTTGGTTTAGTTCACGGCCACTTCGGTGATGACATCCTGCCCGATGCGACAGCCGACGACGGAAAAGACAAAATACACATAAACATGGGCATCGCAATGGTCATCCCCGCCGAGAAGATTCGGGAAGCGTTGGCGGGATACGCTAACCAAGAAGAGATAGAAGCGAATGATTTTCGCGAGAGGAAGGCGAACGTCATCAGCGTGGGAGATGCTACCCCACAACCAAATGTCACTGTCGGCACAGTGACTTTCACGAGCGACCAGAAGGAGTGACGAATGGCAGATACAAGAATAGCGGTCGGCGTTGTTGTTCTGGCTCTGTTCTTAGGAAGTGCAGAAGCGGGCGAGAAGATGCACGTCGAAGTCGTCGAAACGAGCGCGATGGTTACACTCGGTTCGGCACCCTTTATCACTGTATTCGCCAAGGTAATTCTCCCTGATGGCTCACATGCGTCTTTGATATGTGGCGACAGGTCGAGTGACAAGAACTGCGCGAAAATCGAGCCGACCGCTCCTGAGAAGATGTCGCCCGACGCGACGACATGCAGTACGTTGGGTCGGCAGACTACTTGCGTCACCGCCAATCTTGGACGCTACGACGCAGAGCGGAAGGGCAACGAGTTGACGATTCGTGCCCCCAACGGCAAACTGAAATTCAGAATCACCGGCTCTTGGTAAGGATTCGCATGTCGGAGACTATGGAATCGCCGTCGCAGGTCAGCATACCTAGGAAATGCGGCACGCAAGGACAAACGCCTTCCCACGGACATGAGTCTGCGAGTCCACGTACAACGTGGATGAACATCCGACTGCAATGACAAATCTACCGGGGATTGAGGAAAACACAGAGGGTGACGGGACTGCGACCTGCACTTTTCAAATTCCGGGGATAGGCTTTGAGTTGCGCACGAGGGAGAAGCAACGCGGTACGTGTATTGTTCGAGGTGTGAGACATCCAATCATAAAATCGAATTTCATGGAACAGTACACTAAGCTGCGAACTCAGCAGGTATTTCTTGATCTTCCCGCCGACCAACGAGCGAAGTTGCTAGAGCAGGCGCACGCTATGAAAAAGCAAATGCTGGCGGATGGTTACGACGCTTCTGGTTAAGCCCAGACCGCGTTAACCTTCTCTCGCGTCTTCTTGGACGAAGCGCGTGCCAAGTACCTCATCGTGCTCTGGATGTCCCGGTGTCCAAGCAGAGATTGCACCGTCTTCAAATCGGCAAGCTGCAATGTTCGCGTGGCGAATGTTGACCTGAACTTGTGCGGATGACAGTCAGCGATCTTCGCTTTCTCGCCAATCGCCTTGGCGTCGTCCCACGAGTGTGTGTAGATGTTCCCCGCGCTGTTGGCGAAGACCGTCTTCCCACGGTGTGGTAGGTCGGTAAGAATCTTCACCAGTTCGTCTGGAATCTCAATGGTGCGTTCTTCCCACGTCTTCGGTTCCCAATCTGGTTTGGACGACACGCGGATCGTCCCGGCTTTCAAGTCCACGTCTTCCCACGTCAGGTTCTCGAGTTCAGCCTTCCGAAGACCAGCCATCAGGTAGGTTTTGAAGATCGCTGTTCGCCATGAGTCGCAGTGCTTGAAGAACTCCACTAGTTCATCATCGGTATAGACGGTTGGTTCCAGTTCCGTGAACTTGGCGTCCTTGATGGTCACCGGACCTTTGCCGTCAGGCAATCCAAGGACGGATCGGATGAACTGGTTGACTCGCAGCATCTTGTTCGCCGCCGTCCGTGGTTTGTTCTTCTGCGTCTCAATGCACCACGCCCGGTAGCGCAACAGATCAACGCGACCGATCTTCGGGATGTAGTCTTTCTTGCACCAACCGTGGAACTCGTTCAGCGTGGATTGCATCAGTGCGTGCGATTCCTTGCGATGGGACAGGCGGTATTCTTCCACCCACGGCGCGAGATGCGTGGAGAACAGGACGTATGTCGGTGAATGCTTGAACGTCTGTGCTGGCGTCAGACCATGCGCGAACGCCGTCAGGTAGGCTTCTTGGCGTTCCACGGCAACCGCCGCGTCAGCCGCGCTGCTGCACTTCCGCCAGACGGTCTTGTCGCCTTCGCGCCAGCGGATGTAGTAGCTGACTCCCGGTTCCGGCTTGATCTTGTTGTTCCGACCGATCAGCGGCTTGCAATAGCGCCACTTGCCGTCCACCTTCTTATACGTCCAGATGCTTGCCTTGCGGTTTGCCATGAGAATCCCCGGTAGGGGATAACAGCAAGTCTGGGGCAAACGGTCGGAAGGCGGTAGGATACGGCGGTCGCTGAACTTCCGTGTTGAAGGGAAAACTACTTAGGTGTCAATGGTGCCGGGAGGGGGAGTCGAACCCCCAAGGTACTAAGTACCGGCGGATTTTGAGACCTTCTACGGCCATTCCTAAACCCCCATTTCCATTGACTTTGCAGCGCTTTGCCGGGCTTGGCGTTGCGTTCGGTGATCTTCGGAATCGTCCTGTCACATCCCGTTGGGCACAATTTGGGCACACGTTTCGAGTCCGACGAAGAACGTCCCGACCTATACACACGACTTATCGGATCTGGGTGCCAGTGTGATTCAGCATTGGATAAAAATAAAGTATGGCGTCAGCGTCCTCGTAATGGTCGTTCCGCACACCTTCGGAGGAGACTTGAAATTCAATAGTCACCTTCACATTCTCGTTTCAGCGGGAGGACTTCAAGAGTCGTCGGCCCAATGGATTCCGCACCTGCGATTGGAGAAGGGCCCACTGATGCGAATGTGGCGTTATGCAGTAATCGCTCATCTCCGAAGCGCGCTCAAACCCGGCTTACTACGATCAGACCTCAGTACTCACCACCTTCAGAGGCTCCTGTTGGAAGCGTACCAAAACGAGCGTCATCCGCGATGGATCATCTTCCTCCATAAAATCGAATCGAAGTCACACTTCCTGCGATACGCGGCCCGGTATGTCCGCCGCCCGCCGATAGCGAGCTGGCGCCTGTTGGAGGTTACGGACCGAGAGGTTATCTTCGTGACGAAAGACACCAAGGCGGGGGGGCTGGTCCCGACAAGGCGCCTACTTTCGGAGTTTGTCCGTATGCTGGCGCCGCACGTGCCCGATCTGTACCGACACGCGATTCGCTATTTCGGACTGCTGCCTCCTGGTGCGAAAGGCAACAAATGGGCAGGTTTGTTTGTAGCGCTGAGTCAAGAAATAAAAACTCCCCCTCGGCGGTTGAGTTGGCGGGACTCGCTCCTGAGATATTTTGGATTCGATCCACTCATAGATAGCCGAGGGGAGGAAATGCGTTGGGTTCGAAGAGAAAGACCAGTCCACGTAAAGACCAGTCCACGTAATGTAATTTCCTGCCTTGGGCCGCAAGTTTTCATTCGTCGCAGCGCTCACTTACATTCTCCGGGTAGAGCCTCGTAGTCCAGGGATGCCCATGCCGACGCTGACCGGACCGTCTTCCAAAGGAGCGCCACGCAGTCGATGAACACGACTGCTGCAAGTTGTGACAGTCGTCCGAAATCAATTCTTGATTTTCCTATAGGTCAAGCACCTCACTTGCCGAGCGCACAGCGCCGTGAGTGGCTTCATACCAGAGAGCCTCAAGCCACGCGATAGCTAGATCGCCTATCGGAGAAGGCTCTAACATGCTCGCAGCACGTCTGGCTAGAGCATCGAACTCAGCTATTACGGAAGACGTGCTATTTAACGACCATGTTGGTTCAGTCGAACTGTTCAGGTAGGAATGACGATTAGCGGAAAAATCGTAGCGAGAGGAAGCCTTAAAGCTTGTTGCGAGGTCCTGCCAGAAGTCGGATTTGGCCATCGTAGCTCTTGCGCTGGGCGCAATGGGGCGCTACGATTGAAGTGTCCAGTTCCAATCGAAATGCCCCGGCCTCGCGCCGGGCTTTCTTTTGTGGGGAAAGATTAGCAGATTGGAGATGAAAAAATGAGACCGGGGCTTGAAGAATGGTTTAAGCAAGAAACGGATGAATTGCTCGACAAACAAACTCCGCATGCAGTGCGGATTTTGAAGCTGAGTAGACTGATTCAACTCCAAGAGGGATGTGTTCGCAACTACGAAGACGGGACAATAGGCAGCCCCATCAATCCCGAGGATGTTAAAGACTCCAAGGAATATTTAGAGCGACTGAGACAAGTCATAATCCCACTATGATTCTTTCGGCGGTCTGCCTCCGCCGTGAGTCTTACGCCGTGCGGCCAGCTGGCGGTAATGTTCGGAGCCGTGTCGCTTAGCAGTTGTAGAGCCGCCCTTGCTGCCCATAAGCGCGGCGGGAGTAGGCGAGTGCTTGATTAGGTCGTCAGTCAAGGCGAGTGCGCTCTGTAGCAGTTCCCGGCAAGCCCCGGTGCGGTTTTCTGGCAGGGCTGGGGAAGTCTCAAGAATGCGATCCGCTTGGGAAAGCATGTTCTTTAGGGCGTTCAATTCTTCGCGGCTCGACATGCCTTCACGATACGGCGATTTCCGAAGGCGAGGCAAGCATTCAAAGTTTCCCGTCAACGCAGATTTCGGCCACTACCGCACGCCTCCACACCTTGTGCTGTTTGGCTCCAAAGCGTAAATTTGGAGGCCATCACCTGCGACTGTCAGTAGCTAGCTCGACAAATTCGGTGAGTGTTCCTTCCTATGACGGCTGTTGGCCTAGACCCGCAACACATCGCCATCGCGCGCCACCATCTGGTAGAGCACTGGGCTCACGATACGGCCTAGGAATAACCGCGAGATGAGTCCCGCCACAATGACGATCGCAAACGGTTTCTGTGAATCCGAGCCCACGCCGGTGGAAAGCGCCGCGGGCAGAAGGCCGAGACACGCAACCAGAGCCGTCATCATGATGGGCCGGAGGCGGATCATCGAACCTTCCAGCGTGGCTTTGCGGATGCTTAGTCCTTCGAGACGGAGCTTGTTGATGTAGGAGACGTCGATGATCGCGGTCTCCGCCGAGACGCCCATGAGGACGAGGAGGCCGAGAACGGAGGAGACGCTGAAGGTCGTGTGCGTGAGCTTGAGCGCCAGGAGTGCCCCGACCGGTTCGGTCATCACCACGCCGATGACCACGGTGACCGGGAACTTGAAATTGCCGTAGAGCGCGAACAGGATCATAAAGATCAGGAGAACAGCAAGCGGGCCGATAACTGCGAACTGCTGTCGTGCGGCGACATATTCGCTGTATTCGCCGCCCCAGTCAAGCCGATAGCCCTGCGGCAGTTTGACGGACGACTCGACGGCCTTCTGCGCCTGTCCCACGGCGCGGGCCAGGTCGCGCCCCTCAATGCTGAATTGCACTCCGATGTAGCGGGAATTGTTCTCGCGATAGATGAACGATGCGCCGTTGCCCTGATGAATGGTGGCCAGCTCGGAAATCGGAACCTGCTGCCCGGAAGGAGTGGGCACCAGCAAATTACCGATGGCGTGCTCGCTGGAGCGGTATTCGGGCTTCATGCGCACCACCAGGTCAAACAACTGCTCGCCCTGGATGACTTGTGTGGCCGCCTGCCCGCCCACCGCGGCTTGGATGATGCCTTCGACATCGGAGACATTGATGCCGTAACGCGCGATTTTTTCGCGGTTCACATCGATCTGCACGCTGGGCTGTCCCAGTTCGCGCACGACGGTCAGTTCGGTGAAGCCGGGCACCTGCTGAAGCACGCGCTTGATCTCGACCGCTTTGTCTTCGAGCGTCTGCAGGTCTGGGCCAAAGATTTTCACGGCCAGTGCGCTCTTCAATCCCGTGAGGGCCTCATCCACGGCGTCTTCGGCGGGTTGCGTGAAATTGAAAATCACTCCGGGATATGACTCGACCTTTTTCTGCAGGTCCTTGGTCAGATCGGCCTTGTTGTGGATCGGCCCTTGTCCCCACGTCGCGTCCTTATAGGGCTTCAATCCGACGTAAAACTCGCAGTTGAAGAACCCGGTGGGGTCGGTGCC
>DASXEG010000126.1:0-100835 GCA_036490235.1 Candidatus Sulfotelmatobacter sp. | reverse complement strand
GTTTGTCGCAATTTTTAAAGAGGCGGCACGACTTGCCGATGAATGAACCGAGGCGCCGTCGGGGCCGGATCGCTGCACTCTCCCCATATCTGGGGTCAACTCTTCAAGCGGGTCACGAACCGGGGCGGCGCCGAGTTTGTTTCCATTTCGATAGTGCGGAAGGTCCACACTCGCCTACATCAACTTCGTCGCCGTCATCTCAAGCTGAAAACGCCGCTTCGAATTGGGGTCGTCCGCGCTGCCCATTAAAAGAGGTTTATTCGACTGTAGCAGGGTGATAGCAGCGATGCTCACCTGCCGAATCAGCGGGTGCGTGTCACGTTTGTCCTGATCGTCGAGGGCAAAACTGCTCATCTCGACGTTGACCACAACGCCGGTTTGACCCCACTTATCTTCGAAGAGTCGCGCGGAGATTCTTGTCCCGACGTCCAAGTATTGGAATTCACCCTGCTTAATTTCGACGGGAACTCGTGTGCCGTCCTTGATCTCGCCTGGCTGTTGATAGGTGCTCACATTAAGTGCATATTGGCGTGTGTTGATCGTCTTATTGTCCTCGATTTCGCTAAGCGTGAACCTCAGTTGATAAGCTGCTGAGGGGTGATCCTTCTCGCGCTGCAGGTTTGGTTTGTCATCGGACTGACTGGCTTGAGCTGTAGCTTTATTCGACGAACTGCCCTCCTGGGCCATGGCGCTCGTCGAAAGCAGGATTGCCAGGCCGGATATTCCCAGTAGATGGAGTGCGCCTCGTTTCAACATGATTTTCTCCTATCGATTTGTAGTTTCCTTCTGACTAGGTTCGGTGGAATCCATATTCGCTCCGGAGCTCTCGGCCATTTGCGCCCGCTCGCGCATAAGTTCTTCGGTGTTGACTTGCGCAATCAGGACTGCCTCGTTACGGAAACGCGCGACGTAATCGGCCAGTACTTTCTCCTGTTCGCTTAGCGGTTGCGGCGATGGAAACTGCTCCAGTTTGGGAAGACTTGCAACGATATGCCGGTGCGGACTTGGTTTTGCGGAACTCGCTGCTCTAACCCGCGATACGTCTGGCGAAGGCGAGAGAATTTGCGGTACTCCCAGTTGCTGCCTCACAGGCCCAGCAATCTCGTTCCGCAGCGGGTTCGACGATTTCAGGTAAATGGCGATCACAAGCATCACTGATAAAGCTGCGAAGGCCACGGCGGTCCAGCGCCACAGCATCCCAACGTCAACACGTTTTCGTTCCGCTGCCATCCGGGCCATAATGCGGTCTTCCAGGCCGGTTCGCGGATTGACATTCACACAACTGGCGAGCTCGGCGTCGAGTTCACGATCAAACGCGTCAGATTGAGGGTCCCGCTGATCTGCGGATTCGTAATTACTAGGATTCATGATCGTCCTCACTTCTTATCGGAGCAGCTTCTGCCGCAAAATCTGGCGCGCGCGAAACACCCGCGAGCGCACTGCCGCTTCATTGATTCCCAGCGTCGCAGCAACTTCCGCTGGACACATCTCCTTTAAGGCCGAAAGAACTAAGGGTGCACGTAGTTTCTCCGGCAACGCCGAAATCAATCGTCTAAGCTGCGCCGTCACCTCAGATCTTTCAATCTCTTCGTACGCGGGCCGCTCGGACGACTCCAATTCAACGAACTGCGTATCGGAATCACCCAAAGAGGACTCCCGTCGCCCCCTTTGTCTCTTGCTCCGATCGAGAGCGACGTGCCATGCAATTCGCACCAACCACGTCTTCGGATTCTCCACTGAGGCGAGCTTTCGGCCATATCGCATCACCCGCAGAAAGGTTTCCTGCGTGGCATCCTCCGCTTCCTGATGGCTTCGGAGCACCAAGAACGCGACTCGATAGACCAGCCGCGAATGCTGGCGAACAAGATCTTCCAGCACCTCGTCAGCATTACGCTCGACAAGTCGCGTCTCGGTCAGAACTGCCTCCGCCATCGCCAATCGTTCGACCTCATCCATAAAGACCGGATACTGACGCTTTTTGTTCAGAAATTTCTTGGGAAGAACGGAAGGATGGGAAGGTCTTGCGGAAAATGCGAGGCAGGTGGGATTTAGAATCCAACCATTACTGGCTCAGGCTCAAGATACACGCCCCAGATTTCGTCTACGCGCTGCTGAATTTGTTCTTTCAAGGCGAGAATGTCGGCCGCCGATGCTCCGCCGCGATTGACAATGGCGAGTGCATGCTTGCTCGAGATTCCCGCACGTCCGAGCCCGTAACCGCGAGCGAAACCCGAATGCTCCACTAACCATGCGGCGGAAACTTTCTTTTTCGTTTCGAGCGCAGGATATGTCGGAATTGATAGTCCACGCGCGGCGGCGTGGTTTCTCAATCCTTCGTGCTGTAATTCGGAGAGCACAGGATTTTTGAAGAACGAACCGGCGCTCAAGCAATCGCGATCGCCCGGAACGATCAGCATTCCTTTCAGCGCGCGGATATGGCGCACAGCTTCTCGCGTTTCCGCCAGATTTGGAGTGGTCTCACGGCCGGCGAAATGCCGCCTTAGATCGGCATATTCGATATGTGGTTTGCCACCGGGGTTGAGTGCAAAGTTGACCCTCAGAACGATGAATCGACCGCGTTCTGTGGTATTGAAAATGCTGGAGCGGTAAGCGAACTGGCATGCCGGATTGCACAATTCGCGAACTTGGCTGTCGTGCAAGTCAAAAACCAAAACGGATGTGATGGTGTCGGCGACTTCTTGTCCGTATGCGCCAACATTCTGTACAGGAGTTCCACCAACGCTTCCCGGGATACCGCTGAGGCACTCGATTCCGGCGCAGCGGGCAGCAACCGATCGAGAAACGAACCTATCCCAGATCTCCCCTGCGCCGACGGAAAAAACCATCCTGCCATTTTCGTCGCGCCCT
The DNA here is from genome assembly GCA_036490235.1 of Candidatus Sulfotelmatobacter sp. GTDB lineage: Bacteria > Acidobacteriota > Terriglobia > Terriglobales > Acidobacteriaceae > Sulfotelmatobacter. Next base: position 97,967 of record DASXEG010000126.1, on the reverse strand, counting down.
GGTTGTTGTTCGATGCCATCAATGGCAATCTTTAGAATCAAACCCGGCCAACCGGAGTCCGCAATCACGAGATTGCTGCCGCCGCCCAAAATAAACAGCGGCAACTCGCGGGATCGCGCAAATAAAGCTGCTTCCTCTACCTGAGCAGCGTCTTTTGCTTCTGCAAAATATTTTGCCTCTCCACCGACTCTCAGCGTTGTGAATGGGGCGAGCGGAATGTTTTCGAGCAGATTCACTGAATTTTCATCTTACACAGGCGTTGGAAGCTGTGCCTCCTCTGCTTCGTGTCCGCAGTGCTGGCGAAACCTGATCCTTTCGTGTCTAATCATTCAGTCATGAAGCCGTTGACAGAAACGAAAATGTCACTGATAACTCCGCAGGAGCTGCGGTGACTGTTCGTCTGATTGACAGCCTGGCAACCACCGAGCCGATGGCGAAGCTGTTCTCCGACGAATCGGTACTCGGCGCGATGCTGGAGTTCGAAGTCGCACTCGCTCGCGCGGAAGCTCGAGCTGGCGTTATCCCGAAGAAGGCGGCCGAAGCAATTGCTGCCTCTGCAAAAGTGAACCGCTTCGACATGCCGGCGCTCACTCGCGCAGCGCTCCGCGCTGGAACCCCTGCCATCCCGATGGTGAAGGCGTTCACCGAGCAGATTAGAAAACGCGATGCCGATGCGGCTCGCTTTGTTCACTGGGGGGCAACCAGTCAGGATGTCGCCGACAGCGCGATGTCCATGCTGCTCAAACGTGCGGCGTCCATTTTGAGCAGTGATCTTGCTGCACTAGAGAATGCGTTAGCCAAACTTTCAGCCGAGCATAAGCAAAGTGTGATGTTGGGCCGAAGCTTGTTGCAGGCCGCCCCGCCTGTGACATTCGGATTGAAGGCGGCAGGCTGGCGAGCCTCGGTCAGGCGCGGCGGAGAGTCTTTGCGCAAAGCTTTCCACGATGCGACAATCCTTCAATTTGGCGGCGCCAGCGGCACACTGGCATTTCTTGGCAGCAAAGGAAAAACTGTGGCCGCGGCGCTCGCAAAAGAACTTAACCTCGAACTTCCGGAGGCGCCTTGGCATACCCAGCGCGACCGCTGGGCCACTCTGATTTGTGCATGCGGCGTCCTGACCGGATCTTTGGGGAAGATGGCGCGCGACATTAGCCTCCTGATGCAAAACGAGGTCGACGAAGCAGCCGAACCCGGCGGTGAGGGGCGCGGCGGTTCATCCACGATGCCGCATAAGCGCAACCCAATTGCCTGTTCACTGACGCTCGCCGCTGCTCATCGCCTGCCGGGGTTGGTTTCATCTTATCTCTCGGCGATGGTGCAGGAGCACGAACGCGCGGTTGGTGGCTGGCAAGCCGAATGGCCGATTATCTCCGCCAGCATACAGTCGACCGGCGTGGCGATAGCTTCGATGGCCGAGGTTGCTGAGGGGCTTCTTGTCAACCCAAAACACATGCGCACCAACATCGAAAAGACAAACGGAGTGATCTTCGCCGAACGCGCCATGATGTTACTAGGATCGAAGCTGGGTCGCGACGTGGCTCACCAGATACTCGAAACAGCGTCAAAGAAATGCGTTGCGGAGAACCGACATCTCTCGGAAGTGCTGGCTGAGAATCCGGAAGTGAAGCAACGGCTCGATCGCACGACACTCCAGGACTTGGAAGTTCCGGAGAAATATCTCGGTTGCGCGGAAGAATTCCGCCGTGCGCTGCTTTCTACTTCGGCAACGCAGAAACGAAAACCATAGGAGCAACGATCTTGCCCTTTGCCACTATTCAGAGTGTACGATGTTTTTACCGCCTGGAAGGGACTCCCGGTCGCCCTCTTCTTATCCTTTCGCATTCAATTGGAACCGACCATTCGATGTGGGAACCGCAGGTTCCAGACCTGCTGCGCTATTTCCAGGTTCTTCGCTACGACACGCGCGGCCACGGCGCTTCCGATGCCCCTCGCGGCGATTACTCGATCGAAATGCTGGGTCGCGATGTACTCGGACTGGCGGATTCGCTGAAAAGTTCGCAGTTCGCATTTTGCGGACTTTCTCTCGGTGGCGCGATCGGGCAGTGGATCGCTGCGAATGCGCCTGAGCGTCTAACCCACCTGATACTGGCCAATACCTCTCCACAGTTTGGTCCGCCGTCTAACTGGAATACCCGCATCGAAAGCGTGCTCAAGAGCGGAATGAACTCGATCGTGGATATGGCGATGCAAAGATTCTTTTCCGCCGAGACGTTGGCGCAAAAGAACGCATATGCCGAATCGATCCGGAGGCTGCTGGTTGCGACCGATCCCATCGGGTACGCAGGATGCTGCGCCGCTTTACGCGATGCCGACCTAACGGCCCAGCTGCGAACGCTAAAGGCGCCGACGCTCGTGATCATCGGAGACCGCGACGTCTCTACCCCGTGGACCGGCCACGGCGAAATTTTGGCGCGCGAGATCCAGGGCGCTCGAGCAGTCCATCTTCCCGCCGCTCACCTCTCAAACCTGGAACGCCCACGTTCCTTTACTGCCGCACTATTCGAATTCTTACGCCCCCCCGAGGACGCGCTCAATTCAGGTTTCGAAGTTCGCCGCGCTATTCTCGGCGACTCCCATGTCGACCAAGCCATTGCGACGACCACTGATTTGACGCGCGAGTTTCAAGAGTTAATTACCCGTTATGCCTGGGGATCCATTTGGACACGCCCAGGGCTTGATCCGCGAAGCCGAAGGCTGCTGGTTTTGGCCATCACCGCGGCTTTGGGGAGGTGGGAGGAATTCACTCTTCACGTTCGTGCAGGACTCGCGCATGAACTGGAACTCTGTGACCTGAAAGAGGTTTTGCTGCAAACTGCAATCTACGCGGGAGTTCCGGCGGCCAACACGGGGTTTCATATCACCTCGGAACAGATAAAATCGCAGTAACTCGCCGCGGTTGGCCGGTGAAAAACCTTTACCTCGAGCGACTAGCCCAAAACGCACCAAGTTCTGTAATTTTCCTGAAACGATTTTTCTCTTTCACACACTATCCCTGTGAGCGAAGGACATAGTGCCTTCGAAGGCTAAGCGCGCCAGGTGTTGGGAATCGCCCGGCGGGCTCTCGTCGGGCCGGAGCCATGGGGGAAGTGACTCCGGCCGTTTTTACGACGACCTGGTCGCCTTAGGCACGCGTCAACGCTCACCCGGAGTGTGATATTGCTGAATGCTCGGCCCATCCCGCCCACCGTCGTGCGTCGCGGGACCCATTCGCTGCTCAAGCGCCTGCCCGCGCCTGTTCCGGAAAGTGGTAACGGAACTGCTTCTCCAGTGCTACACTGTCTGCCACTTCAACGGCGAGGCCGTTACTTGCAGTTCCAGCCATTCGATGCCGCCTATGTCAGCCGTTTGCGGGCGGGCGATTTCCGCACGCAGGAACATTTCTGCGCTTACTTCACCGCCATCATCAGGATCAAGGTGTCCTCTCGCGTGCGTCTCCCGCAAATCGTCGAAGATGTACGGCAGGAAACCTTCGCGCGCTTCTTCAAGGCCCTGCATGCGGGCGATATTCAGTACCCAGAGCGTCTAGGTTCCTACGTTCTGGGGATGTGCCGCAACATTCTCAGCGAGCAATACAGGTCCGACGGGCGGATGACGCCCATCGACGGAGAAGATGAACAGAAGTTTCCAGCGCCCGGAATGAATCTCGTCGACTCCTTGCTCGCCAAAGAAAACGAAGAAATGGTTCGCGAAATTCTTGAAACCCTTTCCGATCGCGACCGCCGGGTGTTGCGGGCGGTATTTTTGGAGGAACGCGACAAGGATGAGGTTTGCCGGGAGTTTGGAGTAGACCGGGAGTATTTGCGAGTGCTGTTGTACCGCGCCAAACAAGCGTTCAAAACGTCTTATCTGAAACGTATGGGAGAAAATTCCCCAGAGTTCGCTCCCAGCAAAAAGCGTGTAGGTGTCATGGGGCGCTGAATTTACTCGAGGGGGAATAAAGCCATGGACCACGAAGTGGTGGTTCGAGAAAAAATGACGGAGAAGTATGTGCTGGAAGAGCTCGATCCGGCCTTGCGCGAGGAGTTCGAAGATCATTTCTTCGACTGTCCCGACTGTGCCTTTGACGTGCGAGCCGCATCGGCGTTGGCGGAGCACAGCAAAGAGATTTTGAAAGAGCACATAGAGGCAGTTCCAGTTCGTAAGAACGCTCGTGTTTTGGTGTCGGCCAGCCCAGGATGGTTCGCCTGGCTGCGCCCGGCCTTCGCTGTGCCGGTAATGGCGTTGCTGTTGGTGGTCATCGGATATCAGAATCTGGTAACTCTACCTCAGCTCGGAAAAGCGCTGCACAAGCCGCAAATCTTACCGGCGGCGACGCTGAACCTGCTTACCTATGGTGCGAATGCTGCGCCTCTGACCATTCACGCCGGACAGGGATTTCTCTTGAATGTGATCGTTCCTCCGGGGCATCATTACCCGGCGTACAGGGTCGATCTGTACAACCCGGCAGGAAAGATCGAAGCTTCGATTCCGGTGAAGGATTCACCAGAAGATACGTGGTCGATCGGTTTTCCGGAATCGAACCGCCAGAGCGGAACGTACAAATTGGCGGTGCATGGCCTCACCGATTCCGGCCAGGACGTTGAGGTTGGAACCAGCTCGTTTGAATTGCAGATCCAGAAGTAATAGGTTCAGAAGCAAGACGCACGTGCAGCAAGGGAAAGACTCAAGTCCAGAAGCGAAGCTCACGCGGAAGGAGATGAAACATTATGGCACTCGCAGAAATGCCCTTCGCGGGCACACAACGAATCCATACGTATCACGGGGAGGCTGATCTCTTTGAGATCGACGTGAAGACTCCGTTCGAAGAAAGAGTCAAACCGCAGGCCAAGGTCGAGCTGTACGGCAGCGGCAAAAAAAATCATTACCACTTCAAGCAGGCGGGACCGTTCCGGGTGGAAGGCATCGCATCGTATCAGTCAGGCTACACGCAGGTTGCGGGCGCGCGGAGCCTCAAGCACGAGCGCCGTTATTCCACGCTGGTAACGTCCGTCGTCGAGGGCCTGAATATTCTCGATATTCTTACGGCGGATCGAGTAGTCGCGCAGATCACTTCCGCGCATCCGATCGACGGAGCCGTGCCCGAGGTTTCGTTCCTCGGAACGCGCTTCGAAAATCTGCGCATCGCCGGACATAAAGTCGAGCTTGATACCGACCTGAACATCCTCGGCCCAAGACCGGTTAGAGATGAGTCGTATTTCGACAACCGGACCGTGATGGACCGCTTTGCGCAGCAGTACGAGAAACTAACCAAGTCGGATTACTATCCCGACTGGGCAAGCGAAAGATATCCTCGCGATCGCGAAGCCTGGAGGGCGACGGACAAGGATACTAACGCGAATACCGCCCATTGTTCGCTCGTCAATCGCGTTCACAGCGATCAGAGGTCTTTCGGACATGTGATCGATGTGCCGCACTTTGGAAAGTTCTTTCTCGGTGAGCTCAGGGTGAACCGGGATCCGGCTGAGAGCTCCCAAGACTTCGATTCTTACACCTTCAACTTGACAATGATTCGCATGGAGCTCGGGTGCACAACCACGGCGAACGGCGGTACGTCGACCGCAGCATCGAATGGACAGGGCAGCGGTGGCGGAGGCGGCGGCACGACAAAACCTCCTAATGGTTAAGCTGCTCCCTAACAGAGGAACACTCTGAGTGGTGCCTCAAAAATTCGATGACAGGAGGACTCTAGGTCTGGCTCCTTGAGTCCTCTCATTGCCCCGCCTCAACTGCACCAACACAGACCTCTCAGGTCCATTTCGCACGCCAAGCCCTGTCCGGCCAAGTTCACGCTAAAATCCTCAAGTATGGAAAGTGGCTGGAGCACCTTTCCCCTATGCCGTGGTGAGCCGAAGCTTTCCTTTGGTAAAAAATATGAGGCAGCTAATCAGATGCTTCATCTCGGTCGTGTTGGCGGGTAGCCTTTGCTCCTGCGCGAAAAGGCACGATCCGCGGCAGGTCTACAAGGACGCGGTGACGACATTAAACCGAGGGGATACCGACGCGGCCCTCGAAAAAACCGCAAAGGGTTACGACGAGTTTCACCACCTTAGCCGGGAATGGGCGTGGGAGTTCACCATCCTGAAGGCGAAGGCCTTGTACAAGCAGGGCCGCTACGAACAGGTTTTGGCCACGCTACGGGCTGAACCAAATCCACCTATATCTGGCGAGATAGCTATCAAAAGAAAATGGATGGAAGGTGTCGCACTCGTTTCACTGCAGAGATTTCAGGGCGCGGAGGAGGCTCTCGGACAAGCTAACCGTCTTTGTAACGGCGTTCATCAGGATATTTGTGCAGACGTGTTAAGCGCCCAAGGCATGCTGGAAATGGAAAGAGGGCATCCCCTTGCAGCGCAGCCCTTTTTCTTGCAAGTGCTACCGTTGGCCCATGCGAGCGGTAGGCCTATATGGGAATCCTCAGCACTCTTGGACCTGAGCTGGTCCGCTGTCGGGCAGACACACTTTGATGAAGCCCTTGATTGGGCAGACTCTGCACGCCGAATTGCAGTTCCTAATGGACTCACTGACATTGCCGAAAAGGCATTGGGGAATATGGGTTGGGCCTATTACAAGCTGGGGGACATCGAGAAGGCGGAGGGGCTGTTCGTCGAAGCGAAGAATACGGCCGATCGGCTTGGCGAGGTGTCGAGCGAAATCGGGTGGCTCATAAATGTCGGCTACGTCTATATGGACCAAGGCCAGCTGGAGCTAGCGGAAAAAACCTTCCACTACTCAGCGGACCTGAGCCAGAAAATTAGAAGTCCCGGGGATCTAATGGACTCGCTAACTGCCCTGGCTTTCGTCTCCGAGCAAACCGCCAAACTCGACGAGGCGCAACGTTATGCTGACGAGGCCCTCAAAATGGCGAAAGCTGGTGGCAGCGAACTCGACGTGGTCTATCCGCTGCTGGTCGAAGGCCGCGTGGCGGCTCACCGCAATGACGTCGCCACCGCGGAGGCCGATTTTCGCGAAGTGGCCAAGTCGGCTGACACGCCAGTGTTTCTCAAGTGGGAGGCCGAACGCTCGCTGGCGCGGCTGTACGAATCGGAAAACCACCCCGCCCCAGCCGACGCCGAGTATCGCACTGCGTTAAGCACGTTCGAGGCGGCGCGCTGCGATCTCCACCAGCGCGTCGATAGCCGCCTGCCATTTCTCACCAACGCCGCCCGCATTTACGAAGATTACATTCACTTCCTCGTGGCCCACGGCAAAACCGACGAAGCCCTGCAAGTTGCCGACTACACTCGCGCCCGCACACTCACCGAAGGCCTGGGACGCCCATGCAAAGCCAAGTTCGCGCCCGATCCGCTGAAAGCGCCCGAAATCGCCCGCCGCGCCGGCGGAACGATTCTGTTCTACGCGCTCGGCCAGGAGCATTCATATCTGTGGGCAATCTCGCCGCGCGAAGTGAAAATGTTTCCCCTCGCTGCGAACCGGGCGGAAATCGACACTGCGGTCCAGAACTATCGCAAAAAGCTCGAAGGGCCGCCGCAGATTCTCGAAGCCGCGAACGACGGCAGTGGGCTTTATCAAATGCTGGTCGCGCCCGCGCAGAGTTTTCTGAACGAAAACTTCGGGAAGAAAGAACCCTCGGCCAGAAACATCTACATCATTCCCGACGGGGCCCTGAACAGCCTCAATTTCGAAACCCTGCTTCCACAGCCGCACCATTATTGGATCGAAGACGTAACCATCGCCAATGCGCCATCTTTACGCCTTTTGCCAACATCGCAGGGCAATCAGCGCAAACTCGCGGGCAAGCTCTTGCTCGTAGGAAATCCGGTTTCTCCCGATACTGGCTCTGACAACGCCTACCCTGAACTCCCCAACGCGGCAGCGCAAGTCGAGACGATCAAGAAATATTTTCCCGCCGATCATGAAACCGTCTTCGCCCGCCGGCAAGCCTCGCCTATCGCATATCTCAACAATCATCCGGAGCAGTTTTCTTACATACATTTCGTTGCCCATGGAACTGCCAGCCGCCTGAGCCCACTCGATTCCGCGATCATCTTGAGCAGGGAAGCGAACTCACCTTCCACGGCTCAAGATGATTCCTTCAAGCTCTACGCTCGTGACATCATCAACAACCATCCCTTGCACGCTGAACTCGTCACCATCTCCGCTTGTTACAGTACGGGTAACCGCACCTACTCTGGCGAAGGATTGGTCGGCCTCTCATGGGCATTTTTGCGGGCGGGCGCGCACAATGTAGTTGCCGCTTTGTGGGACGTAAGTGACGCCTCCACTCCTCAGCTTGTGGATGAGTTCTATAGCGAATTGAAAAAAGGCAAGCTGCCCGCCGCAGCACTGCGTTCTGCCAAACTATCTCTGCTCCATAACGCCACATTTCATAGTCCGTTCTATTGGGCGCCTTTTCAGCTCTATACCGGGTCTTAGCGATTAACCGTTCTGCAGTATCCTCCGTTTGACCGAGTGGTAGACTTGCCTTCATGAGTGCCAAAAAGAGAGCTGCGAAAAAGAAGGCCCGCAAACCGGCCACTTCGAAAAAGAAGGCCTCGAAAATTTCGAAGAAGAAGAAGACCGGTCGAAAAGCGCCGAAGATCGCCAAGAAATCCGTTCGTACCAAGGGGTCCACTTCCAAAACGCGTACAGACAACAAGCCTATTCGAACAACTCGCCCGGATCGAGATGTCGAGTCCGGCGACCTGCAGGGACTTTCCCGTCGCGAGCGCGCCGATTCGGAAAGCGTTGATGAGTTGCTCGAAGAAGGAAACGCATTCGAGGCCGGTATCGTCGAAGGCGTCGAGCAGGCGGACGATTCGGATGGGAGGGAAGTCCATACTCGAGAAGTTCCGGAAGACGATGTGCCGGAGGAGTACCTGGACGAAGAGTAGGTTGACCGCTACGTCAAACGAAACGTCGTGGATTTCACCATGAAAGCCCAGCCCAAACGAGACCGGCCGGAAGTAATTATTTACGAGAAGCCGACATGAAGCACATGCCGTGAGGTCAAGCGGGTCTTGACTGAGAAGGGCATTGGCTATCGGAGTGTTCACTACATCCAGAAGCCGCTGTCAGCAAGCGAACTGAAAAACCTGTTGCGTAGTGCTGGGATGAAACCGATTGATGTGCTGCGCAAGAACGAACCCGCCTATCGAGAACAGCTTTCGGGAAAACACTTGAGCGACGCTAAACTGATTGAACTGATGGTCAAGCATCCGGAATTGATTCAACGTCCGATTGTGGTGCGCGGAGAGAAAGCTGTATTGGCACGTCCAGTCGCCCGGCTAAGCGAACTGGGCATCGCATGAGCCGGCGGAGCCCAGGAACGCTGCAAATAACTGTGCATCGAAAAGGAATTGGTGGAGGCGGCGGGAGTCGAACTAATCACTATGTTGACAACACGTAAGTTACTGATTCTCGGAACTGCCACAACGGCTAAAAAGGCCCCATTGCCCAATCCATTGTACGTTTATTGTACGAAAATGCTTTCGCTCTGGAATCCAATAGACACCACATCGCGGCACAGTATCGCATAGATTCTCAGAGATGGATCGAAAAAGCGCCCAGCTTCCCGCGATACCGTAGTCACCCCCTTCCATTTCTTCGGCACACCATCTCGCCGTCTCGATTACTTCCGGGTTGCCGACTAACCGGCAGTACTCGCAACGGGTCACGTCAGCAACTTCCGTGTTGCCGAACATTCAGATCCAGTCTTTCGGCCTTGAGAACTTGCCAATACTTTTCTTCAAGTCTCCCGATTTGCTGTTGCGCCGTGAAAACTTCGATTCTGGTCCAAAGCGAACCATAGCTATCAATATTTGTAAACGGAGACGGAACTCGCGGCGGAAAGCACCCACGGACAATGTATGTAGTCCACGATACGTTCGATCTGTTCGCTGATCACTGTGAACCGGATGGCTGAGTGTGGCGTCCATGCATCCGCACCCCGGCGGAGGACGATCACCACTGATTCGCCGTCCACTTCACCCAGCGCCAGTCTCCAGGGCCAAGGCCACCGCTCGTAATTGAAGAAATAAGCCGCATCGGCAAATTTTCCCGCAAAGCGTTCGAGAACGTTCAGGCCCGCGTCGGCGCTCGTCAATTCCCGGACTCCCTCCCAGTCACGGCGATTGAAGCGATCGACATAGAGCTGCATAATCTGTTTCAGCTCCGGGCTCACGCTTCGAGCCGACTTCGCCGAAGGAGAAGACACAACCAGCTTTGCGCGCGCGGTTGAGCGCTGCTTTGACCCCGCCAACCGTGGAATCGACCAGCTCCGCAATTTCTTCCAGTGAGTAGTCGAAGACATCCTTCAGAAGAACGCATGCACGTTCCTTGGGGGGCAATGTCGCCACAAGATGCTCGACAGCCTTGCCGGTTCCTAAAACCGGTTCTACCGCCTCGGTAGCTTCTGGCCTAGCCGCAGCCGTATCGGCTTCGTCCAGGACCCCCCGGCGTCGCAGGAAATCGATCGAGCGATTGTGGGCGATCCGAAACAGCCACGGCTTCAGAGGACGGCTCTCATCGTACTTTTCCAGCTTCCGATACGCCTCGATCAAGACCTCCTGCACGACGTCTTCGCCGTCCATGACGGATCCCGTCATGCGCGCACAGTAGCGGTGCAGGCTCGGTCGAAGTGTGGACACCGTCTCAAGGAAGGCTAGATAGCGCGCTTCGACCCGGCCGGAACCATCGAGATATTCACGGCTATCCATGCGGTTCATCACGCCTTGCATCGACCTCCACTCCACGACTACAGCTGGAATTAGGTGACCATGTAGTTCATGTCATTGAAGCCAATTCGCGACTAGACCCTCGGTTCAGCGCCTGTCGGTGCCCAGGTCGTCGGAGCGTCCGGCTTCGAGTCGCGACCACTGGGCGATGGGGCGTCCGCCCGGCCACTCTGGTTGCCAAGTAGGCGAGCCGCTGCTAGTCCGCGTGTAGGTGCACTGTTGCGGCCAGTGGGCCGGCGAGTCCTCCCACTTCTCCTGCCGCCCATACACGGTGAGGTCCATGAGCGCGTAGCTGTAGTCCATTACCTCCGCACCACGGCGTTTCGTCCAGTAGGTTTCGAAGACGCGGTCGCCGTCCCGGAGGTAGCACACGAGGTGGAACAGGCCAACCTGGCGTCCGACGAGGAGAGTGTCAAGGGAGGGCATTGCCGAGTACCACGGCATTTGCCAGCCCATAAAGTCGCGGTACCCGCTACTTTCGTCGTAAGGCCCCTGGCAGAAGACCGCGTAAGTGATGTTGCGTGAATGAAGGTAGGACAGCTCCCCGACCTGGGCGGTGACCCACGTGCAACCTTCGCACTGCTCCGGCGCCGGATGGCCAGTGTGCCACATGAAGTAGTAGGCGATCAGCTGCCGCCGGCCTTCGAACGCGTCGAGCAAGGTAACAGGCCCGTGTGGCCCGATCAGCTGGAGTTTGCCATCTACCTCGACCATGGGCAGCCGCCGGCGGGCTGCGGCAATGGCGTCACCTTCTCTAGTGTGCTCCTTCTCTCGAACCCGTAGTGCTTCCAGCTGGCTTTCGAAAGCTTTCCGGTCTACGATCTCAGGAACTGCAGGTTCATCTTTCATGAAGTACGTCATCGTTCGCTCCGTTCGCGACTCGGGCGCTGCTTCTATCTTCCTGAGGTCGCTCGATCCCCGAGTCTTTTCGTATGCTTCGTCATCGTCCTTACTTTCCGCGTGATGGTGAGATCGCGGCGCCCTTTAGTTTTAGCTTGCCCTTGCCTCCTCTTCGCGCCTTCGGCGGGCGGCTCCTTCTGGGTCGGTTAGGATATCGACCCACTTCGGATGAGGCGAGGGTTCGGCGTCGTAGTTGTCGTGCCAGTTCCACCACTTGTACGGAGCGGTCTGGGGGTAACCCTCTGGCGAGTCCTCCCACGTCTCCTGACGGCCGAGCGGCGTGATGTCGAGGTAGCTCCATGTACTTCCCATCGCCTCGTCGCCACGGTTGTTGATGAAGTATGTGCGGAACACCTTGTCGCCATCGCGGAAGAACACGTTGTGGCCGTGCCACTGATCGACGCCGAGGTCCTTGTCGAAGCTGTCGGTCATGGTATACCAGGGCATCTCCCAGCCCATACGTGCCTTCAGCCGCGCGATGGCCGCCTGCGGCGCGCGTGAGGCCCAGGCGAGGGTGGTGTCGCGAGCGTTCAAATGGGCCACGTGCGCGACCTGATCGGCGCCCAGGGAGCAGCCGCGGCACGCGTGCTCGGGCCAGCCGAACACGCCGGGCTCAAAGAAAGCCCGATATACAATCAACTGTCTGCGTCCCTCGAACAGGTCGAGCAGGCTAACCTTACCCTTGGGCCCTTCGAACTCGTACTTCTTCTCCACCGCCGTCCACGGCATCCGTCGACGTTCGGCGGCCAGCGCATCACGGGAGCGGGTGAAAGCCTTCTCCTTCACGAGGAGTTGCTGCCGCGCAACCTCCCACTCCTGCTGCGACACGATCGGGGGTGTCTTCATCGCGACATGCCCTTTCTGGTGCTCGTTGTTTCTCTCTTTGCTTGTTGCCATATCATTTTCTCCTTTGTTTTCTGAAACAGACCGAGACCACACGTTCTGAGGAACATTCTCAAAGGTGGATCAAAACGGTTTTTTCTCGCCGGCGAATCGCTCATCACAGCGCACCACGTAGCCGGGAAGAGCAACACCAGGTGGCAATTGGAACTCCGGTATGGGCTCCTGTGATCGAATCGCTAGCGGCATTGTGGATGAGGAGGTCGAGCGTGCCGACCTCACTGACCGCCTGCTCGATCTGCGCGTGGTTGGTCACATCCAGGGTCAGTGGTATGACGCGCCCATCGAAATGTGTAAAGGGCTGGCGCGTAGCCGCATACGCCCGCTTCGCGCCTCTCCTCAAGGCCTCTTCAAGCAGTGCGCGTCCGATGCCTCGGTTCGCGCCGGTGATCAAGACTGTCTTGTTTTCGATGTTCATACCATTCTCCTTTCGATCTTTGACCTTCTGTTTGCTGTTACGCATCGCTCGGCGGAGAGGATACGTCGTCTCTACAACAAATCCTGCTTTTACCCTGATTCGGCTTCCCGAAGTCGAACTTCAGCGCTTACCTTCCTGCGGTACTGCTTTGCCCAGCGGCACATGTCTCCGAGTGGAGCAATGATCGTCCTTCCAAGTTGAGTCAACGAATACTCGACAGCAACGGCCCTCGATTGCGTCACTTGCCTGGCGATTAAACCCGCGGATTCCAGATTGCGAAGAGTTCTAGTGAGCATTCGTTGTGAAATGCCTCCCAGTTGGCGGCGCAACTGTCCGTGTCGATATGGCCGCTGTTTCAGCGAGAACAAAACCTTGGGCGTCCACCTGCCGATGAAGATCGAGGTCGCCGTTTTCGATGCCTGCACGGTATTCATAGTTTTCTGCCTCCCGCGAAAACGTCTGCGTGAAGTAACCACCCTTTGTTTCGCGCTCGGCACCGTCTCAGCTTGACCGTGCTCGGGCATCGAGCGCAATTAGGAACATGTATGTGCCTGATGTCCTCACGTTTCAAACGTCTCCTGTTGCTAATACGGTCGCCCAGGACGTGAGGATACGTGGACCGTCAGGCGGTCGAGCTGTTCGAGCGCCGGTTCGGTCGTCATCGGAATGGCTCCTTCCTGCAAAATGGTGCCTAGATATCTTTGAGGCCCTGGCCATGGATCAGAAAACACAGTGCCACAAACATGAGCGCCGTACCGTTGACCACCAACATCAGCGGCGCTGAGCCGAATCGCGTGACCAGCCATCCGCTCGCAAGACCACCGAGCGGTGAGCCGCCTAAGAATGCGAACAGATAGATAGAGAGCACTCGTCCGCGGAATTCCGGCGGCACAAGAAGCTGCGCCAGTGAAGTGGTGAGCGAAGAACACATTACGAAGAGCGACCCGCCCATGAACAGGATCAATGCGGACAGATAAGTGTTCCGCGAGAGCCCGAAGCCAATAATGATCGTGCCGAACAGCGTGAGCGAGATCAGCAGTGTGCGGCCCATGTGCCTGTTCTTGCCCAGCCAGGCAACGACGAGCGCACCCATCACCGCGCCCGCACCCAAGAACGTCATGAGTTGTGTATAGAAGCCAACGTCCCGGTGAAACACATCTCTGGTGATGACGGGAAGGAACGTGAGCAGCGGCACTCCGAGAAACGCAACAAAGAAGCCGAGTACCATCACGGTCACCAAGTTCGGCGAGCCCTGGACGAATCGCAGGCCACTCCTGAACTGAGCGACCATGCTTTCGGTCGCCATCGGAGGCACGTGCACGTCCCGTAGCGACAGGATCGCTGCGATCACAAACAAGAAAGAAATGCTGTTCAAACCGAAGCACACCACCATGCCAAACGCCGCGAGGGCCGCACCGGCGAGGAAGGGGCCAATCACCTGCGCGAGGTTGAACTGAGTGGAATTGAGCGCAATCGCGTTGGGGAGATGTTCTTTACCCACAAGCGTGGGTAGGAGCGACTCATAGGCGGGCCCGCCAAACGCCCGCACACAGCCGACGATGAAGGAGAGCCCGAGCACCTGCGCGATGTGGATGCGCTTCGCGTAAATCAGCGCCGCTAGCACCATAGCCACCAGCATCTGGATGATTTGCGACATCAGGATCATGTGACGCCGGTCGCGTCGGTCTGCGAACACGCCTCCAATCATTGTGAAGAGCAGAAGCGGTAAGTCGCCGAAAAAGCTATCCAACCCCAGAAAAAATGCCGATCTGGATCCCGTCATCGTGACGATCAGCCACGCCTGCGCCACCTTTTGCATCCAGGTGCCGATGCTGGACGTAAGGGCACCCATCCAGAGGATGCGGAAGTTGCGGTGGGTGAGAGCTACTGAAATGCGACCGGAAGCGGATCGAATCACGTCGAACAGGTCAATAAATCGTTTACACCCTAAACGCTGAGGTGTTTGCATAGCGCGGCGTGTTACGGCCTTCGTCTGTTCATGCCAGGGTGTGGTGGCTGCATCCTGAGTCTGCATCTTTTCCCCGCTCTGGTCATTCTTGCCAAATCCCTATATTTCGTCCAATGAATTAAACTGTATTGTGTGATAACAGTAGATTATGGATCTTGAATTCTCAGAACTTCATGCATTTGTGGTGCTGGCCGGCGAACTGCACTTTCGCAAGGCATCCGAGCGATTGTTTCTATCCCAACCTGCACTCAGCAAGAAGATTCAAAGACTGGAGGAGAAGCTAAAGGGAGCTCTCTTCGTGCGCTCGCGTCGGAGAGTGGCCCTGACGGATGCGGGCAAGAGTTTCCTTCCGAAAGCCGCAAAATTGTTGCAGGACGCCGAGGATGCTTTGTGCGAAACACAGGCAGTTATTGAAGGTCGAGTGGGCACGCTGCGGGTCGGATTCGTGATTGCTTCGGTATCTGAAATCCTTCCGCGAACCATTCTGCGTTTCCGCAAGCTTTACCCCGAAATTGAACTTCAATTGCGGGAAACACACTCTCCTTTACAGGTCTCATCTCTCATCGAGGGTAGGCTCGATGCCGGAATTCTGCGGATGCCGATCACAAACCGCAAGCTGGTCAGCGTCCCGCTATTTTCCGAGCACCTGGTTTTGGCTACTCCAGCGGATGTACCATATCGGCCCAAAGACGGCATCAACCGCTTCCGTAACAGCGGTTTTATCTTCGTGTCGCCCTCGGTCTCTGAAACTTTTCACGATCGCGTCTTAAGCCTTTGTCTCCGCGCGGGATTCACTCCCCGGGTCGTTCAGGAAGCAAACGAAATCTTGACCATCCTCCATTTCGTTCGAGCTGGCGTCGGGGTCTCTTTGGTTCCGAGGTCGGCCCTGCGCCTCAAAGTGCCGGGCGTGCGATTTCATGAACTGGGCTGGAAGGAGCCGTTGTGGCGCATCGGGATCGCGTGGAATCGGACCTCGGACAAACTTCCGCTGATCTCGTGTTTGGTGAAGGTTGTGCAGGCCGTCGTCGGCGGCCAGGGGGTCTAGCACGCATGAATTCTGTCGAAACCCAATATCGGGCTTTTTACGTCAACAAACAACCAGACGTTTCTGCGGCAGCACCAAGTTCTGACTCGTGCGAACGCGAGACAATGATCAGCGGCGTTCGCGGCCGATCTGCGCGGCCCTAACGGCCGCCGCAGGTCGTCTCTACGGTCCGACTCTAGCTGGCGACCGGATTTTCGCCACGACCCGCTCTTCATGAGGATCAGCGAGAAGGAAAACCGTGAGAGAAAGACCAGCGGAGAACCCGCCTCTGCGGAATATTATTGTACGAAATTAAAATATGTAAATAAGTTATTGATAATAAACAAGTTATTGGTGGAGTCGACGGGAGTCGAACTATTCAATGTGTTGACAACACGTAAGTTATTGATTCTGTGAAATGCCACAACGGCTAAAAAGGCCCCATTGCCCGATCCATTGTACGTTTATTGTACGAGAGTGCTTTTCGTAACAGACGTGCTTGCTGTCAGCAGGCGCGACTAGCATCCCACAAATGCAGCGCAAATGCTCGAATTTTATCCAGCCTGTCCGCCACGTTTGCCGCAGGCGCATCGACGGGCTAGCTTATACATGCTCGGGTGGCTGCGGATCTTGCGCGTTTGCTTTCACGGATCTGCTCAGCGGTGAACTCGCTTCCGCAAACGCTGCAACGCCATCCAGGGGACGCGGACCGCGCCATTAGAGCTACCGGTGGATAGCCGCCGCGCCTGGCCTATACCAGTTCACTGCCACATTTTGGGCATTGTCGTTGAGTCATTAACCTCGTGCCACGAGGATGAGCCTGGCATACTCCCAAGAGCTAATTGCCGGGATGGATTGTACGAGTCTCCTCAATCGTGAGTCGAGAAGGATCGCAATAGCCGTAACCTTTGAGACAGGCCGCATAATTGCGTTTGTGCTCTGCGTCCGCCAGGGCCTTGGTTTCTGGAGCAGTCAATTTTGTGTAGTCACATGTTTCCTGCCCATCTCTACACGCCGCCAGATTGCGCTGGTCTTCTGAGGAAACCGTCTGCTTCGCCTGCAACGGGGTGAGTTTGGAGTGGTCGCAGTCGTTCCAGCCGTTGCTGCAATTCTGCGCGTTTCTCTGGAGCTCCGCGGCCGTCGTGTCTTTGATTTGCGAAGGGGATAACTGGCCGTGATCACACTGTCCAGAACCGCTCTCACAATCGGACGCATTGAGCTGGCGGCGGGCGATGTCCACTTCCGCGATCTCCGGGAGAGTCAGTTTGGAGCGATCGCAGGCTCCCGTCCCTTCTTTGCAGGCGGTAAGATTCCGCTGTTTCTCCGCTGCGGCCATTTCGCCGGCTTCAGAAGGGGTCAGCTTGGAGCGGTTGCAAGACTGCATTCCATCGTTGCAGTCAGTCACATTGCGCTCGTGATCAGCCACCGCTAATGCAATCGATTCCGGTTCAGAGAGTGTCGAGCGATCACAGGAATCGTATCCGTTTCTGCAGTTCGCAACGTTGCGCCCATGAGCAGCAAGGGCTACGTCCACCAACTGTGCGGCGCTCAACTTGGATCGATCGCAACCTTTGCGGCCTGCATTGCAGGCGTCCAGATTCTGGCCGACTTCAGACGACTGAGCCAGCACCAGAATCGGAGACAGGCAGAGACTTAGGCAGGCTACTTGTGCCCAAAGACGTTTTCGGAGACTCGTTTTCATCTTGTTCACCTTCTTGAAGACTACGACCCACGAGATTCCAGCACAGGCTTTCGTTGCGCTGACCGGAACCGCGATGCGGTTCCGGCTAGCCATAGGCTCTCATTCTGACGACTTCCTGGAGCAGTGTTACTTCGTGTTTTCTTTTGCTTCGGCAACCTTTGACTGTTGGCCTGCTTCGGACACAGCTTTGATGAATGCGTCCGCGCTCGCCGGAGTCGTTGCTTTGCCCGAAAGAATGCTGCGGAACATCATGTGCTTGCCGTAAATGGCATGAGTGGAGTCGTTGTCCTGCTCGACTACCGCACCTTCCAACGTCAGGCCGGCGAACACACCCTTCGAGCGGGAGTAAGTCAGCATCTCAGTGTTCATCTTCCAATCCGTTCCCGCGGAAGCGTGACGACCGACTGGGCCCGCTGCAACTGATCCTTCACCCGTTAGTTCAAACTTGCTGGACAGCAGGTGCTGCATGCCCTGGTCGTTCATGACCAGCATGACAAGGTCTACATCTTCAACGCCGATCTGCAATCCCCAGCTTCCGCCACCAACAGAGACGAATGCGGGAGCGCTCCAGCCTTCAGCTGTTCGGCAGGTGGCGACGCCACGTCCGTGCTTGCCACCAAAAACGAAGCCACCTTTAATGAGATCTGGCACCACCAGGATGCACTTTGCACCGCTCAGCACTTCTTCTGGGATCCCTTTATCCGGCGTTGACATGATCGCGTGCAGAACCGTTACGGACCGTTGCAGGCGGTCAACAGAATCCTCGCGCGCCGAGCCGGCAAACGCGTACGTTCCAAACATACCCATAGCGCCCATCAAAAGCAGTGACATTGTTTTTTTCATGAAAGTTTTTCCTTTAGGACTGCCGAACTAAGAGGAGAGAGCTTCAGATAGCTGACTTAGTTCAGAGGACCTGAAAGAGAGAGAAGAAGTGCTCGTCTCTGCAAATCATGATCACTCAGCCGGAAAGCAATAGCTGGTCTGAATTGCTCAGTTCTCAAATAGCACACATCGACTCTCTTCAATGGCTCATTGAAGAATCAGAGGGAATGTGAGCAATCCTGCACAGAATTGGAGGCTTTGCCCTGTCATCGTTGAGTGGTCATAGATTAGCGCAACCAGCGGAGAACCCCGGAAAGGTGAAATCGAATGGAACTATATCGTCCTTCTTTCCGTCGGCGTCTGGCTTCTGCACGCGAATTCCTTGGACAATTGCTGGCGAGCCTTAGGCCGCAGACGCAGGAAGTTCGACCACAGAGGATGTGCCCCTTCTGTGGATTGATCACACCACGAGCCAATCGGTGTTGTTTGGAGTGCGGCAAACCGCTTCGAGCTATTCAAACTGAGCCCAAGGCGGCACGACAAGGATAGGTAAAGGAGACCTCCATGCTTTGGACAATTGTTGCTGTGCTTCTGATTCTGTGGCTGTTGGGATTTAGCTTGCACGTCGCCGGAGGCTTGATTCACTTGCTGCTGGTAGTCGCTTTGGTGATGGTGGTTATTAATCTGGTAAGCGGCCGTCGCGCGGTCTGAAACGTCCATCATCCAGCCGCAACTTTGACTTCGGGGATTACACGATGAAAAAACACTTCCTTCACCTTTCCGTCTACCCTTGTGATACTTGCGCTGGCCCGGTCATCGCCGGCTCAACCGCCGTCCGCGAGAGTGAAATTGCGAAAGAGACGGACATAAGGACAGTGGGCACGCCAATCTGCCTGTCGTGCGGCCATCGGCAAGACAAAGCCACCGAGCCGGCGCGCGCTCGTCATCTGCCGCCGATTGCATGGGAACCAGTGAGTCTGACGGACACTGATCGTTCTACGGCGGTGTTTGTGGAAGCGCTCGCTCGGGCAGAACTGCACTGAACTGCTCGTGCGATGCGCGTGTCAGCTTTTCGACAGCCGGCCACGGACGGCGGCGATGGTCAGTGCGACCCCGCCCGCAATCAGCACCACACTTATGATGGGCGACAAGCGCTCACTGTGGCTGGTTTCCACCCCGATGCCCACGCCCCCGATTTTGATTCCCTGCGTCTCGGTGTGGGGAATCGGCACGACCAGCGAGGCGATGCCGAGCACAATCACGAGCAGGCCTGCGAATAGAAGTATCTTCATGGGTGGGTTTCTCCGCCGTCATGCGTTTCACCCAAGCGGAGAAATTGATCTCCACTCGTGCGATTTAAGTTCACGCCTTTCATTCTCCACACCTTTGGCGACGAAAAATGCTCAATAGTGCTCAAAAATCGAAGCATTGTCCGGGGAGTCACGGGTTGAGACTCGATAGTTATTCGAACTGAGCTTTCTTGCTCAGACTTCGACATCCGGACGTGAGAATGTTGCGATCGAAACCATTGGTGAGGGGGGACCGGGACTCAGCCGGTCGAACTCAGAAATTCAGCTTAGAAAGCGAGCCTTTCAATCAGCGCAGCCCGCGGTTTCACGGCACCACCGGGCGTGCGAAGGATCATCAGGCAAAAGGAAAACACAATGCGTATTCTCTCTTCCATTCGTTCTGTGCTGTTTGCGCTGGTCGTGCTGGCCATCTCGGCTTCAGCCTTCGCGCAAATCGGCATCTCGATCTCATTGGCTCCGCCTGAATTGCGGGTCTACGAGCAACCTCTCTGCCCCGGCGACGGTTATCTCTGGACGCCCGGATATTGGGCCTATGGCGACACCGACAGCGGGTACTACTGGGTGCCGGGCGCGTGGGTCATGGCTCCCGAGCCGGGTCTTCTCTGGACCCCAGGCTACTGGGGCTGGGGCGGCCACGGCTATGCTTTCAATGAAGGCTACTGGGGACTGCACATCGGCTTCTACGGCGGGATCAATTATGGCCACGGTTATTCTGGAGAAGGTTATGAAGGCGGACGCTGGCAGGACGGACACTTCTTCTACAACCGTTCGGTCAGCAACGTGAATATCACAAACATCCACAACGTGTACAACGAGACGGTGATCGAACGCACCACGGTCCGAGTCAGCTACAACGGAGGCACCGGCGGCATTGAGCGTCGGCCAACGCCTCAAGAAGAAAGCTTTTCTCACGAGAGGCATGTCCAGCCCGTGGCCGTTCAGCATGAACGTGCCGAGGCTGCCCGCGCCAACCCGGAGCAGCGGGCATCGGTGATTCAAGGCAGCGCTGATGCAGCCCGGGATCGCGGCGAAAACGCTCGTCCTGAGAACGCCCGACCTGAAAACGATACGGCTCGGCCCGCGACGGCCGTGCACCCCAACGACCTGCCAGCCCGGCAGCCTTATACTGCAAACACCGGGAATGCGGCGCGGGACCAGAAACTCCAGCAGGGGCATGATAAGTTAATTGCGAAGCAGGACCAGGAACGGCAGAAACTGCAGCAGAAGCAAGACCAGGAACACCAACAGCAAGCGAGCCAGAAGACAGACGAAGCGGGCAAGCAGCGCCTGGAGCAGCAACACGAGCAGCAGACCCAGAAGCTGCAGGAGAAACACACTCAGCAGGAACAGAAGATGCAGGGAAAAGATCAGCGCGAGAACCCGAAGCACCCTGGAACATAACCTTGGCGGAAAACTAGCCGGGTCTCAACCGTTGCGGGCGCCCTGATTCTCATGGGCGCCCGCTTTTTTGCACGGAAGACCGCTTCGGGGCGCAGCAGCGCAGAAACTCTAATCGTGCAGCACGATGTTCAGCAGAGAGCTGTGGACTTGCAGGGCGCCTTCGGTACCGCCCGCGTAGTGAATGAAGCCCAGCTTCCTGAATCGGTTCATGAAGAAGCTGACGCGGGAGCGCGTCGTCCCAACCATGTCGGCCAACGTTTCCTGACTGATCTTGGGGACGACAGTCTCCGGAATGCCTTCCTTGCCAAAATGAGCAAGCAACAGAAGGACACGGGCCAGGCGCTTCTCACTGGAATTGAAAAGTTGGTCGACAAGATCCTCTTCGTAACGGATGTTCCGCCCCAGCAAATAGGCCACGAACATCTCAGAAAGAGCGGGTTCGCGGTGAAGCGCTTCCATCATCGTCTTCTTTTCGACCCGGAGAATCTCGCAATCCGTCATTGCGGCGGCGGAGCCCATGCGTAACAGCTGGCCCGCCAGCGAACCCTCCCCGAAAAAGTTTCCCTGGCTGACGATCGCGATCGTTGCTTCCTTGCCGATCTTGGATACAACGGTGAGCCTGACTTTGCCTTCTTGCACGTAGAAGACTGCGTCCGCCTCGTCCCCCTGCGCAAATATCGCTTGCTTTTTCGGAACCAACAGGATCTTCCTGCCGATGCCGATAGTCGCGAGAAACACATCGGGATCGAATCCGCCGTTCTTCTTGGCTGTTATCGTGGGAGCCATCTCTGCGAGTATAGTCCGCGAACGGACAGCAACCGCATAAATCGCCCATACCCCGCATTCTGAGCGATTCGAACTTGCGTCGCGAGTCCCAGTAAGAGTGGTCACTTTTGAGCAGTTTTTGTTTGCTTGTTGGTCCAGCATTAAATCGAGCACCACGAAGAGGCAAGAACTACTCATGCCACAATGCGTGAAAGTCGGCACAATTCTCGTAAAAGAGTGGCTCGGAATGCCGCAGCTTTCTGGGCTTGAGACGGAACCCTGCTTCGGGGAGTGGAGCGTCGTCAAGGCGACGGATGCATTCGCCCTGGATCGCAAGATCCATGCCGCCGGATGGAACTTCTTTTTCATGGCTACGGAAGTCAAGGCGATGTTCCTTGGCTTTCTTGGGCCAGAGAAGATAGAGAACGCGTTGAAGCGCATCTTGGCAGAGGTGACGCCGCTGCACTGCAATGCGCTTGAGGTCACTGAGATCGCAGCCCGGCGCTTCCTCGGTGTGCCCTACGTGACCGTTTCCGCGCATTCCCGGCATATGCAACAGAGCTGCAATCTAGACAGCCCCGAAGCACGGCGGTTGTCTCAGAACGACGCCGCATGGGCAAGAGGTTGATGGCAGGGACTAATTCAGGTTTCAACGCCCCCCGCGAAAGAAGGCGTGGCAGCGAGCGATTGGATTTCGCGATGCCTTCGATCGCCTCGGTGCAACCCTCGCCGAACCAGCGTTGGCCTGAGTCCCTTCGAACTCACTACTCCGAACTCGCTAAGCGTCGATCCCGATGCGGCTCAGTGCGGGGGAGGCCCGTGCTGAGCTCGCACTTCTCTCCGGGCTTTGCACCACAGGTAGGACAACGAACCGACAGGGCCAGTTTCTTCTTGGCTTTCATGCTTACACAATGGGCCTGTGGCTCCTAACAAAATGGTCAATAGTGACCAGTTTGAAAGTCCATTTCGGTGAATACTTGCAACTAAGAAATTCCAACCAGCACTGGCGTTGTTCTTTGGTCCATCTGGCAATTGGCCCATATTCATGAACCGTTTTTCATTGAGTCAGGGGCACAATGTCGCTACCGAGCACCCTCATACCGAAACCTCTCCTGGAAGTTGTCGCCCCGCGTCCCTCGATTCAGGAAGGGGCCGCGCCGCCTCGCTCGCCATCGCAATCGAACACATCTTTGCCCAGCCGCGTCGCGGTGGTCGGAAACTACCTTCCCCGACACTGTGGAATCGCGACCTTCACTACCGATCTGTGCAGCGCCATTTCAGCAGAATACGGGACGGCTCGGCTGTTGGCGCTCCCAGTCAACGACACCGAAGAAGGATACGACTATCCTTCGCGCGTGAGATGGTCGCTCGCCCAGGACGACGTGAAGTCATACCAGGAAGCCGCCGAATTCTTGAACTTCAACAACATCGACATGCTGTGCCTGCAGCATGAGTATGGAATCTTCGGCGGTCCGGCCGGAAGCCACATCCTGCATCTGCTGCGCGGCCTAAAAATGCCGGTAGTGACAACTCTGCACACTGTGTTGCGCGAGCCAAGTCCCGACCAACTGATGGTCATGGAAGAAATTGCAGAGCTTTCGGACCGCCTGATTGTCATGAGCCAGCTCTCGTCTCAGTTTTTGCAGGAAATCTTCAAGGTGCCGGGCGGCAAGATCGACATGGTGCCGCATGGAGTTCCCGACCTGCCGTTCCTGGATCCGAATTTCTATAAGGACCGCTTTGGCGTGGAAGGGAAAGCGGTGCTGCTCACGTTCGGACTGCTCTCGCCGAACAAGGGAATCGAAAACGTAATTCGAGCGCTGCCGGAGATTCTGTCCAAACACAAGAATGTCGCTTACATAGTCGCGGGCGCGACCCATCCTCACATCCTCCGTCGCGAAGGGGAGAAGTATCGGGCCAGCTTGCAGGCCTTGGCGAAGGAAATGGGAGTGGAATCGCAGGTGATGTTCCACAACCGCTTCGTCAGTCCCGAGGAAATGGTCGAATTCATTGGTGCCGCGGACATTTACATCACGCCTTACCGGCATGAAGCGCAGGTGGTCTCCGGGACCCTTGCCTATGCATTAGGTGCAGGCAAGGCGATCATCTCGACTCCGTATTGGCACGCAATTGAGTTGCTGGACGATCGCAGAGGAGCGCTCATCCCCTTCCAGAATCCCGACGCAATCGCGCAAAAGACAATCGAACTCCTGGACACTCCGGCGATGCGCCACGCCATGCGCAAACGCGCTTACCTTTTCGCGCGGGAGATGGTTTGGAAACGAGTCGCGCAAGGTTACATGGAAAGTTTCGCGCGGGTCCGAAGCGATCGCATGGCAAATCCAAAAGTCCAGTTCTCGGCGCGCGTGATTCAAAAATCGCTGGATCAATTGCCGGAATTGAAGCTGGCTCATTTAAATCGCATGACCGACGACACCGGAATGCTGCAGCACGCAATCTTCACGATCCCGAACCGCCGAGAGGGCTATTCCACGGATGACAATGCTCGCGCTCTCATACTTGCCGTGATGCTGGAGCAGTTGGATCCGGAACACTCAGATGGCGACCGATGCGGAAAGGCAGATTTACCTTCCGCTAATTTCGCTGGTCTGTACTTGTCATTCCTCGAGCATTCCTTTAATCCCACGAAGGGCAGATTCAAGAACTTTCTCCGCTATGATCGCCGTTGGAACGAACCAGTGGGCTCCGAAGACTGCCATGGGCGGGCGCTGTGGGCGCTCGGGACGGTCCTGAGTCGGTCCCGCGATCAGGGGTGCAGAGGCGCTGCCGGCCGCTTGTTCGAGTTTTCTCTCCCCGCGGTACTAGAATTCAACAGTCCGCGAGCGTGGGCCTACGCGCTGCTCGGAATTCAGGAATACCTTACCTCGTATCCCGGAGATCGCGACGCACAGAAAGTACGATCCGCCCTCAGCCGGCGACTCCTCGAAATGTATGAATCAATCCGGCGGCCAGACTGGAAATGGTTCGAGAACATTGTTGCCTACGGCAACGCGAGATTGCCCCAAGCTCTGTTGCTGGTGGGTTCCGCTTGCTCGGATGATCGCATGATTTCCGCGGGCCTCGAATCGCTCGATTGGCTATCGACAGCGCAACGCTGCGAAATTAACAGCCACTTTGTGCCAATCGGTTCGCAAGGCTTTTATCACCAGAATGGCGACAAGGCCCGTTTCGATCAGCAGCCGCTCGAAGCCGCCGGCGTGGTTGCTGCGTGCCTGCAAGCGTACCGCATAACCGGCGAGAGCCGCTGGCGCACCGAAGCCTGGTCGGCGTTCAACTGGTTCCTCGGCGACAACGATCTTCAACTGCCTCTTTACGATTCCGTCACCGGCGGTTGCCGTGACGGCTTGCATCCCGACCGCGCCAATGAGAACCAGGGAGCGGAATCAACGCTATCGTTCTTGATGGCGCTTCTCGAAATGCGATCTCTGCAAGCGCCCGAACAAAAGGAAATCCTTTCATGACCGTACCCGCAGAAAAGCCAGTGAGCCTGTTGAGCACTCGCTTCGAGCCACTGCTTCTTCGCCATCCCTCGAACCCGATCCTGACTAGTAAGGACTGGCCATATCCCATCAACAGCGTGTTCAATGCAGGCGCAACGCTACTGGCGGACGGCACGACGCTACTGCTTTGCCGCGTGGAAGATCGCCGCGGGCTGTCTCATCTTTGCGCGGCGCGCTCCCGCAACGGCGTCGATGGATGGCAAATCGACAACCAACCAACTTTAATGCCCGACGCCGAGAGATATCCCGAGGAGATCTGGGGCATTGAAGATCCTCGCATCACGTTCGTGCCCGAACTGCAGCAGTACGTTGTTACTTACACCTCTTATTCGCGCGGCGGTCCCGGCGTGTCGCTGGCTCTGACCAAAGACTTCCGCACTTTCGAACGATACGGCGTGATTATGCCGCCCGATGACAAGGACTCAGCGCTCCTGCCTCGGAGAATTGACGGATGCTGGGCGCTGATTCATCGTCCCATGACGACCCTCGGTTCCCACATGTGGATCTCCTACTCTCCCGACCTTCGCTATTGGGGCCGGCACAGGCTTATGCTGGAAGCCCGCCGTGGCGCCTGGTGGGACGCAAACAAAATTGGCTTATCGCCGCCACCGATCGAGACTGCCCGAGGATGGCTCGTCTTCTACCACGGGGTACGGCACACGCCTTCGGGTTGTCTGTATCGCTTGGGCTTGGCTCTGTTCGACCTGGAGAATCCGGAAAAGTGCTTGCTGCGGGGAGATTCGTGGATCTTCGGGCCAGAAGCAGAGTACGAGCGCCACGGCGACGTGGACGATGTCGTCTTTCCGTGCGGTTACACAATGGATGCTGATGGCGACACTCTGAATATTTACTATGGAGCCGCGGACTGCGCGATTGCTCTGGCTCGGGCCAGCGTTCGCTCTCTGCTGGAGTGGCTGGACGCCAATGGAAGTTGCGAACGGCGCCAGAGAGCGCGAGATTGATGAAATCGCTGCGCTGGATCCTCCAGTTTGCTCTTGGTTGTCGGCATCGTCATCTGAGCCGCGTCTTCACCATCAGACACCGCACGTACCGGGTGTGCTTCGACTGTGCAAGAGAATTTGACTTGCCGGATGCGCCTAGACCGGCGCAGTACGATGCATTTCCGGGCGCCCCCTTGGGGACGAACCCTCACCACGCACAAATGAAGGACTCGCTTTGATCCGCCATCATCGCAAACTGATTCTGCACATGTGAGCTATCTTGCTCAGACGCTGCAATCATGAACCTGTCATTGTTAAGTATCTTCTGAGTGTGTAGACGGAGCCGCGAAGCTGAATCGCAGCTCTTACTTTCAGGTCGACGTCGTCTTGTCCTGATCAGGACCTGCGAAGCGGCCACATCCAGCGAATCAGCACTCTTCATCCGTGTGTCTGCCGCCAAACCTTGCGGCGGAACACGATTCGATCCTAAGACTCTAGAACATCGTAATCGGGCAACACCCCTCCGGGCAGATGAGAGGGATTAGCTCGAAACTTAGCTTTCGAAAAGGAAGGTCAAAGATCATGCCTTTAATTCAACTCCTGGAAGTTCTGATCGTCGTAGGTGTGCTCCTGTGGCTGGTGAATCGCTTCATCCCAATGCAGGGGTCCATCAAGTCAATCCTGAACGGCGTCGTGGTGATCGCCGTGGTTCTTTGGCTGCTGAATGTTTTCGGGCTGTTTCACTCGCTATCCCGGATCCGTGTTGGCACTCTGACGTTTCCGTAGAGATTCCCGTCAGTAGGTCGAACGCTTCCACCAAGTTCATACGACTAATACGGCAAACATGCCGCAAGGAGACATTGTGAAAATTCAGCTTTTGCTAGCGGTCGGAATGACTCTCAGTTTGAGCGCGTTTGCTCAAACCAACTCCCAAACCCTTGCCGCCGAGCCGGTGAGCCCGATGCCAATTTTCCACGTAACCGTGGTCAGCCGCAGTGTGCAGGCGGTCAACTATCAACATCGCAGTGGGAGTTCGAAGCTCGACTTCGCCGGTACGGAACTGATGCCCTCAGCGAATGGCGTAGCCGAGGTCAACAGCAAACGGGGATCCATTGCGATCGAAGCGGAATTCGGTGATCTGCAGAAGCCGACGACGTTCGGCAATGAATACCTGACCTACGTCTTGTGGGCGATTTCTCCAGAGGGCCGCGCGGTGAATCTGGGCGAGGTCTTGCTAGGCGGCAACCACCGCAGCAAGCTGAACGTGACCACCGATCTTCAGGCATTCGCGCTGATCGTTACGGCCGAGCCCTACTATGCAGTCCGGCAGCCCAGCAACGTAGTCATTCTCGAGAATGTAGTGCGCGAAGACACCAAGGGAACTACGGAAGCCGTCAATGCAAAGTACGAACTGATGGAACGTGGCGGCTATATTCCGACCGGCTACAAGTTCGATCCGGTAATCCTGAACGCCAAGTTACCGTTGGAATTCTTCGAAGCTCGGAACGCTGTGCGCATCGCTCAATCCGAGGGAGCTGAACAATATGCCAGCGACAGTTATCAACATGCCGTCCAGTTGATGAACAATGCGGACGGTTATGCCACAGACAAAGACGTGCCCAAGAAACCGCTGATCGCAGTTTCCCGCGAAGCAGTACAAACCGCGGAAGATGCCCGCGCGATCGCGGTCAAGAAGATGGACGATGTGCGCCTGGCGAACGAACGCCAGGATTCAGCCGACGCGCAGGCGAAATCGCAATCGGACGCCGCGCAAGCCCAGGCGGGGAAGGTTCAGGCAGAGTCGGATGCAGCAAAGGCCCGGTCTGACGCCGCTGATGCACAAGCTGCAACCGCGAAGGCTACGTCCGATATGGCGGCCAGCCAGGCTACCTCGGCAGCGGCGCTCTCGGCGGCGCAAGCGGATACGCTCAAAGCGCAGCAGGCCGCGCAGCTGGCGGAAACCGACAAGACAGCCATGCGCGCAAAGTTATCCGCGCAACTGAATTCGATTCTTCAGACTCGCGACAGCGCGCGCGGCCTCATCGTCAGCATGTCCGATGTCTTGTTTGACACCGGGAAGTATTCGTTGAAGCCGGGAGCACGCGAGAAACTGGCAAAAGTAGCCGGCATTCTGCTCTCTTATCCTGGCCTGAACATCGAAGTCGGCGGCTACACGGACAATGTCGGCGGCGATGCCATGAACCAAATCCTGTCTGAGAATCGTGCTGGATCCGTACGCGACTACCTTGTGCAGCAAGGCGTTTCGACGAACTCGGTTTCGGCCAGAGGTTTCGGCAATACTCTGCCGGTCTCCTCCAACGATAACTCCGCTGGCCGTCAGCAGAACCGCAGAGTCGAACTTCTCGTGTCCGGCGACGCTATCGGTAGCCCGGTGGACGCGACAACAGGACAATTGCAGTAGACAAACGCACCTAACGGCTCGATTCGATAGTGGAGGCAAGGCTTATGAAACTAGCAGGAATGATCAGCACCGCAGTTCTCACTTTATCCCTCGGAATCGGTATTCCGGCATACGCACAACAAGACCAGCATGACCAGCAGGAAGAAAACAAGGCCAAGCCGGCGCAGGACAAGGAAGACAAGGCACAGCCGCAAAAAACCGCAAGACCAGAGGAGCGAAACGCACCGCCGGAAAAGAACGCCAGGGAAGAAAAAAGCGCGCAGGAGCAGCACACACAAGAGGCGAATCCTGGAAAGCGGGACGAACATGCACGTGGTAACGGCCGCATTCCCGACGACCGTTTCAAGGCTAATTTCGGACGAGAACATAGCTTCCGCGTCAGCGAAGGCGACTACCGGAATCACCGCTTCCAATACGGAGGCTACTGGTTTGGATTCGCCTCCGTCTGGCCGAGCAACTGGCTGTACACGCAGGACGTGTATGTGATCGAAATAGACGGCGTGTACTACCTGTGCAACGCGAACTATCCGGGAGTAAACCTCACGCTCAGCCTCACGCTGTAGCGCCATCAACCGGCTAACGAATCGGCGCGAGCGCTTCCGGCTCGCGCCTTTTCCTCCAGAAGAAATATGAAATATAAGGAGCGAAAGTGCTAGGAACTATCTTGATCGTGATCCTGATTCTGGCGCTGGTGGGTGCTCTGCCACGCTGGTCGCATAGCCGAGAGTGGGGCTACGCTCCGACCGGAGGCCTGGGCCTGGTTCTATTCGTCGTTGTCATTCTGCTCGTTCTCGGCCGGATTTGAGCCATGCGCAACAATTCAACATCGGCAGGCGCCATCTCCAGAAGTTGGCGCCTGCAGCCTGTTCGGGCGGTAGTACTTCTTCTCGTCATTCTAATGTGTACCGGCGGCTTGTCCGCATACTCCGTTCTTACCCACGAGGAAATCGTGGATCTGCTCTGGAGCGATGAAATCCGCCCCCTGCTCCTCCAGCGATTTCCGGGCCTGACAGAAGATCAGATCAGGGACGCGCACGCCTATGCCTATGGAGGCGCTGTCATCCAGGATCTTGGCTACTACCCGTTCGGCAGCCAGGAATTCAGCAACTTGGTGCACTACGTTCGCAGCGGCGATTTCGTTCGCGAGTTGCTGCTCGAGAGCCAGGATGTCAATGAATACGCCTTCGCGCTCGGCGCGCTGTCGCACTATGCGTCGGACATCGCCGGTCATCCTGCGGTCAACCAGTCCGTCGCCATCGAGTATCCCAAGCTGCGCGCAAAATATGGCAAGTCTGTCCGCTATGCCCAGGACCATACGGCGCACTTGAGAACTGAGTTCGGGTTCGACACCGTCCAGGTCGCGAAGAATCGCTACGCCTCGCAGCAGTACCACGATTTCATCGGATTCCAAGTGTCGAAGCCCCTGCTGGAACGAGTCTTTCCTGTCGTGTATGGGATGAAGTTGAAAGAAGTTCTCACCCGCGAGGATCTGGCGGTGGGTTCGTATCGTTTCGCAGTCAGCCGCATGATTCCAGAAATGACTCAGGTCGCGCTGCAGACGCACAAGAAAGACCTGATGCGCGAGACACCGAACTTCTCGAAAAGAAAGTTCCTGTACCGTCTTTCACGTTCTGATTATGAGAGACAATGGGGAAAAGATTACGTGCGGCCGGGCGTGGGTACCCGGATCTTGTCAACGGTGCTGCGATACATGCCGAAGGTCGGTCCCTTCAAAGGGTTAGCGTTCAACAATCCCACCCGGCAAACTGAGGACCTATATTTCAAGAGCATCAACAGGACAGTCGACCAGTACCGTGCGTTTCTCGAAGAGGTACGCAATGACAAGCTGGTGCTTCCCAATTGTGATCTTGATAGCGGAGAAGCGACCCAAGCGGCAGAATACTCGCTCACTGACGAGGCTTATGCGAAGCTGTTGGCTCAACTGTCAGATCGGAAGTTCGATCTGATGTCGCCAGAGCTGCGGGCCAATATCCTGCAATTTTATTCCGACCCCTCGGCCGCGATTGAAACGAAGAAAGACCCGGTTCGTTGGCAGGGTGTGCTGGCGTCGCTGGACCAATTGAGGTCCGTGGCGCCAGTTGCGACGGTGGCCGATGGCCCCGCTCGGTGATGCTTTTGCACGGGCGCCGTCAGGAATCCGTTGTACGAGTATTGTACGAATATTTCATGTCTCTGTAAGATGCTGATAACACTGGAGATGCTGGTGGAGGCGGCGGGAGTCGAACTAATCACTATGTTGACAGCACGTAAGTTGTTGATTCCAGGAAGTGCCACAAGGGCGAAAAAGGCCCCATTGCCCGATCCATTGTACGTTTATTGTACGAAAATGTTTTTCGCTCTGGAGTTTCGCAGACCCACATAGACCAGAGTATCCCGTAGATCTGCCGGGCTGGATCGAGGAAAACAAGCAGCTTCTACGACACGCAAAGTCACCGCTTTTCCATTTCTTCGCTGTGCCCACTTGCCCTCTTGTCGCTTCCGGGGCCGCCCTCCGACCAAAATCGATGCCAGATGCGGAGATCGCCTCCCCGAGCCGCCCTGTCAGGACAAATCCGGCGCAGTCCTTAGACTGTCTAACAGAGCCCCCGCTCTCGACCAGCAAGGAGAGACGTCCCACAGAAATCACTGAAGCTTTGCGCACTCTGACTGGGTTCATGCACAAGAAGAGCCGCCCGAGATCGGGCGGCTTTGCTCTGCTTTCCTCCTATGTATCCCTTCTACTGCGGCGGTGCGGGCCGCTTGCGGCGCTGAGACGGAAAGTGTCTTAGCGTTGCGGTGCGACTGCCGGCGCGTGATAGCCGACCGCTTGCTCCGGCCCTGCTCCGAACAGTTCCGGATGCAGATAGTGTCCTTGATCCTGCGCCGGCTTGTCTTCTTCTACCTGGATGCGGTGGGCGTTGGCGTAGGCGTCCTGGCGAATTCCCGTCACCTGCCAGGAAACTTTCACGTTCGGCCTGTCGGTGCGAATCGTGAACTGATTGTGGCTGACCTCGGAGGCCACGATGGCCTGCGCAAATTGCCCGATCACGGTCAACTGATAGCGGAAATCTCGATTCAGCGCCTCGAACCAATCCGGCAGTGTGACTGTCGCCAGACCGGAGCCGTCCGTACTGATGTTGCCGTTGTAGACATTCATCATGTCGGGCGATTCGACGAACGAGTGGTAGAGATACTTGTTCGCGGGATCGAGCGGGTGGTCGATCTTGAACGTCCCCGCGCCTTTGCTCAGCGTGCCCGTCACGGTCAGGTTGCCCGTGATCGATGCGTTGCCGCGGACATCCAGCGGTGATAGGGGCGCAGCCGTGCCGATGCCCACGTTGACGGCGGCAGCGCTGGCCTGCGGGCCTCCGAGCACCAGGGCGTTACTCGCGCTGACCACCGCTCCGGCGCCGATGGCAGTCGAATAGTTCAGTCCAGTGGAGGCCGAATCTGGGCCGGCAAGCGCTCCTAATGCCGTGTTGTTGCCGCCGGTGGTGTTGTACTGGAGGGCGTTCGAGCCGCTGCCGGTGTTGAAGCTACCCGTGGTGTTGAGGAGCGAGCTATGACCGCTGGCTGTGTTGTTGTTGCCCGCAGTGTTGTAGTACAACGCTTCGTCTCCGTTGGCCGCGTTGTAATTGCCGGTGATGTTCTGGTAGAGCGCCGTATAACCGGTAGCGGTGTTGTCGAGTCCCAGAGTGTTGCTGGTCAACGCCTGCGCTCCAACCGCTGTATTGAATATGGCCTGGAAGCCGCAGCCAGGTCCATTGACGTTCAGTGCTCGCCAGCCGATTGCGGTGTTGAAATCGGCGGGGCAGGATTGATTGATGTTCTCCCCGGCAAAACCGAGGAACACGCTGTCGTCGACACTCGAGCCACTGGCGAACGCGAAGGGGTATATGGGGCCGTTGGCTGTGTAGAGATAGAGGTTGTTGCCGTAGATGTTCCCCGGACCGGAACCTCCGGTGTTCGCGGTAAGGCTGGTGGCGGTAATAGCAGCGGCGGTGGTGCTGCCGGTAAATTGGTTAGCGCCCGTGAAGATGTTGGCTACCCCCAATTGTGGCACCACCGCTGTATTGATGGATACGGTGCCGCTGGTAGTGACGGGCCCACCAGTGAGGCCGAGGCCAGTGGCCACACTGGTCACGGTGCCGCTGCCGCCGCCTCCACCGCCGCCGCAGCCGGAAGCGCAAGTGACTGTGCCCGACACGTTCAGGTTGCCTGCGATGTAAGCCGCGGTCTGCACGGTCGGGTCGCCAATGCGAATGATGTTGGATTCACCGGCCACTCCAAAGTTGCCGATGTCGATGTTGTTGCTTTCGCCGGCAACGAGGGCATTGCCGGCGTTAGAGCCGACAGCGATATTGGAATTTCCGCTTATGAGGCTCGCGAGTGCGTTAAACCCGAAGGCAGAGTTGCTTGAGCCACCACCGGCACCTAGCACGTTCGAGCCGAAAGCGCTGTTGTGAGAGCCCATTGAGTTGCCGTTCAGCGTTAGATTGCCAAAAGCGTTGTTTTCGTTCCCCGTCGTGTTGGAGTTGAGCGCGCCCGTGCCGAAGGCGTTGTTCTTGAACCCCGTCGTATTAGTGTTGAGCGCGGCGGAGCCCACTGCGCTGTTGGCCGTTCCCGTCAGTGTGCTGTTTGTGTTCCCGGCCGATGCGCCGACGAAAGTGTTTAGGCTGGATTTGCCGGGGTAGTTGCTCAGGAACGGCACACCTCCCAGACTGAGCACGCCCACGGTGCTTGAGGTTGTGTTGGGAAGATTGATGCTGCCATTGACGTCCAACGTGGCTAGCGGCGTGGTCGTGCCGATGCCGACGTTGCCGCTGGCGAACAGGCTTCCGGTGATCGTCTGATTGCCGGTGAATGTGTTGGGGCCGATGGTGGCGAAGGTGCTGGGAGAGAATCCCCCGAGCGCAGCTGCATTGACGCTGGTGAGTCCGGCGCCGTTGCCAGTGAACGAAAGAGCCGTTATCGCGCCACCAAAAGTATTGCTCGTCGCGAGCAGTGGCACCACCGATGTATCGATGGTCAGGGTACCGCTGTTCGTGATCGGCCCGCCGGTCAGACCCAAACCGCTGCCCACGCTCGTCACAGTGCCATTCCCGACTCCGCCGCTCGCTGCTTTGGTTTGTACCGAGCCATCCGGAAACATGAAGCCGCCGGTCGAGGAGCGGATTACGCCGTTCACATCGAGCGGAAAGGCTGGCGCGGTGGTGCCGATGCCGACCTTGGTGGTATCGCAGTTCGGAGGGGCGCAGCCGTTCGTGCCGTTGATGGCGCCCAGAACCAGCGCATTGCTCACGGTCACATCCGCGTAGGCTCCGATGGCAGTGGCGTTGTTAAGGTTGGGAGTGGTTGCGTCGGAACCGGCAAAGAACCCCAACGCCGTGTTATAGCTGCCGGTACTGTTGTTGTTGAGTGCCGCACTGCCGACGGCGGTGTTTTCCACGCCTGTCGTGTTGTTGAGGAGCGAGCCGTTACCGCTGGCGGTGTTGTTGTTGCCCGCGGTGTTGTTGAACAACGCTCCGTGTCCGTTGGCCGCGTTGTAACTGCCGGTGGTGTTCTCGAAGAGCGCGGCGAACCCGAAGGCGGAATTGTAGGAGCCCGTGTTGGTGGAGTTCACGTTCCCGGCTGCCGCTCCAACGAATGTGTCTGCCGTGCCGTAGTTGTTCAGGAACGGCGTGCCCCCCAGGCTGAGCACACCCGCGGTGCTAGACAATGTGTTAGGGAGATTGATGTTGCCGTTGACATCCAGCGTGGCCTGAGGCGTGGTCGTGCCGATGCCGATGTTGAGTCCGCTCTGGAACACATTGGAGCTGGCGACCGAAGTGGGAGTCGCGAACAGCGGCAAAGAATTCACCGTGCCCGTTCCAGTGATGCCTCCGCCCCCTCCCGTCACCGTGGAACATACCCATCCACCACCGGCTCCGTTCCAGGCGAGGACTTGTCCGATACTGCAGGCATTGGTCAGGCTCAAATTCAGGTTGCCAGTCGAGCCTCCGCCCATCAATCCGCTGCCGCCGGCTGTGGTGATTCCGGTGATCGCGCCGCCGCCACCGGCAAACACAATGTCCAACTCGGGCGGATGGCTGGTCGTAGTGTTTTCCTTGCTGTCGAAGAAGACACCCAGGCCGATGTTGGCGACGAGCGCGATGCCGTCGTTGGACTGGGTGCCATCGAGCCATGCCTGTACGGCCGAAGTGACGTCAACAATGACGTAGTGGTTTACGTTCGCGGTGGTTAGCGCTATGCCATTGGTGATAGTGGTTCCGAGCGCAGGCGCGTTGTTGTATGTGATCCCGTCTTCCGTCCACGAGCCGTTGACGAGATCCACGTTGAAGCTGCCACCAGGCTGCGCGATGCTGTTGACGAACAGTTTGAGGCTGGCTTTGGTGACGTTAGCACCAGTGTAGCTGGAAGGGATTGAGGACAGATCAAACTGGATATAAGAGTTGGCGATCGATTGGCCAAACTCCGAAGATTCCAAACGAATCGTCGGGGCAGTGCCGTAGTTTAGGCCTACATGTTGATGGTTGAAAGTATAGGAGTCCTGGCTGGGCGTAAACTGCGCGAACGCGCCAGTCAACAAACAAAGTGTGGCAAGGAATACTACGGCTAGCTGTGTCTTCAAGTTTTGCATGGCGCGCTCCCGATGTTTTTTTCAAGTAACTTTGAAACGGCTAACCAGTGAAATTCAGGGAAGTTGCTCACGGCTATGTAGGACAGAGCCCGAATTGCGCGCAAACTTAGCATGCACGGGGTCAGGCGCAGTCAGATAAGAGGATGATTTTTCTATGACTAACTAAGGGTCTATATATGTACCACTTACCAAGCGAACGCTGATCCAATCGCCAACTGTCAAAGGTCGGTAAACGAGACTTGTTGCTAAGGACTGGGACGCAGGTTAGAATTGCCCGCCAAAGAGGCCTTGGCATCGCCTCACCTTCTTCTCCTGCCAAGGCATGGTCACTGATCGCGGCACGGAGTGCGTTCTTGGTTCTGCCAGGGATATGGGAGCAACCAGCCTCAACCAAAACGGGGTGAGAACATTTGGCCCCTTCACGTTCGATCCTGATTGCGGCGAACTGACCCGCAACGGATACCGCGTTCGGCTCCCACCTCAACCGGCGCTCGTGCTGGTCTTGCTGACCAATCAACCGGGAAAGCTCATTGGCCGAGAAGAAATCTGTCGCACGGTCTGGGGAGAAGATACCCACGTTGATTTTGAACAGTCGCTGAATTCCTGCATCC
This sequence comes from Candidatus Sulfotelmatobacter sp., assembly GCA_036490235.1. GTDB lineage: Bacteria > Acidobacteriota > Terriglobia > Terriglobales > Acidobacteriaceae > Sulfotelmatobacter. Next base: position 61,906 of record DASXEG010000126.1, on the reverse strand, counting down.
GTCAGATTCGCTCCGCGCTGCGGGACGACGCGAACAATCCGAAATATCTGGAGACCGTCCCCAAGCGCGGCTTTAGATTTCTTGCGCCGGTAGCGATTTCGAACGGAAACGGATCGCGGCCGGACACAGGAGTTGAGTTAGCGGCGGGTGACGCGGCGGCTCAAGTCCTGACTGGTGGCGGGAAGCGCTGGAAGATCCTTGTTCCTGCTGCCGTAGTTGGGTTGGCGCTGTCCATCGGCGCTTACTTCTACTTCCACCGCGCGCCCAAGCTCACCGACAAGGACACGATTGTCCTCGCCGATTTTTCCAACAGCACGGGTGATGCGATTTTCGACGACACGTTGAGGACGGCGCTCACCGTTTCCCTGCAGCAGTCGCCTTTCCTGAGCGTGCTCCCGGACAACAAAGTCGCACAGACGCTGCAACAAATGACCCTACCAGCCACCACGAAACTAACGCCAGAGGTGGCCCGTGAGCTTTGCCAGCGGGCGGGCGGCAAAGCTTACCTTGCCGGGTCGATCGGCAGCCTGGGCAGCGAATTCGTGCTGGGGTTGAAGGCGATCAATTGCCAGAACGGAGACCTACTGGCGCAGGAACAGGTCACGGCCGCGTCCAAGGAGAAGGTGTTGGGCGCACTGGGCGAGGCCGCGGCGAGGCTGCGCGGCGAACTGGGCGAATCGCTGACGTCAGTACAGAAGTTCGATGTTCCTCTCTACCACGCCACGACGTCTTCGCTCGAAGCTCTAAAAGCGTACAGCCTGGGAAACAAGATCAACGACGAGAAGGGCCTGGTCGCAGCCCTGCCTTACGAGCTACGGGCCATCGAGCTTGACCCGAATTTTGCCATGGGCTACCGGGCTGTGGGTGGCATCTACCTCAGTCTCGGCGAGTCTGGCCGCGCCAGCGAATATCTGACCAAGGCGTTCCAATTGCGGGAACATGCCACCCAGCGGGAGAGGCTAACCATCACCGCCAACTATTATGAGTTTGTAACCGGGGAACTGGATAAATCAATCCAGACGTTTCAGCAGCAGATGGCTGAATATCCGCGGGAACCGATAGCCTACGACGACTTTTCCTTCGCGTTCGCAGCAAAGGGGCAGTACGAGAAGGCTGCCGAGGTCGCAAGGCAGGGCATCCTCGACGATCCTCAATACTCCGGCAATTACATAAACCTCGCCGACTACGACCTTTCCCTGCAGCGACTAGAGGAGTCGCGGCAGGTCATTCACGAAGCGCAGGCACAAAAAATAGAGGATTACGGAATTCACGTTCATCTCTACCGACTCGCCTTTCTCGAATCGGACTCCGCCGCGATGGCGAAGCAGCAACAGTGGTTCGTAGGCAAGCCCGAATACGAGCAATTTGGGCTTGGTCTCGAGTCGGATACCGAGGCGTATGAAGGACATCTGTCAAAGTCGCGCGAGTTGACGAAACTGGCTGTCGACTCCGCCCTGCGGGCCGACCAAAAGGAAAATGCGGTATCGTACTCAGCGAGTGCTGCTCTACAAGAGGTAGCCTACGGCAATATTTCGGAAGCGCGGCGGTCAGCGGCGGAGGCCTTGAAGATGGCGGCGGCGCCGGCGATTCAGGGCGACGTGGTCGAAGCCGTACTGGCGCTTGCCATGGCGGGCGACGCGGCACGAGCGGAGTCTCTGGCAAAAGACCTGGGGAAGCGCTTCCCCGTGGACACGCAGATGCAGTCACTCTGGCTGCCTGCAGTTCGGGCGCAATTGGCGCTTAACAGAAGGGACCCGGCCGCTGCCCTGAATGCCTTGTCAGTCGCTTCACCCATTGAATTAGGCAGCACCATTTTAGGCGAGACCTGTCTCTATCATTTGTATGTACGAGGAGATGCATACCTGGCCAGCGGACAGGGCAAGGCTGCTGTCGCAGAGTTCCAGAAGATTCTCGACCACCGCGGCATCATCGGGAACTGCTGGACTGGAGCGTTGGCGCGCCTGGGAGTTGCTCGCGCCAATGCCCTGCAGTCGAGAAATTCGCAAGGCGCGGACGCCGATGCCGCCCGCCTCCGGGCACTCGCCGCCTACAAGGATTTTCTCACGCGCTGGAAAGACGCCGACCCCAACATTCCCATCCTGAAACAAGCCAAGGCGGAGTACGCGAAGCTGCAGTAGTTGGAGAGAGCTTTTCACGTTTTCTTATCCATCCAGAAACCGCCAACAGATCAAAATGCAGCCTAGAGCTAGGAACGCGTCATGAATGTCCGCTCGCTTCTCATAGCGAACGCGCAACCGCCGGACTGACTCAGCCAAGCGAACGTCCGTTCCACAACCCATCGCCCATCGACCGAGTCCACTGCCGTGTTCGGTGTTGCGCTTCGCAAGAAACGGGATGATGCGTCTGTCACGCAGACCATGCCGACGTGGAAAAACTTGACCAAATGCCGAGGCTGTTGCAGGTTCTCGCCCATCACTCTGGGCAACTCACCAATTTCACGCAGATGGGCGGCCAAGTTGGGTTTGACGACAAGATCACCAGGAAGTACGTCGCCATTCTGGAGCAGTTGTTTCTTGTTCGTAAGGTGGAACCGTGGTTTCGGAACCAGTTGAAGCGGTTGGTAAAGACGCCAAGCTGCATTTCCTTGATTCCGGCTTGCTTGGCGCACTCTTGGGCGTCACCGCAGAGCGGGTTGTGAAGGACCGTTCGATCTTCGGACCATTGCTGGAAACGTTTATTTTCTCTGAGGAGTTGAAACAGGCGTCTTACGTTTGGCAAGAGCTGCGCTTTATGCCACTACTGGGACGAAGATCAGGGCGAGGTTGACCTTGTGATTGAAACGGGAAGTGGCGCATTGGTCGGTATCGAAGTCAAGGCGAGCGCTACCGTGAATGCTGGCGACTTCAAGGGACTCCGAAAGTTGGCGGACGCCTGCGACGATAACTTCAAGCTGGGAGTGGTTCTCTCCGATGGCGGAACACCGGTCCCTTTCGGCGACCGTTTTTTTTGCCGCGCCAATGTCTTGCTTATGGGCGTGACTCGATTTGCGCGGTCTTCGGGGCACAGTGATGCAGGTGTTGCAATACGTCATTACATACCAGGAAGTAATGACGGTTTAGACTTTCACACGATATGTGGCCTGCAGAAGGAACCCACGTCCGAAAAGTCACGCTGGATTGAAAATACAGCTTTTTGAACAAATCACTATGTCTGTAATTGATTGATAATAAATGACATGGTGGAGGCGGCGGGAGTCGAACCCGCGTCCGAAAATGTTACTGGTCAAGAGCCTACATGCTTATTCGCGTTCATGCCCCTGGCATTACCCAAGGACGTTCGCGGCCCACGCTCAGAACGGACAAGAAACGCTAGCCACTAGCCTGTTGTCTTAGCCTCTCATCCCAGACGTAGACGAGAAGAGCAGCCCGCTGTGCGACGTCCTTCGGAGGCCCACGGGCAAAGCCTCCTCGGACGGCTGCCTAAACTAGTTAGGCTGCGTATGCCATGGTTTGATTGGCAATTATCGTTTTGCACGCGATTACGGGTGTGTGCACCCCGGCATGCCTCCTGGCCGCAAGCATCTCCGTCGAAGCCGTGACGCCCCCACTGGTGGGAATTGGCCGTGAAAAGAACTACTTCCAGACTAGGGTGGAAGCCTCGGGAAGTCAATGATTTGATGCGATAGTCACTGGGTGGACCCATGAACCCACTACCAGTCTAAATAAAATCAAGATGATGCCCCTTGACAAATTAATAATATTAATATAATAATTAATTAAATTAATTATTACCATGAAATGCATTGACAAATCTAAGGATTGGCAGCAGCTGACCCGTCTGACAGGGAACATGCCATTTGTCGTCGAGCGTGTTCGTATCGTTGGGAAAAACGTAGCGATCGAAGGAAGCTTCGACCTTCCACAGTTGGCGCGCCTCCCGGTCGAGGACCAGGTATTCATCATCGCGTTCGTCCGCTCCCACGGCTCGATCAAGGATATGGAGCGTATTTTCGGCATCAGCTACCCGACGGTGAAGTCGCGGCTGACGCGTATTGCAAATAGCCTCGAATTCGTGGAGCACGACCCCACACCCTCCAGGAGCGAGATTCTTGACCGGTTGCGTCGCGGCGAGATTACGGCCGACGAGGCAATCCTCGAAATGGAGGCGTTGCAGTGATTCCGTTTCTGGCGGTCGTGAGTTTACGCAATCGAGAGGGCGGCAGATTTCGCATGTGGGTTCCGTTGATTCTGATATGGCTGTTGTTTTTGCCCTTTGTTGTGCTGCTCTCACCCCTGATCGGTATTGCGTGTCTCGCGTGCCGCGTGAATCCGTTCCGTGGATTTTTTGTGGTATGGCAGATTCTGAGTGCGCTGCGCAAGACTGAGTTTGAGCTCGACCAAACAAGTACTGGAGTTTCAGTGTGCATTTACTAGGAGGAAGAGTAATGAGCGAACATCGTCGTCAAATTTTACAAATGTTGGCGGAAGGAAAAATCACGCCGGACGAAGCCGAGCGGTTGATTGCGGCGGCCGAACAACCTTCGCCGGCTGGTTCATTGCAATCAGACTCTGGCACGGGAACGAAAAGTTCCCCCAAGTATCTGCGTGTGCAAGTAGACTCAGAAGAAACTGGTTCGAAAGAGCATGGTGAAGGGCCTACGCGAGTGAATGTGCGAGTGCCGATGCAACTGCTTCGTGCCGGAGTGAGATTGGCCGGTTTAATCCCTCCTCAGGCGTTGCACAAAGCGAACGATGCAATTCACAGACAAGGTATTCCGTTCGATCTCAGTCAAATTAAGCCGGAAAATCTCGAGGAGATCGTCGAGCAGCTTAACGATCTAAGTGTTGATGTCGATCAGCGAGACGAAAGCGCGAAAGTAAGGGTCCGGGTTTTCTGCGAGTGACTTCTGGTCGGCACGGCGCGTGTGGAGGATGCTCATAGCTTTGCTAGCTTCCATTCATCAAATCTAGCCATTTATCTTGCATCTCGCGGGAATTAGCGCGCATCTGTAGTATGACCTTGGCCGGGCTTTTGACAACCACTGCTGTCAGAACCGGTGATAACTGACGATGAAGTTTCACGTCCAACACGAAGCAGAGGATTGCTGTCAGGAGTGTTGCCGGTGAAAGCGCAGTGTCTTCCGTTTTCAAGAATCCCGCACACCGTCAAGCTTTTCACCGATTTCATCGGATATTCCTCCAAGGTTCGACCGTTTTATCCCCACTCTCCGCACTTTCCCGAATGGATGAAGTCTCAGGCTGCTTCTTTGGATTACGATTCTGGGCGTCGCCAGCAGGTCAGCGAAATTCTTGAGCGCCAGAACAAGACTTGGGGGGCGTCATCGCAAACTCTCGCGAACCTGAGCCGCTTTCGAAACGGCGCCGCCGCGGTCGTCACCGGCCAGCAGGTGGGCCTTTTCGGTGGTCCGATGTTCTCGTTTTATAAAGCCCTCAGTGCCGTGAAGCTGGCGCAAGAAGCCACAGCTGCGGGTGTCGACGCCGTGCCAATTTTCTGGCTGGCCACCTACGATCATGATCTCGCTGAAGTGAATCATGTCTCGATGCCCGGTCCTGACGGCCTTTTGCGCACTCTTGCGACATCCAGCCATGGCGTTGGCGGATCTCCGGTCAGCGAAGTTCGATTGGGGGAGGAGATTCTGGCAGTTGTGGAGGAAGCCGCGTCTCTGCTGGGCGATTCAGAAGCGACACAGATTTTGCGCGACTCGTATCGCCCGGGAGAAAGTATCGGAAGCGCTTTCGCGCGATTTTATGCTCAGATGTTTGCGTCATGGGGAGTGATTATCCTCGATGCCTCCGACCCCGATTTACATCGCATCGCCGCGCCGATTTATCAAGCTGCGGTGGGGCAGGCTGGCGAAATCGCGGACGCCGTGATTGCTCGCGGGAAAGAACTTGAATCGGCTGGCTACCATCAGCAGGTAAAAGTCACGCCGTCGTCGGTTCTCTTGTTCACATTGCAAAACGGTGCGCGCACTCCGATTCAGCGGCGTTCGGCGGATGGCGCTTCGGAATTTATTATTGCTGGCGATGCGGAAACCGAGAAGCTATCAGCGGACGAACTGCTGGAGCGCGTTGTCACTACCCCTGAGAGATTCAGTCCGAACGTGCTTCTGCGTCCGGTCGTAGAGGACTATCTGCTGCCTACGCTTGTCTACGCAGGAGGGGCAGCGGAGGCCGCGTATTTTGCGCAGGCTGGCGCGGTGTACGAAAAAATTCTGGGAAGAGTAACGCCGATCGTCCCACGTTTCTCAGCGACACTGGTCGAACCTAAAGTGCAACGGTGGCTGCGACAATACGAGATTACGGTGATCGATGCGCTTCAGGGCGCGGACGCGTTGCGTCATACGCTGGCGGCACGCAGCTTGCCTTCCGATCTGCAGTCGGCATTCGACCGCGCAACTCGATCCGTGGAAGAATCCTTCAATAGCCTGCGTGACTCCCTTGCTCACCTCGATCCTACCCTTGTAGAAGCGAGTCAGACGGGCGCTTCAAAAGTTCGATATCAATTAGATCGCCTGCGGGAGCGCGCCATGGCCGCGGAGTTGCGCCGCAGCGAAGTGGTGAGGCGGCACGCGGAGGCTCTCAGTCAGGCGCTGTATCCCGAGGATGCTCTGCAAGAGCGGGGGGTCGCGGGAGTTTACTACCTAGCGCGTCACGGTACTGAGTTGCTCAAAAATATCTACGACGTGATGCGGACCGACTGTTTAGACCATCAGGTCCTCGAGATCTAGCTTCTCTTAGTGACTCTCGCTCGCGGCGAGATAGGTTCCCAGCCCGATCATAATGGCCCCGGTCACCGTCCTTTGTCTGCGACGAAAGACGGTCGACGAGCGAATCTTCTTCGCCAGTGGCCCAGATAGAAGAATCACAATCAAATCCGCCGAGGTATTCAACGCAACCGAAACCGTACCCAGCGCAATGAACTGAAAAAATACGTGCCCGGCCCCACGATTGACGAATTGTGGGATAAAGGAGAGAAAAAACAGTGCTGTCTTCGGATTGAGCACTTCCGTCGCAACGCCCTGCCAGAGCGGGTTCCGAGCGCCCGCGCCGGCAAACACAGGCAGGGCTTCGTCAGAAGCGGGGCTCGGCTTCCTGGCATCGATAATCATCCGTACCCCGAGAAAACCAAGATACGCCGCACCAACGTACTTAACAGTGGAGAAGGCCAGCGCGGACCGCGCCAGAATCAGGGAAACTCCAAGCGCCGCGGCGAAAACATGCACCATGCCGCCTAAGAACGTTCCGGCGGCAGAGAGCGCGCCTTCTCGTTTTCCGCCGGCCAGGCTGCGCGCCAATACATAGAGCATTCCCGGCCCTGGCGCAATTGCCAGCAATATCGCCGCCGTCAGGAATAAGAACAATCGAGTGAAGTCGAACATATCGAAGATTGTAAGGCAGGAGCTTACTGTTCCAGCCATCGCTCCAATTCTTGCAAGGATCGGACGCGAGCTTCCTGCCGAGTTTGGTAGGCGCCGGCAACATCGAAAAGCACAGCCTGCATGCCGGCGTTGGTTGCTCCCAGATAATCCACGGAATAGAGGTCACCTACATACAGGGATTCAGTTGGCTGAGCTTTCAGGGCGCGCAATGCGGCATCAAAGATTTCGCGGCGGGGTTTCTCGAAGCCAACATTTCCAGAATCGGTGATTGCTTCAAAGCAATCGGCAATACCGCACCGGGAGAGAACTTTGTCGATTCCTCCATCCGAGTTGGAAATTACGGCGATGCGATAACGCGTCGCGATACGATCCAGGGTTTCGCGTGTCGCAGGCAAAATCTGATCCCAGTTGGCGGAGCTTCGAGTATTTCTGACCAGTTCAACTAACAAATCCTGGCGGCGCGGATCCTTTCTATTGAATTCATCAAGCATCAGCGCGTGAAAGGTCTGCCAGAAACTGTGATCCACACGGCCGTCTTGCATACCGCGGTCGAACTCCACTTTTGTCTTGCGCTCGAGGGCGCGCCACTGTTCCAGCGTCGGGCGACTCTCGCAAGCGAGAGGCGCAAGTATCTTCGTTCGGTTGGGGAACAAAAGCGTATTGCCCACATCGAAAAAAATCACTTTCACTTTATGCATTGATTCATACTACTGGAACCGACGATTGCCGCTGGCGACGCAACCTGACCAATATTGCGCACCCGTTACCTCGGAGATGCGTAAACACCGACGATGCCGTGACCGGACGAAACAAAAAATGTAATATCCAATGGTTATGGCATGGTCATCCAAAAGCGGGCTAATCGGCGTCTTCGTGCGTAGTAAGTCCCTCGCATCATCGATTGGCGGGCTGATGAATGTTCAATCCGCGATAGTGGCGGCCGCAGTTGTGTTGCAACGGCACTCCAGCCGCCGAGATGATATCTACGATATTCTGTGGGCGGTGGTGTTCGGCTTCGCAACGTTGAACATTCTGAACCTGGCTGCCCGCCGTTTTGAGCCAAATCGCCGCGGCATGACCTTCGGCGAATTGATGGCAGTCCTCATTGTCCTGCTTTCGATTTTCCTGCTGGGATGGGAACTTCTCAGCGTCCTCCACATTTTCCCAATCAAATTGCAGCGCTAAGCGCGAGCAGCCATTTTTTGCTCTTCTTGCGGTTTGCGGTATGATGCGCAAAATGGCGAAAAATCCCCCGACCTTTGAAGTGACGTGTCCATGCTGCAATGCCGTGCTGAAGATCGATACCGCGACCCAGGCTGTAATCGCACACACTGCCGCAGTGAAGCCGCGCATGTTCAGTGATATGGAAGACGCGGCTCGCGCGATGAAAGAACAGGACACGCGCCGCGAATCCATCTTCCGACAGTCAGTCGAGGCGCAAAAGCATGCCTCTGAACTGCTGGAAAAGAAATTTCAGGAAGCTGTGAAGAAGGCCAAGGAAACGCCGGACACCGGCAAGCCAATCCGCGATTTTGATTTGGATTAGCGACTCCAGTCTAAGTCGGTTGCAATGCCCATCCCTCTCCTACTCGGCCATCGCGGGGTTCGTGGGGCTAAGTCCATACTCGAAAATACGGAGCAAGCCTTCGATTTTGCATTGTCGCAAGGGTGCGATGGATTTGAGTTCGATGTGCGGTTCTCAGGCGATGGCGAGGCGGTGGTCTGTCATGACGCCCATGTTGGTGAGAGCAAAATAGCTGAGCGTTCTTCCGAAGAACTCGGTCTTCCACCTCTGCACAGTATTCTGCAACGCTACCGAAAGCGCGCGTTTCTTGATATTGAGTTCAAAGTGGCGGGACTCGAAACCCTCATCCTCGATCTGCTCTACGAGTTCCCGCCTGCGAAGGGTTACGTTATTTCCTCGTTTCTGCCGCAAGTGTTGGAGAGAATCTATCGTTCAAACCAGAACGTGACCCTTGGGCTCATCTGCGAAACGTCGAAGCAAGTCGCCGAATGGCAGCAGCTTCCCGTGCAATATGTGATTCTTCATCACAGATTGGCTCGACGGCCAGTAATCGAGCAGCTGAAAGCCGAGCGTCGCAAGGTTTTCGTGTGGACGGTAAACTCAGCCTTCGATATGATGCGGTTCGCCCGGTGGAACGTTGACGGAATTATTTCAGACGATCCTGGGAAGCTGGCAGCTACCCTGCACGAAAAAACCATCCCGCCAAAATAAATCGCTACCAGCAATTAAAAATCGGCTGGTTTTCAAAATCCACTTGCGTTCGGCCTCCGTACATCTCAAAGGCGGCAATCAGCCCCCTGTGGAGGAAAAATGAAGTTCCCAACCATCCGCGCCGCATTGCTGGCGTGCATTGCCCTAATTGCAGCAACCAGCTATGCGCAGAACCTCGCTCCTGATCAGACCTTCGGATATGGAGCCAGCCAGCTGCTTCAATTCACCTACACGCAGAACTTCGACTGCGTTGACCAGCCTTTTGACGATCTGAACTACAACGGCATTATCGCCGCAAAGGATCCTGGCGAGATGCAAACTCCGATCTGCACAGTAGGTATTCTGCCTTCCATCAACCCGCCAGGAAAAGTTGGCAATCCTTACATCACGACGGAACCCCTGTACGTGCTCGTCCCGATGTTTTCCGTGAACAACGATCAGAACCCTAATGACGCGATCTCTTGCGATAACGTGGTTACCGGAACGCTCTGCGGTCCCGCTCTTGGCAGCGAGGTTATCAGTCTGTTCGGCGCCGTGCCCGAAGCCTTCAAGGCCAAGCCGCTGGTTTACACGCAATGCCCGGAACCCGGTTCGGCTCCCGGAACCTGCACCATGCATGCTTCGCGTCTTGATCTGGGCCCGGCCTTAGCCGAGCTCGGCTACATTCCGCGGCCAACGTCCAACGTGTTTCTCCCGACACCTAATCACAGCCATATCATCATTAACAGCGACATCAACGTGAAAGCTATATGGTGGCAGGTGATTCCGGTCTTGATTACCAGCCAAAGCGACTGGCCTAATCAGGATGGAAGTAGCGGCATCACATCGGAGAGTGCGCTGCTGGCTGCCAAGAGCGCAGGCACGGCGATCGTCGCGCCATCGAATTTCTTCCTCTTCTTCAGCTCGAATACGGTTGGCGGTCACGCGATGAACATGCACTAATCGCACTGGCTCTATCGGCGGGAAAGGCAGCCGGCTCGATTCATTGTGCATATTGAGTCGAGCCGGATTGCTTGTTGACAGATGATGGAGGACTTGGAAGAAGAGATTAATCCGCTGCGGCTTCAAACGCAGAACGATTTCGCTCTGGCGGCCGCAGGAACGCGGTTCGTTCCATTTCAAAAGCTTCAAGATTCGTTCCGACAGTTTGTTCGCTCCATCCAAGAACGGCGCCAATCCGTACCGCAGCTTCGCGGCTGCAAAACTCGGACCAGCACGGTCCGAGCGCGACGGGAACGCGGCGCAGGAGTACATCGGCAAGCGTTACGGCAAATTCGCGGCGAAAGGCTTCCACTACTTCCGCAATCACGTGAGAAGTGTGCGGACAAATAGGCGCGCGCAATTCAGCGCTCACCAACGCCATGCGCGCGATATCAGAGGCTCGTTGTCCATGCCACTCAATCATCCCGCGAGCTGATTCTTCGCTAACTGCTCCTATTCGCGCGATTTCAAGTACGGCATCGTCGAGAAGCGGGTCAAGCGCTGGTGCCGAAGATACCGCCAGACTTGGTTCAGGCGCGTTTAATCCGGTTTTTCTGGCACATCCACGCGCCACGGCGGCCGCGGTAGTCAACTTGCCCCCAATCACAGAAATCATGCGAAGAGCACCGTTCTCCGCGTGATCGTGGAGTATATGCTTCCGCGTGATGGAGGAGGGCTCATCATTCGGCGCGTAAGGTAAGGGTCGTACCCCCGCGAAAGAGTATTTAACACTCTGCGCAGTGATTTTTGCCTTGGGAAATAATTGCGCCACCGATCGCACCAGGTAGTTGATTTCCTCCGGTGATGGAACTGTTTTCCCCGGATCGGTGGTATCCGCAACTTCGGTTGTGCCGACGAGCACCTGATCGTTCCAGGGAACAACAAATATCGGGCGGCCATCCGGGCCTTCCGCGTAGACAGCCGCGTTGGGCGAACCCGGGAATCGCGGAAGCACAATATGCGATCCGCGCACGCCGCTTAACAAAGGTTTTGCGGTTCGAATCGAAGACCGCTGGCACAGTCTGTCTGCCCAAGGGCCCGTGCAGTTAATTACCCAGCCTGCATCCACGCGCTGGTCGCGTCCCGTAAGTTGATCGCGCAATAGTACTCCGTGCACCCGCCCATGGGAGACGTCGATAGCCAGTGCCTCCGTATGATTACGGATGGTTGCTCCTGCTTCAGACGCTTCCAGCAGCCACTCGGCTACCAGGCGCTCGGGAAATTCGCACTGCGCATCTTCGTAATCGAAAAATGACCAGCGATGTCCCGCATCGAGCGCGCTTTCGAGCCTCTTCAACTCCATCTCGCTCGCGCCCTTGTCTTTCTGAGAGCCGGCCAACCGCCGATAAAGCCATAGCCCGGCCCGAACTTTCATAGCGCTACGCTTGCTGTTTTCGTTGAGCAATAGGAGGAAGTGCATGGGATGGACGAGTTGCTGCTGCGTACGCAGCAGCCTTTCACGCTCGCGCAGCGATTCACGCACCAATGACAATTCGCCGTGTTCGAGATAACGCAAGCCCCCGTGAATGATGCGGGTGGACCGGCTGGTAACGCCAGAAGCGAAGTCATTTTGTTCGACCAACAGCACGCGCTTGCCTGCGCGGGCGAACTGGCGCGCGACGGCTACACCGTTGATTCCGCCGCCAATCACCACCACGTGAAAGTGCTGACCATCCAGGGTGGCTCGAGGATTTACCGCTAATACCATGTTGTCGTAGAAACTACCGGTAACCTGCGAGGAGTTACTTCCGGACCCGCTGTTTCACACCGCGACGTATACATTGTGCCCTGCCGGATGCATTAGAGGAAGGTAACCTTGGTTTTGCAAAGTCACTCGATAATTATTCCGCATAACCAGAAGTCGAAATAGCGACTCGGCCTGCCGCACATGCGGCAGGCCGCAACCAACTGCATTCCTTTAGTAGTCTCAAGCCACTCTTTGTTCAGACCTCGAGGCGTTCGCTCCTTTAGAAAATAAGTCGATCATTGCCCGATTGAACGCAGGAATGTCGTCAGGCTTACGACTCGTAACCACTCCGTTACTCAAAACCACTTCTTCATCCACCCATGTGCCTCCCGCATTGCGAATATCAGTTTTCAGCGATGGCCACGACGTTAGGGTGCGTCCCTTCACCGCACCCGCTTCCACCAGCATCCACGGCCCATGACAGATTGCAGCCACAGGTTTCGCCTGTTCGAAGAAATGCTTCACGAACTTCACCGCATCCGGATTCATTCTCAAATGATCTGGATTTTGCACCCCGCCGGGAAGTAGCAGTGCATCATATTTTGCGGGATCTGCGGACTTCAGGGGCCTGTCCACTGATACCTCCTCGCCCCAATCCTTCTTGTCCCAGCCCTTGATTTTCTTTTCTGCAGGCGAGACCACTTCTGTTTGCGCGCCAGCTTCTTCCAGAGCCTTTTTCGGCTTCGTGAGTTCGTCCTGCTCAAAGCCGTCCGTCGCCAGAATTGCAATGATCTTTCCCGCCAAATTGTTCGGCATGAAGCTTCTCCTTTGGATTTCGATTGAGTGGCCTAGGTTTGGATGCCACGTTCGCGGCGGCGGTTGATCGTGACCTTAAAAACGAAAAGGCCAAATCTAGAACCACGAAGGACACACGAAGTTACACAAAGGAGTCGTTGTCGGAAAAACTCTCTTCGTGCTGCTTCGCGTTCTTGGTGGTTGAACTAGCGCACTGGCGGCAGGCGCCGCATTGCTCCCACCGGCGCACCTCATTTAGAGTGATTTCCAATGTCCACAACTGGCGAACGATTCGAAACCGCTGTCGCTATCATGGAAAAGCTGCGAGCTCCTGGCGGCTGTCCCTGGGATCGGGAACAGACCTTCGATTCCATCAAGCCCTACACATTGGAAGAAGCGTATGAGGTGCTCGAGGCGATTGACAATCGAGACTGGAACGACCTTCCCGGCGAACTTGGCGACCTCTTGTTGCAGGTGCTTTTCTATTCGGAGATGGCAAAGGAGCAGGGAACATTTTCGATCGATGATGTTCTTGACCGCCTTTCGAAAAAACTCGTAGACCGGCATCCGCACGTTTTCGGCGATCTGAAGGCGGAAACGTCCACGGACGTGAAGCGCAACTGGGAAGCGCTCAAAGTGGAAGAGCGAAAAAAGCGCGCCGGTGAGAAGACAAACGTTGCGCGTGGCGAAAATGAAAAGAACACCAGTTCGCATGCGTCGGTTCTCGCCGGAATCTCCTCGTCTATGCCGTCATTGCTCGAGGCATACAAGATCAGTTCACGAGCGGCTCAGGTCGGATTCGATTGGCCCAACATTGACGGATTGTTTGAAAAACTTGCCGAGGAGACAACGGAGCTTCGCGAACATCTTCGCGAATTTCCCGCTCCCGGTCCGCGGCCTGAAGGACGCGGGGTCGCGGGGTCTGGGAAGCAGATGATCACTGAGGATCTCACGATGCGGTTGGAGGAGGAGGTCGGAGATCTATTGTTCGTCCTCGTGAACATTGCCCGCTATTTATCCCTCGATCCCGAATCGGCGCTGCGGAAAACAAACCGCAAATTCCGTCGTCGATTTCATTTTATGGAGCAACAACTCAATGAGCTAGGCAAGAAACCCGAAAGCGCATCCATGGATGAACTTGAATTGCTGTGGCAAAGAGCGAAGGAGCAGGAGAGGCGCGCGTGAACGCGGATGCGATTTTGATTCGAAAATGCAATGGAATCGAAGAGCTACGGGCATGCGTAGCGCTGCAAAAGGAAGTGTGGAATTTCAGCGACGCGGAACTGGTTCCCTTGCGAATGTTCGTAGTTGCAGAAAAAGTGGGTGGCCAGGTCATGGGCGCTTTCCTTGGGCAAGAAATGGTCGGCTTCGCTCTATCGGTTCCAGGCACGCGCTCTGGCCATGTGTATCTTCACTCGCACATGCTCGCCGTGCGCAAGGAGCATCGCAATAGCGGAGTCGGCCGCCGGCTGAAACTGTTGCAGCGGAAGGAAGCGCTAAGCCGCGGAATTGAACTCATTGAATGGACATTCGATCCTCTCGAAATTAAGAATGCATACTTGAACATTGAAAGGCTAGGTGCGATTGTCCGCCGATACAACATCAACCAATATGGAATCACGTCTTCCCCGTTGCAGGGTGGATTACCCAGCGACCGCTTAATTGCGGAATGGTGGTTGAAATCGCGGCGAGTCGAGAATTTGCTGACAGCAGGGAAGAACGGCGCTTTCGCGAAGGAACTCGAGATCGATGTTCCTGCCGAAATTTACGAGTGGAAAGCTAGTGCCGAAACTCGCATTAAGGCGAAGCAAGTGCAAGAGCGCAATCGCGAGCGATTCCTGCAGGCCTTCGATCGAGATCTTGCCGTGTTGGGTTATGACCGCGACTCTTCAGGAAACGGCAGGTTTGTGCTCGGCCAATGGGATGAGAAGTGGTCGTATGCATCGCAGTCGTAAATCCATGGCCGATCTTGAATCGCTAACAGAAAATAAATGATAAAGATTGAAGCTATCACGCTCCGCGAAATTCACATGCCGCTCGTTCATTTTTTCGAGACGAGCTTTGGCCGAACCTACAGCCGGCGAATCCTGCTGGTTACCGTGCACTGCGATGGCGTCGATGGCTGGGCGGAATGCGTCAGTGGCGAAGATCCCTTCTATTCGAGCGAATGGATCGAGAGCAGTTGGCCGACGATCACGCGCTATTTGGCGCCGGCAGTCCTGGGGCGACAACTCGAGTCGGCGAGGGATTGCATTCCACTTTTCGCCAGGGTGCGCAGCCATCGTATGGCAAAGGCCGCTCTTGAAAACGCTCTGTGGGAAGCCGAAGCCAGACAGAAGAACATTCCTTTATGGAAACTGCTGGGCGGTACGCGAACGGAAATTGCCTGCGGCGTTTCCATTGGCATTCAGGATTCAGTCGAGCAATTGCTCGAGAAGATTCACACCGAACTGAGTGCCGGATATCGACGGATCAAGATAAAGATCAAGCCCGACTGGGACGTCCGCGCGCTTGAGAAAATCCGCTCGCAGTGGGCCGATATTACTCTGAGCTGCGACGCGAACTCCGCCTATACGCTAGATCAGATCGAGCATTTGCGAACTCTCGACCAATTTAATCTTCTAATGATCGAGCAGCCGCTGTGGCACGATGACATCTTCTATCATGCGCGGTTGCAGAAACAGCTGAAGACCGCGATCTGTCTGGATGAGTCGATTGTCAGTGCCCGGAACGCGGCGGCAGCGCTGGAACTCGGATCATGCCGCATCATCAACATTAAGGTCGGGCGCGTAGGAGGCTTCACGGAAGCCAAAAAGATTCACGACATCTGCCATGGTCAACAAATTCCCGTCTGGTGCGGTGGCATGTTGGAATCTGGTATTGGCCGCGTTCACAATATTGCGCTTTCCACGCTTGAGGGTTTTACATTGCCTGGCGACGTCAGTGCTTCCAAGCGATACTGGAAGGAGGACATTATTGAGCCCGAGGTGCAAGTTTCGCCGCAGGGGATGATCGCAATCAGCAACCAGGCGGGTACAGGGTATCGCATCAAAGAAGACCTGATCGAAAAACTAACAGTACGCAAAGAAACGTTGAGGGCGACGGAATAACCAGAGCAAGCGGATTCTAAACCGTGGGGGCTTAGCGCGATCGAGTTTGAGGTTTCAGCACCTCGGCTGATCGAGTCTGCGTCAGCTTGATCTCTTCTGCTTTCAGAAGCTCCACCCCCTGGGGGAATGTCGTGTTGTCGGGTACACGACGAAAATCAGTGAGCACCTCGTCGCTCTTGATGGAAAGATTCTTGAACAGGAGGATCTTTCCCGTGAAGGCCAGGGACATGTGAGAAACTTCCCAGCACCCATTTCCCACGTTTCGCTGCTCAACCAGAAAATGGCCTCCTTTGTCGAGATGTCCCAGGATCCCCCAGCCAAAGCCAACTTCCCTAAATAAAGTCCCGTCGATTTTTGCGATGCGCAGGCCCACCGGATCGATCACGAGGACGCCCTGCATGCCCACCAGAACCTGCTCTACATGAGTTGGTGGTTGGTACGAGGGATTAGGATGAAACTTTAAGCGCACCAGCTTATATTTGCTGCTCGCGTCTGCGGGATCATTTTCCTCACCGTCGTATTCGAAAAGAAATGCGTCCGGGAGCGCTTTTACGATGCGAAGCGAGCGATCGGCGGCTTCCAATTCCTGCGCGTGCTTGCGTTTGAGCTGGTCGGTGTGGCTTTCCAACCATGACAACCGACCTTCTTCGCCCTGCGTCTCTGCGGCGGTCAGGGGCTTGTCATTGTAGGCGATTGTCATGCCCGCCATTGCATCGCGCGTTTCTACGTAAAGTCTGGTTTGGGAGCCCTGGGCAGACTCCTTGCGCGAATGAAAGAGGTGCTTGGTAGGATCGTTACTGTGGGCGACTTCATTGGCGACGGCGGACCGCACCAACTGGAGACATGTCGCCGGGCTTTCGCATGAGGCGGCTGGCAACGGCGCGGCCCATAAACTGACACAAAGCGGTAGGGCCAGCTGAACCACAAGCATTGGACGCGAGTTTCTTAGGCCGCTAACCATCCCGGCTCCGGCTTGTTGCACGGTCACAGTTTAACAACAGGCGCCCGACCTCACGCTACAGGAAATTTGGTATATGCCTTCCTGGCAGCATTTCAAGAGCTTGCCCGGTGCTCCGTGCCTTGCGTATAGTCATTAGGGGAACTGGCGCGCATTTTCTCGCGTCAAGTCGTTGCCAACGCCGGAATCGATCCCCGTTTGCCAGCGAACAACCTACTCCAAAGGATTGATTCGACTTGGAGTTAACACTGAATTGATTAGGAGCGCGTCGTATGAGCACAGCAGCCAGCGGTTTGGCACAGATTGGGAAATCGGTGGTCATTAAAGGCGATCTCACAGGCAGCGAAGATCTTTACCTGGACGGCCATGTGGAAGGCAGCATCGCTCTCAAGGGCAACAGCCTCACTGTCGGGCCAAATGGCCAGGTCAAAGCCAGTGTGGATGCCAAGGGCGTAGTAGTGCAAGGAAAGCTTGAAGGAAATATCCAGGCCAGCGATCGCGTGGATTTGCGGAAGTCTGCGGTAGTCACCGGCGACATCACGGCCCAGCGAATTTCGATTGAGGACGGAGCTTTTCTGAAGGGCAAAGTCGATATTCACCGCGCTGACGGGAAATAATTCGGCGTCAGTAGTTAGTTGGATCAGGGTGTACTACTTGGCACCCGCAAGCCAAGCCACAAATTGAGAAGTTGGAAGTATCGTCCACTCGCAGACTTTCATGAAACTTTTTCGCGGTTCAACCGGACCGGAAACCACTCCGTCGCAAGCCTCGCAGAAGTTAACCCGCCGTTCCAGCGGATTGGGAGAATTGTCCCGAAGCTGGGAATCGGCGGAGAATTTGTGCATTCTGGATTTAGGCTCGACCTCACCCACCAACATCCGCCACTTTACCGGAAGTGGCCACCGGATTTACAGCGAAGACCTGCTCACTGCTTCCACGGATCCTGAATTGGCGATCAAAGATGAATTAGGGAATCCGGCGCTCGATACGCGCAAGTTCCTGGCAGAGAACCTGGTTTATCCCGCAGCACACTTCGATGTCGTACTGGGCTGGAACCTGCCGGACTATCTGGCGGAAGATCTGGTGAAGCCGGTGGTTGGCAGATTGTGGTCTGTACTGAAACCGGGAGGAATGTTGCTGGCATTCTTCCATACACGCGATGCCGGCCCGGACTCACCCTGCCATCGCTATCACATCGTCGGTTCCGACACGCTGGAGATGCAAAAGATCGTACTTCGCCGGGAAGCGCCCCGCTCCTCAAAAGGCTCCGTGAGCCATACGGTTGTGGATGGTTTCCAATTGCAGCGCGTATTCAACAACCGTCACATTGAAAATCTCTTCCGCGATTTTGCGTCTATCAAATTCTTTCTTGCTCGAGATAATATCCGCGAAGTGCTTGTTGTCCGCTAGCGGGCCTCTGCAGACTTCGAGATTGCGATTCCCATGCGAAAGAGGTAGTGGCGGAAGATGTTCATTCTCACAGCCCCTGACGAGAGATGAGTTGCCAGCACTTTTCGGATTTCTGACGGTGTATAGGCGCGTCGGACTGAAGTGAGGCCATCCAACCATGCAACCCGGGAGCGCATGATCGGGAAGCTGGCGTAGACAAGGGCGAGGTGAACGGGATTGCGCACGAGATCGTTAATCAGCACGGCCCTTCGGCATACCCGCAAGCCTTCATCCACGAATAGGCGCAACTGTTCGGCAGTCAGATGGTGAGCGAACAGATTGCAACTCACCAGGTCAAACGATCCGTCGGAGAACGGCAACTGTAGTCCGTCAGCAACGACAGAGCGATTGCCTCGGGGCAGGTGAGAGCGAGCTACATCCAACAAAGCAACATCGAGCGTGATCCCGCTCTGCGCCAGATTGTGGCGGACGATTTCGGGCACGTCTCCCGAACCGGCGGCGACTTCGAGTAACGACAATCGAGTTAAGCCTTCCGATCGAGCCGTTTCTTCCACCAGCTTCTGCGAAGTCGAGACGCCGCCGAAGCGACGGTTGATTCGACCAATCACCGCCAGGGTGGCCTGAACCTCAGCCGCCGAGCAGGCGCCGGAATCGAGAATTTCCGCACGGTTGACTCGCCGCATTAGTGCTCGCGATTGGATTGCCGAAAACTCGATTGACTGGAGATCGTGTTGGCGCAGACCTCGTAGTGCATGGCTTCGGGTTCAATCCTGGACAGCAATCGTTTTGCCTCAGGCTCGAAGACCGCGACCGTATAGTTTTCGCCGGCAAACTTTCGTACCGCATCGAGCGATTCAAAGAAGTTTATAACCACGAATTCAACTTCATTCGCATTGTCTTTCCGGAGTATGTAACCGCCGTTATAGCCGGCAATTGCTTTGAGCCCTGGAAGCACGGTTTCTTTCAGCAGGCGTTCGTAGGCGTCGGCGTTGTTGACCACCGTCCAGCCGCGCCAGTGGCGAGCGATCATGCTTCACCTCGTGGGTCAATGATGTGCGGTCAATGATGTGCGAATAACCCTAAACTTCGGCTAGCTCTTCTTCGAGCAATTGCTTGTTATACAGGTCGCTATAGTAGCCGTTCAAGGCGAGCAGTTCGTCGTGGGTGCCAAGTTCCACGATGCGACCGTCATGCAGAACTGCGATGCGGTCGGCGTTACGCACCGTGGAGACGCGATGCGAGATGAAGATGGTGGTGCGGCCCTGCATTGCCTCACGCAGATGATTGAGGATCTTGTCTTCCGTCTGAGTATCGACGCTCGAAAGGGCATCGTCGAGAATCAGAATACGGGGATTTCGAATCAGGGCGCGAGCAATGGCCGTACGCTGTTTTTGGCCGCCCGAAAGAGTGATTCCACGTTCGCCGACGATGGTTTGATAGCTCTCGGGAAAGCTTTCGATATCGGCGGCGATGTTCGCAGCTTCAGCCGCATCATGAATTTCTTCGTCGCTGGCCGACTCCACCCCAAGCGCGATATTTTCACGAATGCGATTGCTGAACAAAAAGGTTTCCTGCGGCACGAAACCGATGTTGCTTCGCAGCGTCTCAAGGAAAAAATCGCGAATGGGGTGTCCATCGATTAAGATTGCGCCGGCGGCGGCATCGTAGATGCGCGGAATCAGGCTGACCAGCGTGCTCTTGCCTGAACCTGTCGGTCCTACGATAGCCATGCTGCTGCCTGCGGGAATGCGTAGATTCAGATTGTGAAGAACGGGTTTGCCGTCGAAGTCGAAGCTTAAGTTGCGAAATTCGATTTCGCCCATGATGGGGATATCTTCTGCGCCCGCATCGTCTTTCACTTCCGCTTTTTCGTGGAGGATTTCATTCAACCTCACCAGGGAAGCCGTGCCACGCTGAAAAATATTGACCACCCAACCTAGTGCGATGATGGGGAAGGTCAGTTGCATCATGTAAATGGTGAATGAGGTAAACCCACGAATGTCCATCCGGCCCGCGATCACTTCGCGGCCGCCGATCCAAAGAACCAAAACCAGCGCGAGTCCGAGCATAAATTCAAGCGTGGGCCATAACATGCCCATCAGTCGAACCAGTTTCAGGCTGCGAAATACGTATTCTTCGTTTGCCTTCTCGAATGCCGCAATTTCCGCTTCTTCCTGAACGTATGCGCGAATCACCCGAACGCCGGAGAAATTTTCCTGCGCTCGCGCCGAAATATCGGAAAACATCTCTTGAATTGTTTCAAAACGCTCGCGAATGCGGCGGCCAAAATACTGAATCGTCACGCTCACGATCGGCAGGGGCAAAAATGCAAACAGGGTGAGCCGCGGACTCTCCCGTACCATGAACCACAATGCGACGGCAGTAAACACGATTGTGTTCGCCGTGTACATAATGGCTGGGCCCATCAGCATGCGGACGGCATTCAGGTCGTTGGTCATGCGCGCCATAATGTCGCCGGTACGCATTCGCTGGTAGTAGGAGTAGGAGAGCGTTTCGAGATGCGCGAACAGATCGTTGCGCAGGTCGAACTCGACGTCCCGCGAAATTCCAATCACGATCCAGCGCGTGAAGAAGAGAAAGATCGCCCGCACCGCAGCTAAAACTAATACCTCTACTACGAATATGAAGAGGGCGTGCCAGGTAACGTGGCCCTCCAAGCTTTGGGCAGCGTTGCCGATCACCTTTGGGAGCCACGCCCACGCTGCGTTACTCATAACGACGCACAGTGCGCCAGTCGCCAATCCCCAGCGATAGCGCTTGAGGTAGGGCAGCAATGGCCGCATGCTCTTAGGAATCATCTTAGACGTAGATGAAATTTTATCAGGTCAGGGTGCAGGCATTCGCGGAGGGAGCATTGCTTCGGTGCCGGATGCCGAAGCGGCGACGCTGAATGTGAGTCGAGCGTCGGGCTAATGGACTTTGGTCTGGCTAGCTCGGTTAAACGAGAGCAGGTCTCTGCCGAAAGCGACTGCGCTGAGCGCGAGCAGAACCATGCCCCATGCACCGAAGAAGAGCCATCCCAGGTCCAGAATCAGGAATTGAGAATCCATAGCAAGGTTGCGAGTGGCGTTTTCGCGAAACGGCGGGGCCAGAATATTCCCGGGCCCCACCGCAAGTCAACACAATCACTGCGAAGGAAGATAGGAACTGGAAATCTACTCCGGTGACGTCGTGCCGGAGTTCTGCATGCGTTGCTGCATACGAGCTTCCCGATTGGCCTCAATTTCCTTCAGCTTACCTTGCTGATCAGACGTGAGCATCTGATAGAGCTCGTTGTGGATGCGTGTCTCCTCAACTTTCAATTGCACGAGAGTTTGGGACTGCTGCGAGACGATCGCTTGCACCTTGGCAGCATCGTACGTGCCTTCGGTATATTGCTTCAGCTGGCTGTCCATCTGGTGCAACTGCTGGAGCAGCGGCTTCATGGTGGCGTGTTCCTTTTGCAGCGTCGCCTTCATTTGGGTTTGCTGGTCTTCGGTGATGCCCAGCTCCCTGATGTAGAAGCCGATCATGTGGCCATCCATACCAAAGGCTGGCCCATGCATGTGCGCGGGCGGAGCCACGTCGGTGGTTTGCGACTGGGCAATTGCACCGCCCAACAACACGGCGAAGGCCGCCGCCAGGAACCGAGTTCGAATCGATTTCATAAGTTCTTACTCCTTCAAGACCAGTTCCGTGATGGTTGCTCAGGAAGCTGGCATTTTGCGTACACTTATATCAACACAGCAGGGAATCGAAAGTGGTAAAAAGTGCGTAAACCCGAGTAAAGTTTTGTCATCCTGGTAAGAGCCGCCTGGTTTGACAATTCTTTACCGCCGGGCGCGAAGCGATTGGTGCACAATGAAATCCAGAAGTATGGAACGAATTCTGGTAATCGATGACGATGTGGAGCTTTGCACGCTGGTCGCTGAGTACCTGCAGGCTGAAGGGTTCACAGTCGAAGCTGCGCACGATGGTGAAAGCGGGCTGCAGAAAGCAACGACTGGCGGCTACCTTCTGGTCGTGCTTGACGTCATGCTTCCAGGCATCAATGGTTTCGAGGTTTTGCGCCGGATCCGTGCAACGTCGCGCCTTCCAGTGCTCTTGCTGACAGCACGCGGCGAAGATGTGGACCGTATCGTCGGCCTTGAGATTGGCGCCGACGACTATTTACCCAAGCCTTTCAATCCCCGTGAATTGGTGGCTCGCATCCGGGCGGTTCTTCGGCGTACCCGAGGCGACAAAGCCGGACCTTCAGCTCCCGATATTGTGCGTGTCGGAGAGATTGAGCTCGATCCGGCCACTCGCAGCGTTCGTCGCGATGGGCAGCCGGTTGATCTGACATCGGTAGAATTCAATCTGCTGGAAGTTCTCCTGCGCGAGGCCGGTCGCGTGGTTCCGCGCGAGCGCCTGGTGAATGCAGTGCTCAGCCGCAAGTTTTCGCCATTTGACCGCAGCATTGACATGCACGTAAGCAAGGTCCGCAAGAAGCTCGGCGATACCGACGCCGATGAGCACATCAAGACCATTCGCGGCGTGGGATATATTTTTGCTCGCCCACGGGAAGTCCCCCGAGAAAAGGTAGGGGATAAATTTAAGAACTCATGAAGAGCCTCTTCCTAAAGATTTTTCTTTCGTTTTGGGGAGCGTTGGCGCTCTTCGTCTTGCTGGCGATTCTCGTCACCCTGGCATTTCGTCCGCGTAGTTCCTCCTGGGAAGCGTTACTGGCTACCGCGCTAAATGATTCGGTGAACGCTTATGAGGAGGGTGGCCGGCCTGCGCTTCGCCAATACATCGATAATCTGGAAAAAACACAGCATGTTAGGGCGTATCTCTTCAACGAAAACATGGAGGAATTGGCGCACCGCAACGCGCCCGAGTGGGCGGCCCGCGTGGCTGGGGGGGCACCGAGGATACCGCACGAGGGTTTTATCTTCCCCTCTCCGCCACCGGTATTGCGCGATTCCCGGGCATCCTCTGACGGTTTGCATCGCTACACATTCGTATTAGCTCCTCCGCCGGGACCGCGCCTTTTTCTTGGCCCTCGCGGGTTGCCGCTTCCCGGTCTGGTTATCCTCGTGATTTCTTCAGGACTTGTGTGCTATTTGCTCGCGTGGGTCTTGACGCTTCCGATCGTTCGCTTGCGGGCAGCGACACAGCAGTTGGCAGGGGGCAATCTGACAGCGCGCGCCGGCGCGCCGAAATTCGGCCGCCGCGATGAAGTTGCGGGATTAATGCGCGACTTCGATGCCATGGCGGGACGACTCCAAAATCTGGTCGAGGCACAATCGCGCCTGCTGAATGACATCTCGCACGAGTTGAGGTCGCCGTTGGCGAGGCTGAATGTGGCCCTGGGACTTGCGCGACAGCGTACCGGATCGGAAGCTCTGGACATGCTCGACCGCATCGAACTCGAAGCCGCCCGTCTCAACGAGCTCATCGGCAGACTGCTTACTCTGGCTCGCTTGGAGGATGGCGAGCAGAATGTCCCGCCCACCCCTGTCGCCTTGGATGAAGTAGTGCTTGCCGTTGCTGAAGACGCAGCGTTTGAGGCACAGGCGCGCGGCTGCCACGTACGCAGCGATATTCCGCCGGGGGATTGGAGCGTGCGCGGACAAGCTTCTCTGCTCCATAGTGCAATTGAAAACGTTGTCCGCAATGCCATCCGTTATACGCGCGAAGGCACAACGGTTGAGATCCAACTGGAAAAGAAAATCGGTCCTGAGGGCTCGCAGGCTGTAGTGGCCATCTCCGATTGCGGGTCGGGCGTCCCGGCTGGCGCGCTGGAAAAACTCTTTCAACCTTTCTACCGGCTGGACGACGATCGCGGACGGCAGACGGGCGGCGTTGGATTGGGATTGGCCATAACAGAACGGGCCGTTCGCTTTCATGGCGGTAAGGTCGCTGCGTTCAACCGACCGGAAGGCGGACTTCGGCTGGAAATACGTTTGCCGCTTCTGGCTGGCGCAACTTCCCTGCGAGCACCTGAGCCTGCTCCCATGAGTGCCGTTTAGGGTTCTGGGCAACTCCCAGTAAGCTTCCCGGTTCCAATGGATGCCGGGAGCATTTTCCCACGTTTGCTCTTCTGGCGCATTCCTGATACACAAATGGATGGCAATTCTCGCCTCTTAATAAAGCACTGAAGCCCGGCCCTAGGCTGCCGGACAATGCGGTTGTGCGTTTACAGGAGAAAAAGCAAAGGATGCGAATCAGATTTTCCTGGGTTCTGGCGTTGACAGCACTCGTGTCGACAGCCGCTTTAGTGGCCTGCAGCGCCAAGTATTCGTCTACGAGTAACGGGCTAGTAGTCATTTCGACACAAAACAGCGCGGTTATGGATATGTTCAGCCTGGACTTAGGCAATGGACATATGTCCCAGATTTTTGACTCGGCTGGACCGCCGACCAACGGAGTTCCAACCACCGTGGTCCTCGCTCCCGGCGGCGCATACGCTTATGTGCTCGTCACCCAGAGTGTGGACGTCAACGCGAGCGAAACCGGAGTAGAGACGTTTTCGATATCCTCCGACGGGAAACTCGCGCCAGTTGGGACGACCAAGTTGAATGCTATAGGTTCGACCCCGGTTACGCCGTCGGCGATGGTCATCGATTCTGCTGGAAAGTTTCTTTTCGTCGCGGACAGTACGCCCGCTACCAGCGTACCCGGATCCGTTTCTGTTCTTGCGATTGGTGGTAGTGGCGGTCTCTCTGAAGTTGCAGGATCGCCTTTCGCTCTGGCTTCCGAGCCTGGAGGAACTACCCCCAGCGCCTCCGCTCTTGCGGTATCCCCCACGGTTTACCCCCCCGCCTATTCGGTTTGCTCCGGTAATACTCCTCCCAGCACCGAGAATCTGTATGTGACGGATTCCACGAATTATTACGTGGTCAACTACGCGGTCGGCTCATCGGGAGCCCTGACACTTGTGCGAGCCGCTGCCGTTCCGGGGGCCGCGGGATACGCCCTTACACCGGCCACGAATCAGACGGGCGTCACTGTTGACCCGTGTAATCGCTTCGTCTACGTTGCCAACGGGCAACCCAGCAACAATGTGAGCGCGTTTACCATTTGCAATACGGTCACCTTGCCTACGTGCCCAACTGCGAATTTTAGTCTGCTTCCGATATCTGGCTCGCCGTTTACTGCTGGTCCTGGACCGATTGCTCTGCAGGTGGATCCCTTGGGAAATTACTTATACGTGTTGGATCAGCAGGAGAATGCGATTCGTCCTTATGGGATCGGTACGGCCACTGGCAGTCTTACGCCCCTGAACCCCACTTACAGCGGGAGCAATCAGTTTCCAACTTCCATGGCGATTCGCAGCGATGACACGTGGATGTTCGTGACTAATCTGAATTCGGCGAGCCTTTCGGAATATGCGATAACTCCATCAACGGGCGCGCTTACCACACAGCCCCCCATACAAACCGATAACAATCCGTGGGGCGTAGCTGTGAGGTAGTGGGAAATTGTGCCGGAGGAGCGGACGCATCCATCCGCTCGTTACGTAGGAATTTTCAAGACCAGATACGCTCCGACCAAAGCGAAGATCAAATCTGGCGACCATGCGGCGAGAGCGGGCGGTAGTTGGCTTAGGTCCCCCATCGCTTCAAACAACCGCGATACCACCGTGTAGACCACCGCGATTCCCACGGCGACGGCAACTCCGGTAATGGCTCCCTTCTTTGCGGCGGAAAGCGAGAACGGCACCGCCAGAACCGCCATAATCAGCGTTATGAGCGGGAACGACAGTTTCTTATTTAACTGAACTCTCAGACGAACCACATCGAATCCGCTCTGCTGCAGGTCGCGAATATAGCGGTGTAATTCTTCGTAGTTCATCTCCGAATATTGCTTCACCTCCTTCTTGAAGTATGAAGGCGACTCGCTGAGTTCCGGAAAAGTCGAAACGTCGAATGTGCGAAAATTTTCAATAGCAGCGCCGCGCAGGTCGCGCTCCCATCCCTGTTCGAAAACCCATCGATCCAAATTGTCGGCCCAATGCGCGCGCAGTGCGTGAATGCGCTCCGCGATGGTGAAGCTTGCCGGATCGATCTGAAAAATCGTCACATTCGCGAACTGATCACGGTCGGGATCGAAGAACTGGTAGTAGTAAATGTCATTATGCTGGCCGAAAATCCATTTGCGATCGGGACGCAGATAAGTCTGTGGTGGCTTGCCTTTGATCTGATTATGCAGCGCTTCCTGGCGCTTATTGGTGTGAGGCAGATAGAACTGGTCGGCGAAAAATAATCCTGCGGATAAGATCGCGGCCGCGATCATAACCGGCGCGACGGTGCGGTAGATGCTGGTTCCTGTCGCTTTGATGGCGGTAATCTCATTGCTGCGGTTCATCAGCCCGAAAGTGATCAGCACGGCCAGCAGCATGATCAGTGGCGCCACACTATAAAGCAGATAGGGCGCGACGTTAAGCAGGTATTCTGCGACTACGGTGAAGGGAGTCTGGTTCCGAAGAATATCGCCCAGCAATTCGAACAGGGTAAAAACCAGAAGCAACACCAGAAATGTAGAAACAATCATTGCGAGGTACAAGAAGAAATCGCGGAGAACGTAGTCATCCAGCAATGTGGGGAAGCTGGCGCTGAAAACGCGCTTCCGCGAGGCGGCGCGCTCAAAGGCACTGGCAGGGTCGCGACGCGGCAAACGGAAAGCGGTCCTGTGCCCATCGCCAACTGAAACTTGACGCCTGGAAAACCGAATCGCCGAAAACTCGATTGGCCGCCTCTCGGCATTCCAAAGAAGAAATGCACCCGCCGCAAAGAACACCAGGTTCGCCAGCCACGCCCCCAGCATCGGCGTGACTTTCCCCTGCCGCGCCAAAGAAACGCCGACTACAGAAACAAAGTAGTAGACAAAAACCAGCGCGATGGTCAGGACGAATCCGCCGGACTTCCCACTCTTCTTCGAGGAAAGGCCGAGGGGAATCCCGACCATGGCCAACACGAGACACGCGGTCGGCAGCGCAAAGCGCCGGTGAAATTCGATGAGGTACCAGCGTGCGGAGACCGGGTCAACGTGCCGCGCGTGTTCGCGCAATGCGGAAGTCGGAATCAAGCCGACTGGAATCTGTTCATCGGATTTTGTTTCCGTCTGGGGCAATTCAATCGGTATGTCGGTTTGTTGAAAGGTGGAGATCTGGTAGTGATCGGCAAGCTGGGGATCGGTTTCGTGAGTCGAGCCGTCAACTAGATGAAGATGCAATCGATCTGGCCCTTCAGGAACCAGAATTCCTTCATGCGCCAGCGTCACGCGGGGATTGGCGGGATCGGAAATATCCGCGAGGAAAACGCCTTTCCACACCGCAGCGCCTTGCGCTGTGTGCACGTCTTGAACATAGAGGACGATTTTCGGAAAGCCTTCGTAAAAAACTCTGGGCTGCACTTCGAAGGAAGCTTGCGAACCTTTGAGTTGATCCTCCAGCCGGCCCAAAGACGCGAGCGACCAGGGCGCGAGATAAACGCCGTTGCCCAGAGCCAGCAACCATGCCGCGAAAACAAAAATAGATAGCACTCGGCCAAAGCTCCACACACCCATGCCGCTCGCGCGCATCGCGGTGATCTCGCTATCGGCAGCGAGTCTGCTCAGTCCGATAAGAATGCCGACCAGTACGCTCATCGGGATGGTGTAGGTGAGCGCAAGCGGAACGGTATAAAAGAAAATTTCGGCGACGCTGGGTAGCGGAGCGCTCGCGCGGACTACAAGTTCGAGGATGCGCCCCAGATCGCGCGTAAACAGGACGAACGTGAAGATCGCGACGCCGATGATGGCGTGCGAGGAAACTTCGCGAAGAATGTAGCGGGTGAGAATCCGTATCCGCATGACGTTGCTGAGGGCAGAATAGCAGGACGAGGCCTGAATCTGCATTTACCGCGGGGAACGCATTCGCCCGCCAACGATCCGAGAGGAAGCTTGCCGCAAGAAAACTGACTACGGCACCTGGCTGGCCATGATTTGAGATTTCGGATGGTATTTTGCCAAAGTGGTAAGATATCCTTGTTTCCTTGTTTCATTACTATGCTGGCTAAAAAGACGATCAAAAATCAGATCACGCTGCCCAAGAACGTAATAATGCGATTCAAGGGCGTGGACTATTTCGACGTAAACACAGACGGCGAATGCATCACCCTGCATCCGCTACAACCCAGCCGTGCGACTGAAGTGCGCTCCAAGCTGGCTGAAGTCGGCATTACCGAGAATGACGTAGCGGCTGCCATTTCCTGGGCTCGGGAAACTACGCGCAAAAAGAAATGATCCGCCGGGTGGTCTTCGATACAACGACCGTGGTTTCTGCGCTCATTTTTGCCAGCGGACGCCTCGCGTGGCTTCGAGCGCATTGGCGGCAGGGCGACTGCGTCCCAATAGTGTCCCGTTCTACTGCAACGGAACTTACACGCGTTCTTCGCTATGCGAAATTCAAGCTGAGCGTGGGAGACGCCCAAGAATTGCTGGCCGACTATCTCCCGCATTGCGAAGTAATCCAGAGTGTGCACCGATGTCCGGTGATTTGCCGTGATCCGAAGGATCAGCCGTTCCTGGATCTTGCCCACGGTGCGAAGGCCGATGTGCTGGTCACTGGTGATCGTGATCTGCTCGCGCTTTCCGGTCGTACGGATTTTGTGGTCGAAACTCCCGAAGCGTACCGGCGGAGAGCGACCTCGGCCACATGATGTGACAAAAGCATCGGTCACTATTCGGGCTTCAGAAACAGTGCAGCCAGCGGCGGCAGCGTGAGTCTTAGCGAATACCGTCGTCCGTGTTCGGGCACCAGCTCGGCGTTCACCCCGCCCAGATTCCCCATCCCCGTTCCGCCATATTCGAGAGCGTCGCTGTTCAGTAACTCACGCCAGAACCCGCCGGAAGGCACGCCGACGCGGTAGCCGATCCTTGGAACGGGCGTGAAGTTGCACACGACGAGAACTGTTTCTTTACCGGATTCGCTCTTGCGCAGCAGCGAAATCGTGCTCGTCAGATTGTCGTTGCAGTCGACCCACTCAAAACCGGAGGGGTTCGCATCCAGCTGGTGCAGAGCGGGTTCGCTGCAATAGACGCGGTTCAATTGTCCAACCCAATTCTGCAATCCGCTGTGAACCGGATACTGCAGCACATGCCACTCAAGGCTGGTATCGTGAGCCCACTCTCGAATCTGGCCGAATTCGTCGCCCATGAACAGCAATTTCTTTCCCGGCTGCGCATACATGTATCCGAACAGCAGCCGCAGATTGGCGAAGCGCTGTTTTTCGCTGCCCGGCATCTTGCCAATCAGGGATCCTTTGCCGTGAACCACTTCGTCATGCGAAAGCGGGAGGACAAAATTCTCCTGGAATGAATACAACATGCGGAAGGTGAGCTTGCTGTGGTGGTATCTGCGATGGATCGGATCCTGCTTGAAATACTCAAGGGTGTCGTGCATCCATCCCATATCCCACTTCATGCCGAAGCCGAGCCCGCCCAGATAAACCGGGCGCGAAACCATGGGCCACGAAGTCGATTCTTCCGCCGTTGTTTGAATGTCGGGGTGCTCTTTATAGGCTTCCTGATTGAAGCGGCGCAGGAATTCGATGGCTTCAAGATTCTCGCGTCCACCATGTTTGTTGGGAATCCACTCTCCCTCCTTGCGCGAATAATCGAGGTAGAGCATGGACGCGACCGCATCCACTCGGAGTCCATCGACGTGATACTTGTCGAACCAGAACATCGCACTCGACAGCAGAAAGCTTCGCACTTCGGCACGGCCATAGTTGAAAATGTGCGTCTTCCAGTCGGGATGAAAGCCTTGGCGCGAGTCGGCGTGTTCGTAGAGATGCGTGCCATCGAAATACGCGAGGCCATGAGCGTCAGAAGGGAAGTGCGATGGTACCCAATCGAGGATTACGGCGATCCCATGCTGGTGCAGGTAATCGATCAGGTACATGAAATCTTGCGGAGTGCCGTAGCGCGAAGTCGGCGCGAAATAGCCGGTCGTCTGATATCCCCAGGAACCGTAGAATGGATGTTCCATGACCGGGAGAAATTCCACATGTGTGAAACCCATGCGGTTCACATATTCGGCGAGCCGCGGTGCAGTTTCTCGATAAGTTAGAGGACGATTGTGTTCCTCCGGAACCCGCATCCACGATCCCAGGTGAACTTCGTAGATTGCCTGCGGAGCCTGCAGAGAATTCCGCGTCGCGCGCTTCTCCATCCACTCACGGTCGCCCCATTCATAGTTCAGATCCCAAACAACGGAGGCGGTGCGGGGAGGCTTCTCATGCCAAAAACCAAGCGGATCGGCTTTGTCTACGTGATATCCATGGCGTCGCGATTCAATGTGAAATTTATAGAGCGAACCCTTCGTGGCGCTTGGGATGAATCCCTCCCAGATTCCAGATCCCCCCCGCGAGCTAAGTTGATGCGCGTGTGCAGCCCAGGAGTTGAAATTGCCAATTACTGAAACCTGACGGGCGTTCGGAGCCCAAACGCTGAAGATCGCGCCCGCAACGCCATCATGAGAGGCAGGATGAGCACCCATGGTCTCGTAAAGGCGATAGTTCGTCCCCTCGTTGAAAAGGTAAATATCCTGATCGGATAGCAGCATCAGGACGTTAGATGCAGCTGGAGTCGTGGTGTCGGGCATTCTCGAGCTTCTAGTGTACCGGAACAGCGCGGCGGCTACACCACAGCAATTACGACCGCTGGCCTGCGAGATGGCGAGTTCGACCTCCTCTGCACTCTGCCTACGGTACTTTGAGAGCTTAGATGGGCTGGAATCGCACATGCTATCCTGAAGACCCGCTCATGCCTGTTCTGCGTCTGATCTTTCTCTGGCACCAGCATCAGCCTTTTTACAAGGACTTGGTGACTGGCCAGTATCGCCTGCCTTGGGTGCGCCTTCATGCTTTGAAAGACTACTACGGCATGGTGAAGTTGCTGGATGAATTTCCCAACGTTCACCAAAATTTCAATCTTGTACCCTCGCTCATCACTCAAATTCAGGATTACGTGGCAGGCACGGCGCAGGATCCGTTTCTAAATGTTGCAGCGAAACCGGCGAACGACTTAACCCACGAAGAGCGGCTATTTGCCCTGCAATATCTTTTTCAAGCCAATCCCGCCAACCTGATTGCACGCTATCCGCGTTATTGGGAACTGCGCGAGAAATTCCGCGAACAAGCCTACTCCCCGGAGAAAGCAGAGAAGTATTTCGATCCACAACATTTCACTGATTTGCAGGTGCTTTCGCAAATCGCCTGGTTCGATGAATTCTTTCTTGAAGATACGAACGTCGCGGAACTGGTCAGGAAAGAGCGCAATTATTCGCTGGACGATCAAAAATTCGTAATTGCCCGCGAGCGCGAGCTGATGGCGAAAGTATTGCCGGCTCATGCTGAGGCGGCGAAGAAGGGATCGATCGAAATCTCAGCTACGCCCTTCTATCATCCGATCCTTCCTCTTGTCTGTGACACGGGTGCAGGCGCCATCTCGTCGCCCGGGCTGCCTTTGCCGCAGAATCGCTTCCGTCATCCGGAAGACGCGCGCGAGCAGTTAGTGCGGGCTCTTGATTTACACGAGCAAGTATTCGGTATGCGGCCTCAGGGAATATGGCCTTCAGAGGGAAGCGTCTCAGAGGAGACCCTGGCGATTGCGGGTGCACTGGGAATCAAGTGGATGGCAACTGACGAAGGTGTCCTCGGCCGCAGCACGGGAGTTTTCTTCCAGCGGGATGGCAACGGGCGGCTGCCAATACATCTCGCCGAGCGGCTTTACAACGTTCATCGTTACGAGAATGGCAACACCGGTATGCATTTGCTGTTCCGGGATCACACTATTTCGGACTTGATCGGTTTTGTTTATTCCGGCATGGACCCCAAAGACGCCGCAGCTCACCTCTTGCGCAGCATTAAGGAAGCCGCGCAACCTGTTCTGGCTCAAGGCAAAGACGCAGTAGTCTCAGTGATCCTCGACGGGGAAAATGCCTGGGAATATTATCCGAAATCGGGCCGCGAATTCCTCCGGCGATTCTATGACGCACTGCAGCATGAAAATGGTCTCGAAGCGCTGACGATTTCTGAAGCCATTGCCCGCCATCGCAATCCGTCGCCCCTTAAGTCTCTTGTTCCTGGCTCGTGGATCAATGCGAACTTCAACGTCTGGATCGGTGCTCCGGAAGATAATCGAGCCTGGGATTACCTTAATCATGCTCGCGAATTCTATACTCAGCGCGCAGGGCAGGTTGGCGAGGCGCAGCGCAAATTGGCCTTCGAGGAAATCCTTATAGCTGAGGGTAGCGATTGGAACTGGTGGTACGGGCCCGAGCACCATTCCGCCAACGATCGCGATTTCGATGAACTGTACCGCAAGCATCTGTCGAACATCTACCAAGCCCTTGGAGCCATGCCGCCCGATTACCTTGTGCAGCCCATCACAGCAACCGAAGTACGGCCGGCTTTCATTCCACAAACAGCTTACATTCACCCGCGTGTAACCGGGGACAAAGTTCGCTACTTTGAATGGATGGGAGCCGCGATATTTACAGCCGATCAGCGGCCTGGGGCGATGCACGGCAAGCGCTACCTGCTCGATTCCGTCTATGCCGGAATCGACAACACCTTTGTTTACGGTCGGCTGGATTTTGCCGGCGACGTGCCGCAGGACGAGTTCGATCTTGTAGTGAATTTGGAGTCATGGGCGAATGGAGAAACACGTCCGCGTCGTGCTCTACGACTGGATGCCGAGATCAAGGATGGCAGTCTCAAGCACTGGAAAGTGGAAGGCGGCGGGGACGACCTGACGGCTTCGGGGCGAAAAGCGGAAGCCGCCAGGGTTGCGCTTCTTCGCAATTTTGAATTCCGCTTAGCGCTGAGTTGTTTGCTGGCAAAGCCAGTTTTACCTTCTGCCGATGATGGCAAGGGCAGCGAGACGATCTCGGCCAAAGCCAGTGCGGAATCGATTCCTCCGGCCACTCGGCTGCGTTTGCGCTTCAGCCTGTGGCAGAACCGCCTGCCTGTCGATGCTTTGCCCGTGGAGGGGTGGATCGAATTGCAGTTGCTCAGTGAGGCAGAACTAATGGCTTAATGCACGAGGCACAAAAAAGACGCCGACTTCGATCGGCGTCTTTCGATATCTAGCGTGATGATTACTGCCCCGAACTGGTGACCGCAGTGTTGAGCGCGACCGGTCGGTTAACTTCCAGCGTGAGAACGGTTCCCGCCGGCAAGGTCGCTGAGTGATGCTTGGTGAGCCAGTAACCACCGCTCGAACCTGCGCCAATTGCTCCGCCAACGACGATTCCTATCGGTCCGCCAACCAGGCCACCGATCAACATGCCGCCAGCCGTTCCGCCGCCAACCTCCATTTGATCGCGACGATCGTGACCGGAGCCTTTGAATTGTCCTTCGCTATTCACGTCTGTGCCGGGGATATTGGTGTCCACTAAGGTTGCGTCCAGAAACAGTCTCTCGCCAGTCGGCAGGATCAGAGCTTCAGGAAGAATTCCGATCGTCGGTTTACCCGAAATTCGCCGCGGTTCGGCCACTTTCGTGACTCTGCCTTCGATCATTGCCCCCGCAGGAATGACAGTTCTGCCATTTACCACCACAGGTTGCTCCAGCTGCGCCTGAAACGGATCTCCCGCCTTGTTGCTGAATGTTGCCAACGTAGTTTCCAGCTTCACCATCAG
The DNA here is from genome assembly GCA_036490235.1 of Candidatus Sulfotelmatobacter sp. Taxonomy (GTDB): domain Bacteria; phylum Acidobacteriota; class Terriglobia; order Terriglobales; family Acidobacteriaceae; genus Sulfotelmatobacter. The sequence goes on along the minus strand of DASXEG010000126.1, from coordinate 27,693 downwards.
AGCGGTCCCCGCCGGGACGGGTCCGCTGGTTTGGGCAAGGACCAGTGTGCTGAACAAAACAACACAGGCAAGCGCGATCCATCTTTTCATGATTCCTCCGCGAAATTTCGGCGACAAGCTCGTTGCAACGAATCTAGATCACAGGGATGGCGGAAACAAGCGTCCGAGTTGCCATGGAACCAGCAAAGGCAAGGGGAATCGGCGTGCCGAGGGTGAACATGAGAAAAATCTCAAGCGGATCGCTCACATTTGAAAGAATCCTCCATCCGCTATAATCGAGGGTTTTCCGATTGTTCATGGGCAAGAGTTACGGCTTGGGCTATCTGACCGGCCAGTTCCTAAGTTTTCATTCCGATTCTCCACTTGGCAGTTTGCGCGTGGATGACGACTCACGACTCGTATCCTCAACTAAGAAAGGGAAGCGCAGCATGACTAATATCTCAGCCATCATCGGACGCGAAGTTCTCGATTCACGCGGTAACCCTACTGTCGAAGCCGAAGTGCAATTGGCGGACGGAACATTTGGATCGGCAATTGTTCCCAGCGGCGCCTCAACGGGCGAACACGAAGCCGTCGAATTGCGCGATGGAGATGGGTCGCGTTTCCTGGGCAAAGGAGTGCTCAAAGCGGTGGAGAACGTAAATGGAGAGATCGCGGATGCCCTGGCAAATTGGGATGCATCCGATCAGCGCGGTCTTGACCAGAAGCTAATTGAATTAGACGGCACAGAAAACAAGAGTCGACTCGGTGCGAATGCAATTCTGGCTGTTTCGATGGCGGCCGCGCGCGCTGTGTCCGAGCAATATCAGATTCCACTGTACCGCTACCTCGGCGGAGCGGGCGCAAACATTTTGCCCACGCCGATGATGAACATCCTCAATGGTGGCGCGCATGCCGACAACAACGTCGATTTCCAGGAGTTCATGGTGATGCCCGTCGGGGCCCCTTCGTTTTCTGAAGCGCTCCGCTGGGGCGTCGAAGTCTTCCACACGCTTAAGGGCGTGCTGAAGAAGCGCGGCTATAACACTGCGGTTGGTGATGAAGGCGGATTCGCGCCATCCGTGAAATCAAACGTGGAAGCAATCGAAGTTGTGCTCGAAGCCATCAATCAGGCCGGCTACAAGCCCGGAGAGGAAATCGCCATCGCGCTCGATCCCGCGGCCAGCGAGTTCTATCAGGATGGCAAATACGTATTCAAGAAATCGGACAAGTCGGCCAAGAGTTCCGACGATATGGTGCGCTTCTGGGCGAAGTGGGCGAATGATTATCCCATCGTCTCGCTTGAAGATGGATTGTCCGAGGAAGACTGGGATGGCTGGGCAAATCTGACCAAAGAGTTGGGCGGAAAAATTCAGTTGGTCGGAGACGATATTTTCGTGACCAACATTCAGTTCCTTCAGGAAGGTATCGACAAGGGCGTTGCAAACTCGATCCTGATCAAAGTCAATCAGATCGGTACGGTCAGCGAGACGCTGGACGCAATCGATCTCGCGCGCCGCAACGCCTACACGTCAATCATTTCGCACCGCTCGGGGGAGACGGAAGACACGTTCATCGCCGATCTCGCCGTAGCCACGGGTGCAGGCCAGATCAAGACAGGTTCCGCTTCCCGCACCGACAGAATTGCCAAGTACAACCAGTTGCTTCGGATTGAGGCGCAGTTGGGGGATACGGCAAGATTCCTGGGCCTGAAGTCGCTAAATTATCGCGGATGAACTGCCCTCCGGAACCATTTCCATCCCAAAGCCTCACAGGTGAATCTAATGTTCCATGCGCACTCGTAGAAGGATTATTCGCTTCATCGCGATAGTCCAAACAGTTTTATTTCTCACACATTTCCTGCTCTATCAGACTTGGATGTTTTCTAGCGGCGATGCTGCCAATGCACGTTGGGTAGGGTTGGCGCTCGGCCTGCTCTCGGTAAGTTTTGTAACGGCGTCGCTCGCAGCTTTTCGCTATACGAATCCTCTGCTGCGCGCCTTTTACCGGGCCTCCGCGGTGTGGCTTGGCTTGCTGAGCTTCCTTTTTGTCGCGGCGGTTGCCTCATGGGGCATCTACGGCATCGCATCCTTTGCCGGCGCGCACATCAATTTTCACTACCTCGTGGAATGGATGTTTGGAGCTGCGCTTGTGGTTGGCGTCGCCGGAGTGATCAACGCTGGTTGGACGCGCATTACTCGATCCACCGTACGCTTAGCGAATCTTCCTGAAGCCTGGCGCGGTCGCAAAGCTGCGCTTATCAGCGACCTTCATCTCGGCCACGTTCGCAACGGAAACTTTTTGCGGCGCATGGTGGCGAAAGTTCTCGAAGAAGGCCCCGATGCAATCTTCATCGCAGGTGATTTGTACGATGGCACCTGCATCGACGCTGCCCTGGCTGCCGAGCCGCTCAGCAAGCTGAACGCTCCCCAAGGCGTGTATTTTGTCGCAGGCAATCACGAGCAATTTGGCGACGACAGCAAGTATCTACAGGCCGTGAAGGCTGCGGGCGTTCGTGTCCTGAACAACGAAAAAGTCGAAGCCGACGGATTGCAGATCGTAGGCGTTCCGTATAACCACGCGACGCGCGGAGAGCATCTCGCATCTGCTCTGAAATCGGTCCGACTCGATCGCGACCGCGCCAGCGTTCTGCTGGTTCACGCGCCCGATCATCCCCAGGTCGCCGAGGCCGCCGGCGTTTCGCTGCAGCTCTCCGGACATACGCATCTCGGACAGTTCATCCCCTGGAGTTGGTTCGCCCGCAAGATTTACCGGCAGTTCGTCTATGGCTTGAGCCGTATTGGCAAGATGCAGGTCTTCACCTCCAGCGGAGCGGGAACCTGGGGCCCGCCGCTGCGCCTGGGATCGAATCCGGAAATTGTGGTCCTTCAATTCGAGTAAATGTCTCGGACCTGTCGACTCAAAACCCCATTTTGTCATCCGCGCTCGGCCCGTATGTCGCCGGCAGCGGCTTGTCATTCAATCGCAGATACACCCCAAGCTGCGCACGATGATGCACAAGATGATTCATAAACATTTCCCGATAGGCCAGGAATCGCGATCCGGCAAAGATCGTTTTGCCCTGGAAACTCAGTTTCCAATTCTCCGTCCATGCCTTATCCGGAATGTCTTTCAAAACAGCCCGAGTTTTGGACGCGCTCTCGTCGAAGGATTTCAGCAATCCCGCAGCCTCGAAAGGTGGTCGCGGCCGCGACGGCGCAGAGCTAAAATCCAGCTCCGGTGTGGTCAAAATCGTAAGGCCAAACCCTGTCAATTCCGCAACGTGCGGTGCGAGCTTTCCTAAAGGCATGGACTTTTTATGGGGCACGAAATCATTCTTGTCGAAGGGAACGCGTTCGAGAGTAAGGCGAGTGGTTTTCATCTCAGCATCGAATTCTGTTAACAAAAGTTCGGCAATTGACATGACTCCTCCGCCAGTGATTCTAAAACAAATCTGATGCTCTCAATTCCAAGCCGGTCGTAGCCCGAGCCGCGACAGAGATACAATAAGCGTGATTGTGCAGGGCTGGCTTGTGTTTGCTTCTCGAATAGCGGCCATAATTCAAAAAACCGAGGACTCATTATGCGATTTAAATCACTCCTGGGCTCATGCTTATTGATCGCAGCCAGCTGCGCGGCTCAAGTCACAGTCTCTGTCGCGCCTGATCCCGCCTCCAAGGACGATGTCAAGAAACTATTCGCTGTTATGGCTAGCCGGGAGCAGATGCAGGAGATGATGCATCAGATGTTCACCCAGATGCGCAGTCTCAGCCGGGAGCAAATGAAAAAACGCCAGCCTGACGTTTCCGAAGACGAGCTAGCCCGCATGGATCGTGAGTCTGAGGAGTTGATCGACCATTTTCCTCTGGACTCGATGGTCGACGATATGATCCCCGTCTATCAGCGCCACTTCACAAAGACAGACATCGATGCGTTAACTGCCTTTTATTCGTCGCCGGCAGGGCAGAAATTTCTGCACGAAATGCCGGCCGTCACGGCAGAAGCCATGAAAGCCGTGTATCCGAAGGTTCAGGCTGAAGTGGAGAACGCCATCCGGCGGGCGGAGCAGGACGAGACGCCGCCGAAAGTCCCGCCATCGAAGGATTGACCTCACTCACGACTTGTCTGGACGATTCATTCGCTGCCCAGGAGAGAAGTTTGCAGGACATGCGGTTCAATTCATCCAATTGTATGAGGCTCCTTCAACCGAGGAGCTTTTAAAAAAAAATCATGAATCCTCCCAAACCTCTGGTACTCATTATCCTAGATGGCTGGGGATACCGAGCCGAAACCACCGCCAACGCCATCGCGCTCGCGCGCAAGCCCACGTACGACCGCCTGCTGCGCGAATATCCGAACACGCTTATCCACACCAGCGGACCGTTTGTGGGATTGCCCGAAGGACAGATGGGGAACAGCGAAGTCGGACATTTGAATATCGGGGCGGGCCGCATCGTTCACATGGACATCACCCGCATCGATCTCATGATCCGGAACGGAGAATTTTTCTCGCATCCCGTATTACTGAATGCAATGAAACATGCGCGCATCGGCGAGCGAAGCTTGCATCTGTTCGGTCTCGTCTCTGATGGCGGAGTGCATTCGCAGCAGGCGCACCTATATGCATTGCTGAAAATGGCGAAAGAGCAAGGCCTGGAGCGTGTGTTCGTTCATGCCTTCATGGACGGCCGCGACACACTTCCCACGAACGGTGCTGGATATCTTGAGCAACTGCTGCAGAAGATGCGCGAGTACAACTGCGGCAAGATCGCGACGGTCAATGGCCGTTATTACGCCATGGACCGTGACCGCCGTTGGGAGCGCATCGCAAAGGCATACAAGGCTATGGTCTTTGCTGACGCCGAAGGCGGCAAGAAAGCCGATCCCGTGCAGGGAGTGAAAGACTCCTACAACCAAGACGTGACCGACGAGTTCGTAGTCCCATTCGTCTGTACAGACAAGTACGGCCAGCCCGTGGCAACCATTCGCGACGATGATTCCTGCATCTGCTTCAACTTTCGAGCCGACCGCGTTCGCCAGATCACCCGCGCCCTCGCGCGCAACAGCGGCCTGAACGCGCAAAGAGGAAGCGACCTTCCCGGCGCAGACGATCTCGACGCCGCGATCCCCCGCGACCGCGTTCCGCAAAATCTGCACTACGTGTGCATGACGCAATACGACAAGAACTTCAGCTTGCCCGTGGTCGTGCCGCCGGAGTCGATGGCGAACATCCTGGCGAATGTAATGGCAGGACTCAAGATGCGGAACCTGCGCGTGGCGGAAACAGAAAAGTACGCTCACGTGACGTACTTTTTCAATGGAGGAATCGAGCAGCCATTTCCGGGCGAAGACCGCGTCCTCGTTCCCTCACCTAAGGTTGCGACATATGATTTAAAACCGGAAATGAGTGCCGCGGGCATCGCCGACGCGGTGGTCAGGGCCACCGAAGAAGGGACGTTTGATGTGATCATCGTCAACTTCGCCAATGCCGATATGGTAGGCCACTCTGGCAAAATTGAGCCCACAGTTAAGGCCGTCGAGACAGTGGACGCATGCTTGAACCGAATCGAGAAAGCCGTCCGGGCGAAGGGCGGAGCCGTGCTGATTACAGCGGATCACGGCAATGCCGAGATGATGATTGATCCGCTTACCGGCGGACCTCACACTGCGCACACGACAAATCCGGTGCCGTTCATCGTGATCGCAGAAAATGCAAGCCAATTCTCGGTAAAACCCAATGGCTCTCTGCGCGATATTTCACCGACAATCCTGGGAATGCTCGGAGTTGACGAACCGAAAGAGATGACAGGAACTGACCTGCGCATCTTTTTGAAGTAAGAGATTATGACGCTTTCCCATTTTTCAGAGCCGGTTCCAGGGCGGCGATTGTTCCCGGATGGAATTTTTTTACTGCGCCGATTGCGAGCGCGATGAAAATTACCATCACTATCACCTGAGTAATCGCAAACGGCGGCTCTTTCCCATTCGGAGCCAGCGCATGCAGGGCGGGAACTTTCAAAAACAACTGCACCACTAAAACGAAAACATTCAGATACAGCGAAATCATGGCGCTGATGACATACGTCGAGCGCCAGGAGCGTTCCATGTGCCGTCCATACCGCGCGTAAATGGCGACGGCCAAGGCGACCAGCGAAATCGCTCCAACGATGTGCGATGGCATCAAACGTTCCACGGGAAACAAATATCCGGTGATGCTGGTGAGGACAGTGGTGACTAGAAAAATCGCAGTAGCTCCATCAAATCGTTTGTTGTTCAGCAATCCCCATACCACAAACAGTCCAGAGCCGATCCCAATTAGACTGATAACCACATGCAGAGTGGTGAACGTCGACAAGCTCATGCCCAAGACCATGTCAGTCTCCCTGTTGGCAGACGATCATACGTCGCGCGCCTTCGAACTGCAAGGTAGATGAGATCAAGACTTCGAATGTACATTCACGGATTATCATCTGAATAATTTTGTCGAAACTTCTCGTCTGGAACATACGAACAAACGATCGCAGATGGCTCCTGCTACACTTTTCTCGCAGCTTCGAATCGCCGAGTCCCATGGAACCACGCCTAATCCTCATCCACCAACTGATCAAGCTGGGCGTGGCTGCGGCCGTCTCCAGTAGCCTGGTTCGTACGAAAGAGTTCAAGTCGCTGCTTTTCCGCGAAGAGCGCACTCCGAGGCAAAAAATCTATTTCGTCCTGTGGATGGCTCTGCCGATCATGCTGGGCGTATGGATTCGGACGTCTGTTCCAAGTTTTCTAGCGGGCGATTTGAGCTTTGAGACCGCGCTTCTGGTTGGCGTGATCGGAGGCCGCTGGGCTGGATCTCTCGCCGGGGTATTGATGGGACTTCCGGCCATGCTCCACGGCGAATGGGCGGCAGTACCATTCGATGTGCTCTGCGGCTTTATTGCCGGACAACTGCGGACTCTGGCCACCGACAAAGATGATATTTGGTCCTTCTCTCCTTTCATCGATCAGAGCATTTTCCGGTTGATCAAGCGCAATCTTCCGCGGCCTCGTCTTTTCGACTGGCAGGTGATGTTCTTTGCAACCATTGTCGGCTTGCGTTTTGTACAAACGCAGCTGGTTCGCTATTTTCCACACTCGATCTTCAGCATTGAAAGCCCTGACAACTACTGGGTATGGGCCGCCATCTATGCCGCTTCGATAACTGCGATCGGCATCGAGCTCAAAATTTTCAACAGTGTGCGCATTCAAATCAAGCTGGAAGAGCAGGAGCGCCTTTTACTGCATTCCCGTATGGAGGCGCTTAAGAACCAGATCAACCCTCACTTCTTGTTCAACACCCTGAATTCGATCTCGTCGTTGGTCCGCTTCGATCCCGAAACCGCTCGCGAAGTAATCTCAAAACTCGCGACCATTCTTCGCCGCATGCTCAGCAGCACCGAGGCGTTCGTTCCCCTGCGCGAAGAGGTGGAATTCATCGACAATTATCTCGACATCGAAGTTGTGCGCTTTGGCGACAAGCTGCGCGTGGTGAAAGAACTTGCTCCCGAGTCGTTGGACGTGATGGTTCCCGCGATGATCCTGCAGCCTCTCGTCGAAAACTCGATCAAGCACGGTCTCGCTTCAAAAGTAGAAGGGGGCAGCATTTATCTGCGCAGCCGTTTATCCGATTCCAGCGTTGTAATTGAAGTAGAAGACGATGGCGTTGGTATGGTTGCAAGTCAGGTGTTCGAGACAGCTCAATCTCCCCGTTCAGGAATCGGCATGGCGAACGTCTCTGAACGTCTTGAGGTTTTGTACGGCGACACTGCTCAAATGACGATCGACAGCCGGGAAGGGAAGGGAACGCTGGTTCGGATTCGTTTGCCACTTCTGCAAACTGCAGGGGCAGTCCCCGAAGCTTTCTACGAGGAGCGCTCGACTACGCGGCGGTAGAAGTCTTCATATTGCGGAACAATCTTACTGGAGCAGAAGCGAGACTGCGCGACCGCACGGGCCGCTTTGCCCATAGCTCGAAGGGCGCTTTCGTTACTCAACAATTCGATCGCGTATCGTGCCATCGTGTCCACGTCGCCTACGTCGGCGAGATAGCCGCTCACTCCGTGCTCAATCACTTCCGGAACTCCGCCGGTTCGCGTTGCGATTGGCACAACCTCACAGGCCATCGCTTCCAGCGCGGCCAATCCGAAGGATTCGAGTTCACTAGGCATCAACAGGATGTCAGCAATACTCAATTTCTCCTGTACCCGGTCCTGCTTGCCAAGAAAAAGCACATCCTCATGGATGCCTTTTTGCACGGTCAGCCATTCAGCGACTGAGCGGTCCGGTCCATCGCCAATCAACAACAGCTTCGACGGAATCTTCTTGTGAACGCGTTCGAAAATCTCGACAACGTCCGTCACTCGCTTTACTGGACGGAAGTTCGAAAGGTGTACCAGGATTCGTTCGCCGTTCTGGGCATACTCAGCGCGAAGTTCCGAAGAATTCTGACATCGGCAATAGACATCGCAGTTCACCGAGTTATAGATAACCTCAATATCCTTCTTTACGTCGAACACTCGAAGAGTACGGTCGCGCAGATAATTCGAGACGGCCGTAACTCCATCGCTTTGATTGATCGAATACCGCGTGATCGGTAAATACGAACGGTCGAGTCCGACTAAAGTTATATCGGTTCCGTGCAGGGTCGTGACGAAAGGAAGCCTTCGTCCTCGTGGTCCGTCGGCCAACATCTGCCGGGCGAGCAGGGCACTGACCGAATGCGGAATGGCATAGTGAACATGCAGCAGATCGAGATCGTAGAGCTGCGAAACTTCTGCCATGCGCGTGGCTAAGGCCAGGTCGTAGGGAGGGTATTCGAAAAGCGGATAGCGCGATACTTCGACCTCATGGTAATGAATGTTTGGCTCTTCACCGCGGAGGCGAATGGGTTGCGCGTAGGAGATGAAATGAATCTCGTGACCGCGCTGGGCCAACTCGAGCCCGAGTTCGGTCGCCACGACCCCGCTGCCGCCATACGTGGGATAACCGGTGATCCCAATCTTCATCCTGGAAGCCCTGCCATTTTGAGAGTTTGTAATTCGATGGCTGTAAATGCCCAAAGATGCAGATTCTACGCGAGACAGGGGATTCGCGGGGAACGCGGGAAGATTTATTCTGCAGCAGCGCGACCCGCAACCGTCAGGCCGGGGTCCATTTTGTCGAGGTGAGCTTGAAAGCGCGCCTTGGTTTCGTCCGTCATACCGGTAATTTCAATGCCCATCCCCACGCCAGGGTCGCGCGTTCGGACGGTTGCCGTGGCGGAAACGTGATCTTGATCAATCCAGAAATCGACCTTCAAGACCGTGCCGATCGGCAGTGGCATGACGGTTTCAATGTAACAACCGTTGCCGCTTATATCGGTGGCATTCACGCGCATGGGAGTGTTGACGCGTTCGTCGCGAAATTCCAGAGGGAAAGAAATCTTATGGCGCTGGTAGCGTCTGCGGTTATCCGGATTCGTCGGCATTGCAGTTGAGCGAACTTCGGCGGGCAACTGAGCCAACCACGGACACTCCTGGTCCGCTACCAACTGAACTCCGGTTTCAGTTTTTTTCAAGCTGCCGGCATCCGCCACCCAAATCACCTTGCACCGGGCTTTCCTGTTCTCGTATTGGACGCCGATTACATCGCCAACCTTCAGTTCCTGCTCGAGGCCATGAATACACGCTCCGGTCGCACTAACATTTTGTGCGACGGCGTTTTGATGAAAAGGCTGATTATTCGCGCCCATGCCCCACACACGAATGCGCAGGTCTAAGGTCGCTCGCGGAGCTGCCCCGGAAGCCGTAATATTCGCCCTCGCAGTGAGAGGATTCTAAAGCTGACCCAATCATAAACGCCCGCCGCAATTTCCTTAGATTACGAAAGTCATGAAGAAAATCGCTCTTGGGAATCTAACCCGTACGACTGGCGTTTACGCGGACAGGTCGCGATAGGAAATAAGTTTGATGTCCTGCTCTGCAAGGAGTTGTCTAACGGCAGGCATCGTCAGCACTCGCAATTCGGTTTCCCGGGACTCACGCAAGCGCGTGTTCGACCGTTGAAGATCACCATCGTTGTAGCCGGGATGACAGACAAACTCCCAGGTACCTTCCGGAATGATGTTTGCAACAGCATAAAAAAGAGCTTCATCAAGCGACCCTGTTACCTCTACTCCGAGCGTCCCGTCAGGAGTTACAAAGCCTTCTTTTTTGACGGTATCGTGGAATCTGCCAGCGAGCGCGTTTAGAAGTCTGACTTCGGCGTAGCGAGTCCATAGACTCGGCCGGGCGAGCAAGTCGCCGGATTTTAGAGGTCTTCGCGGCCCGAAAGGATTTCGGAGCGCGCGTACACCACAGGCGCGGGCGGCTCGGAGGATCGGCCGCAAAACGGCGGGAAACAGGTGAGTATGCTTGTGGGAATCCAAATGCGAAATGGAAATACCCTCCGCTTGAATCTTGCGGATTTGTGCGCTAGCCTCGGCCTCGAGTTCTCCCGGATCCAGGCGCCCTGAAAGAGCGCGGAACGCAAACGACTTCAGCCCATCGCGGAACTCGGGCGACCCCGAATTTCTGGTTGTGATCGAGCGCAGGATCGCTGGGTCGAGAACGGGCTCGCCATCAATTAAGACGATATGGCAGCCGACGCCAAGTTGTGGCAGTTGCTTTGCCTTGCAGGCCGCATCGCGAAAAGCACTTCCACTGGCCATTAGTGTTGTAGAAGTGACGATTCCGCTGGTATGCGCCTCCACGATGGCGCGGTTTACGCCCAGGGTGTAACCGAAGTCATCGGCATTAACGATCAGACGCCGCACGGCGCCAGTCTAGCAGGTCAAATCGGTTTCAATGGGAGACCCTGCCAATTGAAAATGGAATCGAACGGGATAATAAAGCTCAGCGTTTTCCGGCCGCCGCCCTCAAGATGTTGGTGGGAGATCCCTCCTCGAAAGAAACGGCGTGGCGAAGACTCGAGTTGCGATCAGATTGCGAGGAACCCTGAATTTGGAACTGGTTGACAAGTCCTCGCAAATCGAGTGCAAGGTCGGACAGGCTGGTGCACGCTTTTGCGGTGTGCTCGGCTGAAACCGATGACTCTTCTACGAGGCTGGAGATCTGGGCCATTGCGCCGTTGACCTGATGAGCGGATTGCGATTGTTGGCCCGCCGCCGACGCAATTTCAGAAATCACATCACCCACGCTGGCGGACATTTCTATAATTTCCTGTAAAGCACTCCCTGACGCAGATGTTTTTTCGACGCCGTCGCTCACATCGCGCGTGCCTTGCTCCATCGCAAGCACAGCTTGCGTGGTTTCCGTGTGGATCGCTTCCACCGTAGTGGCGATTTCCTTTGTAGCCTGAGTAGTGCGTTCCGCAAGTTTTCGAACTTCGTCAGAAACTACGGCAAAGCCTCTGCCTTGCTCCCCTGCGCGTGCAGCTTCGATGGCCGCGTTCAAGGCAAGAAGATTCGTTTGATCGGCGATATCGTCGATCACTCCCACGATCTTGCTGATTCGTTCTGAGCTGGCATTGAGGGTGTGGATGCTCGCCGCCACCGTTTTTGAAGACTCGGCAATGCTTCGAATGCTGGTCAGAGCTTGTTCGACGACTTGACCACCCCGGTGGGCGGCTTGGGCTGCTTTCTGTGAAGAATCAGACGCGGTGGAGGCGCTATCCTGCACCTGCTGAACTTTTGATGCCATTTCTTGCATCGCTGCCACGACTTGCTGGGTCTGGAGGTTCTGCACCCGAGCGTTCTCGGCTGATTGTGCTGCGGAGGATGAAATTTCCTGGCTTGCCCCAGCCACTTGTTCGGCATTCGAGGCGATGGAACGAATCAGCTCCCGCACGCTGTTCTTCATGGTGTTAAGTGCCAACTCCGCTTGTCCGAGCTCATCCTGGCACGTTACTACCATATCCGGCTGTGTGAGGTCCTTGCTCGCGATCGCCTGGATCATTCCGAGCATTCTTGACATCCCACTGGTAATCGAGCGGGCCATAAGCGTGGCGACTGCGATGCCCGCCAGCAGTCCTCCCAGCACTAGAGAGATCGTTATCAGATTGGCGCGCGCTTGCGTTTGATGTTCCACGGCCAGCGCGCTCTGGGCCTGCGTGTCTTCCCATGCTTCTAAGTGCGCGGCGTCATCTGCGAGCGCTTTAACTGCTTGCTCTTCTTTCGGACCGAACGCCATTTCGGTCGCTTCGTAGTTCCGGCTCTGGCGGCGCAAGTCAATTTGCTGATCCGTGATCTCAGAGATCCTCTGCACGCTGTTCCCGAGGTTTATCAGCAGGGATTTGTCTCTATCGGCAAGCAGCATCTTGCTCAGTTGATCAAGGCTCTGCTGCACGTCTTGCTTGGCTTCGTTGTATCGTTCGAGTGAAGCGGCATCACCGTTGAACGTGTGCTCGTCCGCAGCTTGAATCTGCCTGCGGACTTTAATCTCGGTAAGAGCCGCCAGTTGTTTTCGGGTCAGGAAAGAGTTGGCATCTTCGGTGGCCGCAGTCACCCGCAGCCGCGAGTAATAGCTCACGCCCCCCAAAAGCACGAGCAGGGAGAGCAACATCCCAAATCCAGTTGCCAGTTTGGTTCTAAGTCCCAAGTGGAATATTCACCCGGTCCGAGATCTGGTCAGCGAGAAAACATTGCGCGGAGACCTTGTTGACCCGCAATGTGGAATCGAGAAGTCTATCGGCCTGGGGCGGCGAATCTTTAGCCACAACGAGAATCTGCTTTGATTGACCGAATTTTCGCGAGTCGAATATACTCGCCAAGTAGACCGTGCCTCTGCGACGACTGGACCTGAATGGTTCTCGCAACTGAGCAGGGCGGTTAGCTCAGCTGGTTAGAGCGCCTGCCTTACAAGCAGGAGGTCGCAGGTTCGAGTCCTGCACTGCCCACCATACCCCTCGTCTCACCCGTCCTATGAAGGCGAATGTGTTTTATTCTGGTTTTCCACGGAACTTCTCGCGGAAAATCGCAACCCTTCCCCTGCTCGGGCAGTCAAAGGGATAGCGTGAACACAAACATTTTTCCAAGGTGCAGCGGCATTCTCCTGCACATCACATCTTTACCCGGGGGCCATGGAATTGGTGATCTCGGAAAGTCGGCGCACGAATTCGTTGAGTTCCTGTCCTCGTCAGGACAGAAGATCTGGCAAGTGCTGCCACTCGGGCCCACGGGTTATGGGGATTCCCCCTATCAGCTCTTTTCCGCGTTTGCCGGAAATCCCTTGCTCATCGATCTGGATGCATTGCGGGAGCAGGGACTCCTTTCTCGGGAAGATTTAAAAGCCGCAGCCGGCCTGCCGGATGATCATGTCGAATTTGGCAGCGTGATCGGAATCAAACTCAGTTTGCTGGAGAAATCCGCGCAAACTTTTTTTGCAGATGCCTCCTCTGCAGATCGATCGTCATTCGAACGATTCTGTCGTGACAATTCCGGCTGGCTCGACGACTACGCGTTGTTTATGGCCTGCAAGAGCCTCCACAAAAACGCAGTCTGGTCGGAGTGGCCCCGCGAACTAAGGCAGAGGGAAGAGACAGCTCTACATGAGTGGCGGGAAACACTAGCCACGCAAATCGATGTACATAAATTTTCGCAACACCAGTTCTTCCGTCAGTGGGAGCAACTTAAGGATCACTGCAAACGTTGTAGCGTGCGGGTGATGGGAGATATACCCATCTACGTTGCGCACGACAGCGCCGATGTTTGGGCCCACCAGGAGTTGTTTCGTTTAGACGACCATGCACGTCCGGCGGCCCTCGCAGGTGTGCCGCCAGATTACTTCAGCGCTACCGGTCAACTATGGGGAAATCCATTGTATCGGTGGGACATGTCCGCCGCTTCCGGGCATCGATGGTGGATCGATCGTTTTCGAGCGTCGTTGAGGCTCTTTGATCTAGTACGATTGGATCATTTTCGCGGGTTCGAAGCGTATTGGGAGATTCCAGCCGGAGCTACTACCGCTCAAAACGGAAAATGGGTGAATGGGCCGGGAACGGAATTGTTTGTTGCGGTGAAGCGCGAACTCGATCGACTCCCGTTTGTCGCGGAAAATCTGGGCGTGATCACTCCTGAAGTTGAAGCACTGCGTAAACAATTTGGATTCCCAGGCATGAGCCTTTTGCAGTTCGCATTCGGCAACGATCCTCAAGGGCCGAGTTTTCGCCCGCATAATTATTCGAACGATCTTGTCGCCTATACGGGCGGTCATGACAACGACACAACCGTCGGCTGGTGGACGAGTGTGGGCGTCGGGGAAAGCATTCGTACCGCCGAAGACATTCGGAAGGAGCGCGCGTTTACGCGGGCGTACCTCGGATTTCAAGACGAGCCGATCAACTGGGTCCTCATCCGCGCGGTAATGGCGTCGGTGGCCGCAATCGCAATTGTTCCTTTGCAGGATGTGCTTGGTCTCGGAACCGAGGCGAGAATGAACTTGCCGGGAACCGTGCGTGGAAACTGGAAATGGCGCTTCCAACAAGGTGTACTCACCAACGAGCACCGCACTCGATTGCGCGAATTGACGCTGCTTTATGACCGCTGAAGAGGCGAGCATTACAGCGGCGACAACTCATCCTCATTTTCTTCTCGTTTCGCGCGGACGAATCTTCGCTCGAGGAAACGCTGTGCCATGTCCCGACCGCCTATACCAAACGCGATCGCCAAGCCGAGCATGAGAGCTCCAAAGGCTATTCCGAAAGCCACCAGCATCGTCTGTGCGGCAATGCCCAGTTCTTCAAATGAGATCGACAATACAAACACGATGATGATGCTCCGCACCGCAAGGCTCAGAAGCTTGGGAGATGGAACGTTCGCGTTTACCGCCGCCAACAATGCTGCGCGGGCAAAGAATGTGGCAGCCAGCAATCCGACAAAGAGGATGAACAGAGCTACAAACAATCGGGGCAGGAAAAAGAAAAACTTCCCCACCTGCTCCTGCAGACCCAGAATCCCAAGGACATTGACCCCAAGCAAGACGAAACCGAGAAATACAATCCAAAAAACGAATCGGCACACGACTTCCGAAGCAGTCGGCAAGGCGGCTTTTGTCAGCAACTGAGCAGTGCCGGTATTTTCGGAAAGGCGATCGAAATGAACCAAGCGCAGAATACTTCTCAGTATCACTTTCACGGCGTAGGCAATCGCCCATCCCACGAACACAAGGATCAGCATCACGATCAAGCGTGGAAGGTAATGCGCAAACGCTAACTGCAAATCGTGTAACGCCTGAGACAGTTCGCCGATAATCAACTCATTCATAAATGCCTCACTGTTTCCAAATCTCCACCAGGAACGGCTTTTGCTGCTCGAACTGAATGCATACGGCTTCGATGTTCTTTTCGATCTCTTCAGAAGAGGAGTTGCGATTCTCGATCAGAAAGCTCAATGCTCTGCCGCGAAACAAGGGCGCCATGGCTTGAATAACGTGGTCGCGGTTGATCACTGACTTGTGATAGGAAGCAGCAAATTCATAGACCGTTCTTACCCACAGCTCCGCGGGGTAGTGGAATTCGGTCTCGGACAAGCTCGAAATCCGCTGCAGTTCCGCGATGGTTGCGGAGGAGAGAATCTGCTGGAACACATCCGCCAACTCGGCAACGCCCGTCGAGAACATTTCCCGCAGCCGCTTGCGGTTCACCCGTAAAGGCTCCATTAAAACTTCGTGGTCGGGACCACGCGTGGTCACCTGATGGGAACCGCTCACCGTGCTCCAGAGGGCAAAATCATCTTCCATTGCAGAAAACAGCGTTCCTACGGTGTGCCGCAGAGCCGGTACCAAGTCGGCGCCCCGGTGCTCGATATGTTCGCGGTCCCCCAGAAATGCCTGACAAATGCGACGGCGCTCTCGCAGTGCCGACAATGTGAGCCGCAGTTCGATGCCGCCGCCATTCGCATGATCCCAGCCATTCCGCGAAAGAAAATCGGTGGCGAATTGACCGGACATCGCGAAATCCCGCGTATAGGGTTCGCGAAGGTTGAACCCGTAGAGGGCGCGCGTCATGGGATATAAAAGATTGTTGATCAGGAGTCCTTCAAATTTGTGGCGGCGGTAGACAGGGGTGACGAGCTCAAACGAATCGGTACGAACTGGCTGAAGAAGCTTCGACAACCAGTCGCTTTGAATGGTGGAGGATTCCGCCGACACAACCACGCATGCTTTGGCCTGCAGCAATTCTGTTGCCGCCAGGATGGTATGAAGTGCCGCCGCATCCGCGGGACTGTTGCCATATCTCGTGCTCACCGAATGCAAGGTGCGAAGTGCGGGAAGATTGGTCGCACGGCGGAGATCGTCGATGGAGGCGCCAGTCACTAATTCCGGAGTGCCATCCCGCGATCCGCCGTCGGCGTTGATGATTACCGCGCGATCGCGAGGAAACCATCGCAGTATGCCGGACTGAATGGCCTGAACCGTCGCGCCAATCGTCCGCGCATTGTTGTGAGTCGGTAAACCGACGAGGATATCCACTTCGCCGACGTTGATCAGTTGACGAAGGAAATCGTCGGTCAGAAATGTTTCATCCGCCAATCAAGTCTCCGTGCGCGGGACGCTGGAAGCAAAGCGGCCGCTGAAGGTTATTCTTAAACCGTCTTTCAAATTCGCCGTAGACGGAACCAGAAAAATTGGTAAGGCCCCAGCGTCAACAGATAAGGCAAATCTCCCACCCGGGGAAAAATATTTTTGCCCGACATTTCGATCGGAATGTGGCCCTTATAACGACGCAGGTCGAGTTCCACAGCCTGTGCTGCGCCCGAGAGATTGTTCACCACCAGCACGATTTCGTTTCCGAGCCGGCGTACATAGGCCAGGATTCTGTGGTTGGCCGGATGCAAAAACTCAATCGACCCACGGCCGAATACGGCCGTCGATTTCCGGACGCTGATAATGCGACGCATCCAGTGCAACAGCGAGTGCTCGCTGCCCAATTGCGCTACTACGTTCACGGCGGGATAACCGTAGACTGGATTCTGAATGAGCGGAGCGTATAGCTGGTCCGGTTCAGCGGTGGAGAAACCACCATTCCAGCCGCCGCTCCATTGCATCGGCGTTCTTACCCCATTACGGTCGCCGAGGTGAATATTGTCACCCATTCCAATCTCATCGCCATAGTAGACGATGGGAGTCCCTGGAAACGACATCAACATGCCGTTCATCAGCTCAATGCGTCTGCGGTCATTCTCGAGCAACGGCGCCAGACGCCGGCGAATACCCAGATTCAGCCGCATGGTCTTATCACCGGCATAGGAGTCGTACATGTAGTCACGCTCCATGTCGGTTACCATTTCGAGCGTCAGTTCGTCGTGGTTGCGCAGAAAGAGCGACCACTGGCAGGTCGGCGGAATTTCAGGCGTCTGCTGCAGAATTTCGATAATCGGTTTGCGATCTTCGAGCTTCACGCCCATGAACATGCGCGGCATCAGCGGGAAATGGAACGCCATGTGGAATTCATCTCCGTCGCCAAAGTAAGGCCGCAAGTCGGCAGGCCATTGATTTGCTTCCGCCAGCAGCATCCTTCCGGGAAATTCTTCGTCGATCCGGCGTCGCAAGTCCTTAATCACAACATGGGTCTCCGGAAGATTCTCGCAATTGCTTCCTTCGCGCTCGAAAAGATACGGCACCGCGTCGAGACGGAATGCGTCGACGCCCATCTCCAGCCAGAAGCGCATCACCTGCCACATCTGTTCCCGAACCGCGGGATTGTCATAATTCAGATCCGGCTGGTGGCTGAAAAAACGGTGCCAGTAATAAGCTTGTGAAACCGGATCCCACGCCCAATTCGACTTCTCGGTATCCACAAAGATGATGCGCGCACCCTTGTAACGGTTGTCGGTATCGCTCCACACATACCAGTCGCGCTTTGGATTATCGCGGGAACTGCGAGATTCCTTAAACCATGGGTGTTGGTCGGAGGAATGATTCAAAACCATTTCGATGATGACGCGAATGCCACGCTCATGCGCAGAATTCAGCAGTTTGCGAAAGTCGTCGAGCGTGCCGTAGCTGGAGTGGACGGAACAGTGATCGGAAATGTCGTAGCCGTCGTCGCGGAGCGGCGACGGAAAAAATGGCATCAGCCAGATCGTGTTGATGCCCAGCTCTTGCAGATATCCCAGTTTCTGTTCCAGACCGGGGAAATCCCCGATACCATCTCCATTGCTGTCGTTGAACGTGCGGACGTGAACCTGATAAATGATTGCGTCCTTATACCAAAGAGCATCCTGGTTGAGCGGCAAGCGGCTTCCTCCTGCCCGCGAAAAAGTGCGCATCCCTTTTTAGCAGGGACGAGGCAAAACTTCCTATGGGGTGAACAGGGTAGGCGATCCTAGCGCGATTCGCTGCTCATTTATGATGGCTAACACCCTTGAGGTTCTGGAGTATTCTATGAATCTGTTGCGCCGCACAATCAACTTGCCGAACCGGCGTGCTGGCTTGCCCTTTAGCGATGCAGTGCTTGTGGGAGATACCCTCTATATCTCCGGGCGAATCGGTATCGATCCCTCTACGGGAATAGCTCCATTAGATGTCGAAAGAGAACTGAAAATTCTGTTTCAAGAATTCTCGGCCGTATTGGAGGAAGCCGGCATGGGTTGGAATGAACTCGCCTGGGTGCAGGTTTTCTCTCCCGACCTATTGCTTTGGGAGCAGTTCAATGCGGAGTACGTCAAACATTTCAGCGGTGAACTCCCGGCGCGAGCATTCTTGAGTTCGGGGCCACTGTTGAGGAATGGCAGATTCGAAATGATGGGAATCGCTGTAAGGAAGAGCTGACCGACTTACTTCTCGCGCGCCACAACAAAGTCTGGAGCCCAAAGCAAAGCGCGCTTGATCTCAGAATCGGGGAAAGAGCAAATCGCTCTTTGGGCCGACTCTGCGTAGCGAGTGGCTCGCTCAGTCGCAGCCTCGAGCGAACCGTAATGCTGCAGGATTTCAATTATTTCCGCGTGCGTGACACCGTTAAATCCACGGTGGTGAAGAACAGATTCAATCATTTGCCGCTCATCCGAGGTGCATCGCTCCAGCGCATGGATCACAGCCATAGTAACCTTGCCCTCGCGCAGGTCACTGGCTACCGGCTTGCCAAGGACGTCCTCAGAGGCCGTCAGATCGAGCATGTCATCGACAATCTGAAATGCCATGCCGAGATCGTGACCATATCGACCCAGAGCCTCTTCCTGTGCCTCCGTCGCACCGCCAAGAATCGCCCCGAGGCGCATGCATACTGAAAATAGGCATGCTGTCTTGCGGTAGATCAGATCAAAATATTCCTCGAGAGCGATCAGCTTCCCCAGTTTCTCCATCTGAAGCAGTTCGCCCTCGACCATCTGCTGCGTCAGTTCGATGAGCGTGTCAAGGATCCGAAAATTCCTCTCCTGCACCGCGATCTTGAATGCCTGCATGTAGAGCCAGTCGCCGGCGAGCACACATTTCGAATTGCCCCATTGCGTGTTCGCCGCGGGACGGCCGCGCCGGGTCTTAGCTTCATCGATGATGTCATCATGAACGAGAGTGGCAGTATGAATGATCTCGACAACGGCGCCTAGCCGCACGGCTCCGCGGCCTCGGTAATCGAACAGCTTCGCAGAGAGGAAGAGTAGCGCCGGGCGAATGCGCTTTCCGCCTCCGTTTCGCAGATAATCCCCGATTTCCGTAATCGCTTGCACGCCAGAGACGGTATCCTGCCCAAACTCTCGTTCGAGAGCAGCGAGATCATCGTGCAGGAGATCGAATATCTCTTTACCGTTAATCGCTGGCGTTGCGCTCAACCTGGCTTCCTCAGTCCTTTAATTTGTTCTGTAATTCGTGAATTGCAGGTCGATTCCGAAATCGTGGCCGCGGAGCAGAGCGATCACTTCCTGAAGCGTATCCCGATCCTTTCCGCTCACTCTAACCAAGTCGCCTTGAATCGAAGCCTGCGCTTTCTTCTTCGAATCCTTTACCAGTTTCACGATCTCGCGCGCTTTCTCAATGGCTATGCCTTGCTGCAGGGTCGCGCGGCGTTTGGCTGTTCCGCCGGCCGACGGCTCAACTGCGCCGTACGTCAGGGCCTTCAGGGAAACCCCGCGTTTCACCAGCTTTTGCTGGAGAACATCGTTCACTGCCTTTAACTTATATTCGTCTGCAGACTGCAGCACGATCGCATCTTTTTCTAGCTCAATGTTCGATTTCGAATCCTTCAGGTCGAAACGGGTATGGACTTCTTTCAGCGCCTGCTGAATGGCGTTCGAAACCTCCTGCAGGTCAACCTTGCTCACGATGTCGAAGCTGTTATCAGGCATCGGATTTCACTTCTTTCTGAAATAAAGGAATTACTCTTGAGCGTATCAGAACGGCGAACGCAGTCGCGGTGAATCTTTGCTTTCAAGGATTTCAGCTATTTTGAAAAAATTGTAAAAATTGCGGGTGGTCTGCGTACCCATTTCTTCGGCAGTCCTTCCTCTCAGTTCGCCGAGCCTGCGAGCAGTTTCGATTACATAGGCGGGTTCGTTTCTCTTTCCTCGGTGCGGAACGGGAGCCAGATATGGAGAATCGGTTTCGATCAGCATTCGATCGATAGGAACTTCCAGGGCCGCGTCGCGGATTTGTTGCGCTTTCGGAAAGGTCAGATTACCCGCGAACGAGATCATGAACCCCATGTCGAGAGCAGCTTTGGCCTGAGACCAGTTTCCAGTGAAGCAATGCAGAATACCTCCCAGGCCGCGAGATGCCCATTGCTCCCGGAGCAAAGACAAACAATCCACCCAGGCGTTCTCACTGTTGTCGGACGGACGGCAATGAATGACGATGGGAAGTTTTGCCGCTGCCGCCAGCTCCATCTGTCGCAGGAAGACGTTTTTTTGCACGTCGCGCGGCGAATGGTCGTAGTAATAATCAAGCCCGATCTCACCCCAGGCAATGACTTTAGGATTCTTTGCCAGCCGTTCCATCGTCTGATATGCAGCCTCATCGGCGAGACGAGCTTCGTGGGGATGGATGCCGAGAGTCGCGTAGATGAATGGATATTGCTCTGCCAAATGGATTCCGCAGCCTACGTCCTCAGGGCCGTCGCCGTTTCCAATGGCAACAATGGTTTGAACGCCGGCTGCACGTGCGCGCGCGATCACTTCGTCGCGATCAGTATCGAACTTCTCGCCGTCAAGATGTGCGTGGGAGTCTATGAACATGTCGTTGGCCGTTCGTCGTTGGTCTCTGGCAAACCCGGATCCACAGAGATGGCAGAAATCGATTGCAAACTGGGCTCAGCGAGAGCATTTGAGGTTTTGCCAACGACCAGCGAGAGCGGCCAGCAAAATTTTCATTTCAATCTCGCCCCGATCGGCACATCTTCCAGAAATCCCGCCAGCACTGGTTTTCCGCCGTCGAGAGAGGCAGCGACGATCATGCCATTCGATTCCAGCCCGCGCATTTTCCGCGGCGCTAGATTCGCCACAATAACCACCTTGCGTCCGACTAACGTTTCCGGTGCGTATGCCTCAGCGATCCCGGCAAGAACCTGTCGTACCTCGCTGCCAATGTCGACTTCAAGGCGCAGAAGTTTGTCCGATTTGGGCACGCGCTCGGCGACCTTCACGAGTCCGACTCGTAGCTCGACCTTCGAAAAGTCATCGATGGAAATCTTTTCGCCAGGAGCCGTCGCGGTGGCGGTAGTTGATGCTTGCACACCCTGTATTGAGCCAGTCGGGGCTTCTGGAACCGGTACGGGACGGTGCTGGTCTTCCATGTTCTGCATCCTTTCAATCGCGCTCTTGTCTGCGCGGGGAAAGACTGGCTGAATCTCGCCGAGCTTTGTTCCCTCGGGCAACTCGCCCCAAGCCAGGTGAGTCAAATCCAGCTTCTGGATATCTCCCAGGCCGAGTTGCTGCCAGATTTTGGCGGTTGCCTCCGGCATTACGGGGTAAACGAGAGCGGTGGCGATTCGCAGCGCCTCAGCCGCAGTGTAAAGCACAGTCGCCAGACGCATGCGGCTTGCCTCATCCTGTTTTTCGCCGAGCGCCCAAGGTTCGTTCTCGACAATATATTTGTCGACCACAGCCACGAGAGCCCAAGCTGCTTCCAAGGCGCGCGAGAATTGAAACTGCTCAAAAAAGGTTCCGAATTCCCGGATAGTTTTCCGAGCGGTTTCGGCAACGGCATCGTCGGAGGCTTTCTCCGCAGTCGCCTGCGAAGGATTCGGCACCTCGCCCTTGAAATAGCGGTTGATCATGGTCAGCGTTCGGCTCGCCAGATTTCCCAAACCATTGGCGAGGTCGGAGTTATAGCGCTGAACTAAAGCATCGAACGAAAACGATCCATCCTGGCCAAATACAACTTCGCGCAACAGAAAGTATCGCAGTGCATCAGCGCCGAGCACATCGAGAATGGTTTCCGTGCGCACGATGTTGCCCCGCGACTTCGACATCTTGCTCTCTTCAAACAGGAGCCAACCGTGAGCCACAATGGCCTTCGGTTGCGCCAGACCGGCGGCCATGAGAAATGCCGGCCAGTAGACACAATGGAAACGTACGATCTCTTTACCGATCATGTGCACATCGGCCGGCCAGAATTTGTTGAACGCCTCCTGTGCTCCTGCATGCGACGATCCGTAGCCAATGGCAGTGATGTAATTCGCCAATGCATCGAGCCAAACATAGATCACATGCTTAGGGTCGTCCGGAACCGGGATGCCCCAAGTGAAAGTCGAGCGGCTGATGGAAAGATCCCGCAGGCCGGAGCGAACGAAGGAAATCACTTCGTTGCGCCGAGATTCTGGACGGATGAAGTCAACATCCATGTACAAGGCGAGCAATTTTTCCTGAAATGCCGAAAGCTTAAAGAAGTAATTCTCCTCATGAACGGTTTCGGTGATCCGCCCGCACGTAGGACAAGGATCGCCGGGCTGAGCGCCATCTACATAAAGTTCATCCGACACACAATACTGTCCGGTGTAGGTTCCTTTGTAGATAAAGCCGTTGTCGCGGATGCGGCGGAACAACTCCTGCACTCGCTTCTTGTGTCGATCCTCGGTGGTGCGGATGAAATCGTCATTGGAGATCTTCATCCGCTGCCAAAGTCGCCGGAACTCCGAAGAAATCTCGTCGGCATACTGTTGCGGAGTTTTTCCGGCGGCCTGCGCGGCACGCTCGATTTTTTGCCCGTGCTCATCGGTTCCGGTGAGAAAGAAGGTTTCGGCGCCCAGTTGGCGCTGACGCCTCGCAACCGTATCGCACGCGATAGTCGTGTAGGCGTGCCCGATGTGCGGACGCGCATTGACGTAATAAATCGGAGTCGTGATGTAGAACTTCTTGTTCATACGTTGGCCATCGCCGGAAGTCACTCTCGAAGAAACACCCGAAATCAGGCTATTTTCCGGGTTTGCAGGTAAACACGGTCCGCTTCCTGCATCACGGTCTTCAGAGGTACATGATGTTCAGCCGCGATGCGGCGGCAATCTTCGTATTCGGGAGCGTAGTTTGTAACATTCCCGTCCATGCTCGCGATCTTGATTCTTATCTGGCCCCATTGCGTGCCGACGCTCTCCCATCGCCGTGCCAGGGTTTGCCGCGCTTCCTCGCGTTGTCGAACCCCAAGCGTGGTAGTCTCCGCAAAAATAAGCTGCGTCAGCCTGCTCGCATCGTCCGGTTTACACAAAACCGTGAGTAAAGTACCGGGCCTGTTCTTCTTCATTTGCACCGGAACGGCGAATGCGTCGAGCGAGCCCTCCGCGAACAAGCGATCCATTACGTAACCGAAGACCTGTGGGTTCAGGTCATCGAGATTTGCCTCCAAAACAGCAATTCGGTCCGACTCGGTCTTTGCGCCAAGAACCTCTAAAGCTTCGCCGATCGTCAATCGCACCACGTTTGGATGCCCGGGAAGATCTCGCGATCCTGCGCCATAGCCCGACCGCTCGATCTTCATCTCCGGAAACGACGCGAACCGTGTAGCGAGTGTCTTAACAATCGCTGCGCCGGTCGGCGTAACCAGTTCCTCCTGCACGCCCGATGAATACACCGGGACATTCTTTAGGATCTCAACGGTCGCCGGCGCGGGGACAGGCAACGCTCCATGCGCGCAGTGGACAACTCCGCCGCCGACGTTCAAAGGCGAACAGATCATCGAGTCAATAGGAAGAGCCTCGAGTCCTACCGCCGCGCACACAATATCGACAATCGCATCTGCCGCTCCAACCTCGTGGAAGTGCACGCGTTCGACGGAAGTATTGTGAATCTTTGCTTCGGCTGCTCCCAGAGCGCGAAAAACCGCAACCGCAGATTCCTTCGCCGTTTCGGATATCGAAGCGCCGGAGATAAGTTCTTCGATCGCGATTAATCCGCGGCCGTACTCGTGTGAGTGCTCGCGCTCCGCATTCTCATGATTGTGGTGCACATGGTTCTCGTGCGAGTGCTGATGTTCGACATTCCGCCTCTGCCAGTATTCCTGCCGGGCTGCCTCTTTCTGTCCGTCTACCCACACATCTGCTTTTGTTGCCGAAATTCCGCCGCGGAGGAGACGAGAAAATTCCAATCGCGCACCAATGCCCAGGGCTGCCACCGTTTCCTGTAACAACTGCGGTGACACGCCGGCATCCACAAGCGCGCCCAAAAACATGTCGCCGCTGATGCCTGAAAAGCACTCTAGATAGCCTATGCGCATAGCGATAAGGTGATTTTTCATCATAGGGAACGCTAACATTCCGCGTCAAACCCTGCTCCGCTGCACGCTCTGCTAGAATCACTGTCTTCTCTTGAAATCCAGAGGAACGAACCGCAGAGGAAAGCTTTGTACCGCGATCTTGAACAGCGTTTAGCTAAGAAAATTCTGGAGCTTCTTTCTCGCCGTTACCCAGGCGTTGTTTTGCCGAAGGTCGTAATCGAGCAGCCACCGAAGGTTGAGATGGGCGATTACGCGATTCCCCTGTTTCCGTTCGCCAAGCCGCTGCGGAGCTCCCCGCTGAAAGTGGCGGAGACAATTCGTGGGGAGATCGGCTTGATCGATGGCATCGCTGACATGCACGTTGCGCCGCCTGGATATCTGAACGTGAAAATCGACCGTCCATGGATGGCGGCCGAGCTGGCAATGGATGAAAAGCCGGAATCGACTGTTCAGGCTGGGAAAATTCTCGTCGAACACACCAGCATCAATCCCAATAAGGCAGCGCATATCGGACATCTAAGAAACGCGGTCCTCGGCGACACGTTCGTTCGCCTGCTGCGCTCGGCAGGCAGGGGAGTGGACGTACAGAACTACATCGACAACACGGGCGTACAGGTTGCCGATGTTGTTGTCGGCTTTGTACATCTCGAAAATAAATCACGCAGCGAGATCGAAGCGCTTATTCAGCAGCCGCGCTTCGACTATTACTGCTGGGATCTCTACGCTCGCGTTTCGCAATGGTACGAGCAGGACGTGGCGAATAAGGCAGTGCGCTTGCAGACGCTTCATGCGATTGAAGATCCTGCGAGCGATACCGCTGCCATCGCAGATCTGATTTCAACCGCCGTCCTGCGCCGCCATCTCGAGACCATGGATCGCCTCGACATCGAGTACGACTTCCTGCCCCGTGAAAGCGAAATCCTGCACCTGCATTTCTGGGAAGCGGCTTTCACAAAATTGAAAGCGGCGGGCGTGCTCACCTACGAAGGTGACGGCAAGAACAAAGGCTGTTGGGTGATGCGGCGTACCGGGACCAGATCATTGGCGACACAAGATGCGCAAGGGATTTCAGAGGAAGACCAAAAAGTAATCGTCCGCTCCAATGGCACTGTCGGTTACGTCGGCAAAGATATTGCCTACCACATGTGGAAGTTCGGTTTGCTCGGCCGGGATTTTGGCTATCGCAAGTTTTACCGCTATCCCAATCAAGATGACTGCTGGATTTCGGCGATGCAGGGCGACAAAGATCATCCCCACTTCGGGGATGTCGCCGAGATCTACAACGTGATCGATGCTCGCCAATCTGAGGCGCAGAGCACGGTGATCGAGGCTCTGCGCGGCCTCGGCCACAATGAGGCTGCGGATCACTACACGCACTTCTCCTACGAGATGGTTGCACTCACTCCGAGATGCGCTCAGGAGATGGGGTATACCCTCAAGGAGGAAGAGAAAACGCGTTCGTACATCGAAGTTTCCGGCCGCAAAGGTTTCGGCGTTAAGGCCGACGATTTGATTGATCAGCTCATTGCATCGGCGAAGAAAGAAGTCGATTCCCGCCATCCGCAGCTTTCCGATTCGGAACGATTAGGGATTGCAACAAAGATCGCCACCGGCGCTCTGCGCTACTTCATGTTGAAATTCACAAAGCAATCGGTGATTGCCTTCGATTTTCAAGACGCGCTCAGCTTCGAAGGCGAAACCGGGCCCTATGCGCAATATGCCGTCGTGCGAGCTGCAAGTATTTTCAGGAAAGCTGATCTGGATCCGGATGCCTTCGGCCAGGATATTTCCGCGAGGATCTCGAAGAGCGACTTCTCTCAATTTCTTGCCGATGAGGCCA
Organism: Candidatus Sulfotelmatobacter sp.; assembly: GCA_036490235.1. Lineage (GTDB taxonomy): Bacteria > Acidobacteriota > Terriglobia > Terriglobales > Acidobacteriaceae > Sulfotelmatobacter. The sequence goes on along the minus strand of DASXEG010000126.1, from coordinate 1,239 downwards.
ACAATGAGATTTGGGAGTTGTGGCTGGCGGCCTCGAAAACTTCATATGTTGTCGACCAATGCATCAGCACGACCGAACCGGCATACCTCGCCAAGCATGCATTTCAACTGGGGCAGCTTTTCAATACGTTCTATCACCGTTACCCAATTCTGAGTGAGACAGACGAGAAGCGAAAAATGTTTCTGCTCGCGACTGTCGCCGTGGTTCGGCGCGAACTGCTTCGGGTCTTGGAGATCATGGGGATCGAAGCACCTCCTCTGATGTAACAGTGGCATCGACGTGTCGCCCTCGCTTTGTCGGAAACAAATGTCAAACGCGACTACTTCCGCCAGGACATCCCGCCACTGGCTGCGGAATCTTCTCATCGGGCTGGCGGTCGCTCTCGCGATCACCGCCGCTGCCGGAGCAATCTATCAGGAAATTGGCACTGAGAAAGATCGCCACGCGTATCCTATGCCTGGCGACTTCGTCGACATCGGCGGTTACCGGATACACATCGATTGTCTGGGTCACGGATCGCCGGCTGTGATTCTCGACTCCGGACTGGGAGATAGCTTCATCTCGTGGGAAAAGGTCCAGCCGAAGATCGCGCAATTCACGCGCGTCTGCTCCTACGATCGCGCAGGCCTCGGCTACAGCGATTCCAGCCCACGGCCGCGCACCAGCCGGGACATGGCCGAAGGGTTACACGTCCTGCTGCAGAAGTCCGGTATTCCATCGCCATATATTCTCGTTGGACATTCCATGGCCGGGTACAACGTACGCATTTATCAGAATCTCTATCCGGCAGAGGTTGTCGGTATGGTGCTGGTGGATGCATCGCATCCTGAGCAGGCGAAACGCTTTCCCGCCGAGCTTCGCGATTTGGATAAGACCTGGATACGGGAAGAGGAATTCCTGGAATTCACTATGCCATTCGGATTACCGCGCTTGTTAGGCTTTTGCGGTGATAAGGCGCAGGAACGGGCGGTGGATTGCAACTTTCACAGCGCGCGGGAGGGAGTAAGAGAGTTGAACGCGTTTCCTATCAGCGCAGGGCAAGCTGGGAAAACAGGTTCTCTCGGGAATTTGCTTCTTGCCGTTTTATCGCATGATCCTGCGATGCCGCAGCCCGATCTTCCCCAAGATTTGGTTCAGCCGATCAATCGGGCTTGGAACCAGATGCAGGAAGAATTGTCGCATCTTTCAACCCGCGGAACGCAAGAGGTCGCCAAAAACAGTGGCCACTACATTCAACTG
>DASXEG010000051.1:0-25856 GCA_036490235.1 Candidatus Sulfotelmatobacter sp. | reverse complement strand
GTTCTGTCCCTTTTTGCCGATGGCCAGCGAGAGCTGGCTGTCATCGACTACGACTTCCAGATGCTTGCCTGTGGGATCGACAACCGTGACTTTGCTTACCTTTGCGGGTTGCAGAGCTTTTTCTGCGAAAGTGACGGCGTCTTCGTGGTACTCGATGATGTCGATTTTTTCGCCGTGCAGCTCGCGGATGATCGACTGCACACGCATGCCTTTCATTCCGACGCAGGCGCCGACGGCGTCGACGTCTTTATCTTTGGACATGACGGCGATTTTTGTGCGCTCACCGGCTTCGCGGGCGATGGCACGGATCACGACGGTTCCGTCGTAAATCTCCGGCACTTCGGTCTGGAAAAGATGCTGCACGAGTTCGGGCACAGCGCGGGAGACGACGACAGCCGGGCCTTTGGAAGCCTTTTCGACGCGGGCAATGACTACGCGCAGACGCTCGCCGATGGCGAAAGACTCGAGGCGCGATTGCTCTTTGCGCGGCATGCGGGCTTCGGCTTTGCCGATGTCGAAGATTACATCGGGACCTTCGACGCGCTTTACGGTGGCGTTGACGATTTCGCCAACGCGGCCGATGTATTCGTTGTAGACGGTGTCGCGCTCGGCTTCGCGGACTTTCTGAAAGATTACCTGCTTGGCAAGTTGCGCGGCGATGCGGCCGAGAATTCCTTCGGTGGCTCGCGGAATATGCAGCTCGCCGCCGACTTCGAGATTTGGATCGGCCTTGCGCGCGTCTTCGAGCGTAATCTGCAACTGCGGGTCTTCGACCTGTTCGGGGGTTTCGACGACCGTCTTCACCGCAAAAGCATTGATCTTGCCGGTTTCTTTGTCGAGCGTGGCGCGGAGATTTTCCTGCGACTTGTAATACTTGCGCGTCGCCATGACGATGGCGTCTTCCACCGCGGTGACCACAATTTGCGGATCAATGCCCTTTTCGCGGCTTAACGCGTCAATCGTGTTGTAGATCTCGCTTGCCATTTTCTAATCTCTAGTGCAAAAGTTTCAAGGTTTCAAGGTTTCAAGGTTTCAAAGTTACTTGCTTTTCGGGTTTTGCATTGAAACTTTGTAACCTTGACACTTTGAAACTTTATCGCTCAAATCTCCGGCACCAGATTCGCCTTTTCCACGTTGGCGAATTCGATTTCCAGCTTCTGTCCCTGGTCTGCACTCGCGTTCATTTTCTTACGCGATTTTTTGCTTGCCACCGTTATGTCCAGCGTCAGCCTGCCGTCGCGAAAGCTTTCCAAGCGTCCTTCGAAAAATCTGTTGTTGTTCACCGGATTTCTCGTCATCACTTTGATGCGGCTTCCGGTGAATCTTTCAAATTCGCTGGGCTTCGTAAGCTTTCGATCTAAACCCGGCGACGAAACTTCCAGCGTGTAACTCTCGCCCGGGACTGCCTCTTCTACGTCGAGAATCGTGCCAAATTCGCGACTGAAGTTGACGCAATCTCCATGCGTAACGCCGCCCAGCGGATCGTTACCCGTTACGGCACCACTCGTTCCGGAACCCGCTGTTCCCGGCTTGTCCAAAAACACGCGTAGCATCCGGGCCTTGCCGCTGCCGCGAAATTCGACTTCGACTACTTCGAGACCACTCGAGGCAGCTACCCGGTCCGCAATTTCGCGCACGCGATCTAGCTCAAGTGCCATACATCCAATAAGTTGCGGCATTTGGGCGGAGATAAACCTGTCTCCAACTAAAAAGTGGGCTTGCGCCCACTGGTGTGCCTCGCCAAATGCTGGTATTACACAACAGTTCTCAGTTTCTTAATATACGCGCGGTGGGGGGAAAAGACAAACGGCGCTCGGACTGGATGAAGTCATGATCCCATATTCGGCCTATCGCAGTTATCAAGTTCGACTCCAGCTTGAGCGGAGACTCCTCTGCGCAGAACCGTCTGTCGAGCACGAATGATTTTCGGATAGTAACGATCCTTGACATGTATGGTAGGTCGCCGTTCCCTTACCAGATTACATCCGACTCGATTTGCCCAACCCGCCTGCCGCTCTCTACAATGAAAGCTTCACCCAGACCTTGGGCGAATCCCGAACAACATGATTCATTTCCCTGTACCTGAAGCTCTTACTTTTGACGACGTTCTTCTTCTGCCGGCGCGGTCGGATGTGGTTCCCACCACGGCGAATACTCAGACGCGGCTTACGCGCAATATCAGCCTGAATATTCCGATCGTGAGCGCGGCCATGGATACGGTGACCGAGTCGCACATGGCGATTGCGCTGGCGCAACAGGGAGGGTTGGGGATTATTCATCGCAACCTGACGATTGAGCAGCAGGCGAATGAAGTGGACAAGGTGAAGCGGTCGGAGAGCGGGATGATTGTCGATCCGGTGACGATGTCGCCGAACGACAAGGTTAGCGATGCGCTGGAGGTGATGCGCAAGTACAAGATTTCGGGCGTGCCGATTACCGAGCGAGACGGCCGGCTGGTGGGCATTCTTACGAATCGTGATTTGCGGTTCGAGACGCGGTTCGATATTCCGATCGATCGCGTGATGACGAAGAAAAATCTGATCACCGTGCCGGTGGGAACCACGTTGGAAGAGGCGGAGAAGATTCTGCATCAGCACCGCGTGGAAAAGCTGCTGGTGGTGGATGACAAGTACAACCTGAAGGGGCTGATTACCGTTAAGGATATTCAGAAGAAATTGAAGTATCCGAATGCGGCTAAGGATTCACATGGGCGGTTGCGCGTGGGGGCGGCGATTGGCGCTACCGGAGATTTTCTGGAACGGGCGCAGGAGTTGGTGGAAGCAAAAGTAGATGTGCTGGCGGTGGACAGCGCGCATGGGCACTCGACGAAAGTGCTTGAGGCTGTGAAGTTGGTGAAGTCGAAGCTGCCTGAGGTGGAGTTGCTGGCCGGGAACGTGGCTACGTTTGATGGAGCATGCGAGCTGACGCGGGCTGGGGCTGACGGAATCAAGGTTGGGATTGGGCCGGGATCGATCTGTACTACTCGCGTGGTTACTGGGGCTGGCGTGCCGCAGATTACGGCGATTGCGGAAGCATATCGCGCGACGAAAGACTCGGGTGTTCCGATTATTGCGGATGGCGGGATTAAGTATTCCGGCGACATCACGAAGGCTCTCGCGGCTGGCGCCAGCGGGGTGATGATTGGCTCGTTGTTCGCTGGAACCGATGAGAGTCCCGGTGAGTTGATTCTTTATCAAGGCCGGTCGTTCAAGGCTTATCGCGGGATGGGATCGCTGGGTGCGATGGCCCAGGGTTCGAGCGAGCGGTATTTTCAGAGCACCGAGGGTGAATCTTCTTCGGCGCTTGAGGGGAATGGTGAGGCGAATCGGCTTGGCAAACTGGTGCCTGAGGGAATTGAAGGGCGGGTGCCGCATCGCGGGTCAGTGGCGATGATTATTTATCAGATGGTGGGCGGGTTGAAGTCGGGTATGGGTTATTGCGGATGCGGGACGATACCTGAGTTGCTGCAGAAGACTCGGTTTGTGCGGATCAGCAATGCCGGGCTGCGCGAAAGCCATGTGCATGATGTGATGATTACGCGCGAAGCGCCGAATTATGCGATGGAATAATTTGTCTCGCCACCCAAGCCGGAAGTTATGAGTGAGGTTCCTCGCCCCGCTGGTGAAAACGCGGGCTTCGGAATGACACCGTAGAATAGATTTAGTCACGACAGCTCGAAACTACGCTGAGCACTGCACACCTGATTGGACACTAAACAAAAAGAGCTTCTGAAAGCGTGGGTCGCCGCGGTTCTCTGGCTGATTGTGATTGCCATTGAATCGACGGCGTGGCTTTCCGCTCACAACACCAGCCGGATTTTATATCCGCTATTGCACTTTCTTTTTGGACTCGATTTGGCGCACTTTGAAGTGTGGCATTTTTATATCCGCAAAAGCGGCCATGTGGTCGGCTACGCGATTCTGAGCATTTTGCTTTTTCGGGCCTGGCGCGAGACTTTGCCGAGGATCGATCACGCGCAGTGGACGCTGCGCTGGACGAGCATTGCGGTTCTAGGAACAGCGCTGGTCGCGAGCCTGGATGAATGGCATCAGAGCTTTATTCCGTCGCGGACGGGCCGATGGCAGGATGTGGTGCTCGACACGTGCGCGGGTATAGCGGCGCAAATCGTTTTATTTCTTTCTCTACCTGGGGCGGACCGGGACCGGGAATAGTTCGTGATTTATTTCGACGATCCGCCGTTTCTGCCTTCTTCATTCCACACGTACAAGAAATTGTCGTCGCTTGCCGTCACGACATTCAGGTGCGCCTTCGTCGTCGCCCGGTTCAATGCCGAGCGGACTTTTTCCTTGCTCTCCGCCAACTGAGCCAGCGGAATCTTCAAGGCTTGCCCGCCGGCAAGCCGATCGAGATCCGACAGAATCCGTGACACGATTTGCTTGTGCTTTCCGTTTCGTCCCTGGGGGACATCCGGAACGGCCATGGTTTTGAAGTTCATGGCCGGTTGATTCTGCTTTCCATTCATCGCCATTCCCTCCTCGCGAGTTTAAAAGTATTTCACCATTAAACTATCCTATGCATAACGTACCGTTATCGTATCACTAAACTGACACTGATGCAAGCGTAAAGCTGAAATATTTATCTGTAATGGGGCCCGCGTATAGACGGGGTAACCTCTCGCATAATCAATTACTTCGATACGATGATTTCCCCGCAAAACAGGGAAAGGCGACGACGTAAAGAGTTGACCCGTAGGCTTTGCAGGTTGATAGGCTTTTCTTCAGGAGCAGAATCTATGTCGAATGCAGCGCCGATGTTTGAGCAGGTTTCCGTTGAGTTCGCGAGGAGAGTTGCGGAGAGAGAAAGGATGAACTCGCCCGCACGCGCGAACGTGTGCGCCATCTGTGGTGATGAAGTATCCCTGGAACAATGCAAGGTCGACGAATACGGTGTTCCCGTGCACGACGGATGCTACGTTAAGAGAGTGCTGATGTAGCAGGAACTTTTTCTCAGTACATCGCGTCGTATTTCGTCACGACCCACTGGCCGTCTTCATCCTCGGTGGTCACGGTGAAGATGCCCTGATAGGTTCCCGCCTGTCCGTTGCCGTTGCTGCGCTGGCCGCGATAGTGGAGGATGGTCAGAGGCGGCGCGCTTTCCCACTCGGCAAGTTCCCACGACAACAATGGATGCTGTTTCTCGGAGTCGCAGATGAAGTGGGCGTATTTCTTGCGGTAGTCGTGCTCCCATTGAGAGAGAAGCTGGTCGCATTGGCCGTCGCGCAGCTCGTGGAGAAACTTGTTGGCGCTGTGCTCGATGGTGCGGTCGCGCAGCGGATTCATGCGGATACTGACCGGCAAGCCGGTGAGCGGATCGTGTTCTTCCGAGCGCGAGAGAACTGGTCCTTGATTGCTTAGCCACCAGATGTAACCGAGAAATCCGAAAACCAACAGCGCTGGGATGCTGACGGCGATGGCGATTTGTGTGCGGGTGAAGCTCATCCTGTCGGAAGTGTATCGGACTGACAATTGGCGGCAAGATTACTGGCGTGAGACGCGGTGGGACATGTACGGGCGGGGGACGTTGTGCGAACCTGGTGCGTGGGAGATTCCTTGGCCCGCTGGTGAGAACGCGAGACCTTCGGAATGACGCCATCCTGCAATTCGACTTGCCCAGGCAGCTTTTGTTCCAGAACTTTCACAAATCTGAGTGTCGTATAATTTTCAGCACTCCCAGGGGGAAATTTGCTGCATCAGCGCTATAAGGATTTGTGTTTTCTTGGCCTGGCGAAGGCTACGCTTCCTAATTATTGGGTGCGGAAGTGCGTTTATGCGGTGCGTCCGCGGAATGGGAAGGCGTTGCATTTGCATTTGGGATGCGGACCGAAGTATCTGCCGGGGTTTGTGAATATCGATGCAAATCCGCGGCACAAGCTTGATTTGTGGCTCGATGTGCGATGCGGCTTGCCTTATGGAGCGAATTCGGTGGACTCGATTTATTCGACGCACATGATCGAGCATTTTTATCCTGACGAATTGCTGCAACTGATGCGCGAATGCGGTCGCGTGCTTCGGCCGGGCGGAGGGTTGCGGCTGGTTGTACCGAGTTTGAAGAATGCTATTGCGGCGTACGCGCAGGGGCAGCGGGATTGGTTTTACGACTCGTTTCCGCGGCATTTCGATTCGCTGGGCGGCCGGTTTTCGAACTTTGTGTTTTGCGATGGGCAGCATCGGACGGCGTTCGATTTTGAGTATCTGGAGGAAGTGCTGGGCGGGGCCGGGTTTCGGGAAGTGGAAGAATCGGGCGAGGGGAAGAGCCGGTTGTATGGAGAGGGTGCGCCGGCATTTGACCCGGGGGATGCGGCGATGCCGCATTCGTTGTTTGTGGAGGCGTTTAAGTAGAGAGAAAGAAAAGGCAGGGCTTGCGCCGTGCCTGATGGTTATCGATACGAGAGACCTAACGCGGCGCTAAAGCGCCGCTCTTCCACCGTTGCAGCGCTACTCCTTCTTGTCTTCGTCCTTGACTGGTTCTACGCCGCCGTCGTGCTGGGCCTGGGCTTGGGCGTCTTCCATGGCCTTTTTGGCTTCGGCTACTTTTTTGGCGCGGGCTTCGGCGCGTTTTTCGCGTTTTTCGTCAATGACCTTTTCGCTGCCGAGGAGTTCGAGGAAGGCTTTGTCGGCGCCGTCGCCTTTGTTCCAGGCGGTGCGGATGATGCGGGTGTAGCCGCCTTCGCGGTCGCCGAAGCGGGGGCCTATGGTGTCAAACAGTTTGACCAGGGCTTCGTCGGTCATTAGATAGGACGCGGCGAGGCGGCGGGCTGCTAGATCGCCGCGCTTGCCTAGCGTGATCATCTTTTCGACGATGGGGCGCGCGGCTTTGGCTTTGGGGACCGTGGTTTCGATCCGTTCTTCTACGATCACCGAGGTGACCAGATTGCGCAGCAGAGAGCGGCGGTGCGCGGTGTTACGTCCGAGTTTGTAGCCTGCTACTTTGTGACGCATGGGAAAACCTCAGCTTTCAGCTGTCAGCTTTTGGCTCTTAGCTAAGATCAAAACTTCAGCGGCTAAAGCCGCCAGTCATTCGGACCTGGGACGGCACGGCTAAAGCCGTGCCCTTCCCGGTCTTGCTTCACTCAGATCTCAACGATTAGTCCTTGAAACCTTGAAACTCTGAACTTTGAAACTTGCTTCTACAGCGTGTCGTCTGGGCCGTAGGCTGATGCCGGCAGGACCATGTTTGACGTTGGGCCGGGTACGGCATTGCCGTGCTCGTCGATCTTCATGCCCAGGCTCAGACCCATTGAGGACAAGATTTCCTTGATCTCGTTGAGCGACTTGCGGCCGAAGTTTTTCGTCTTCAGCATTTCGGACTCGGTCTTTTGCACCAGCTCGCCGATGGTCTGAATGTTGGCGTTCTTCAGGCAGTTGTAGCTGCGGACGGAAAGCTCGAGTTCTTCTACGGAACGGTTCAGGTTCTCGTTGTGAATCTCGGGCTTGCGGTCATCGGAGGTCGAGGTGCCGGTTTCGATTTCTTCCTCGAAGTTGATGAAGATGTTCATGTGATCTTTCATCAGCTTCGCTGCCAGACCGATGGAGTCTGCGGGAGTGATCGAGCCGTTGGTCCAGACTTCCAGCGTCAGCTTGTCGTAGTCGGTGATCTGGCCTAGACGCGCGGCTTCTACGGTGTAGTTGCACTTGCGGACTGGCGAGTGGACGGAATCGATGGGAATGAAGCCGATGCCGAGATCTTCGTCGAAATTCTTGTCGGCGGAGACGTAGCCGCGGCCACGCTTTAAGCGCATTTCCATGTCGAGCTTGCCGCCTTCGCTTACCGTGGCAATGTAGACGTCTTTATCGAGGACTTCGACATCTCCGTCGGCTTCGATCATGCCGCTGGTGACTACGCCGGGTTGATCGGCGCGGAGATAAATTGCTTTCGGCGCATCGCCCGCCAGCTTGAAGGGAATCTGCTTCAGGTTGAGGATGATGTCGGTTGCGTCTTCGACTACCCCGGGGATTGACTGAAATTCGTGCAGCACGCCTTCCATCTTCACGGCGGTTACGGCTGCGCCTTCAATCGAGCTTAGGAGCACGCGGCGAAGCGCGTTGCCTACCGTTGTGCCGAAGCCGCGTTCGAACGGCTGCGCCCAGAAAATGCCGTACTTGTCGGTTAGGGTGGAGGTGTCGACTGCTAGACGTTTCGGTTTTTGAAAACCCTTCCAAAGCATTTGTTTCTCTCCTTCGACCATTTGGCTCAACCAAGGCATCCCGGAAAGCCCGTTCCGGTCAGGCGCCTTGTGAAGGCTGATCTGGTGCGAGTTGGGCGGTTAAAAACTGACAACTAAAAACTGATAACCACTAAGGACACTAAGTATCACGAAGGACTTCTTTTGCCTTCGTGGGGTGTGGTTCAACTATTTGCTGTACAACTCTACGATCAACTGCTCGTTTACCGGCAGTTGAATATCTTCGCGCTTGGGCAGCGACAATACTTTCGCTGTGTAGTTATCGCGATTTACTTCGAGCCAGCCGGGCAGCGTTGCGTGGGTGGCGAATTCTTTTGCCTGCTCGAGAACTAGCAGCTTCTTGCTGTTTTCGCGGATCGAAATCTCCTGTCCGGCGTGGACTTCGAACGACGGAATGTTAACCTTTTTTCCGTTTACGGCTACGTGCCCGTGCCGGACGAGTTGACGCGCCTGACGGCGGGATTGCGCGAAGCCCAGGCGGAAGACTACGTTGTCGAGGCGGCGCTCGAGTTGCTGAAGCAACATTTCGCCGGTTACGCCGCGGGTGCGGGCGGCTTTTTCAAAGTAGTTGCGGAACTGGCCTTCCAGCGTGAAGTAGATTCGCTTGGCTTTCTGCTTCTCGCGCAACTGCAGGCCGTAGCCTACGATTTTGGCTTTGCGGTCTTTCCCGTGTTGTCCGGGAGCAAAGTTGCGCTTCTCGATGGGACACTTATCGCTGAAGCATTTCGAGCCTTTGAGGAACAGCTTCATGCCCTCGCGGCGGCATAGACGGCAGACTGCATCGGTGTATCGGGCCAAGTTGTTCTCCTTTACCTCAGGTGACAATCGGTTTACAGGACTGGCTGTCCCTTCTTCCCGATCCGCTTTGCAGAAAGACAATCCGCTTCACTGCAAACGTTTTAGATTCCAAAGTATCAACAAACGATCCAGATCCAACCGTCTGGATCGTCAACCTGAAACTCGCCGTTGGGCATCCAGAACGGGTAGGTCACTTTGCCGACCTCGATGCCGCGCGCGATCAACTGCTCGCGATAGGCCTTCATGTCAGTCGAATACAGGTAAAACATCATGTGCCGTGAACCTGAATTCAGCGGCTGCCCCGCACGCGTTAACATGATCTGCGCAGCGTTGCCATGGTGCATCCAGACGAAAGTCGCCACACCCTCGTCATTCTTCAGCGGCTCATTCCCGACTTCAAAGCCGAACTTCTCGTAAAACCTGATCGACCGCTCCACATCGGCGACGTGCAATAAAGCTACTACCGATTTGGGCGCGACCTCCGCTGGAACTTCAACGCTCTGGGCCGAAGTGTTCATCACCGATACCCCCGGCTGTCGATTGAACCTGGTGCTTCTGTCGTTACACTCTACGTCGCTTCGGTGGCCGGCAGCCGTTGTGCGGGATCGGCGTTACGTCTCTGATCGAACGCACTTCGATGCCTGCTGTCGCCAGGGCGCGGACTGCCGACTCGCGGCCTGAGCCTGGGCCGGATACGCGGACATCTACGCTCCGGACGCCGTGATCGCGCGCCATGTTGGCTGCGGTTGAGGCTGCCTGCTGGGCCGCGAAGGGCGTGCCTTTGCGCGATCCGCGGAAGCCCAGCGAACCGGAGCTCTTCCAGGACAGAACGTTGCCGTTCATGTCAGTGATGGTCACGATCGTGTTGTTGAAAGACGCCTGCACGAACACGAGCCCGTGGGGGACGTGCTTGCGCTCTTTTTTCTTGAACGTCTTCTTCTTGCCTTTTTTCTCCGGTGCGGCTGCGCCGCCCGCTGCTGCTGGTTTGGCCATAGAACCTCAAGTTTCAAAGTTTCAAGGTTTCAGAGTTTCAAGGTTTCAAAGACTCTAAAACCTTGAAAGTTGGGAGACTTTGAAACATTTTCTTACGTCTTCGCGCTCGCCTTCTTGCGGGTTGCTACCGTTCCTTTGCGCGGACCTTTGCGGGTGCGCGCGTTGGTGTGGGTGCGCTGGCCGCGGACCGGCAGGTTGCGGCGATGGCGGAACCCGCGGTAGGAGCCTATTTCGATGAGCCTTTTGATGTTCATCGAGACTTCTTTGCGGAGGTCGCCCTCGACCAGTCCCTGCGCTTCAATCACGGTACGGATGCGGTTGACTTCTTCTTCGCTGAGGTCCTGGACCTTTTTCACGGGGTCCACTTTGGCCTCGTCGAGGATCGCTCCGGCGCGCGAATTGCCGATGCCGTAGATATAGGTCAGTGCGATGTTGATGTGCTTTTGGCGCGGTAAGTCGACGCCTGCGATGCGTGCCATTCTCTGAACCTCAGCGGCTAAAAGCCGCGAATTTTTTGCGCCTCGACGGCACGACTAAAGTCGCGCCCTTCCCGATCAGCCCTGGCGCTGTTTGTGTTTTGTGTTTACGCAGATCACGCGCACCACGCCTTTGCGGTGGATGATCTTGCACTTGTCACAGATTTTTTTTACCGATGCTCGTACTTTCATAAACCAGCTTTCAGCTGTCAGCTTTCAGCCGTCAGCAAAACCTATTTGTAGCGATACACAATGCGCCCGCGATTCAGGTCGTAGGGCGAAAGCTCGACTGCGACTTTATCTCCCGGCAGAATGCGAATAAAATTCTTGCGCATTTTGCCGGATACATGCGCCAGTACCTGGTGTTTGTTTTCCAACTCCACCTTGAACATCGCATTGGGCAGCGGTTCGACAACCGTTGCCATGACTTCTATCGCGTCTTCTTTGCTCATTCGCTCCCTTAGCTGCGAGTTTCGAGCTGCGAGCTTCGAGCAAACCCTTTTGAGTTCGCCCGCGGCACGTAGCTCGCGGCTCGGAGCCTTACTGCGTCAAAATCACCGGACCATCTTTCGTCACTGCTACGCAGTGCTCGAAGTGGGCGCTGCAACTGCCGTCGGCGGTTACGGCGGTCCACTTATCGCCCAGCACGCGGGTTTCGGGCTTGCCGAAATTCACCATCGGTTCGATGGCGATCACCATGCCTTCGCGCAACTTTGCGCCATGGCCACGCGCTCCGTAATTCGGCACCTGCGGTTCTTCGTGCAAGTGCGTTCCGATTCCATGTCCCACGAACTCGCGGACCACGCTGAAGCCGGCGGCTTCTACGTGCTCCTGCACGGCTGCGCCTACATCGCCGATGGAGTTACCGATGACCGCTTTTTCAATTCCGCGGTATAGCGATTCTTCTGTGACCGTCAGCAGCTTCTGCAATTCCTGCTTTACCGCGCCGCCGACCGGAACCGTAATTGCCGCGTCGCCGTAATAACCGTCCAGAACCACACCGCAATCGATGGAAACTATGTCGCCTTCTTTCAGCACTCGTTTTTCCGACGGAATGCCGTGGACAATTTCTTCATTCACCGAGGTGCATAGCACGCAGGGATAATCGTAATATCCCTTGAACGCGGGCTTGGCGCCGAATTCGGCAATCTTTTTTTCAGCGGCGCGTTCCAAATCCATTGTGCTCACGCCGGGCGCGACCATGGTTCGCAGATAATCGAGAACCTGGCGCACAATGCGGCCGCTCTGCCGCATCTTGTCAATCTCCGCCGTCGATTTGCAAACAATTGCCATGCGTTCAAGCATTACGCATCGTGATCTTCAAGAATGCGGAAGATCTGGTCGGTGACTTTGTCGACCGGCTGCTCGCCGTCAACTGAGATCAGCCTTCCAGTGCGCTGATAGTAGTCGGCGACCGGACGCGTCTGCTCCTCGTAAGCCGCTAAACGGGGTTGAATTACCTCCAACCGGTCGTCATTGCGGGTTACCAGCTTCGACCCTTCGATGTCACAGATTTCATCGTACCGGGGCGGCTGAAAGTGGACGTTGTAGATCCGCCCACAGGTGGGACAAGAACGGCGTCCAGCAATACGGAGCAACAATTGATTATAATCCACGTCCAGCCGTATCACAATTGGCCAGGCGCGAGTGGGGCGCGAATTGTCAAAGAGCTTGTCATCGAGCAAGGCGTCGAGCCACCCGGCCTGGGCTGCAGTCCGGGGAAAACCGTCCAATACATAGCCTCGCTTGCAATCCGGCTCCATGAGCCGGCAACGTACCATTCCACAAACCACGTCGTCCGAAACCAGCTCGCCGCGATCCATTACAGCTTTGGCGGCTAAACCCAGCTCGGTTCCCTGGGTCACATTGTTCCGCAAAAGATCTCCGGTGGAGATTTGCGGAATCAAGTAGCGTTCCATGATGCGCTTGGACTGCGTGCCTTTACCGGCACCCGGCGGGCCAAGCAAAACCACTGGGCCAATATCCCTTGAGGTTTCCTGCGCCATCGAGTTGGCCAAAGCCTCCCGAACAGTGTTCCCGGGGCCACCCAGCATGGCTTACCGGTGTGCAGCAACCTCGAATTCAAAGTGGCAAAGTTTCAAGGTTGCAAAGTTTCAATGTTCTCGGATCACAGTTCCGTGGAGCTTTGAAACCTTGAAACGTTGCCACTTTGAAACTTGTTTTTCACGACCAGTTGCGGCGGCCGCGAATGCGTCCGCTGCGCGCGGTGAAGCCATCGTAGTGGCGCATGATCAATTGCGCTTCGACCTGCGTGACCGTATCCATGGCGACTCCGACGACGATCAGCAGAGAGGTTCCACCGAAATAAAAGTTCACACCTAAGCCGTTCGTGACCCAGACGGGAAGGCGTTCGAAGATCCCGCCTCCGAGCCAGACCGGAAGGTGATTCAAATGGATGCCGGCGATCAGCCATTCAGGAATGAAGGAGATCACAATCAGGTAGAGACCGCCGACCAGAGTGATGCGGGTCAGAATTTCGTTGATGTAATCCGCAGTGCGCTTGCCGGGACGAATGCCGGGAATGAACCCTCCGTATTTGCGCATGTTATCGGCAACTTCGCTGGGATTAAAAACGATGGAAACGTAGAAATATGCGAAAAAGATGATGCCGATAGCATAGAGCAGGGTGTAGAGAGGTTCGCCCCAGCCCAACATGCGAATCAGATCGCCGAAGTAGCGGCTGTTGCGCAGGCCGTAACCCATGGTCTGCGGCAGAGTAAGAATCGACGAGGCGAAGATCACGGGCATGACGCCGCCGGCATTCACACGCAGAGGTAGGTGGGTGGACTGTCCGCCCATGACTTTGCGGCCAACGACGCGCTTGGCGTACTGCACCGGGAGGCGGCGCTCGCAGCGCTCCACGTAGACAATGAAGCCGACAACGACGAGCATGAAGGCAACCAGCAGGATCATGAGCACTGGTGTGATAGCGCCCCAGGTGCCGCTCCTGGCTTTCTCAAGAAGATCTTCGACGCCGCGCGGCAGGCCGACGACGATGCCGGCGAAGATGAGAAGCGACATGCCGTTGCCGATGCCGCGCTCGGTGATCTGCTCGCCCAGCCACATGACGAAGGTGCTTCCTGCGGTCAGGGTGAGCATGGTCATGAGGACGAAGCTGATGCCGGGGTGAAGAACGAAGTCGCCGCCTTTTTCAAGGCCGATGGCGATACCGAAAGATTGGACTGCGCTCAGGATGATGGTGATGTAGCGGGTCCACTCGGTGATTTTCTTGCGGCCCATCTCGCCTTCTTTTTGCAGCTTGGCGAGAGGTTCGTAGACTACGGTGAGGAGTTGCAGGATGATCGATGCCGTGATGTACGGCATGATGCCGAGAGCAAAGATGGTGAGGCGGCGCAGGTTGCCGCCGGAAAACAGATCGACAAAGCCGAGCAACGATCCGCGATTCTGGTTGAAGAAATCTTCCAGCTTGAGGAAGTTCACGCCCGGCGTGGGCAAGTGGCCGCCCAGCCGGTAGATGGCAAGCATGGCCAGCGTGAACAGAACCCGCTTGCGCAGGTCGGGAATCCGGAAAATGTTAGCCAGCTTTTCGAACATTACTGCCCCGCCTTCACTGGTAAGACCTCAACCTTGCCGCCTGCCTTGGTGATCTTTTCCTGCGCGGACTTCGAGAACTTGTGCGCGTGCACGGTAAGGGCGAAGTTCAGTTCGCCATCGCCGAGAATTTTAACGGGATGCTTGGTCTTGATCACTCCGGCGTGGCGCAGAACTTCGGGCGTAATCGGCGCCGAGCGCAGATCGTCGCTGAGAGCGGCGAGACGTTCGAGGCTGACGATGTTGAATTCCTTGCGGAAAATGTTGGTGAAACCGCGCTTGGGCATGCGGCGGTGAAGCGGCATCTGGCCGCCTTCAAAACCGCGGATCAGGCGCATACCGGTGCGCGAGCGCTGGCCTTTATGACCGCGGGTGGAAGTTTTGCCCATGCCGGAGCCCATGCCGCGGCCCACGCGCTTGCGCTTTTCGGAGGCTTTCTTTGGTGCGTGAATGTTGGATAGGTTCATAAAATCAGCTCTGAGCTTCGAGCTACGAGCTACGAGCAAACGAGCCTTTCGAAGCTCGCAGCGCGAAGCTCGCAGCTATTCCACAATTTCCACCAGATGCGGGATCTTCGCTACCATACCGCGAATCGCGGCGTTATCGGGGCGCTCGATCACCTGGTTCAGACGGGTGAATCCCAGTCCTTTTACCACAACTTTGTGTTTTACCGGAGCGCAAATGGAGGAGCGCACCCATTTCAAATGAATCTTGGCGCCGGAATTTGTTTTTTTTGCTGTCATGCTTTGCCTCAGCCCTCAGGGGCTAAAGCCCCGTTTCTTTGTTCCTGCTTACGGCACGGCTGAAGCCGTGCCCTGATAGTCTCACCGCTCGAAAATCGCGAGCTTGGAAACCCTTAGATCTCGTGCTCCGACTTGCCTCGCATGGCCGCTACGCTTTCTTTGCTCTTCAGGCTTTTCAGGGCGGCGAATGTGGCTTTGATTACGTTGTGCGGATTGGTGGTGCCAATCGACTTTGTCAGGACATTCTGC
Organism: Candidatus Sulfotelmatobacter sp.; assembly: GCA_036490235.1. Lineage (GTDB taxonomy): Bacteria > Acidobacteriota > Terriglobia > Terriglobales > Acidobacteriaceae > Sulfotelmatobacter. The sequence goes on along the minus strand of DASXEG010000051.1, from coordinate 10,821 downwards.
ACTCCGGCCGATGTCATTACCGCGCGCACTGCGCCGCCGGCGATGACGCCGGTGCCTTCGGGGGCCGGCTTGAGCAGGACTTTACCTGCGCCGTAGCGGCCGAGGACGAGGTGCGGGATGCTGGTTTGCGTCAGATTGACTTTGATCAGGTTCTTCTTCGCCGACTCAATCGCTTTGCGAATGGCTTGCGGAACTTCCTTGGCTTTGCCGGCGCCGTGGCCTACGACCGCGGCGGAAGGATCTCCCACGACAACCAGCGCGGCGAAAGAAAGATTTTTGCCGCCCTTGACCACCTTGGTGACGCGGTTGATGGCGACAACCTGATCTTTCAACTGAAACGAGTTTGGATCGAGCTTTTTGATTACTGTTGGCATATTTTCTCAGCTTCGCGCTATGAGCTTCGAGCTATGAGCGAACCCTGTTGGCTCGCGGCTCGAAGCTCGCCGCTAAAATTGCAATCCTGCTTCACGCGCGGCATCGGCCAGCGCCTTTACGCGGCCGTGATAAATGTACCCGCCGCGATCGAACACTACCTTTGTTACGCCCTTGGCCTTGGCGCGTTCGGCGATTGTCTTGCCTACCGCCTTTGCGGCGGCGACGTTGCCGCCTGTCTTGCGCTGTTCCTTTTGGCCTTCGGCGGAACTCGCCGATACCACCGTGGCTCCGTTCAGATCGTCGATGACCTGCACGTAAATGTGATTCAGCGAGCGGTAAACGTTCAAGCGCGGGCGCTCGGGCGTGCCCTGCATTTTTTTGCGGATGCGCTCGTGGACGTGACCGCGTTTTTGGTTTTTGGAAATTCTTGTCAGCATGGTTTGCTCTTAACTATCAGCTATCAGCTATCAGCCGTCAGCTATCAGCCAGATCTCTAAGCCCATTGGGCTGAGAGCTGACAGCTGACAGCTATTTGGCTCCTGTCTTGCCTACCTTCTTCTTCAATCTTTCGCCGGTGTAACGCACGCCTTTGTTCTTGTACGGATCGGGCGGACGCAAGCCGCGCATTTCCGCCGCGACCTGGCCGACCTGCTGGCGGTCGATTCCGTTAAGGACGATCTTGGTCTGCTTGGGGTCGACGGACGCTTCGACACCGGTGGGCAATGGATATTCGATCGGGTGCGAGTACCCCAGATTGAATACGACAGTGCCCTTGCCCTTCATCTCGGCGCGATATCCGATGCCGACGATGTCGAGTTCACGGGTCCAGCCCTTGGTCACGCCTTCGACGGCATTATTGACGAGAGCGCGCGCGAGGCCATGAACAGCGGCCTGCGAATCGTTCTCGCGGATGGCGACGAGGTGACCGTCTTTCTGTTCCATCTTAATGCCGGAGGGAAGAGGCGTGTCGAGCTTACCCTTCGGTCCTTGCACCAGAACAGCGTTGCCTTCGAGTTTGACCGTCACCCCTTTGGGGATCGGGATCGGTTTTTTTCCAATTCGTGACATAGCTATCAGCTCTCAGCTTTCAGCTCTCAGTGCCATCGACCGTCGCATTTGCTGATAGCTGACGGCTGATGGCTGAAAGCTGCTTCTCTACCAAATCTCGCACAACAATTCGCCGCCTACGCCTTCTTTGCGGGCCTGACGGCCGGTCATTACGCCGCGCGGGGTGGTGAGAATGTTGATTCCCATGCCGCCGAGGACGCGCGGAATTTCGCTGCGGCGCACGTAGACGCGGCAGCCGGGGCGCGACACGCGCTCCGCTTTCGAGATCGCGGCTTCGTTGTGCGCGCCATATTTCAAATACACGCGGATGACCTTGTGGCCTTCTTCTTCAGTGGCCTTGAAATTCGAGATGTAGCCCTCTTCTTTCAGGATGCGGGCGATCTCGAGCTTCAGCCGCGAAGCCGGGATATCCACTTTCTGGTGCCGCGCCTGGAGGGCGTTGCGCACCCTCGTCAGCATGTCTGCGACCGGATCGGTCAACCTCATCGTTTGCTTCTCCTTGAGCCGCCCGTTCGCCCGGCGTGGCCGGGAACCTGCGGCGGCTGGCTAGCTACTTCCGTCGTTACCACGAAGACTTCGAAACGCCGGGAATCTCGCCGCGCAGCGCCAGCCCGCGGAAACACAAGCGGCAGATGCCGAACTTGCGCAGATACGCGCGCGGGCGTCCGCACAGCTTGCAGCGGTTGTGGCGGCGCGTCGAGAACTTCGGTACCGGCTGTTTCTTTTCGCGCGCGACTTCAAATTTCTTTTCGATTCTCGCGTCTTTGACTCGTTTTGCTGTGGTCATGAAATCCTTTGAAAAATTCTTTAGCACCTCAAAAATCTTTACTGCACTCTATTACGCGCGGAACGGCATGCCCAGATGCTTGAGCAGGGTGCGCGCCTGATTGTCATTCGCCGCCGTGGTCACGATGGTTACGTTCATGCCCTTCAGCTTGTCGACCCTCTCGTAGGAAATCTCGGGGAAGATCAGCTGATCGTGCAGGCCGATCGTGTAATTGCCGCGGCCATCGAACGATTTTGTCGAAACCCCGCGAAAATCGCGGACGCGCGGAAGAACAATGTTGACCAGCCGGTCGAGAAATTCGTACATGCGGTCGCCGCGGAGGGTGACCATGGTGCCGATGGCCTGGCCTTCGCGCACTTTGAAGGCGGCAATCGACTTCTTGGATTTGGTGACGATCGGCTTCTGGCCGGTAATCTGGCCGAGTTCGTTCACCGCGGGATCGAGAATCTTGGAGTTCTGCGTGGCTTCGCCCATGCCCATGTTGACGACGATCTTGTGCAGCTTGGGCACGGCCATCGCATTCTTCAAGTCGAGTTCTTTCAAGAGCGCGGGCGCGACTTCCTTGTCGAATCGCGTGCGCAGCCGCGGACGTTCCTTGGCGCTGTGATGCGCCTGCTCGGGAGCTTTTTGCTCCTGGGCCGATTCTTTCGGTGCTTTTTTGTCTTTTGCCATTGCTAGCTCTCAGCTCTCAGCTTTCAGCTCTCAGCCGTTTCGTGCTCATCAGCATAAAGCTGATTGCTGACGGCTGGAGGCTGACAGCTATTTTTCTAACGTCGTGCCACACTTCTTGCAGACGCGAACTTTTCTGTCGCCACGTTCTTCGTGCCCGATGCGAACCGGCCCGCAGGTGGCGCAGACCAGCTGCACGTTGGAAATCGCAATGCGACTCTCCTGCTCGGCAATGCCACCCGCGATGTTGCGCTGCGGGTTGGGGCGCACGTGCCGTTTCACCATCATCACGTGCTCGACCAGAAGCTTGTTGTCGTCCGGGAACACACGAAGGACGCGGCCTTCCTTGCCCTTGTCCCGGCCGGTGATTACTTTCACCGTGTCATTGCGGCGGATGTCGACTCGTTTGTGTACTGTGCTGACTGTTCTCATATGAATCAAAGGTGCAAAGTTTCAACGTTGCAAAGTTTCAGGGTTTCAAAGTTTTAACGCTCACGGTTTCAGATTTTTGCTTTGCTTTGAAACCTTGAAACTTTGAAACTTGCTCCTAAATCACTTCTGGCGCCAAACTTACGATCTTCAAAAATCTCTTGTCGCGCAGCTCGCGGGCTACCGGGCCGAAGACGCGCGTTCCTACCGGCTCGCCGGCGTCGTTGATCAGTACAGCGGCATTTTGGTCGAAGCGGATGTAGGTGCCGTCGCGGCGGCGATGCTCTTTTCGCGTGCGTACGATCACTGCTTTGACCACTTTGCCTTTCTGCACCTGGCCGTCGGGAGCGGCTTCTTTTACCGCCGCCGTGATTATGTCGCCCAGGCCGGCGTTCAGACCGGTCGAGCCGCCGAGCGGCAGAATCATCTGCAGCTTGCGGGCGCCGGAGTTGTCGGCGACCTCCAGCATCGTTCTCATCATCACAGCCATGGCAGTCTCCCTCGGTCGTCCGTTGGCTTATGCCTTCTCGATATTGATGTCCGGCACCAGCGCGGTCTTGCGGACAACATCTTTCAGCTTCCAGCGCTTCAGCTTGGAAAGCGGACGTGTCTCTTCGATGCGCACCACATCGCCCACATGGGCTTGGTTCTTTTCGTCGTGGGCGTAGAACTTCTTGTTGCGCGCGACTACGCGTCCGTAGAAAGGATGCGCCTTTTTGCGCGTGACCTTGACGACAATGGTTTTCTGCATGCGGTTGGCAACGACTTCGCCGACCACTTCCTTGCGGCGTCCCTGCACGCGTTCGCTTGTTGCGGTTTCCGCCATTATTTCTTCTCCGTTGCAGCCGCGCGCCGGCGCTCGCTCAGAATGGTTTTCACGCGCGCGATGTCTTTGCGCATCCCGCGAATCTTTTTCAGGCTCTCGGTCTGCCCCATGTTCAGCTGAAACCTCAGCTTGAACAACTGGTCGGCGAGATCGCGGTTCTGGTGCTCGAGTTCTTCGTCGGTTAAGTTTCGTACTTTGTCGGCTTTCATAAAATAAGCTCTCAGCTCTCAGCTCTCAGCCATCAGCTCTCAGCTTTATACGGCCACTACTCGCCGTCTCGCTAATAGCTGACGGCTGAAAGCTGATTGCTGGTTTCTAGTGCGCTCCTTCTCTTTTCACCAGCACCGTGCGCAGCGGCAGCTTGTGGGATGCAAGGCGCATGGCTTCGCCGGCGTCGGCGGCGGTGACGCCTTCCATTTCGAACAGAATCTTTCCCGGGCGAACTACTACCACCCAGTGATCGGGTGCGCCCTTGCCTTTGCCCATACGGGTTTCGGCGGGCTTTTTCGTTACCGGCTTATCGGGAAACACGCGAATCCAGATCTTGCCGCCACGCTTGACGAAGCGGGTCATCGCGACGCGGCTGGCTTCAATCTGGCGGTCGGTGATCCAGCCCGGCTCGAGGACTTTCAATCCGAAATCGCCGAAGGCCAGCGTGGACCCGCGCCAGGCTTTGCCGGTCATGCGCCCGCGCTGTTGCTTGCGGTACTTGATTTTTTTGGGCATTAACATAAATAAGCTCTCAGCTTTCAGCTTTCAGTCACCTCATCCGTTTTGCTGACGGCTGAGAGCTGATAGCTGACGGCGCTAGAACGCTCCTACTGCCGTTGTCTGCTCGCGTTTCTTTGTCGGCAGAATCTCGCCTTTGTACACCCACACCTTCACGCCGATCACACCGTAGGTCGTCCTGGCTTCGGAGAAGCCGTATTCGATGTCGGCGCGCAGCGTGTGCAGCGGCAGACGGCCTTGCAAATACCATTCGGAGCGGGCGATTTCGTTGCCGTTCAGGCGTCCGCTGACGCGGACTTTAATGCCTTTGCAACCGAAGCGCAGGGCGGAATCCACCGCTTTGCGCATGGCGCGGCGGAAGCCGACGCGCTTTTCGAGCTGCAGCGCGATCGCTTCCGAAACCAGTTGTGCGTCGAGCTCGGGCTTGTGCACTTCCTGAATGTCGACAAACATCTCGCGCGAGGTGCGCTTTTGCAAATCGGCTTTCAACTTGTCAATTTCCGCGCCTTTGCGCCCAATGATGATTCCGGGACGCGCCGTCTTGATAATGATGCGCAGCTTGTTGCCCGGCCGCTCGATTTCGATCGAGCTGACGCCTGCCGATTTCAGCTTTTCTTTCAGCTCGTTCTTCAGCTTGACGTCTTCATGGAGCAGCTTGTCGTAGTCGCGCTCGACGAACCAGCGCGACTTCCACGGCTTGGTGTAGCCGAGCCTGAATCCGTATGGATGAACCTTCTGTCCCATCGATTCTCCTTATTTCTATTTCTTTGCCGCCACTTTCTTCTTGCTGCTCTTGCCCGCGGCCTTCTTTGCCTTTGCCGCCGGAGCGCGCCGTTTCACACGAGCGCCGGTTGCGGTATCGCCGCTCGAAGCATGAACCACCGGCCCGCTTCCATCCTTACCGCGCTCGGCCAGCACCAGTTCGAGATGCGAGATTCGCCGCACATAGCGGAAGGCGCGTCCTTGCGGGGCCGGACGAATGCGCTTCATGCGCGGGCCGTCATTCGCAATCGCACTCTTGACGTACAGGTTGTCGAGCTCGACGTCGAGATTTTTTTCCGCGCTCAAGAAATTTGCGTTATCGAGCGCCGACTGCAAGAGCTTGCCTATGTTCGCCGCGATGCGCTTCTTGGTATAGAGCAGCGTGTTGCGCGCGTCTTCCACGCGGCGTCCCTTGATCAGATTCAGCACCAGGCGCGCCTTCTGCGGCGTGACTCGCACATAACGCATTTCGGCTCGAAATTCCATTGGCGTCTCCCCTTATGCCTTCGGCGCCGCCGGTGCGGCTGCCGGCGCGGGCGCTCCCGGTCCTCCGGGAATGCCGGCGGGCCTGGCTGCGGCTTCGGTCGCTGCCTTCATGGAGTGTCCCTTGAAGCTGCGCGTGAAGCTGAATTCTCCCAGCTTGTGGCCGACCATATTCTCGGTGAGATACACGGGAATAAATTTTTTGCCGTTATGCACCGCGATGGTGTGGCCGACCATCTCAGGAACGATGGTCGAACGCCGCGACCAGGTGCGCAGAACTTTCTTCTCGTTGCGCGAGTTCATGGCTTCGACTCGCTGCATGAGGAAGCCGTCGATGAACGGGCCTTTTTTTGTTGAACGTGCCATAAAATCAGCTCTCAGCTTTCAGCCGTCAGCTCTCAGCCAACCGGCTCTATTTCGATCTCCGGCTCACGATGAACTTATCCGTGCGCTTGTTGTTGCGTGTTTTGTAACCACGCGTTGGCTGGCCCCACGGGGTTACAGGGTGCCGGCCACCGGAAGTTTTGCCTTCACCGCCGCCGTGCGGATGATCCACGGGATTCATGCTCACGCCGCGGTTGTGCGGACGCCATCCCAGCCAGCGCGAACGTCCGGCTTTGCCGATGGTGATATTTTCGTGATCGAGATTGCCGACCTGGCCGATGGTCGCCATGCAGTCCTGCGAGACTTTGCGGGTTTCGCCGGAGGGCAGCTTGACCAATGCGTAATCGGATTCCTTCGCCACCAACTGCGCCGCTCCGCCCGCCGAACGCACCATCTGCCCGCCCTTGCCGGGCTTGAGTTCGAGATTGTGAATCGAAGTGCCGGGCGGAATGTTGCGCAGCGGCAAAGCGTTGCCCACAAGAATGTCGGCGTCCGGGCCACTGACGACTTTCTGGCCAACCTTCAATCCCTCGGGCTGAAGGATGTAACGCTTTTCGCCATCGGCATACGCCAGCAGCGCGATGCGCGGCGAGCGATTGGGATCGTACTCGATGCTGACGACGGTGGCGGGAATGCCGGTCTTGTCGCGCTTGAAGTCGATGATGCGCAGCTTCTTTTTGTGGCCGCCGCCGATGAAGCGCATGGTGGTGTCGCCCGAGTTGCGGCGTCCGCCGGTGCGGCGCTTGGGTTCGAGCAGCGGCTTGTGCGGATGCTTGGTCGTGATGTCGTCGTTGACGATGGTCGTGCGATAGCGCAACGTTTGCGTCGTCGGTCGATATGTCTTGATTGCCATAAAAGCTCTCAGCTCTTAGCTGCCAGCTCTCAGCTTCTTTTGCCACGGCCGCCGCTTTTTCTGAAAGCTGACGGCTGAAAGCTGATCCCTGTTAGCTGTTTCTTACAAATTCTGCGCGTACTCGGGCATCTTCTCTCCCGCGCGCAGCCGAACGTATGCTTTCTTCCAGTCGGGGCGATAGCCGGTAAACTTGCCGCGCCGCCGTTCTTTACCCGGATAAGTGGCTGTGCGCACCGAAAAAACCTTCACTTTAAAAATCGTCTGCACGGCCTGCTTGATCTCGGTCTTGGTCGCCTTGGGCGCCACCTGGAAAACCAGCGTGTTCTGGTGCTCCTTGATGGCCAAACCTTTTTCCGTGATCACAGGGCGATGAATGATCTGGTATGCGGATTTCATTTTTTATGCAACCTCCGCCGCTTTTTCACGCGCGCGCCGTCGCGGGGCGGTTGTGGCTTTCTTCACTTTTTCGCTCTCCGGCTCAGGTTTGCGCTGGCGCTTGGGCGCCGAGTTCTGCAACGTCAGCTGCAGCTTCTCGATGGCGGGATGCGAAAAGATCACGCGATCGTAGCGCAGCAGGTGATACGGGTGAACCTCGTTGCCTGCGAGCAGCTCGAGCCCTTCGATGTTGCGCGCGCTGAGTTCGAGGTTGCGGTTGGCGGCGTTCGCTGCATCGACGAGCAATACCGTTGAATCGATCTTCAATGCGTCGAGCGCTTTGCGAAATTCTTTGGTCTTCGCTTCTTTCAAATCGAACGAATTCACGACGATCAGCTTGCCGTCGGAAAACTTCGCGGCCAGCGCAGAACGCAGCGCGCCCAAAAGCTTTTTGCGCGGAAAAGCGTAGTCGTAGGAGCGTGGGACTGGCCCATGCACGGTGCCGCCATGCCGCCAAAGCGGCGAACGGATCGAGCCGATGCGGGCGCGTCCGGTGCCTTTCTGTTTCCAGAGCTTTTTGCCCGAGCCGGAAACCTGCCAGCGGGCTTTTGTGGCGTGCGTGCCGCGGTGCTGGCCGGCGCGGTAATGCTTGATCGCTTCCCAGAGCAGATCTTCGTTGACCGCGCCGAAGATTTCGTCGGCGAGATCGAAGGTCCCGACCTTTTTTCCGCTTAAATCGTGTATGTCAATCGTTGCCATATTGCTTCTCGTGTGGCCGCGGGCACTCTTGCCCACGACTTCTTGCTACTGCATGCAACGCGGGCAGGAGTGCCCGCGCCACAGATTTTTTATGCCTTCTTCGCCGCGCGCTTTGCCGCCTTCAAAGGATCGACCGTTGCCGAGCCGGCAAATCCACGGCGCTCTCTTGGCGGATGCTTCGCCTTCGTAATTACGATGTAGCCCCCCTGTGGCCCCGGCACGCTGCCTTCGACCACCAGCAGGTTTTCGTCTTTATCGACGCCGAGTACGCGCAGGTTGCGCGTGGTTACGCGCTGATGGCCCATGTGCCCCGACATGCGCATGCCTTTAAACACGCGCGACGGGAAAGCCGAAGAGCCAATTGAACCGGTGATCTGAAACATCGAGCCGTGCGACTTGGGACCGCCGCCGAAGTGATGGCGCTTGACGACACCCTGAAAGCCCCGTCCTTTGCTGACTCCAACGACGTCGACAAATCTTTCACCGTCAAACATCTCGACCAGAACGCGGTCACCGACTTTCACTGCGCCGTCTCCATCGCCGTCGGTTTCCAGCCGGACTTCGCGCATGAACTTTACCGGCGGAAGATTGTGCTTCGCCAAGTGGCCCTGAGCGGGCTTGGTGAGCTTCGACTGCTTCATCAGTTCGACCAGGCCGATCTGGGCAGCTTCGTAGCCGTCTTTCACCGCGGACTTGTGCTGCGTGATGACGCAGGGGCCGGCTTGCAGAACTGTGACCGGGCGGACGTCGCCCTTGGAGTCGAACAGTTGCGTCATGCCGACTTTTTTGCCCAGGATGCCTGTTACTCGCGTTGCCATCTTTGTCTCCGTCCAGCTTGGCCGTCTTCGATTCTGTGGCTATTGGCTGGCAGGCTTTTCGCCTTTTCAGTCGTCCCTACGGGACTCGGTTCTTAATCTTCTTCTCTTTCTCTACCCAGCGCTGAAGCGGTGGGCTACTCTCGACGACCCTTTCGGGGCGTCGAACTTATTTGTGCTCTTTGCCGAAGGCTTTGATTTCCACGTCGACGCCTGCGGGCAGATCGAGCTTCATCAGCGCATCGACCGTTTGCTGGGTCGGCTCGAGAATGTCGAGCAGACGCTTGTGGGTGCGGATTTCGAACTGCTCGCGCGACTTTTTGTCGACGTGCGGCGAACGCAGCACCGTGTATTTGTTTTTCATGGTGGGCAGCGGAATCGGTCCGGCGATTTGCGCGCCGGTACGTTTGGCCGTGTCCACAATTTCTCCGGTCGACTGATCGAGGATGCGATAGTCGTAGGCTTTCAGCCGGATGCGAATTCTCTCTTGTCCTGTCACTGTTTCGTCTCGCTAACCCCTTCCGGCTTTCCGGAAGGAAAGATCTGATTTGCTCGTGGGGAGCGGAAACTCTTGCCCGCTTCCAGCACTGCAAAACCTTAGCGGGCAGGAGTGCCCGCTCCACACTCGAACCACTTACTGCACAATCTCCGCAATCGTTCCCGCTCCCACCGTGTGCCCGCCTTCGCGAATCGCGAACCGCAAGCCTTTCTCCATCGCCACCGGAGTAATCAACTCGATCACCAGGCTCACGTTATCCCCCGGCATCACCATTTCGGTTCCGGAAGGCAACTCGGCAACGCCCGTCACATCCGTCGTTCGCAGATAAAACTGCGGACGGTATCCCTTGAAGAACGGCGTATGCCGTCCACCTTCTTCTTTGGTCAGAATGTAGACTTCCGCCTTGAACTTGGTGTGCGGCGTGATCGATCCACCCTTGGCCAGCACCATGCCGCGCTCCACATCTTCTTTCGCAATGCCGCGAAGAAGAAGTCCGGCGTTGTCGCCCGCCATGCCTTCGTCGAGCTGCTTCTTGAACATCTCAACGCCGGTGACCACCGTCTTGCGCGTCTCGCGGAAGCCGACAATCTCCACTTCCTCGCCAACCTTCACCTTGCCGCGCTCGATTCTCCCCGTGACCACGGTTCCGCGTCCCTGAATCGAGAAGATATCTTCAATCGGCATCAGGAACGGCTTATCCAGTTCACGCGCCGGCTGCGGCACGGACTTATCCACCGCCTCCATCAACGCGTCAATCTGCTTCTCCCACTTGGCTTCGCCATTCAGCGCGCCCAGCGCCGAGAGACGAACCACCGGCACATCGTCGCCGGGGAATTTGTAGGTCTTCAACAACTCGCGCACTTCGAGTTCAACCAGGTCGAGCAACTCAGGATCGTCCACCGCGTCACACTTGTTCAAAGCGACAACGATGTAAGGCACACCCACCTGCCGCGCCAGCAGCACGTGCTCGCGCGTCTGCGGCATGGGCCCGTCGGTCGCGGCAACGAC
>DASXEG010000071.1:0-4934 GCA_036490235.1 Candidatus Sulfotelmatobacter sp. | reverse complement strand
TCGTGCTCGATGAAGCCGTAGGCCCAGTCGCCGACGCGGACTTGCTGGTGGGCGAAGGGGTCGACGACCAGATGGTTCATGCCTTTATCGCCTTTGGCTTTGATGGCCGCAGCTCCATCGGCGAACGATTTCTTGACGTAGGCTACAACGTCGGCTTTGGTCTTGTAGACGGAGCGGCTGGGATTCTCGTCGACTTTGGTTTTATCTCCCATCGCGGCGTAGGTGAAGTAATAGTTGGCCCCGGCGGCGTGCAGAAGTTGCTCGGCGAAGCTGCGCTCGGCGGGCGTGGCCTTGAAGTCGTATTTGTCTTCCGGGAAATCTTCCGCCATGGCGATTAGCTTGCGGCCGATGTCGTTCCAGGAGTCGAGCACGACTTTGGATGGGCTGTCGGCGGGCTTGATGGCTTCCATCTTCTGCTGGGCGCGGGACGGAATGGTCAGGGTTGAGATCGCCAGCAGGATTGCGGTCAGGAATACGGCTTTGCGCATTAATTCCTCCTCTTGTGGTTGGCCGGACGCAATTCTAGACCGAGTTTGAGTCCCCTGTAAATCGGAGGTGGTTGACCCGAGGCGCTGAGGCATCTAACATTAGCGCGTTCGGGGCATCTCCTCTTTCATGATCGGCCAGACCGTATCCCACTACCGCATCCTGGGAAAGCTCGGGGGCGGAGGTATGGGCGTGGTTTACGAGGCCGAGGATTTGAAGCTGGGCCGGCACGTCGCTCTGAAGTTCATTCCTGAAAATCTCACGGGCGATTCCAAGTCGATGGAGAGGTTCACTCGCGAGGCGCGGGCGGCTTCGCAGTTGAATCATCCCAATATCTGCACGATTCACGGAATCGAAGACAACAGCGGCCATCCTTTTATTGTGATGGAGAAGCTGGAGGGCGAAAGCCTGAAGCAATGCATCTCCGGCCATCCCCTGGATACAGAAAAAGTACTCGACATCAGTATTCAGGTCGCGGATGCGCTAGCGGCCTCCCATGCGAAGGGAATTGTGCACCGGGACATCAAGCCGGCGAATATTTTTCTTACGCCAACCGGACAAGTGAAAGTGCTCGATTTCGGACTGGCCAAGCTGGTGCATAACGTCGGCACCGACAGCAACGGTATTGCTGACGAGAATTCGCTGACCGCAATGGGAGTGATCCCGGGGACGGCAGTTTATATGTCGCCGGAGCAGGCGCGGAGCGAAGACATTGATTTCCGTACCGACCTCTTCTCGTTCGGCGTGGTGATGTATGAGATGGCGACCGGCAAGAAGCCGTTCACGGGAAAGAATTCACTGATGACGCTGGATGCGGTGTTGCACAACAAGCCGATCCCGCCGGGAGAGCTGAACCCGAAGGTTCCCGTGGAGCTCGAAGGCATCATCGGCAAGGCGATGGAAAAAGACCGCAAGGAGCGGTACCAAAGTGCCACGCAGATGAAAGCGGACTTGCAGCAACTAAAGCGGGAAACGGAATCGGGTCAGATCAGAAGCGGGTTCCACACTACGCGGCTGCGAGTTTCCAGCAAAACCTTTGTACGCGCAGGCAGTCGATGGCTGTTGTGGCTGTTGCTCGGCAGTTTGGCGTTGCTGATAACGGTGCTGGCCGCGGTGGGGGCCTACTGGATGAAGCATCGATCGGAGGCCAATGCAGAGGTGCAAAATGCCGTCGCGGTGCTACCGCTGCAGAACGTCAACGCGGACCCCAGCGTGGATTATCTTCGCTTTGCGCTGGCCGATGAGCTGAGCAACGTGTTGACTTATTCCCGGTCGCTCGAAGTGCGGCCTTCTTCGATGACGCGCAGATTTGTGGGGCCGGATATTGACCCGCACAAAGTGGGTCAGGAGTTGCATGTCGGGCGGCTGCTGACTGGCCATTTTCTTCGCCAGGGCGAACAGGTCAGTGTGACCCTCGAGGCGATTGACGTAGCAAACGACCGCTTAATGTGGCAGGCGACAGCGACCGCGGGCGTGAACGATATGATTTCCCTGCAAAATCAGCTGAGCACACAGGTGCAGCAGGGGCTTTTGCCGGCGCTGGGTGTGGGTGGGGGAATGCTGAGCGCGGCTTCGCGTCCGAAGAGTCAGGAAGCGTATGACCTCTACCTGCATAGCCTGGCGTTGCCGCATGACCCTGGACCAAACAAGGATGCGATTACTGTCCTCGAGCATGTGGTCGGTGAGGATCCAGGATATGCGCCGGCATGGGAGCAGCTTGGCCTGCGCTATTACTACGATTCGTATTTCGGCGGCGGCGGCGAACAAATGTTCCAGAGGTCGAAAGCGGCATATGAGCGGGCGCTGGCGCTCGATCCGAACCGCGTGGCGGCGGCAAGCAATCTGATTGCACTTCGCGTGGAGCGCGGCGAGCTGGGACCGGCCTATGAGGCGGCAACGGAACTAGTGAAGCGGCGTCCACGGAGCGGCGATGCTCATTTTGCGCTGAGTTATGTCCTTCGCTACGCAGGCATGCAGGAAAAAGCTACACAGGAGTGCAATACGGCGCGGGCACTCGATCCGGGGAATTTTAATTTCCGCTCCTGTGCGTGGGCTTTCCTGGAGCTGGGACAAACCGAGCGCGCGATGGACTTTGTGCATCTGGATGCAGGCACCGAGTGGGCGAATTGGGTGACGCCTTATGTTTATCTGGCGGCGGGACAAGTAAAGCAAGCGCACGAGGCGGCGAAAAGCGTTGCCAAGTCGTCTTCCTATCATCGCGATTTGCTGCTGGCATGCACACAGCTGCCGGGCCCGCCTGATCTGGACAGGATCGTGAAAGACGCAGAAGCCTCTGTGATGACTGAACCCGATCCGGAAGCCTGGTATCACGTGGGCGCGCTGATGGCATATTGTGGGCAGAACGATGCGGCGTTGCGTCTGTTGAAAGCCGCCGTGCAGCAGAATTACTGCGCGTATTCAGCCCTGCTGGAGGATCCGCTGCTGAAGAATCTGCGGAAAGATACGGCGTTCAACCAGGTGCTGACGGCGGGCAGCCAGTGCCAACAGGCGCTGCAGGAGACGGGGAAGTAACTCTCTCTCCAGGCTTTGGTTTACAGGTTTCCGGTTTCCGGGGTGTCGTGTCTACTCGAAGGGTTAGCAAAGAATTTGCGTCAAAGGCGGGCTCGGCCCCATCCTTGTTAGGTGAACTTTTTGGCAAGAAACAACTTTTCTGACCGCTTAGGGCGGCAAATCCGGCGCGCCTTACAAACTTCCATTTTTCGTTTTTCAGTTATTGTTCCGTGCGTTCTGCTTACCTTCCAACTTTCGGCGGCTCCGCAGCGGGCTGAAGAAGACGATCCTTCGGCGGGCGCGACATCGTCGGCGCAAACTTCGTCATTGGCAACCGATTTTCCTCAGCTTCCTTATCAAGGATCGCCTGCGGAAATTCCTCAGGATGAAGGTGCGGTTGGATTGCGGTTGCAACTGCGGCGCTTGAGTACAACGGCGCGGCTGATGCAGACGGTCGCGCATCCGGATGATGAAGATGGCGGAATGTTGACGCTCGAGGCGCGCGGGCGCGGGGACGACGTGCTGCTGATGACGCTGAACCGCGGCGAGGGCGGGCAGAATAAGGTCGGCAACAACTTGTCGGATGTGCTCGGTGTGGTACGGACTCTTGAACTGCTGGCGGCAGATGAATATTACGGCGTGCAGGAGCGATTTTCGCGGGTAGCCGATTTCGGTTTTTCGAAGACTGCTGAAGAGACCTTCCAAAAATGGGGTGGGCATGACATCGCACTCGGCGACATGGTGCGCGTGATTCGCACCTTTCGCCCCGATGTGCTTGTGGCGCGGTTTTCGGGCACGCCGCGTGACGGCCACGGAAATCATCAAGCATCGAGCATCTTGACGAAGGAGGCTTTTCGCGCGGCGGCTGATCCGAGTCGCTTCCCTCAGCAAATTAAGGAAGGACTCGAGCCCTGGCAGGCGAAAAAGCTGTACATCGGAAATGTTTGCGGATTCGGGGCGATGACTTGTCCGGATGCGGACTGGACCGTGAAGTTGAATACCGGAGAGCCGAGCGCGGACTTGGGCGGATCGTATATTCAATTTGCGATGAAGGGATTGCGGCATCAGCTTTCCCAGGGCGCGGCAAACTGGAATGTAGAGCCTGGAGATCGATTCACGTTTTACAGGCTGGTGGATTCGATTGAGCCGGCAAAGCTCGGCAAGGATGGGCACGAAAAGGATTTTTTTGACGGCATCGATACTTCCCTGCCGGGATTGGCTTCGCGGCTGGGGAATGAGGAGTCGAAGCTGCCGAAACTGCGCAGCGAGTTGGAGGAAATTGCGAAGAAAGTTACAGCAGCGAGCGAGGCGGCCAAAGCCAGAGATACGGAGAGTGGGGTTGGGCCACTGGCGGAAATCGTGGCGGGCCTCGATCGAGTCAGGGGCGAGGTCGAGAACGCAGATCTTAACGCGATCGCAAAATCTGACCTGCTGGGCCGTCTCGCAGACAAACGCGAGCAGGCTGCCGCAGCGCTAAATGACGCGCTCGGCACGAGTTTATCTGCGACTGTGGTTTCTCGTGCTGAGCCGAAGCCTCCTGTGCCGAAGGAAGCGGATGCGACCACGACGGTTTCGCCGGGGCAGGAATTTTTGGTCGCCACCGATTTTCACAATGGTTCGAAAGAGCGGCTGTTACTGGATGGGATCAAGCTGGAAGTGCCGAAAGGATGGGCAACGATTTCGGACAAGACGCGGCCTGTATACATCAAGCCCGGCGAAAATGTGCGCGCAGTTTTCCGGCTAAAGGTACCCGCTGATGCGGAGTACACGCGACCTTATTGGCACCGCGACGATCCGGACACGGAGAGCTTGAATCATATCGATAACGAAGAGTATGCGACTCTTCCCTTCCCTCCGCCCACACTGCGAGCACAAGTCACGTATTCCGTTGCGCGCACAGCTGGCGCGGCCGTGAAGAATGAGATTGGCGCGACCGT
>DASXEG010000118.1:0-7219 GCA_036490235.1 Candidatus Sulfotelmatobacter sp. | reverse complement strand
CGGCATATTTGTTCCGCCGCGGCGAGACCGTACGACTTGCACCAACGATCGACCATCCATTGTGGATGCGCCGTGCTCACCGCGAGCGCTTCGGCAGAAGAATGGTCGACAGCCGGCGGGCTCAGTGTGCGGCTTGAGATTTTTCGTAAGACGGCATTGACGAATGCAGCGGCTGAACGTTTGCGCGCCCGCTTCACGAGTTCCACACTTTCGTTGATTGCGGCGTGCGCGGGAATTCGGGTGAGAAACATCAACTGGTACACGCCTAAGCGAAGCGCGATGAGAATTTCGAGATCGAGCTTCGGGAGTGACAATGAAGAATGCAGCGAAATCGCAGAGTCCAGGACTGATCGCCAGCGCAAAACTCCCATGACCAACTCGGTGGCCAGAGCATGATCGGGAGCGGAAAGCGCGGAGTTCGGTCGAGAGTGCAGTAACTCGGAGGCGTAAGAGGACTCACGCTCCACGCGCAGCAGAATCTCGTAAGCGGCCGCGCGGGCGGAATATTTGGTCAGCGGATGCACCTGGGCTGTGTGGCATTATCCTTTGCTGCTGTTTGCTGAGTATAGCGCGGACACAAATCCGGCATTCGCACGGACATGTTTTATGCTCATGGCAATCGCCGATGCACTCTATTTCTGAATGCGTCGAGGCGAAGTGTCCGGGGGAACAATTAAGATCAAAAGATGAAGTTCGTGCGATTCGTATTGCTTAGTTTGCTTTGCGGGTCCCTGCATGCCCAGGCACGCTTTTATCTCGGCTTCGATCGAAATGAGTACCCCGGAGACGCCAACCTCCTGGCGCTGCACCAAACTTTTTCCTACGCTGGCTACTGGCTGAACAATCCTCCCGGGGAGAGGATCAACACTTGGGTCGGCCATCGTGCTGCAGTCGAATCCGTCGGCTTCGGATTTCTTGTCCTCTTCAATGGCCGGCTCTACGCAGAACTGAAGTCTGTTGCCAACGCAACCAGTCTCGGGAAATCAGATGCTAAGCAGGCTACGATCTCCGCGCGCCGTGAGGGCTTCCCCGCACAAACTGTGCTCTTTCTCGATCAAGAACAAGGCGGGCGCATGCTGCCCGAGCAGAAGGCCTACATCTACGCGTGGGTTGATGGAGTGACCGCCGCCCGATTCAGCGCAGGTGTCTATTGCTCCGGCATTGCCAACAAAGACGACGGCAACGTCGTCACGGCAGATGACATTCGACAAAATGCAGGCACAAGAAAAATCGTCTATTGGGCGATCAACGATGCCTGCCCTCCCGCACCCGGATGCGCATTTCCCAACTCTCCGCCAAGACCGTCCGAAAGTGGTGTGAGCTTCGCTGAGGTCTGGCAGTTCGCTCAGTCACCCCGTCGCAAGGATGTCGCCAAACATTGTTCGAATTACAGCCGCGACGGGAATTGCTATCCACCCCGCGTTCCTGCCGGATCGCAGTTATATGTCGACGTAAACACAGCGACTTCCCCCGATCCCTCCCACGGAAGAACACGCTGACAGAAAGGTAATAATGGAACGAGAGTTTTTTCAGAGGTCTCGTTTACGCGCTGCGTACAAAGGCAAGCGCTGTCATATCGTCCGGCGCCAGCGGCTCGCAGGTAAATTCGCCGGCCGCATTTAATATCGACGCACAAATAGCTTCCGCGCTGGTTGACGGATCGGCGATCAGGCGATCTTTGACCCGTTCCAGACCGTATTCCAGATCTTCTTCCTGATCGCTCTTGCATTTACCTTCGACCACTCCGCGAGAGACCAACAAGAGCGCAGACCCTCTTGCGAGCCCAACCGTGGGTGCGTCACAAGTTGCGTGCGAAAACAATCCCAGCGGCAGCCCGGTTGAGGCAAGTTCAGCGACGGATTCTTTGTCGCGCAGCAATCCTGGCGTGTGGCCGGCATTGGTATAGCAAAGCGTGCCGAATTTTTCGTGGTAGCAGCCGATGAATCCTGGACAGGAAATCACCCCGCCGGCGGCTTCCATCAATCCGATGTTCATGCGATGGCATATCTCGGTCATCGCTTCAGCTTCGTTAAAGTCCGCGCGGGAAAACAGCTCGGTTCCAACGCTCCTGAACAGCTTCTGCGCTGCCACAAGAATCGGCTGGATGCTTTCGCGCCGCCCGGCAACATCCAGCAAACCAAACAGAACTCGTTCCGGACTGACGCGCAGAAAATCGTAGAAATCTCCGGCCACTTGCTTGCCAAAAGTGGTCGCGGCGATCTCCGCGCCTTCGATCTTTGGGAATTCGCGGGCCAGCAGTTCAGGAGACGGTTCAGGTTCGTTCACACGGGAATTAAATAGAGAACACATGAGATTGTTCAGCTTTTCAGAATCATTCGATTGTACAAGGTGAGTTGCGCGTGTGGCGGCTAGTCACCGTACTTATCGCTCAGGTACTTGCCGAGTTCAGACTCGAGTTGGCCGTAATCTGAATGGATGGTTGCGCGCAAAGCGGCTTCAGTCGAACTGCCCTGGCCAATGCGCTGAAGAATTCGCTGAATGTCACTCATGCCGTAGGTGTCGTTGATATAGGAAACTGCAGCAAGAGATTCTGCGTAGGCGAGATATGCCTCAGGTCCGGAGTATTGCATGAAGCTTCCTTCCAGAACGTTCAGCGGGGCTTCGCGCTGTGCTTTGAACAGCTGCGCTAACTGGCGGCCGTCACCGCCCAGAGACTTGGGTTCGAGAAACTGCGCAATCCCTTCGTTCAACCAGTACGGGCAGTGCCCTGCGGTAATGGAATTGATGAAGCTATGAGCCAGCTCGTGCTTTAACACGCGCGAAAGTTCGGAGGTCATTGAACTCAAGCCGCTGACGGGGATCCGCAACTTTCCATCGTTGAGAGCACCGGTCCATGAAGGCGCGCGGGTTACATCAAAGAAGGCCTGCTGGGTGTAGAGAGTGACAAGAATGTTGTCTCGAGGCGGATTTCCCAGATCGCGCGAGAGATCGTCGTAATCGGATTCGAGCGCCGAGACAATCTGCTCACGAAAAGCCGCTGAAGTTTGTTCTCCTTCATAGTGCAGAGTGAAGTGGCTGCTCTCGCTTTGTGTGAAATCGGTTTCGGCATTCTGTTCTCGCTGCGCCTTTGCCAGATATTGCTCAACCTTCACATCCGGCCGTAACTCGAGAGAATGCTTCCACGAAGCAACAGCATCTTTGGTGCGATCGCATGCCTGCTGCGCGTATCCGAGTACCGTATATGCGTCTGCGGAATCGGGCGCAGCGTTCACCGCCCGTTGTGCGTAAGATAGGGCTTGGAATGAGTTGCCGGTTCGCACCAGCAGCGACGTGTAATAAATAAGGACTGTCGCGTTCTCCGGCTGGAATTGCAGAGCATTGTCGAAATAATGCCGCGCCTGGTCGACGTTTCCGCGATCCAATTCCAACTTCCCGGCGATAAAGTCCGCTGTAGCGCTCAGTTGCGGATCCCCTTTGGCCTCGAGTTTAGCCAGTGCGTCGGGGTCAACTTTCCCATCTTTGATGATTTCCTTTGGCAGATCTCCGGCGATCATGGAGTTGTCGGCGGGCACGAAGACCGGTAAGGCGGCATTCTTTGCAGATTCGGAAGATGACGAAACGCTGACCGGCGAACCCCCAGCCTCTATTCGTTCGACCGAACTTTTGGGAATAGCGTAAGTATCCTCGCCGATCTCATACTCATATTTTGCGCCGGTTTCGCGAACATGATCGGCGAATATCGTGCGGCCATTCTTCAGATGGATCGTGTCCGCAGACACCGCCCCCACCAGCGGAAACAGCAACATTGCTGCGATACTAGTGACATAACGGACCATTGAAGCGCATTCTAACAACGGTGAAAGCCCCGACCCACGTAACCAAAGTGTCGTCTGGACCAATCAGTCTTGGCGTGATTCTGGCAGTGTGCCTCTTCTTTGTGATGGGATCGGCTTACGCTGCACGCGCCAGCCACGTTGACGGGGACCAACCAGAAGCTCATACTCCCGGCCCTGCCGAGTCCCTCTACCTGCAACTCAGCAATGTCGGGCTTGACCCTGCCCGCGTATTTCGTGTCCGCGAAGGCTCGATCGACCGCCCCTCCATCCATATCAGCCTTGATGATGGAACGATCGCCTTTACGCAAGACGTGATGGGGCGAATCACCGGCGCATTCTTCGAAGGCGATGGGGAGGTGTTGCTGATTCCTCCGAATCGCGTGGAGCGGAGTTCCATGGGCCTGTTTACCGGCATGGCAATCCTCGAAGAGCGCTTTTCCACCGCCTACATTCGCTTCAACGATGCCACTGCCGATGAGCTGCGGCCGTCTCTTCGCGAACCGGACGATGCAGCAGCGTTCTTGGCTCACTGGAATGAAATGGCCAAAACACTTTCGCCTGTGGATGCGATGCGGCTCCTCGGGAGTTTTTGTGACATGCTGCCGGTTCCACCGGGTAGCAATTCCAGGCCTGCTTTATCGCCCCGGGACGACGATCATCTTCTTCATGCCCGCCTGCAGGGCAATACTCTGGGAGTCTTCGATGTGTTTTTCGATTCCCTGGCCGACGAGCAGGTAGCAGCAGGACAGGCAAAGACGGCGGATAACGGCGCGCTGTTTTACGACGTTTGGACTTCCTTTACAGTGGCCAAAGCGCGAAGCAAGGGATCGCACGAGCAGATCGCCCAGACCCTCGCCGAAAATTCAGGCTCGCATTCCGACCCCATTTTCCCTCGATCATATCTTATCGACGCGCATGTACAGCCGCCCAAGCAACTCGATGCTGACGTGAAATTGGATCTGGAAGTGCGCCACGACAGCTCGCGTCTTTTAGTATTCGAATTGTCCCGTTACCTGAAAATTCAAACTGTGGAAGCTGACGGACATGCCATCGAATTCATACAAAATCCAGCGATCGAAGGCACTCATCTCGCCCGCAGCGGCAATGACATGGTCGCAGTGTTTCTGCGCGAGCCGCCGCAGAAGGGACAAAATATTACTCTTCATTTCGTCTACGGCGGAGAGGTTCTGGCTGAAGCGGCTAAAGGCCTTCTCTATGTCGGCGCTCGTGGAACGTGGTATCCAAACCGCGGGCTCGACATGTCAGATTTCGACCTTACATTTCACTACCCGCCCGGTTGGACTCTAGTGGCAACGGGCAGGTCCGTGCCTGTTCCGGCGACTCCTGCAGCAAACCACGGCGCAATGGAAAATATTGGTGATCAGGTAGGACGCTGGATTTCGGAACGCCCCATTCCAGTCGCGGGCTTTGATCTCGGCAAATATGTTCGCGCTGCAGTGCAGGTCGGTGACGTCGAGGTGGAAACATACGCCACTGCCACCGTAGAGAAGGACTTCCCCGCTCCGCCGGCACCGGCGGAAGAATCACTGCCCGGTGCAACACCCCGCAGAGAGCCCGCTGCTCCACCTATCATCGTTTTACCTCCGTCCCCCGCACGAAATGCGATGATGGTTTCCGAGCTCGCCGCCCAAGCCGTTCGCTATTACACCGAGCAATTTGGGCCTTTCCCCTACAGCAAACTGGCGCTCACTCAAATGCCCGGACGCGAGAGCCAAGGCTGGCCCAGCCTTGTGTTTCTTTCTTCTTATGCGTTCCTCACGCCCGACGAAAGCCGTGAGATTCACATCACATCTGCGCTGCAACTGATCGACCAGCAAGTGCCCGCGCACGAAACCGCTCATCAATACTGGGGTGATCTGATCGTGTGGCAGAGTTATCGTGATCAGTGGTTTTCGGAAGGACTGGCAAATTATTCCTCGTTGATGATGCTGCAGGGAAAAAACTCCGAGGGCTTTCATCAGATCATGCAGAAATATCGTGACGAACTGACCGACAAAGATCGCAACGGCAACTCTCCCAAGGACGCAGGTCCTGTGACCCTCGGTTCCCGGCTGCTGTGTTCCCATTTTCCCGACGGCTACCAGGCGATCAGCTACGGCAGAGGAACGTGGTTGTTTCACATGTTGCGCACGATGCTCGACGATGCATCTCACAATGACGAACGACAAAATAGCGGCGAACCCTTTATTCGCGGCCTCCGCAAGCTTCGTGATCGCTATGAAGGCAAAGCGGTGACGACCAGGGAGATACTGGATATTTTTGCGGAGGATTTACCGCCCTCGCTGCGCTACGAGGGCAAGAGTTCTCTCGACTGGTTTCTCGATGGCTGGATCAACGGCGTCTCTATTCCCAAACTATCCTTGCATGCCGTGAAGTTCACCGAAAAAGCTGGCGGCGTGAGCGTGACAGCGGTCATACGTCAGGAAGAGGCGGATGCGAACCTCGTTACTTCTGTTCCAATCTATGCCGTCTCGTCGGGCAGAACTCTGGTACTGCTTGGCCGCGTCTTTGCCGATGGCCCCGAATCTTCGTTTCACCTGAATGCCCCTGCAGGAACGCGAAGACTCGTAATCGATCCTTACGAAACAATCCTCAGATCTTCAAAGTAAGAGTCTCCAACCGATCGCGCCCGTCTTTCCCATAATTGCAACTCTTTCACGAGAGCTTCCCATAAGCGGCAGCGATGCCGACTGCAACTTCTCAATAAAGAGTCGCGCATTCGCAAAGGCCTGAAATTATTCAATTTCGTGAAGAAATGAGATGGCAACAGATCTGCTCAGATACTTTTCGTTGCGAGCGTAATCTTATGGATAGCTTCGTCCCTTCGTGCGCCCCGGCGCTCAACTCAGTCAAAGAGTGCTCGCCTGGTTTAATCGGACTCAACGACTGGAAAGCCAGCCAAACCGTGCTCCTCGTAGAAGACGAGCCATTCGTGCGAAACGCCCTTGCCGAAGCTGTTGAGTCGGCCGGATATAAAGTTCTGATCGCCTCAAATGCAGCCGAGGCGCTCGGAGTTCAGGAGAATGGAATCGAAGAGATCGACTTGCTCCTCGCAGATATTGTCATGCCCAATATCAACGGTCATGAGCTGGCGCGAAAGATTCTCGCTTTGTCGCCTCACACTGAAGTCCTGCTGATGAGCGGCTATGAAGAGCAAGTGATCCGCTGTGAACAATCTCTCGAAGGAGTCGATTATCTGGCGAAACCTTTCTCGATCCCGACCTTATTGCAACGGGTGCGAGGCTTACTGGGCAAACGATCCCGCCGGCAGCAAGAGTTGGCCTAAACCACAGTTGCCCTGCGGCACCTGGTTGCCTGCAGAATCTCAGTAGGAATTTGCGCCAGCGGAACCTGCCGGTCGAGTATGCCCATCTCCGCGCAGACCCGCGGCATTCCGTAAA
>DASXEG010000069.1:0-19509 GCA_036490235.1 Candidatus Sulfotelmatobacter sp. | reverse complement strand
CCAATGTCCGCCAGTACAAATTCGTGGAGAGGACTGCCCGCTGGAGCTCAAGCCTTCGTGGTTGCGGTCATTGCAGCGGGGACCGCTTGTCTTTTACACGCTGCGATCCGTCCGAATAGCCGAAACATTGCAGAATTTATTTGCTATCTGGGCATTGTGATTCTGGCTTCGCGGTTGCGAGTCACGCTGCCCGGAATTACCGGCACGCTGTCAGTAAACTTCCTATTCATCCTGGTTGGAATTGCAGAACTGGGATATCCCGAGGCGCTTACCTTGGGCGCGGTTGCGATGCTGGCGCAGAGCCTGTTTCCGGGGCGTCCATCGGCAATTCAACTGACGTTCAACATCTGTGCCGGCGCTCTCTCCACTGCGGCCGCATATGTCGTCTATCACCATTCCCCCGCCGTTCCCCCATTCGATATCCGGCCTGTGTTGTTATGTTTGACGGCATCGACATATTTCGTCGTCAACGCGGGCTGCATCGCGATTGTAATCTCCTTCAGCGAAAGCAAGCCGCTGCGCAAGATTCTGGTCGATTGCTATTTCTGGTCTTTCCCTTATTACCTGGTGGGCGCCGGGATCGCAGGAATCATTTCCTGGGTGAACCTCAATTTCAATTGGGAGAGTTCCCTGCTTTTCGTTCCGGCTATCTATGTCATCTACCGTTCTTATCGTCTCTATCTTGGAAAGCTCGAAGACGAAAAGCGCCATGTCGAAGAGATGGCCAACCTGCACCTGCGAACGATCGAAGCTCTCGCGCTTGCGATTGAGGCCAAAGATCAGACGACGCATGACCATCTACAGCGGGTGCGAATCTACGCCATTGAAGTTGGTAAGGAACTGGGAGTGAAAGGCGCCGAACTCGAAGCGCTGCACGCTGCCGCGTTGCTGCACGATATCGGTAAATTAGCCGTTCCTGAGCACATTATCTCGAAGCCCGGGCGCCTGACGCCGGAAGAATTCGAGAAGATGAAAATTCACACAGTCGTAGGAGCGGACATCCTGGAGCGGGTGCGTTTCCCCTATCCTGTAGTTCCCATTGTCCGCGCCCATCACGAAAAATGGGACGGCTCGGGATATCCTTACGGGCTGAAAGCACTTGAAATTCCCATCGGAGCGCGCATTCTTTCTGCCGTCGATTATCTCGATGCGTTGGCCTCCGACCGTCAATACCGTCGTGCCATGCCGCTGGATGAAGTGATGAAGCGATTGGTCGAGGAATCAGGAAAAGCGTTTGATCCTAAAGTTGTCGATGTGCTGAAGCGCCGGTATCGTTCGCTGGAAGATCTTGCGCAGGCAAAATCGAAGGAAGCGGCTTCGACTGAGATTTCGACCGCAGTTAAGATTCTGCCCGGCCCGGCGCCAGACGCCGGTTTCGAAAGCGCAGGCGTTGCGGATGCACCGGGCCGCCAGGCTAAGTTCTTATCATCCATTGCGGCAGCACGGCAAGAAGCCCAGAGCCTGTTCGAACTCAGCCAGGATCTCGGAGCTTCATTGAGTCTGGGTGAAACCCTCTCGGTTTTCTCGGTGAAGATCAAACCCATGGTGCCGTATGACGCGATTTCCATTTACATTCGGCATGGAAATGAACTGGTTCCCGAATACGTGAGCGGCGATAACTATCGTCTATTCGCGTCGCTGCGCATTCCCATCGGAGACGGGCTGAGCGGCTGGGTCGCACAGAACCGGAAACCGATCATCAATGGAAATCCTGCGGTCGAACCGGGATATATGAACGATCCCGCCAAGTTCACTACTCTGCGCTCGGCTCTCGCGGTTCCTCTCCAAGGCGTCGGAGGAGTCATCGGGGTACTGGCGGTATATCGCGCGGAACGCGACGCGTTTACTTCCGATCACCTCCGCATTCTGCTAGCCGTCAGCGGTAAAATGGCGCTCGCGATTGAAAACGCTCTTAAGTATCAGCAAGCCGAAGATTCGGCCACCACGGACTATCTGACCGGTCTGCCCAATGCCCGGTCGCTCTTCCTGCAATTGGATCGTGAACTTGCCCGCTGCAAGCGCGACAACGTGCCGCTGACCCTGATGGTCTGCGACATGAACGGCTTCAAGAAAGTAAACGATCGGTTCGGGCATCTGGAGGGAAATCGAGTACTGCGTTTGTTTGCCCAGGCTTTGAAGGACTGCTGCCGCGAATACGACTATGTTGCCCGCATGGGCGGCGACGAATTCGTCGTGATCGCGCCGGGGCTTTCTTCGGACGCCGCGGCGAAGAAAATCGATCAGATTCGTCCGCTTGCCAGGCAGGCGGGTTTCGAGGTCTGCCACGAAGACATGCTTTCGTTGAGCGTCGGAATGGCGGTCTCGCCGCAAGACGGCAACGATGCCGAGCAGCTTCTTACCGAAGCGGACCGGCGAATGTATCTGGAGAAACAAAAACAGCCTCTGCAAAAAGACCAGCGCCTGCACACGCGCATGAAGTGCCGGCTCACAATAGAACTGCATCCCGAGGGACAGCCGGGACCGATTTTCGGAAATATGATCGATGTGAGTTTGGGAGGCTGTTACGTTGAAACCACGGCAATCCTCACACCGGGATCGAAATTGCGGGTTGTGTTTTCGATGGATGATGCCGAACTCAACGCGGAAGGCACCGTCGCGCGAATTCATCCGGGATCGGGCGTGGCCGTACAATTCAAAGAAATGAGTCGTGAATCACGCGAAAGAATGCACCGTATTCTCGAGTGGGTGCAAAGCGCCAATCTTCTGCATAACGACCGTTACCTGCAGACCTTATTCCGTAGATAGAATTCTGACCCGAGAAAGTTCCCGCAAGCAATCATTCGGATCCCAGCTTGAAGCAGGATTGCGCCGCCCTTACACTTAAAACATGCACGTTCACAGCCATACAGGCGGTGGTCCTAAACGCGTGTTAAGCATCTCGCTGGGCGTCACATCCGCTTACATCGTGCTGCTGGTGTTCGCTGGTATTCGAGCGCATTCCTTGGCCCTGCTTTCGGAAGCGGGCCACAATCTTTCGGACCTTCTTGCTCTTGTCCTCTCTCTCGTTGCCGTGTACCTCCAATCTCGTCCCGCCAGTTCGACTAAGACTTACGGTTACCATCGCGCGGGCGTTCTGGCAGCTTTAGTGAATGCAGTCTCGCTGGTCGCGGTTTCGTTCTTCATTTTCTATGAAGCATTCCGCCGGTTGCAGCATCCCGCGCATGTCCAAGCGTCAGTGATGATGTGGGTGGCTGCCGCTGGAGTGTTGATGAACGGCGTGATCGCATTGCTGCTCTATCGCGCGGGCGGGGACGTCAACATTCGCAGCGCGTTGCTGCACGAGGTGGGCGACACGCTGTCGACAGCGGTCGTAATCGCGGGGGGCTGGGCCATCTTGGCCACTGGGGATTACTGGATCGATTCTGCGCTTTCGTTCGGAATCGGCGCCCTGATTTTGTGGTCAGCTTTCGGCATTGTGCGCGAGACTTTGAACATTCTGCTCGAAGGAACGCCCCGCGGCTTGAAGCTCGAAATGGTTGCGACGGCGATTCGTTCAATCGACGGCGTCAATGACGTTCACGATCTGCACTGCTGGAGCATCGGCTCGGAAACACGCGCGCTTTCCTGCCACATTTCGATTGCCGATATTCCGCCTTCGGTCAGTGAGCGCATTCTCAGGGACCTGAAAGAATGCCTGCACCACGACTTCCGCATCGATCACACCACGATTCAGTTCGAGCATGTGGAGTGTGAAGTGGCGCATGGTTGCGTAATGCCGGTGAGCGAGACTGCAGGGCACCATCACAACCACTGATCTTCACGAGTTTTGATTTTCAAAAACTTCTTGCACTCTTTCTATTGTGTCTGCCTCTTCCGGCGATTTGTCCGTACGTAGCCGAACGATCCGCGGGAATCGAAGAGCATAACCGCTGTTGTGCCGGTCGGAGCGCATCATGTTATTAAACGCGACTTCCAGCACGATCTTCGGCTCAACCGTTCTTCGGAATCCTTGATCTTCAATCGTGTGTTCCATAAACCAGTGGGTCATCTCCGCGATCTCAACATCGGTCAATCCTGAATAGGCTTTCCCGATATTTACCAAACGGTCGCCATCCCAAACGGCGAACGTGTAATCGCTGAGCACGCCGATTCGTTTACCGTGGCCGAATTCCGCCGCAGTTACGACAACATCCAGCGTCGCCAGTTCCCTTTTCATTTTCAGCCATGACTTCCCGCGTTTTCCTGGAGAATAACGTGAGTTTAGATCTTTAATCATCAAACCTTCATTGCCTCGGGCGCGCGCTGCAACAAAAAGTTCCTCGAGTTCCTGCGGAGAACTGGCCCGGAACACCGGGGCGCGGATGATGTTAACTTGCGAATTTCGCTCTTCGGATTCAAAAACGAATTGACCCTGCGGCGATTCTCTTCGCGCCCGGACGCCGCCAGCGAATTCACCGACTTTCGACATCAGCTCATCCAGGATGAATGCTCGCTCACGCAAAGGCTCGTCAATCAAAATCTTTCCATTTGCATACAGGGTGTCGAAAACCAGAAACGCGACCGGGGTTTCCCGCAACATTTTATCGCTCACCTTTTTCCGTCCGAGGCGCTTTTGTAAGACAGAAAATGGCCGTGCTCGACCGAGTTCGAGTGCCTTCTCTTCACTCTGCTCTTCGGTCATCTTAGAAATTGTCCGGTCAATGACTTCCTGTGCAGGCGGCTGATGGTACGGAAACTCCCACGCCACGATCTCACCATCAAGAATTGCGTCCGCCTGCAATCCGGCAAGAACCTCCGGCAATTCGGGAAAGGATTCTGTAATCTCGTCTCGGGTCCGCGAGTAGAACCTCACCTGATCACCCGAAACATGCGCCTGCGCTCGAATTCCGTCATATTTGTCTTCTACGGCTACTTCGGTGAAGTAACTCAAGCCATCCTCGGTCGATTCAACTGGGCTTGCCAGCATAAATCCCAGAGGATGAAACAGGCGCATCGTTGACTCGGCCAACCTGCCGTCGAGTGCGAGTTTCAGAGTTTCGCCAACATCTCCCAGTAGCATGTTCGCGCGCTGCACCAGAGCTGTCGGTGCTCCGTACGCTTTGGCAATCGCTTCCTCCACCAGACTCTCTTTCAATCCAATGCGCAGGTCGCCGGTCATGATCTTTACGATGTACTTGGCATCAAGCCGCGTCGCGCGATTTAGCAACTCACGAACGAGTGAAGCCTTCGCAGCCGCCCCTCTTGCCTTCGCAATCTGCCGGAAATAGCCAGCAACCTCTCGCACCTGTAAGGCTTGATCCGGTTTTTGCGGCAAGATGTCCGCGGCCACCGAGCCCAGGTCGCCGTGTCGGCGGTACGCCGACGTAACTTCCTCCTCGGGTTTTCCTGAAAGCTCCGCTATTTGGCGCCACAGGAGTGAGCCACCAACCTGGAGCGTTGACTCCTCCGCCACTGGGAACGGTCTGCCCGTCAAAAAGACCGCTGACAGTGCCGCCGTCTGTGGCGGACACGAATTGAGGTAGGCTGCAACGATCGCGACCTTTTGAAGTTTCTTGGTAGTGGCAGCGATCGCTTCACAAGTCTCGGCGAATTTCTTCATTGCTTGAATTGCACTTAATCAGCCCGATCGAGCCGAGGGCTATTATGTAAGTGGCTTTGTTTCCATTATTTAGCCAGGGGCCTGGGCGAAGCTGCACCTATGATAATCTCGTATGCGGTGCTTTTCCTGCGCTGGAGTATCTAATTACCGTGCTTTCTCCGCGAAATCTCGTGCGTTTCCTGGTCGCCCTGCAGCTTTTGCCTGCGCTTGAAAGCGGTGAAGAAACGCTGGTTGGCGGCCAAGCTGTGCTGGAAGGCGTAATGATGCGCTCTCCCCATGCCTGGGCTATTGCGTGCCGAAAGCCGTCGGGTGAAATGGTTACGATGAGCGAACCGCTGGGACGCCCATCCGAAAAGCATACATGGATGGCATGGCCAGTGATACGCGGCGTGGTGACACTTGGACACGCCATGGGCCTCGGTTATCGCGCGCTGCGCTTTTCTGCGAATGTGGCTATTGAAGACGTCATGCAGAGCGAGGGCTCTGGAAAAGCAGATGACACCGCAATAAACACGAGTGATCCGGCTCAAAGTGCTGGTCCGGGAAGCGGAAAGCACCCTCTGAAGTCGGAAAAGAGCGAAAAAGCCGCCGCCATCAGCGACTGGCTCGCGGTTGGCAACATTGTTTTTTCACTCGGATTTTTCATCTTCATGTATAAGTACCTGCCGCTACTGGCTGCGACGGAGTTGAAGAAATTAGATCCAGCATTCAGCGGACGAATTATTTTTAATCTGGTGGATGGCGCTGTCCGGCTGGCTATATTTCTCCTGTTTATCTGGGGAGTTTCATTCTTCCGCGACATCCGTCGAGTTTTCGAGTACCACGGCGCCGAACATAAGACAGTTTTCGCGTTCGAAGACGGTAAAGCGATGGAAATCCCGGAAGTGCAGAAATATTCGACTTACCATCCGCGATGCGGCACCAGCTTTCTGATGACGGTGATGCTGATTTCCATCGCCTTCTACATGCTGATTCCTTACACCACGTTCTGGGCGCGTCTCGTGTCTCGAATCGCTCTACTGCCATTGATCGCGGGCGTCTCGTACGAGATCATCCGCTTCGCAGCCAAACATCGCGGTTCTCTCTTTGCGTTGATGACCACCCCCGGTCTCTGGCTGCAACGCATCACAACGCAGCCTCCCTCTGACGATATGGCGCAATGCGCCATTACGGCTCTCGACCAGGCTATGGCTCTTGAAAAAGAAACCGGCGGCGAACTGGTGATTGCCTAGGGGTCCCACCCCCGAATACCTGTTGCCAGTTTCCAATTCTCGGTTCTTAATCAAAAATAGAGAAACATGTCTTGCTCCCGGTCCGATCAAACTACGGGAAGGTGAGAGGGGCGTTCCGAGAACTGAAGACCCGACAACTGAAAACTGAGAACCAAAAATGTTTGAACGATTAGACCAAATCGAAAGTCGCTATGAAGGGCTCAACCAAGCTCTCGCCTCGCCGGAAATTGTCAACGACTCGGCGAAATACCAAAAGACTGCCAAGGCGCACGCGGAGTTGTCGGCAATAGTTGAAAAATATCGCGAATACAAAGATCTCAAAAAAGGCATTGCCGACAGCAAAGCCATGTTGATCGATGAAAAAGATCCTGAGATGCGGGCCTATGCGCAAGAGGAATTAATAAAACTGGAAGAGAGAATCGGGCGGGTGGAAGAGGAACTGAAAGTCTTGTTGCTACCCAAGGACCCGAACGATGAAAAGAACATCATTCTCGAAATCCGCGCAGGCACGGGCGGAGATGAAGCGACACTCTTTGTTGCCGAAATCTTCCGAATGTACACACGCTATGCTGAGACGCAGCGATGGAAGGTGGAAGTGCTGTCGACGTCGGAATCGTCCGTCGGAGGATTGAAGGAAGTCATTGCAATCATCGAGGGGAATCGCGTTTATTCGCAACTGAAATATGAGAGCGGCGTGCACCGGGTGCAGCGGGTGCCAGCAACGGAACAGCAGGGACGGGTCCATACTTCGGCTGTAACAGTCGCCGTGCTTCCTGAAGCCGAGGATGTTGACATCAAGATTGAAGCGAAAGATTTGCGCATCGATACTTTCTGCTCTTCGGGGCCCGGCGGACAGTCCGTCAACACGACTTATTCCGCTGTGCGGATCACGCACATTCCGACCAACACAGTGGTCAGTTGCCAGGATGAGAAATCACAGATCAAGAACCGCGAAAAAGGCATGCGCGTACTGCGCTCACGTTTGTATGAAATCGAAATGGAGAAGCAGCAGGAAGCCTTGGCAAAAGAACGCCGCGCCATGGTAAAGTCCGGCGACCGCAGCGAGAAGATTCGCACCTACAACTTCCCGCAAAACCGCGTCACGGATCACCGTATCGGCTTTACTCTGCATCAACTCGAAGCGGTGATGGATGGCAAGCTTCACCCGCTGATCGAAGCGCTGACCACGCATTTCCAGGCAGAGAAATTGAAACAGGAAGCAGCCAGTGTGGTTTAACCGCGACGGCGGAGGAACGAACGCCAGAATGAAGGAAAGAATTTGCCGAACTTACCTGAAACTCTTTCGGCCGTTTTGATTGAACGCTACCAGGCGAACGCGGCCCGAACGCGCGAATTGGCCGTGCCTTTGACCAACGCTCAGTTCTGGCAAAAACCTTTTCCTTTCGGCAATAGCTTCGGCCATCTCGTGCTGCACCTCACCGGGAACCTGAACTACTATATCGGCGCGCAGATCGCCAATACCGGTTATATTCGCGATCGTCCACGCGAGTTCAACGATCCGAATCCCCCCTCGAAAGAGGAAGCGCTGAAGCTGTTCGATGAAGCGGTTGCCATGGTCATTCGCACAGTCAAGGCACAAGCGGCTGAAGACTGGTCGAGGGACTACTCTGCCGCTAATACGGATGTCAAGAACCGTCTTGCGATGGTCTTGCAGTGCGCTGCACATATGCAGCATCACGTTGGGCAAATGATCTATCTTGCCTACGAGTGGCAAAGAAAGACCAAGACTGAATAAGCTGCGCAGCGCATTAATCTACTTCAGACCATTCTCATAGCAACCAGCGGCGCTGGATTCACACCCAAATTCCAGTATGCAAAAAGAGAAATCTCGCTCGCTGCTGGCGCTCGCTGGGTTCGGACTTGCTACCGCGGGGGCTGCCTGGTACGGTGCGCGACAAAGCCGCAATGGAAGCCGCGACCCGTGGTATCGCCACCTCAATAAACCAAGTTTCACACCGCCTGACAAAGTGTTCCCTGTTGTCTGGACGACACTGTATGCACTTATTGCATGGTCAGGTTGGCGTATTTGGAGCGCCGCTCCGTCGCATCAACGGAATGCAGCGTTGCGGCTCTGGCTTTCTCAGCTGACCGCAAACGCGCAATGGTCCAAGCTATTTTTCGGCCAACACCGGCCAAATTTGGCTTTGGCCGACGTATTTGCCCTCGAAGGGATGCTGATGTCGTATATGACGGCCGCAAGAAAGGTCGATCGCGCCGCCGCGGCAGCCTTCATTCCTTACGCCGCGTGGGTTGCATTTGCTACTGTTCTCAACGCGGAGATCGTCCGCCTGAACCCGGAGATGGCCTAAAACTTCTCCATAGCGGATCGCAACTGTACAAGTCCACCCGGTATGTTCAAATGGAGCCGTGCAGCTTAGACAAGCGCTCGCATCGGCGGTCGATCGGCTTACCAAGAAAAATGTTCCATCTCCGCGAATGAACGCAGAGTTGTTGCTCATGTTCACTCTAAGCAGCGACCGCGCTTACCTTCATGCGCATCCGGAGCGGGAACTCAGTAATGAAGAACACGACCGTTACGAAGCTGCTGTCGTTGAGAGAACTCGCGGCGTTCCCGCACAATACATAACCGGTCATCAGGAATTCTGGGGCATGGATCTGCTTGTCACGCCCGCGGTTCTGATTCCGAGGCCAGAGACTGAGCATGTGGTTGAAGCTGTCATCGAACTCGTGGCGAAGGATGCGACGCGCGATATTCGTATTGCCGATGTCGGCACAGGATCGGGCTGCATTGCTCTCGCGCTGGCGAAAGAGTTGTCACGAGCGGAAATTCACGCGATCGATACTTCACCGGCTGCTCTTGAAATTGCGCGTGTCAACGCTGCCCGCCATCAACTGGAGTCGCGCGTCCAGTTTCACGAGACCGACTTGCTGAGAGGGTTCGCGGCCAACTCGTTCGATTACGTTGTTTCCAATCCGCCGTACGTGGGTGAATCTGAGGAAGATGAGGTGCAGCTTGAGGTGCGGAAATTTGAGCCGCGCGGCGCCGTATTTGCGGGACACAATGGCACAGAAGTAATTGGCCGGCTCATTCCACAGGCTTGGAAGGTTCTAAGACCAAGCGGCGCGTTGGTGCTGGAAGTCAGCGGCACGATTGCGGATGAAGTGGCGCGTCTGTTGACAGGTTGGAGCGAGATCGAATTCAAGCGCGATCTGCAATCGATCCAGCGCGTTGTGATCGCGAAAAAATGAAGGACTCAGGGCCGAGCTTCGGCCGGCAAGATCTCGTCCACATCGACCACGTCGGTCGGATACTTTCCTGAATAGCATGCAGAGCAGTACGTCGTTTTCCCGCCGTCGTCGCACGCTGTTTTCAACCCTGCCAAGGACAGATAGGCCAGTGAGTCAGCGCCGATGTAGTCGCGAATCTGATCAATCGATTTATTGGCCGCGATGAGCTGATCTTTTCTGGGCGTATCCACGCCGTAGTAGCACGGAGAAATCGTGGGAGGGCACGAAACGCGCATATGAACTTCCTTGGCGCCTGCACTACGAATCATGCGCACAATCTTTCTGCTCGTCGTGCCCCGGACAATGGAATCATCGATCAGAACGATGCGTTTGCCTTCCAGCAGCGAGCGCACCGCATTCAGCTTCAGCTTCACCCCGAAGTCGCGAACACTTTGGCTCGGCTCGATGAAAGTCCGCCCGACGTAGTGATTGCGAATCAGGCCGAAGCGGAATGGAATTCCACTTTCGGCCGCATAACCCATGGCGGCAGTCACGCCGGAATCGGGTACAGGGACCACCAGATCGGCGTCCACCGGGGCTTCGCGCGCCAATTGCCGGCCCAGTTCTTCCCGGCTGGCTTGCACCGAGCGACCGAACACCGTGCTATCGGGGCGCGAAAAATAAACATGTTCAAAGATGCAACTCGATTGCGGAGCTGGCGTCGAATAAAAACGCGAGGTGATTCCTTCCGGGCCCACGACAACCAACTCGCCCGGTTTCACGTCGCGCTCATAGGTTGCACCGATAAGATCGAATGCGCAGGTTTCGGAAGCGAAGACGATCGTGTCCCGCTTTTGCCCTTCGCCCGCAGGAATGCGGCCCATGGCGAGAGGACGGAAACCTCTTGGGTCGCGTACCGCGATAATTCGATCTGGACTCATCACGACCAGCGAAAATGCGCCGTCCACGCGGCGGAGAGCGTCGGCGATCGCTTCCGGAAGAGTTTCCTCGCGCGAAAGGGCGATCAGATGCACGATCACTTCGGTATCGCTGTTGGTTTGAAAGATCGATCCCTGGCGCTCCAGGCGGCTGCGAACCTCAGCGGCATTCACCAGATTTCCATTGTGCGCAACGGCGATCGCACCTTTGCTCGACTGCACAAGAATCGGCTGCGCGTTCAACAGCGCGGAATCGCCGGCAGTCGAGTAACGGGTATGCCCAATCGCCAGCGTGCCGCGAATTTGCGAAAGCACGTCCTCGGTGAAGATATCCGCGACGAGGCCCATGGATTTATGGACGCGCGAGGTGAGACCGTCAGAAGTTGCGATTCCCGCTGATTCCTGCCCCCGATGCTGCAGGGCGTGAAGACCGAGATAGGCAAGTTTCTCCGCTTCAGGGTGCGAAAAGATCGCAACCACTCCGCACTCATCGTGAAATTTGTCAGGTGTCAGCATTTGGCAATTAGCCTCAAAATCCACGTAATCCTAAGGGTAGCGAAGGCTTATGCACTTCGCACCTAACTACTCAGCCGTAACCAACTGCGGATCGGTCCGCAGATTCGCTTCAAGAGCGGATTCATAAGCCTCACTCAGAAGCGAAACATCGGCCGCCACGGCCAGTCGGCCATCAAGAGAAATTTCCAGCCGCCCTGGAGCCGTCTCCCCAATCACATCCGCGCCCACGCGGTACTTGGCCGACATTTGTTGGATTCGCGCCACGTTCGCCGGGTCGCACGAGCAAACGATGCGCGTTGCGTCCTCTCCAAACAGAACGAACTCGGGCGGAAGATCATTGGAAGAGAGTTCCACGCGCGCGCCAACTGCCTTCGCAAAACTCTTCTCCGCGAGCGCCACCGCAAGGCCACCCTCAGAACAGTCATGAGCGGAATCCAGCAACCCCTGCTGAATGAGTTCGATGACCGTTTTCAGCAATGCGGCTTCGTTCTCCAGATCGAGATCCGGGGGATATCCCCAAATCTGACCCAGAACCTCTTTCGCATACTCTGACGACCCAAACTCGCTCTCCACATCGGTGATATCGGGTGCTTCCCCGGCATGCAATAGCACGATCGTGCGGCCGGTCGCAGCGAAATGCATTTTCGCGGTCTTATGCACGTCATCGAGAAGGCCGACCACCCCCAGCACCGGCGTCGGATAAATTCCTTCGCCCAGCGTCTCGTTGTAGAAACTGACATTTCCGCCCGTAATCGGAATCTCCAGTTCCTCACAAGCCTTGGTAATACCGTCGATGGTTTGTGAGAATTGCCACATGATGTGCGGCTTCTCGGGATTGCCAAAATTCAAACAATTCGTGGCACCCACCGGAGTCGCACCCGAACATGCCACCTTGCGAGCGGCCTCCGCGAGGGCGTGCATCGCTCCCAGCCGTGGATCGAGATAGCACCATCGCCCGTTCCCATCCAGTGCCATCGCCAGACCCCGGTCCGTGCCCTTAATACGAATTACGCCGGCATCCCCGGCGCCCGGAGCTTCGACGGTATTGGTTTGCACCATGTGATCGTATTGGCGCCAGACCCAGCGCTTGCCACAGATGTTCGGGCTGGCCAAAAGCTGCTGCAGATCCCGCGTGAAATCGGAACGGGCACCAAGCTGAACATTTTTCGGTATCTCGCGCGGCACCGGAGGCTCCCAACGCTCCAGTGGACGCTTGTATACCGGTGCATCATCGGTGAGGGCCGGATTTGGTATCTCGGCCACAATTTCTCCATGATGGCGCACGCGCAACTTGTTGTCGGCGGTTACATGGCCAACTTCTACCGCATCGAGACCCCATTTTTCGAAGACTCGGAATACTTCGTCTTCGCGGCCTTTTTGCGCGACGAGCAACATGCGCTCCTGCGATTCGCTGAGCATGATTTCGTAAGCGCTCATGCCTGTTTCGCGCTGTGGCACGCGATCGAGTTCGATCTCGATCCCGACTCCACCGCGACCGCCCATCTCGCAAGTCGAGCAGGTGAGACCTGCCGCGCCCATGTCCTGAATGCCAATAATGGCGCCGGTTCTCATCGCCTCGAGGCAGGCTTCGAGCAGAAGCTTCTCCAGAAACGGATCCCCAACCTGCACATTCGGCCGCTTCGCCTCGGAGGCTTCGCTGAACTCTTCGCTGGCCATGGTCGCGCCGTGAATCCCGTCCCGTCCAGTTTTCGCACCAACATAAATCACTGGATTGCCTTCGCCTGCCGCACGCGCGTAGAAAATCTCGTCTTTGCGGACCAGGCCCAACGCAAACGCATTCACCAGCGGATTGCCGGAATAGCAGGGCTCAAACTTCGTTTCGCCGCCCAGGTTCGGAACGCCGAAACAATTTCCGTAAGACGCCACGCCGCCGACCACGCCC
The DNA here is from genome assembly GCA_036490235.1 of Candidatus Sulfotelmatobacter sp. GTDB lineage: Bacteria > Acidobacteriota > Terriglobia > Terriglobales > Acidobacteriaceae > Sulfotelmatobacter. The sequence continues at coordinate 6,150 of DASXEG010000069.1, read as the reverse complement.
TCCATGATTGAGTGATTGCGATGAATTTCGGATTGGGGAGCGGAAGATTCGTCTGCCACACTACCGCCGGCGAATCCGTCCGCGACTCCGTGATTCGTAATCGGCCCGAATCGCAATGAATCCATCACCGCTACCGGACGCGCACCCATCGTGAAAATGTCGCGCAGAATCCCGCCCACGCCCGTCGTCGCTCCCTGAAACGGCTCGATAAACGATGGATGATTATGCGACTCGATTTTGAAAGCACAAGCCCGGCCATCGCCAATGTCGATGATCCCGGCATTCTCGCCTGGTCCCTGGAGCACGCGCCGGCTGCGGGTCGGCAGCCGCTTCAAATGCACGCGTGACGATTTGTACGAACAATGTTCGCTCCACATAACACTGAAAATGCCCAGCTCAGTGAGAGTAGGTTCGCGATCGCCCAGAAGGCGCTTGATCTTCTCGTATTCGTCCGAAGTAAGGCCGTGCTGCCGAATAGTATCTGGAGAGAAAGCAGGCGTGGTCGCGGTGGTCATGGGGAAACTCTATTGTCGCATTTCGCGTGCGGCGACGGAAGCGCGATTTGTCCGATGTTGGGAAAGATTTGAGACCTATTAGGAGTTCGCTTCGAAAAACGCTCTGTTTCTGTTTCCGGTAAGATTTCATCGACATGCGATCGATTATTGTCGGAACCGCCGGACACATCGACCACGGCAAAACCGCACTGGTTAAGGCTTTAACCGGAATTGACGCCGACCGGTTGCACGAAGAAAAGCGCCGCGGCATCACCATCGATCTCGGCTTCGCTCACATGGATTTGCCCGGGGCGAACGGTGAGACGCTGCGCATCGGTTTCGTCGATGTTCCCGGCCATGAGCGCTTTGTCCGCAACATGCTGGCCGGCGTGGGCGGCATTGATCTTGTCCTCTTGGTAATTGCTGCCGACGAAGCAATCAAGCCGCAGACGCGGGAACACCTCGACATTCTCCAACTTCTTGATGTGCGTCACGGCATTACAGTCCTTACAAAATCCGATACGGTCGACGCCGACACCCTGGAAGTAGTGCGACTGGAAGCCGAAGACTTTCTGCGCGGCGCATTTCTGGAATCGCCCAAGGCTCCCATCGTCGCGGTAAGTTCGCTCACAGGCGCGGGACTGCCCGAACTCAAAGAAGCGATGATAAACATCGCCGCACAATTGCGACCGCGCGATGCACATGCCCTCATCCGCCTGCCCATCGACCGGGTCTTCACGATGAAGGGTTTTGGAACTGTGGTTACGGGAACGCTCGTCGGGGGAACTGTTCGGCATGAGGAGGAACTGGAAGTTCTGCCCTTCGGCAAACGAGTGCGCGTACGAGGAATACAGGTGCATGGACAAAAAGCCGATGTGGCTCTCGCAGGGCAGCGGACCGCCCTGAATCTCGTGGGGATTGCCACCGAAGGATTATCCAGGGGAATGACGTTTGCATCCCCAGGAATTCTTGAGACGACACGGCGCGCCGATGTCTCACTGCAGATGCTGGCTTCCGCTCCGCACCCGCTAAAAGACGGCGCCAGTGTTCACTTTCACTCGCACACGATGGAGGCAGTGGCTGGGATTCATTTGTATGAAACGAAGAAAGTTTCTCCCGGAGAGTGGGCTCTAGCTCGCTTGAAGTTCCCTCGCGCCACGCTGCTTCTGCCCGGAGATCGTTTCATCGTCCGGCAGTTTTCCCCTGTCCTAACCATCGGTGGCGGCATCGTCCTGGACGCGCCCGCCGGGCCGCGGATTCAGAAACAACCGGACTTCCTGAGAATTCTCTTGAACGCTGACGAAGAAACGGCGCTTTCCGCCCGAATTGCGCGGCGCGGGCTAGACGGAGCTTCGATTTCCCGTCTGGTCGCGGAAACGGGCCGCCCGAATAAAGTGATCGAAATCCAACTGGCTGCGCTGTGCAAAGGCGGCACGATTGCGCGCACGGGTGATCTATTTCTAGATAAAGCCTCGCTCGATGCTCTAAGGCTGCGCGTCATCGCGGCGATTTCTGATTTCCATAAGAAAAATCCTCTGGTGGCGGGAATCAGCAAGGAAGAATTGCGCGGTCAAGTTGGCGCAACTCCGGCGGCATTCGAACCGGTTGTTGAAATGTTGAAGAACGAGCGAAAAATTGAGATCGCTGGTGATGTTGCACGACTCCCCGGCTATGGCGTGGTATTGAAAGACGAGGAAGCTGAATCAAAAAAGACGATCGAGAACGCGTTTGCCTCGGCCGGCCTCAAGGTTCCGGCCCTTCAGGAAGTGCTTTCAGGACTCAGGATCGACAGCGTCCGATCCCAGAAAATCGTAACCCTGCTCCTTCGTGATCGTGCCCTGATCAAGATTTCGGACCAGTTAGTTTTTCATTACACCGCTCTCGAAGGCCTGCGGCGGCAAATGGCCCTTCACAAGGCGAAGTCTCCTACCATCGACGTTACCCAGTTCAAAGAACTGACGGGGGTAAGCCGCAAGTACGCGATTCCGCTACTCGAATATCTGGATCGGGAGCGGGTGACCAAACGCGTTGGCGACGCGCGCACGATTTTATGAGCGCTCGCGGATCCTCTCCCGCCTCGAGATATTCCATCTAGATTCTTCTTCCCGGAAATTCCTCTCCTAGTCCGAGAGGATCAGTGAGTCGATTCGTAAGATTGGCGAGCGCCGCCGGCATGTGAATGTCGACAATCTCCGGATCACTGAAATATTTCTTCAGTACATCGAAGTCAGAGTCGGTGATCTCACGAGGAGCGCGCGTCAATTTCTCGACGTAAGCCAGAGACGCTCCCTCTTTTTCACTGTACCGCGAATAATCTCCAGCTTTGAGAGCAGCCCAATCCTCGGCAACGAGGCCGGCCCGTTTCGATGAGGCGAGGTGATGCTGCGTGCAATAGCTGCAGCAATTGATAAGGGAGACACGCAGATAGATCAATTCATACAGCTTGCGCTCCAGCGATCGTCCCACCCCCGCGCGTAGAAGCTTAAGAAATTCCTTAACATCTCGGGACGATGGGCCAGAGCTTTTTGAACATTTCCCGGCTTTCCCCGGAGCGTCTTCTCGTAGATCTCTCGCACTTCCAAAGAAGCTGCATCTGGACTGACAAGGCTTACTCGGCCACAAAAGTCCCTCCTGACGGGTTGTTTCGTCATGATTGAGCAAAAAGAGAATGACGACTCTCGTGACAGCTCTACAGGAATCGACTAAGGATGCCGATTACTTCAGTGGTGCGAATCTATGAAACGGCTGGCATGGATCATGCTGCTCGCGTGCTCGACCGCAGCGTCGGGGCAATCGGCAGGCGATTCAGGAGATAAGCAGAAGATACTTGCGCTTGAACATGCCTGGGACCAGGCGCTCAGTGGCAGTGACATAAAGGCTTTGAGCGCCATTTTCGATAGCTCGTTGATTTACATCGATGACGACGGCGCCCTGCTCACAAAATCAGCCTATCTCTCGCGCCTCAGACAGACTGGCGGTCATGTGCAGCAGATTGTGACGGAGGAAATGGATGTGCAAGTTTTCGGCGCGACTGCCGTCGTCGTGGGAACTTACAGGGAGAGAGGTGTGCAAAGGGGCAAATCTTATACGCGCCGGGGGCGTTTCATGGACACATGGGTTCTCACAGGAAAAAACTGGATATGCGTAGCTTCCAGTGCCACTCCAATTCTGCATTGAACGCAGTCAGCCAGTCTGCGCATCAGGCAAAAGAAACATATTCTCCCACTAGCTGTAAACTGAACCCTTGGCTTTGTCTCGATGAAAATCGACGCGCTCCCCGGCGGGAGATACTCAACTGGAACGAGAACGCCATCGAATTCTGCGAAGCTCTGAGGGCGGAGTTTTATGATCAATGGCGCATTACGCTGCTATACGGCGAACCTTTTACGGCAATTGGCACAGAAAGCATCATGAGCAAGCGAGTGCGCATCATCGGCGGGGGTTTGGCGGGGTCGGAAGCGGCGTGGCAATGTGCGCGCCGTGGATTGAATGTAGATCTATTCGAAATGCGGCCAGTGAAGTTGACGCCCGCTCACCAGACCGCCGACTTTGCGGAACTCGTCTGCTCGAACTCCCTGAAGTCGGATTCAGAGAATACGGCACCCTGGTTACTGAAGGAAGAAATGCGGCGGACCGGATCATTATTGCTGGAAATTGCGCGAGCTTGCGCTGTTCCCGCCGGTCATGCGTTGGCGGTTGACCGTGTGGTTTTCGCGGCCAAGGTGACGGAAGCGATTGCACGCGACGCGCAGATCACGATCCACCGCGAAGAAGTCCAGCGCGTCGAAGAAAACGGCGACGCACCCACAGTCGTTGCCACTGGCCCTCTCACTTCTGATGCCCTGGCATCGGAAATCGCGCGTCTGAGTTCATTCGCTGGTACCAGTGGAAATCTCTACTTCTATGACTCGATCAGCCCAATCGTGGAAGCGGATTCGATCGACATGTCACGCGTGTACATGGCAGCACGCTATGACAAGGGCTCTGCTGACTACATTAACTGTCCAATGACCTGCGAAGAATATGATGCTTTCTACGATGCGCTCATTGCCGGGCAATCGGTTGAAGAACGCGATTGGGAGAAATTGAATTACTTCGAGAGTTGCCTGCCGATTGAAGAGATTGCGCGTCGTGGACGTGACACATTGCGGTTCGGACCCATGAAGCCGGTGGGCCTGAAAGATCCACGCACGGGCAAAACGCCGTATGCCGTGGTGCAGTTGCGGCAGGAGAATCTTCGAGCCGACTCGTACAACCTCGTAGGATTTCAAAACCATTTGAAGTTCGGTGAACAGGATCGAGTGTTGCGGACTATTCCGGGACTCGAAAACGCGCGCTTCCTGCGCTATGGGCAGATGCACCGCAATACCTATATCAATAGTCCTTCGTTGCTGCAAGAAACTCTTCAGATGAAATCGCACCCACGAGTGTTATTTGCCGGACAAATCTGCGGTGTCGAGGGCTACGTCGAGTCCATCGCAACCGGCCTCATTGCAGGCATAAACGCCGCTGGCCTCGCCCGCGGCGAGGATCCGTCGCCCCTGCCGAGAGCCACCGCGCTCGGTTCACTGACTCATTACGTCACGCACGCCAGCCCGAAAAATTTCCAGCCTGCGAATATTACATTCGACTTATTGCCGGCGCTTGAGGAGAAAGTTCGCGACCGTAAAGAGCGGCATCGTCTCCAGTGTGAACGAGCGCTGGAAGAATTTGAGAAGTGGAGGCCGGCATTGCCAGACCTCGAGTTGCGGGAGCAATCCGCATGAGAATCGTACCGGCCTCGAAACCGCTCACGAAGAAGAAATGAAATCCGATGCGGAGTTCCCGGTCGAGGCGTCCACGCACACCTGCCGTTGACCATCTTCCCCGCCGCCAAACCACAAAATCCCTGCAACAAATTGGCCTCCGAATCCGTATCAGTTCGTAGCCAGATCGCGACGGCTTACATTTCCGCTGTGTTCGCGTCCAATCAAACAGGCGCAATGTCGCTAAAAGACCTCATCCTCGATGTGCTGCAAACTCTTTGGTCACATAAGCTTCGCGCCTTCCTCACCATGTTCGGCATTGCATGGGGCATCGTATCTATCGTTTTAATGGTCGCTGCCGGCGAGGGTTTGCGGGAGGGCCAGGAGCAGCAGGCGCAAAATCTCGGCAAAGATATCATGATCGTCTTTCACGGCCGCACCAGCCTGCAGGCCGGGGGTTTGCATGCCGGACGCCTCGTGCACTGGGAAGATGAAGATATTCCAGTGGTGCAGTCGGAAGGCGTTGATTGCGAATACGCGATCCCTGAATTGGAACAAAATACCGTTCTCACGCACAGCAATTTCAACAATGCTTCCTTCACCGTAACCGGCTCCTATCCGCAGTTTGCGGATATCCGCAGTCTGACGGTGGGCAATGGCCGCTTTTACGACTGGAGCGATATGCGCGAATCCCGGCGTGTGGCATTTTTGGGATCTGATGCCGCAAAACAATTATTTCCGGGGCGCAATCCCGTTAGCGAAAATATTTATCTGAACGATTTCCCCTACGTCGTCATCGGCGTAATGGAGAAAAAGAAGCAGGATTCAAGCTATGACGGATGGGACGTGAACAAAGTCTTTATTCCATTCGCCGCGATGCGTCGCGACTTTCCCGACAAACCGCCCGCTAC
>DASXEG010000043.1:0-14360 GCA_036490235.1 Candidatus Sulfotelmatobacter sp. | reverse complement strand
CTGCAAAGGCGGCTTCGAGAAATAGGCTGCGGAGCCGGTCCTTCGAAGCAATTCCACTATGCAACAGGATTGGTGCAGCGGTCCAACGCAAAGAATCAATCGCCGCTATCGGCATCTTGCTCCGGCCGCTCCGACAAGCCTGCAACACATCAATAATCTCAGATCTCCATTTCTCAGATCTCCATTTAATGAGGCGTTTGGCGGTTGGCTGGCAGTTTCTGGCCCCTCAACTTCTTTCGACTTGTGGTATCTACTGAATTTCGAGAATATAGTGCCATACAAAGGTGACATAATATTGTCACCACCCGAGGTATTCATGTATCAAAAACGCCCTGGAGTTTTTATGGCCGATTGGTTCGATGCCGACGGTCGACGTCATCGGAAACAGTTCAAGAATGCGGATGAAGCAAAGAAGTATGAACATCGCGAGGCAGCCGTGTCGCATGCTCTCCGTGCCAGCCGGGAGCTGAAGTTATCCGGCTCAAAAGGTGGCAAAAAGGCATTGTCCTCGGTGGCTGTTAACGACACCACCGCCGAGATCGCTTCTGCCAAAGGCAAACTGGGAGTAATGATCCCAGGCATGGGCGCCGTCGCGACCACCTTCGTAGCCGGCGTGGAGGCCATTCGCAAAGGCCTCGCCAAGCCAATCGGTTCGCTGACACAGATGGGCACAGTCCGCCTCGGCAAGCGCACTGCCGGCCGCTCACCCAAGATCAAAGAATTCGTCCCCCTCGCGGCCCTCGACGATCTTGTCTTTACCGGATGGGACATCTTTGAAGACAACATGTACGAGTCCGCTTCCAACGCCGGAGTCCTGGAACAACGCCTGCTCGACCAACTGAAGCCATTCCTTTCCTCGATAACTCCGCGCTCTGCCGTTTTCGACCACAACTACGTGAAAAAAATCGACGGCCCTAACGTGAAAAAGGGCAAGACGAAAATGGATCTCGCCGAGCAGTTACGGGACGACATCCGCGACTTCAAGAAGAACAGCGGCGCCACCCGCTTGATTACCATGTGGTGCGGCTCAACCGAAAGCTACATCGCGCCGGGTGAGGCGCATCAGTCCGTGAAGGCTTTCGAGAAAGCTCTGCGCGAGAACGACGATACGATCGCCCCTTCCATGCTCTACGCCTACGCGTCGCTCAAGGAAGGCGTTCCATTCGCCAACGGCGCTCCTAACCTTACAGTCGATATCCCCGCCATGCTCGAGCTTTCCAAGCGGAATGAGGCGCCCATCTGCGGCAAGGACTTCAAAACCGGCCAGACCCTGATGAAAACCATCCTCGCGCCCGGCTTTAAAGCGCGCATGTTAGGACTGAACGGTTGGTTCTCGACGAACATTCTCGGCAATCGCGATGGCGAAGTTCTCGACGATCCCGGTTCCTTCAAAACCAAAGAAGAGTCAAAGCTCTCCGTCCTGGAGCACATCCTGCAACCCGAACTTTATCCCGATCTCTACGGCAAGATGCATCATAAGGTTCGCATCAACTATTATCCGCCGCGCGGTGATAACAAAGAAGGTTGGGACAACATTGACATCTTCGGCTGGCTTGGCTATCCCATGCAGATCAAGGTCGATTTTCTCTGCCGTGATTCCATTCTCGCGGCTCCCATCGTTCTCGATCTCGTCCTGCTCATGGACTTGGCGCAGCGGTGTTCCGATTTACGAGGTCTCGGCATCCAGGAGTGGTTGAGCTTTTACTTTAAGTCTCCCATGACGGTTCCGGGTCTTTACCCCGAGCATGATCTGTTCATTCAGTTAATGAAACTAAAAAATACCCTTCGCCACTTGAAGGGCGAAACACTCATCACGCATTTGGGTTTGGAATACTACGACTGAAGGCTTCGATAGGATTTCGTTTTCGTAAGTTCGCGAAACCCGACCCAAACTGATTACAGGGTCAATGCACCTTCGTACGGCGTGTGACTAAGCCTTTGTCTTAAAATGGACATACGATAACGGGACGGCACAGATTTGCATCTAAATCTGCAAGAGAACACCTGTATTCCGTTCCATCTTTAGAACCTAACAATGAGGTCCCTTTGGTTATGAAAACCGTAAAGGTTTGGTTTGGTACAGCGGTTTCAAGCGCATTGTTGCTCGGTGCAGCCCATGCAATGCCGCTGAATTCCTCGGCCCGCACCGTCATGCCCGCCGATACGCAGCAGCTCATTTCTGTGGATTACCGCACCCTGAAAGATTCTCCCACCGCCATGGCCCTAAAAGCGCAACTGTTGCCGGATAACATCAAGCAGTTTGAGCAAGCGCTGAAGGGTATTGGCATCGATCCCGATAAGGACGTGGACACGCTGACCTTTTCCTCGTTCCGCACACCGAAAATGGGCACGAAGGGTGTGGGCGTAGCCGCGGGGCCATTCGCCATGAAAACCGTTCTCAAAAAAATGACGGCGGCAAAAATCAAGCCTACCAAATATCGCCAGACGAGTATTTATCCCATGGGCAGCGACATGGTGATGGTTTTCCTGGACGACAGCACGCTGCTGTTCGGAGAAATGTCTGCTGTGAAGATCGCGCTCGACACGCGCGATGGAGAAGTCCTCAGCCTCGACTCGAATCAGACGATGACTGACATGATGTCTGACGTCGATTCTTCGCCCGTTTGGAGCATCCTCGACCAGGAAGGAACGCAGAACGTAATGCGCTCTGCTCTGGGCGATGCCGCCAAGATTGCGGATTACGACACCATCAAAAAACGCCTGCTAGGTTCTCGCTACACCATGAGCTTTAATGGCGGCGTGAATTTCGATCTGACCGTCGTTTCGTCGGATTCCGTCAGTGCGGCTACACTTTCATCGCTGGTAAAAGCGGGGCTGCTCTATAAGAAAATGAGCGCCACGGCCCCCGAAAAGCTGGCGATGGACGATACCAGCGTCGACTCCGACGGATCAGACGTGAGCTTCCATTTCAAGTCGACGGATCAACAGTTCCAATCGATCATGCACTCGCAATTATTCGCCGCGGTTTCGCACTAGAACCGTTACGGATTGCATTGAAAGGGCGCGGCTTTTAGCCGCGCCCTTTAGCTTATGTGACCCGCTGCGTCGAGCCCCTATTTGGCTTTCATTGTCGCCCGTTTCACTCGCGCCCAACCCTCTTTCGTGACCTGCCGCGCCCGCCCAATCGCAAGCGCATCCTCAGGAACATCGTCAGTAATGCACGATGCCGCGCCCACGTACGCGCCCTTACCGACCCGCACCGGCGCGACCAAAGTCGTGTCGCTGCCGATGAAAACTCCATCTTCGATCAAGGTCGCGTTCTTGTTCACGCCATCGTAATTGCAGGTGATGGTTCCGGCGCCAATGTTAACACCGGCGCCAATCTTCGAGTCGCCGAGATAAGTCAGATGATTTGCCTTCGACCCTTTGCCCAGGCTGATTTTTTTCGTCTCGACAAAATTCCCTACGTGCGCGCCTTCGCCGATCTCGCTTTCCGGGCGCAAGTGAGAATAAGGGCCCAGAATCGCGTTGCGAGCCACGCGAGCGCTATCAAGGATGCATCCTGGACGAACCAGAACGCCCTCGGCAATCTCCGAATCCCCGATAACCGAATACGAACGAATCCTGCAGTCCGCTCCAATTCTCGTGCGACCGAGAATCTGCACAAAAGGCTCGACCACAGTATCGGCATCGATTTCAACATCGCTGTCAATAACGCAGGTCTCCGGATAGAAGATCGTCACGCCATCCGCCATTAACTGCTGGCATTTGCGCATGCGCATTTGCTGATCGATGAGCGAAAGCTCGGCGCGCGTATTCGCTCCCAGAATTTCCGCGGGATCCTCGGTTTTCCATCCCACGACGCGCTCTCCATCCTTGCGCAGAACTTCCGCCATATCAGTCAGGTAATACTCGGCATGTGTGTTATTGGTGGAGAGCTGTCCGATATGCGAAAACAATTTCTGCACATCGAAAACGTAGAACCCGGCATTAATCTCGCGCAGCTTCTTCTGCGCCGGAGTCGCGGATTTTTCTTCGACGATTGCCTGAACCTCAGCACTGCGCGCATTCTTCCGCAAGACTCGGCCGTAACCCGTAGGCGGATTAAGTTCTGCGCTCAACAATGTCATCGCCGCGCCTTCGTCCAAATGAAAATTCAACAACTTCGCAATAGTTTGTGCAGTGATCTGCGGCGCGTCGCCGGAAAGAACGATGACGTGGTCGTAGGACGACAGCGCAGAGCGGGCGATCATCAGAGCATGTCCGGTTCCGCGTTGCTCCGGCTGCACGACGAAGTTGACACCGGCCGTAGAAACAGCCGCACGAACCCGATCGGCCTCGTGCCCGATGATGGCAAAGACATCGCTGGGTGGAACAACCCGCACAGCCGCCGTAATTACGTGAGCGAGCAACGGCTTGCCGCCAACTTCGTGCAAAACCTTTGGCAATCGCGATTTAAGCCGCGTCCCTTTGCCCGCCGCCATAATCGCGATGGCAACACGCGGAGCAACCGCCAACTTTGCTGCAGACTCTTTCTTAATCTTTTTCATTGGCCCAACTATACCCTGAGCCGCGCTGTCGCAAGAAGTGAGCCCTTAGTGACAAGGCCTTTCCAGCTCACAATCCCAGCCCGCCATCGACAGCCAGAATCTGTCCGGTAACAAACTGCGGTGCAGTAGCGAAAAACAGCACCGCAGCAGCGATTTCATCGCCGCGCCCGTTGCGCTGCATGGGAGTTAGTTTCGCCATGCGCCGCATAAATGCTGCCGCCGACTTCTCGCCGAGATCAATCATGCCGGGTGCGACCGCATTCACTGCAATCTCCGGCGCAAGCGCCTTGGCCATGACTTTCGTCAGCATGTGCAGTGCAGCCTTGGACGAACAATAATGCGCATGTGTAGCCCAGGGCCGCAATCCGCCGAGCGACCCCATATTGATAATCTTTGCCTCAATCTTTTGACCCTTCGGCCTCACGCGCCGCATCCACCTCAGCGCTTCCCGCGAAACCAGAAATGGCCCACGCGTATTCGAAGCAAAGATGGCGTCCCATTGCCGCACCGTCAGGCGTTCAAACTCAGCGGTCTCGTAATTGCCGGCGTTGTTCACCAGAATGTCGATCCGCCCAAGTTCTCGTCCTGCCTCGCGTATCATCGCTTTCACGCTGGCCTCGTCGGTCACATCGCAGCGCAAAGCAAACGCCCGCACGCCGAGGCTCGAGAGGTCAACCACGGTGCGCTGTGCATCACGCGCTGAATTGCGGAAAGTGATGGCGACATCCGCTCCCGCCTCCGCCAGAGCCAGCGCCGAGGCCCGTCCCAGCCGCCGGGCCGCGCCGGTGATAAGGCAGGTTTTGCCACGCAACGGTTTTGCGGGATCTCGCATGGTGGAATTCTACCTTGACCGCGATGGTAGGCTCGGAAGGGCCAACTGGTCCACTAACCTGACCGCCGTTAACGTCCACGCACAGCTCTTTACAATCCTTAACAATTTCTCAGTGGATTCTGTGGATTCCCGAACGCTACAATCCACCCGTGGAGCTCCTCCGTCAGGTCGTGGTCTATTCACGTAAAGGCTGTCACCTTTGCGAGCTGGTAAAGGAAAGTCTCACCAAGCTCGCTCGACGTGGCGGATTCACCTGGAAGGAAATCGATGTGGACGCGGACGCCGAGCTTCGCCGCGAGTTCAATGACCAAGTTCCCGTCGTTTTCATCGACGGACGCAAAGCCTTCAAGTACCGCATGGACGAACGCGAGTTTCTCCGGAAGTTGGCCAGCTGAGGTTCTGCCCTACCCTCCGTCTGCGCGCTGACACACCGTGTTCCCGCTGATACACGTATTCTGCACCTAAGTCTTTTCCTCTCAATCCGCCCCAACAGGGTTCCTTCCTTGCAAGGTAAGAGCCGCGGCTCGTCGCCTGGAGAGAAAAATTCTTGCTCCGACAAATTCTAGCGCTCGTTGTCATTTTCGTTTGCACCACTATCGCCTGGATCGTTCTGGGAGCGACCATTTTCTCTCGCACGTACAGCAGCAATGACCAACTGCAGGGCCATGTCGCATCGACTTGGGGCAGTGAGCAACTGCAGTCGCCACCAACGGCCATCTATACGGTCAATGACACTGTGAGTTCGAGCACGGTCGAAAAAGGAAGGGTAGTACTTCATAGCCGGAACGTGCCGTGCCAGCTCCTGCTCCCTCTCGACGCCAGCCGAATTCATGTGAAGTTCAATCTCACGCCGAGGCAAAAAGGGCTTCTATGGTACAGCACCTACACACTTGCCTTCTCCGGTGACTATTCTTTTCGCAACGATACCGCTCAGGACCATTTGGTCGATTTCCGCCTGAAGTTTCCGGCGCAGAAAGCCATCTATGACGGTTTGCGGATGAGCGTAAACGGCCAACCGGTCGTGCCCTCAACCGACGATTCAGGCGCTACAGTTCAGGCAACGCTGAAGCCGGGCGACACAGCCAATCTGCAAGTTGCGTATCGCTCGCAGGGCCTGAACACTTGGCGCTATCAGTTGGGAGACGGCGTCGCACAGGCGCGTGACTTTACGCTCACTATCCAGACCGATTTTCGCGACGTCGATTTCGCCGACGACACGCTCTCGCCCACGTCCAAGCGCCTTATTCCCGGCGGCTGGGAACTGATCTGGCAATACTCTAATCTGATTGCCGGCTTTCAAATAGGCATGACGATGCCAGCCAAGCTTCAGCCCGGACCCCTGGCTGGCGAAATCAGTTATGCCGCGCCGATTTCACTCTTCTTTTTCTTTTTCCTCATGTTCATCATCACCACGCTGAGAAAAATCGAGCTTCATCCCATGAATTATTTCTTTCTAGCCGCCGCCTTCTTTGCCTTCCATCTACTGCTGGCCTATCTTGTGGACCATGTCTCAATTCACGTGGCTATGGTTATATCGTCGGTAGTCTCCGTGGGGCTGGTGGTTAGTTATCTGCGAGTCGTGGTAGGCCTCAGGTTCGCAGTCTTCGAGGCCGGTGCCGCACAGCTTGTCTACCTGGTCCTATTTTCCTACGCCTTTTTCTGGAAAGGATTTACGGGCCTCGCGATCACAGTGATCGCCATCATTACCTTGCTGGTCGTTATGCAGGCAACGGGGAGGATCCGTTGGTCGGAGCGCTTTGCGGCCGGCTCACCATTGCCCACTCCAAAGGTGAGCTAAAATTGCATTGGGGCGGATCATAACGTTTCAGCCCGCAAGACACCGCGTCCATGGCCGATTTCAACAGAACCTCCTGGCCCTGCCGTGCACATTTGCACCGGCAGAAGTAATTCTTTCCCGTGCGCAGAGCAATTCCTACAAACCGCAAAATCGTGGTGCCAATATTATGAGTACCTTAGAGAATGGCACGCTATCTGCAACAACTTACAACAGACGAAGTGGCGCGCAACGGGGCGATCCGAGGATGACTTCGGCCAGAGGTTCTCTCGGACGCCCCTTGCAAAATCAGAGTTGCAAGGCCGAAGTCGATGACGCTATCGCTAGCCCTCCCCGGACTAGTTTTTCAGAGGTTGCAAGCTGAGTTGTAATTTCTCTTCCGCTTGTTAATGGGAAAACCAGGTAAATTCTAACTCCCCCTTCAAAGAAGCTAACTCCCCCAGCTTCTTTGGATTATGCCGACTCGGCGCTGGCTGAATCAGGCCAAAACCAGCTTCTCCACCAGATCGATGCCTGCCTGCCGAAGCAGCTTCGCCACGGCGTCGGCTTTCAACCGCGAACCGTCATACCCCACTCGCACCGTACGCTCGGCCTCGTTAAACCACACGCCTCGAATGCCATAGACTTCGCGCACCCCGTCAATTGCGCGCAATTCGTTCTCGCCAGGCACCGATCCATAACGATAAACCACGTCCAGATAAGTCATAATTGCCCCTCATCCTTTTCTCACACACATTCAACAAAAGAGCTGGCACGTGAGCCGTGAATCCAATATAAAACATATTCCATCGAACCGAGTGACACCGGCGTTTCCTCTCTGTGATCTCCTGTGTCCTCTGTGCTTAAGGTTTTTCGACCATTTTTGAGAAATCTGGAATACTCGGCCCAAGAATGTCGACCCAACCACCGTCAAGCCTGGAACGCGACCCTGTCTGCGGGATGACCGTCAACCCCGCCACTGCGAAGCACATTTACCAGCACGACGGCCAAAATCGCTACTTCTGTTGCGCGTCGTGTGTCGAAAAATTCAAATCGGACCCCAACAAATATCTGAACCCGTCACCCGAAACCTTGGGACTGATGACAATCGGTGCACCAAAGTTGACGTCACTATCCGCCGCTTCAAACTCTATTCGAAAGCCCGCTCCGGTCACCCCATCTGAGACGGATTATGTCTGCCCCATGTGCCCCGAAGTCCGCCAGTCCAAGCCCGGGCCTTGTCCCTCCTGCGGCATGGCTCTTGAGCCCGAGATTCCCATAGCTGCCACGCGCACCGAATATACCTGTCCCATGCACCCCGAAATCGTCCGGACCGAACCGGGTTCATGCCCAATCTGCGGTATGGCGCTCGAACCCCGCACAGCCGCCTCTGCGCCAGAAGACAATCCCGAGCTTCGCGACATGACCCGCCGTTTCTGGGTGAGTGTGGTCCTCACCGCCCCTCTGCTCGTGATCGCAATGGGCAGCATGATCTCGGACACCTTTAAATTCACCATTGACCTGAACATCAACGGCCTGATCATCAATCTGCCGCGAATCGAACTTCTGCTGGCCACGCCGGTCGTTCTCTGGTGCGGCTGGCCATTCTTTCAGCGCTTCTGGACGTCCCTGGTCAATCGTAGCCCCAACATGTTCACGCTGATCGGGATGGGCACAGGCGTGGCCTACGTCTACAGCCTGGTAGCAGCGCTGGCTCCGCAAGTTTTTCCCCTATCGCTCCGCACCGCTTCTCGAAATATTTCGGGCTACCCCGACGTCTATTTCGAAGCCGCCGCCGCGATCGTCACGCTCGTTCTGCTGGGCCAGGTGATGGAACTCCGCGCCCGCAGCCGCACCAGCGCCGCCATCCGCGCCCTGCTCGATCTCACCCCAAAAACCGCGCGGCTCCTCAAGAACGATGGCACGGAAAAAGATGTTCCTCTCGATCAAATTCACCCCGGCGATCGCCTCCGCGTGCGCCCCGGCGAAAAAGTGCCGGTCGATGGCGTGATCCTCGAAGGTCGCAGCTCGAGCGACGAATCGATGATCACCGGCGAATCGATTCCGGTAGAAAAATCGCCGCAAAGCAAAGTCATCGGCGCAACCATCAACGGCGCCGGCTCCTTCATCATGCAGGCCGAGCGTGTAGGCAGCGACACGCTGCTGGCTCGAATCGTCCAACTGGTAGGCCAGGCCCAACGCACCCGCGCGCCTATCCAACGCCTGGCCGATCGCGTCTCCGAATGGTTTGTTCCGGCAGTCATAGCCGCGGCGGTTATCACATTCATCGCATGGTTTATGTTCGGACCGCAACCGCGTCTCGCTCACGCGCTGGTCAACGCAGTGGCCGTGCTCATCATCGCTTGCCCTTGCGCGCTGGGCCTGGCAACGCCGATGGCGATCATGGTAAGCGTTGGCCGCGGAGCGCGCGCAGGTGTGCTCATCAAGAACGCCGATGCCCTCGAGACTCTTGAAAAGGTCGACACACTGGTCGTCGATAAAACGGGCACGCTTACGGAAGGCAAACCCAAATTGGTCGCTTACAGCCCGGCGAATCTATCTCAGGGCGATGAAGCCCTGCGCCTCGCCGCCAGCCTGGAACGCGCCAGCGAACATCCTCTCGGCGCCGCGATTGTGCAGGCCGCCATGGCGCGCGGACTAAGACTCTCCGAGCCCTCAGACGTCATAAACACACCCGGCAAAGGCATTCAAGGCACGGTAGATGGAAAGCGAGTTGCCCTTGGCAATCTTGCATTCATGCAGGAAGTCGGAGCGCTCAGGCCGGAATCGAGTTTCAGTTATGGCAAAACCGAAGACGCAACTACGATCTTTATCGCAGTGAATCGCGAATATTCAGGACATGTCGCCGTCACCGACCCGATTAAAGAATCGACCCCTGCTGCCCTTCGCCGCCTGCGCGCACAGAACCTCCGGATCGTGATGATCACCGGCGACCACCACACCGCTGCTGCGAAAATTGCGGCGACGCTCGGCATCGACGAATTCAAAGCTGAAGTTCTACCCGAAGAAAAACTGGAGATCATTCACAAACTGCAAGAGCAGGGAAGAGTGGTAGCCATGGCTGGCGATGGCATTAACGACGCTCCCGCGCTGGCTCAGGCCAACGTCGGCATAGCCATGGGCACCGGTACCGACGTAGCCATGGAAAGCGGCGGCATCACGCTGGTCAAAGGCGATCTCAGCGGAATTGTCCGCGCCCGCGCCTTGAGTAAGGCCACCATGCGCAACATCCGTCAGAATTTATTTTTCGCTTTCATCTACAACGCAATTGGAGTTCCCATTGCCGCCGGCGTTTTATATCCGTTTTTCGGCTGGCTGCTCAGCCCAATCTTCGCCGCTGCGGCCATGAGCTTCAGTTCGGTGTCAGTGATCGCAAACGCCCTGCGCCTGCGGAATGCGAGGCTGTGACTGAATGGCGCAGCGCGTTCTGCCCAGCAAGAATCCCACGAGGCTTAATTCATTGTCATTCTGAGCGAAGTCGCGAGCGCTAGCGAGCGCAAGCCGAAGAATCCCTACCTCTAACTAAACATAGTGGTCGGAGTTGAAACCCCTACAACTTCTCCAAATACTCAATCACGTCCGGCGCCGTCCAATCCACCGCCCCAATAAACTTGCGCCGCACAATCCCGTTGCGGTCGATGATATAAGTCTCGGGAAACTTGGCCGTTCCATACAAGCCATTGCTCTTCTGATCGGCATCGCGCACCGATAATAGATTCACGTTGTGATCTTTCAAAAACTGGTGATAGTCGCCCGCGTTCGCATCCACGCTGATCGCCAGCACGGTCACTCCCTTAGCCTTCAAACGCTGCTGCATTTCCATCAGCGACGGCATCTCTTCAATACAAGGTGGACACCACGTAGCCCAAAAATTCAAAACCACAACCTGCCCCTTAAGCTGGCTCAAAGTAACGCTATGGTCCGCATCCTTAACCGTGAAATCGGGTGCCGCCGTCCCAATCCGCGCCGGCCGCGTCCCGCTGTAACAACCCCAGAAAGATAGCAACGCCAGCAGCGCAAAGAGAAGCCCAAACCGACTTACCCTGGGAAACCCCGTGCCCTCTGTGTTTATCGCCTTTATCTCATTTGCCGAGAATTCTTCAACAGAGCAGGAAACCATGGAACAGCGAGTGAAAGAAGGAGGAAAGCGTCGCACCCCGCTATAATAATAGATTCGCACCATGCCCGCGAACGCTCCAGCTCCCACGCGCCCCGCAGTGTCCATCGTCGTTCCCGCGCGCAATGAAGAAGCCAACCTCGCAACTTGTCTGGAATCGCTGATCTCGCAAAGTGGCGTGGTCTTCGAAATACTCGTAGTTGACGACGACTCGACCGACCGCACTCGCGAAATTGCCGATTCGTTTTCAGACCGAGGTGTTTGCGTTTTCGAAGCCCCCGAACTTCCCCTGGGCTGGACCGGCAAGAACAACGCCGTAACGGCTGGAGTTCGCGCCGCCAAAGGAGAATGGCTTCTGTTCACCGACGCCGACACGATACATGTTCCCGGTTCTCTAGCTCGGGCGCTGGCTGAAGCCCGCGAGAATGAAGCGGACATGCTCTCCTACTCGCCCGGGCAAATCGCCGTTACCTTCTGGGAGATGTCGGTGCTGCCTGTAGTCTTTGCCGAACTGGCGCGCCAATATCCGCCTTCAAAGGTGCGCGATCCGCACTCGCCCGTCGCAGCTGCAAACGGCCAATACATCCTGATCACGCGCGAAGCCTATGACGCTGTAGGCGGCCACGCCGCCATCGCAAACGAAATCCTGGAAGACGTGGCCCTGGCCCGCGCCATCAAACGCAGTGGCAGAAAAATCGTTTTCCGCTATGCCGGGGACTCTGTTCGCACCCGCATGTACCGCAACTTTGCGCAACTCCGCGAAGGTTGGACGAAGAATCTCGTACTGCTGTTTCCTCAGGCAGGATTTCTCGCGGCGAAAACACTACTACTCTGGGGAATTACTTGGACCGCGTTGGTCTTAGCATTTGCCATTCGGGCCAACTTTTGGCCGTGGTGCGCAGTCTTCGTTGCTAGCTTTATCTTTCTCACCGCGAGGCTGCGAAACGCGAATTTCACCTCCGGCATGACCCTTCTCGGTGCACTGTTCGGAATGCCAGTGTTCGCCTACCTGCTGCTCCGCTCCAGGCGAGCCCATGAGAGGGGTAATGTCAACTGGAAGGGCCGCACCTGCGCGATCAAGCCGCTGGGAGAGCGAAAGTTAACCAACAATCGACAACGAAACTCGAGCTTTCGAATTACTCCGCGGACCACTAGTCACGAAAAGCTGAGAACTGGCAACTGAGAACTGATTTTGATGCTCTACCTAACCCGCAAAGCCGAATTCTCCGCCTCGCACTACTACCACAATCCCGCTTTTTCCGCGGAAGAAAACCAGCGCATCTTCGGCAAATGCAACAACCCCAACGGCCACGGCCACAACTACACGCTCGAAGTGACCGTAAAAGGCGAAGTCGATCCGCGCTCGGGCTTCGTAATCGACCTCAAACAACTCAAAGAGATCATGCACCGCGAAGTCCTCGACGCCATGGACCACCGCTTTCTCAACAAAGAAGTTCCCGAATTCCTGCACCAGATTCCGACCACAGAAAACATCGCCATCGCCATCTGGCAGCGCTTGGAGAAGAAATTACAGAAAGCCCAACTCCACCGGATCCGTGTCTACGAAACCCCCGACCTGTTCGTAGATTTCTACGGAGAAGAAAAGTAATGGGAACGAACGCAGAGCGACCTACCCCGTGCACCTCTGTGTCCTCTGTGTTTAAAAATCGAAGCAAACAGAGCGAGAGAACATGAAAGCCCATCTCTCCCGCCGATATCTTTTCTCCGCTTCCCATCGCCTGCACAGCGACAAAATGTCCGAGGCCGAAAACGAATCCACATACGGCAAATGCAACAATCCCTACGGCCACGGCCACAACTACACGTTGCAAGTCACATTGAGCGGCCAGGTCAATACCCAGACCGGCATGATCTTCAACTTGGTGGATCTGGACAATTTCATCGAAAGGGAAGTGCTGAACCGCTACGACAAAGAAAATCTAAACACTCTCCCCGAGTTCGAAGAAGCCGTGCCCACCACCGAAAACCTCTGCCTCCACATCTACGAAATAGTGCAGCGTGGCTTCAGTCCCGCGCATCTGGAAAGAGTACGGCTGGAAGAAACGATGATGAACTCCTTCGAATACGCAGGGGTAGGGAAGTTGCATCAAGAGATGTCATCCTGAGCGAAGCGAAGGACCTATGCACTCCGACCAACTATGAAAAACTCAACCGATCAAACCAGGGAATTGACCACCTTAACCAGCGCGACCTACGAAGATCTCGTCCGCGAAATGCTGGTCCGCCTCGGCGAAGATCCCAACCGCGAAGGCCTGCAGCAAACCCCTGCTCGCGTGCGCAAAGCCATGGAGTTCCTGACCCGCGGCTACAACGAAGATCCCGAAGCCCTGCTCAAAGGCGCACTCTTCACCGAACCCTACGACGAAATGGTCATTGTCAAAGACGTCGAAATGTTCAGCCTGTGCGAGCATCACCTGCTGCCGTTCTTCGGCAAGGTGCACGTGGCCTACATTCCGAACGGGAAAGTCATCGGCCTCAGCAAAGTTCCGCGCCTCATCGAAGTCTTCTCCCGCCGCCTTCAAATTCAGGAGCGCCTCACCACCCAAATCGCAGAGACCATCCAGAAAGTTATCGAGCCGCAAGGCGTAGGCGTAGTCATCGAAGCCCGCCATTTGTGCATGATGATGCGCGGCGTTGAAAAGCAGCACTCCGCCGCCGTTACTTCGTCCATGCTCGGACTCTTCCGCGACTGTGAAGAGACTCGTTCGGAGTTCCTTTCACTCATTCGCCAGCGACCCAACGGCGTCTAACCAAAACCTAGGAATTGTTAATCTCTATTTTTCGTGTAACGAAAACCCGATATTCCTCACGATTTATCTGAGGCGTGAATTCTGTTCGCGCTGCGGAGCACGAACAGGCTTGGTTGCCGGATGCCCAGAGGAGTTTCGGGAATGCATCTGTTCCAGTGGCACCGAAAGAAAATTGCCGAGACAGTAGCGGGCAATCAGCCCGCCTGGAAACCGCAGCCCGATTTTTCCCGGGCCGTGGACGACGCCCTGCGCCTGCTCGTGTATGCGGCAGAGACCGGAAGAAACGTCGACGACGCCACCCGCACCAGCATTCTGCATGCCAAGGCCGCCGTCG